>JAZNYG010000033.1:0-2993 GCA_045594245.1 Bacteroidaceae bacterium
ATGAATCAAGAAAACAAACAAACGCTCCTGTCATTCTGAACGCAGTGAAACAACCTTTAGGTCGCCGTTAAGGCAATCTCGCATCGAAACTTGAAAGAGATCTTTCACTTCGTTCAAGATGACAAAAGGCAAGCAAAAAAAGAATTATCAAGCCTATGACAAAAATTTATCATACCTTTGACAAAGTTTTGTCGAGCCTGTGATAAAATTTTGTCAAGCCTGTGAAAATCCTTGACAACAGTACACAAACTTAAAAACTAAAAAACTCAAATGCTACTACACTACATTAAAATAGCCCTGCGCAACCTGCGCAAATACCCCGCGCAAACCGCCATCTCCGTGCTCGGCCTCGCCGCCGGATTCGTCTGCCTCTCGCTCTCCGCCCTGTGGATGCACTACGAGAACACCTACGATACCATGCACAAGGACTATGAGCGGATATATGCCTTGGAAGACTCCATGTCATGGAGTGGAGATAAAGGATGGACAATGAGGGCTGCATCTAAATTAAAGTATATCGTTGACGAGCAGTATCCCGATGTAGAGGCGGCTACGCTTGTTTCTCTTAAGGACGAAGGCGATGTGAGGACCAATGGAATCTCCTGTCGTTCGCTCGAAACGGATAGCTCCTATCTTCGTATATTTGGCTTGCCATTGGTAGAGGGCAGTTACAGTTTCTTCATCAACAAGCAAGAGATTGCCGTCACGGAGAGTTTTGCCCGCAAGCTCTTCCCCGGCCGTACTGAGGGTTTCGTGGGCGAGCGTGTTGTATATGACGGTTTCGGCGATGACATATACAGGACTATTGCGGCTGTAGTAAAAGACAGTCCTACGCATAGCATACTGCAATATGATATCGTACTGGGGCAGTTTGGTCGCCCACAAGAGGGCAACTTGCGTTTCGTGTTCATCAAGACGCTCGAAGGCATTGACCTCAACAACCTCGCGCAACGCATATATAAGGAGAAGCAGCACGACCGACAGACAGGAACCCGACTTGTTCCGATAAGTCAAGTACACCGCAAATTGCGCGTTGGGAATCTCAGCTACGAACACCTGCGCACATTTACCTTCTGCAGTCTTTTGTTGGTATTCTGCGGATTACTCAATTATCTTGTGCTCTACCTTATCCGCTTGCAAGGCCGTCAGCGCGAGATGGCACTGCGCATAGTCAATGGAGCCACTACACGGAGCCTGATGGCGATGTTTGCCATAGAGTTCTCTATGGTAATCTTTGCTTCGGTGGCCTTTGGTATGCTCTTTACGGAATGGTTGCAATTGCCGTTCGAACGGTTCGCAGGAATTGACGTAGGAGGCAAGTTTGTGATGTGGCAAGCCTTTTATCTGATGTTGGCCATTGCTGTAGTGTGTATTTTCATTAGTATCGTACCTATAGCCATCGTACGGCACCGCACTTTACGCCATAGCCTTTCTGCCAAGCGTTCGGGCGAAGTGTCTCGCAAAGTAAGCACTTTCGTACAGCTTACTGTAAGCATATCCATTATCTTTTGCACCGTAGTGATGGTGCACCAATTCTTCTTTATGAAGCATCACGACTGGGGATTCAGTATCAAGAATCGCGCTTTCTTGGAGATAGAAAAAATAGACCGCTACTCGCACCCGGAGATGGATTTGAGGACTGTTTATGGTGGAGAACTATCTAATCGTCGCTTCGAGGTTTACAATCGCGTACGTACATTGCCGTCTGTAGTTGAAGCTGCATATGATGCTGCTGACTTCAAC
Source organism: Bacteroidaceae bacterium (assembly GCA_045594245.1). GTDB lineage: Bacteria > Bacteroidota > Bacteroidia > Bacteroidales > Bacteroidaceae > UBA1189. Next base: position 1,744 of record JAZNYG010000033.1, read on the forward strand.
GGCAATAGCAATAACGGATGGGGAGCTTCGGTGAGTTTGACAGAAGAGAGCGAACAGATAGAGGTACTAATGATAAAGGGGTTTTATGACATAGGCAATCCGAACTACGGATTCACCGTCCTCCAAGGCGCATTGCCACGGCGCGAGGATTGGAAATACAATGAGGTAGTACTTACCGAGCGAGTATGGAAACAGTTGGGATGGGGAATGGCTGTAGGACGTACCATTTATTGGCACGAGAAGCCCTTTATGCAGAAACCGCGCGAGACACTCACTGTAATTGCTGTCATCAAAGACCCTACACCGGATATAGAAGTCAATAGTCAAGAATGGTTCGGTAACGATAACTATGTATTCCGAAGCTACTCCTACTTTGAAGGCAGGCTTTACGATCCCGTTTCCTACGTGACTCTGATACACGAACCAGGTATGCGCAAGGAGTTTACGGCCGAGATAGAGGAAACAATGAAAAAGCATTTTCCCGACCTTATATATAAACTGCACTTCTCTGAAGATATGTTGGCCGACAAGATGAGGAGTGAACTCAACCTGATGACTATTCTGATGATTATTTCTGCCGTTTGCATCCTCGTGGCCGTGTTTGGCGTCTACTCCATCGTGACGCTTGCCTGTGCCCAAAGGCGCAAGGAGATTGCCCTGCGCAAGATTCACGGTGCCACGCTGGCGGACATCCTCTCCATATTTATAAAGGAGTACGGACTCATCGTCCTTGCCGCCTCGGCCGTGGCCTTCCCCATAGGCTATATGATAATGAAGGAGTGGGTGGCGCAATACGTGAAGCAAGCGCCCATCGCCTGGTGGATATACGTTGTCATCTTCCTCGCCATTGTTCTGCTCATTGCCCTCTCAGTAGGCTCGCGTGTATGGCGTACCGCCCACGAGAATCCTGCGGAGGTGATAAAGAGTGGAGGCTAAAAGGGGGGGGCGAGAGACTTACAAACTCAACAACTGAAAAACTATAAAACTTAAAACAATATGAAAGAGTTCTTCAAGAATCTCGGACGCTACAAAGTGTCATCCGTGCTCAACATCCTCGGTCTGAGCATCGCCTTTGCGGCGGCCTACATCATCTTGGTGCAAGTGAACCACGACCTCACCTACAATCGCTGCTTCAAGGATGCGGATAGGGTGTATAGGCTCGACTTTACCTCTTCTTTTATTACCGACGAGCAGGACGAGTGGATGATGCTCATGTCGCACGCCTTAGGAGAAGCATTGGGTACGGACAA
>JAZNYG010000034.1:0-40998 GCA_045594245.1 Bacteroidaceae bacterium
GATCAGAAGAGAACTCTCGATGCTCTCGGTTTGCGCAAGATGAACAAGGTAGTTGAGCATGAAGCTACTCCCTCTATTTTAGGTATGATCAACAAGGTTAAGCACTTGGTTGCAGTTGTTGAGTAATTTAATTAATATTAAAGATTACAGTTATGAAATTAAATAGTTTAAAACCTGCTGAAGGCTCAACAAAGACTAGAAAGAGAATTGGTCGTGGTCCCGGTTCTGGCTTGGGTGGTACCTCTACCCGTGGTCACAAGGGTGCAAAGTCACGCTCTGGTTACTCAAAGAAGATTGGCTTCGAGGGTGGTCAGATGCCTTTGCAGCGCCGCGTTCCCAAGTTCGGCTTCAAGAATATCAACCGTGTTGAATACAAGGCTATCAATATTGGTGTAATCCAAGCATTGGCTGACGCTAAGAATTTGACAAAGGTTACTGTTGCTGATCTGATTGCTGCAGGCTTTGTTTCTTCAAAGCATTTGGTTAAGATTCTTGGTAATGGCGAGATTACTTCTAAGCTTGAGGTAGAGGCTCATGCATTCTCTAAGAGTGCTGTTGCTGCTATCGAGGCTCAGGGTGGTAGCGCAGTAAAACTCTAATCTATGCATCCTTTATTAGTAGTATTAATAATCGTAGCTGTTCTTGCGCTTTTCGGTTACTGGAAGCGCAAGGCAGTTATGAATATGTGGAAGATTGAGGACCTCCGTGCGAAGATTGGTGTGACTATAGGTCTCATCGCTATCTATCGTCTCGGTACCCAGATTGTGCTTCCAGGCATTGACCCTAATATGTTGGTTCAGTTGCGTGAGCAGACTGGTACAGGTCTTCTATCTCTTCTTGATATGTTCTCCGGTGGCGCATTCTCTAATGCTTCAGTATTTGCATTGGGTGTGATGCCCTACATCTCTGCCTCTATCGTAGTGCAGCTTTTGGGTATGGTGATACCTTATTTCCAGAAGATGCAGCGTGAGGGCGAGAGTGGCCGTAGAAAGATGAATCAGATTACTCGTTATCTGACTATCGCAATTCTTTTGGTTCAGGGTCCTGCCTACCTCTTGAACTTGCGCTATCAGGCGATGGGGGCTATCAGCGAGTCTATCAGCTGGGGTACTTTCATGATTACCTCTACCATTATCCTTGCTGCAGGTAGTATGTTTATCCTTTGGTTGGGTGAGCGTATTACTGATAAGGGCCTTGGTAATGGTGTATCATTGATTATCTTGGTTGGTATCATCGCGCGTCTTCCCCAGGCTATTACTCAAGAATTCTCTTCTCGTTTCCTTGAGAGTGGTAACGGTGGTTTGGTAGTATTCCTCATTGAACTTATTGCTTTGATGGCGATAATCTGTGGTGCTATCATGCTCGTTCAAGGTGTTCGTAAGGTGCCTGTACAGTATGCTAAGCAGATGGCCAATGGCAAGCAGTATGGTGGTGCGCGTCAGTATATCCCCTTGAAGGTGAATGCTGCCAATGTGATGCCTATCATCTTTGCTCAGGCTATCATGTTCATACCCTTGACTTTCATCAATTATGCAACTATCGAGAGTGCACCTGAATGGATTCGTCTGATGGTAGATATGAACAGCTGGCTTTACAACCTCATCTTTGCTATTTTGATTATCTTCTTTACTGTTGTGTATACAGCCATTACAGTTAATCCTACTCAGATGGCCGAGGATATCAAGCGCAACAATGGTTTCATTCCTGGCATCAAGCCTGGTAAGCCAACAGCTGACTATATCGATACTATTATGTCTCGTATCACATGGCCTGGAGCTCTCTTCTTGGCAGTTGTGGCTATTCTTCCTGCTTTCGCATCCATGTTTGGTGTGAAGGCTGAGTTTGCTCAGTTCTTCGGTGGTACATCACTCCTTATCTTGGTGGGTGTAGTACTTGATACACTGCAGCAGATTGAGAGCCACTTGTTGATGAGACACTATGATGGTTTGTTGAAGACCGGCCGTATCAAGGGCCGTTCAGGTGCAGCCTATTAAGAATTATTGTAGATGATATTTCTTAAGACACAGGATGAGATAGAACTACTTCGCCAAAGTAATCTCCTTGTTGGGAGAACTTTGGCGGAGATTGCCAAAATAATCAAGCCGGGTGTAACCACTCGCCAACTCGATAAGGTGGCCGAGGAGTTTATCCGCGATCACGGTGCAGAGCCCACCTTCAAGGGTTTCCCTCACTATGAGCCGGGCTATCCCGCATTCCCCGGTACCTTGTGTACCTCGGTCAATGATATGATTGTTCATGGCATACCCAACGATATCGAACTGAAGGATGGCGACATCGTTTCAGTAGATTGTGGAACCTATATGAATGGTTTTTGTGGTGACTCTGCATACACCTTTTGTGTAGGTGAGGTTTCGGAAGAGGTGAAGGAACTTCTTCGCGTGACCAAGGAAGCGCTCTATTTAGGTATTGAGAATGCGGTTCACGGTAAGCGCCTTGGCGATATAGGATACGCTGTCCAGAAGCATTGCGAGTCGCACGGATATGGTGTCGTTCGCGAGTTTGTAGGACACGGTATCGGCCGTGAGATGCACGAAGATCCCCAGGTGCCCAACTATGGTAGCCGTGGTCGTGGTACACTGCTCAAGCAAGGCATGTGTATTGCCATCGAACCGATGATAACCCAGGGTAGCCGTAAGATTAAGTGGCACAATGATGGTTGGGGCGTTTCTACTGCTGATGGCAAGTGTGCTGCTCACTTCGAACACACCGTTGCCGTAGGTATGGGTAAGGCAGACATTCTGTCTTCGTTCGAGTTTGTTGAAGAAGTATTACGTAATAAAGAGAATTAATATGGCAAAGCAGACAGCTATTGAACAAGATGGTACCATTGTAGAGGCATTGTCCAATGCAATGTTCCGCGTTGAGTTGGAGAACGGACATGAGATTACTGCTCACATTTCAGGAAAGATGCGTATGCACTACATCAAGATCCTTCCTGGCGACCGTGTGAAGGTGGAAATGTCTCCGTATGACCTTACAAAAGGTAGAATCAGTTTCAGATATAAATAAAACAAAATACGAATATGAAAGTAAGAGCATCATTGAAAAAACGTTCCGCAGATTGCAAAATTGTTAGACGTCACGGAACTTTGTATGTTATTAACAAGAAAAATCCTAAGGAAAAGCAACGTCAAGGATAATTTTTTAGTAATTTTGCAGAAAATTTAGAAAATATATGGCTATAAGAATTGCTGGAGTAGACATACCTCAGAACAAAAGAGGTGAAATCGCACTGACCTATATCTATGGTATCGGTCGCAGCAGTGCAAACCAGATCTTGGAGAAGGCTGGTGTAGATAAGGATGTTAAAGTAAAGGACTGGACCGATGATATGGCAGCTGCTGTCCGTGAGGTAATCGGCGCTGAGTACAAGGTAGAGGGTGATCTTCGCTCTGAGGTTCAGTTGAACATCAAGCGTTTGATGGATATCGGTTGCTACCGTGGTGTCCGTCATCGTATTGGCTTGCCTGTTCGTGGTCAAAGCACAAAGAACAATGCCCGCACACGTAAGGGTCGCAAGAAAACTGTTGCTAACAAGAAGAAAGCCACAAAGTAAGAATTAAAAGTTGAAATATAAACTATGGCAAAAAAATCAGTCGTAACAAAGAAAAGAAATGTGAAGGTTGATGCAATCGGACAGCTTCATGTTCATTCATCATTCAACAACATTATTGTTTCGCTTGCTAACGGTGAAGGCGAGGTTATCTCTTGGTCTTCGGCAGGTAAGATGGGATTCCGTGGTTCTAAGAAGAACACACCCTATGCAGCCCAGATGGCAGCAGAGGATTGCGCTAAGGTAGCTTATGACCTTGGCTTGAGAAAAGTGAAGGCTTATGTAAAGGGTCCTGGTAACGGACGTGAGTCTGCTATCCGCTCAGTACATGGAGCAGGTATTGAGGTTATGGAAATTATCGACGTTACACCGCTGCCCCACAACGGTTGTCGTCCTCCTAAGAGAAGAAAAGTATAATATAACCTATTCGCGACCGACATTCTGCATTGCTTTTTTGGATTGTACTCTTCCTATCTGCAATCGCGGCTGTAAGCAATGCTGAATGAACGTTGGGAATGCTAAATTGAAAAAGAAAAATGGCAAGATATACAGGACCAAAAACAAAGATTGCCCGTAGATTTGGTGAGCCTATCTTCGGACCTGACAAGATTTTAGCTAAGAGAAACTTCCCTCCCGGCCAGCACGGTAACAACAAGCGTCGCAAGACCTCTGAGTACGGTGTCATGTTGGCTGAGAAGCAGAAGGCTAAGTACACATACGGTGTGTTGGAGCGTCAGTTCCGCAATCTGTTCGACCACGCAGCGCGTAAGAACGGTATTACCGGTGTTATCCTTCTCCAGAGCCTTGAGTCACGTCTCGACAATGTAGTATACCGTTTGGGTATTGCTCCCACACGTGCTGCTGCCCGTCAGCTTGTATCACACAAGCACATCGTGCTCAACGGTAAGGTGGTTAACATCCCCTCTTGCGCTGTTAAGCCCGGCGATGTAGTTGGTGTTCGCGAGAAGTCTAAGTCTCTTGAGGTGATTGAGGCTGCTTTGGCTGGTTTCAACCACAGCAAGTATCCTTGGATTGAGTGGGACGAGTCTTTGAAGGCTGGTAAGTTCCTCCACGTTCCCGCACGTGAGGACATCCCCGAGAACATCAAGGAGCAACTGATTGTAGAATTGTACTCTAAAAATTAATAATTTATTCATGGCGATATTAGCATTTCAAAAACCTGATAAGGTTATAATGTTGGAGGCCGACTCGAAGTTTGGTAAGTTCGAGTTCCGTCCCTTGGAGCCTGGTTTCGGTATTACCATCGGTAACGCACTCCGTCGCATTCTCCTCTCTTCATTGGAGGGTTTTGCCATCAACACCATCAAGATCGAGGGCGTTGAGCACGAGTTTGCTACCGTGCCTGGTGTGAAGGAAGACGTGACCAACATTATCTTGAATCTGAAGCAAGTTCGATTCAAGCAGATTGTAGACGAAGTTGAGACGGAAAAGGTTAGTATTACCGTTGAAAACGTAACCGAATTCAAGGCTGGCGATATAGGCAAGTGCTTGAGTGGATTTGAAGTGTTAAATCCTGAATTGGTTATTTGCCGTTTAGATTCCAAAGCTACCATGGAGATAGAGCTCACTATCAATAAGGGCCGTGGCTATGTTCCCTCTGATGAGAATCGTCAGTTCTGCACCGAGATCAACACCATCCCCATTGACTCTATCTACACTCCGATCCGTAATGTCAAGTACGCTATCGAGCAGTATCGTGTCGAGCAGAAGACCGACTACGACAAGCTCGTGCTTGAGATATCTACCGATGGTTCCATCCACCCGAAGGATGCCTTGAAGGAGGCTGCCAAGATCCTTATCCACCACTTCATGTTGTTCTCTGACGAGAAGATTGCTCTCGAGGATTCAGAGTTCGACTCTAACGAAGAGTTCGATGAGGAGGTACTCCACATGCGTCAGTTGCTCAAGACCAAGTTGACCGACATGAACCTCTCTGTTCGTGCCCTCAACTGCTTGAAGGCTGCCGAGGTTGATACACTTGGCGATCTTGTACAGTTCAACAAGACCGACCTTCTCAAGTTCCGCAACTTCGGAAAGAAATCGCTCACCGAGCTTGATGATTTGCTCGAGAGTCTGAATCTGTCGTTTGGAACTGATATTAGTAAATACAAATTAGATAAAGATTAATTGAAATGAGACACAATAAGAAATTCAACCATCTGGGTCGTACTGCTTCTCACAGAAGCGCTATGTTGGCAAACATGGCTTGCTCCTTGATCAAGCACAAAAGAATCACTACGACTCTCGCAAAGGCCAAAGCACTGAAGAAGTACGTTGAGCCTCTGATCACCAAGTCAAAGAACGACACTACCAACTCTCGTCGTGTAGTATTCAGCTATCTGCAGGACAAGTATGCTGTTACCGAGCTCTTCAAGGAGATCGCCGTTAAGGTAGGCGACCGTCCCGGTGGCTACACCCGTATCATCAAGCTTGGCTCACGTATGAGCGACGCTGCTCCTATGGCGTTCATCGAGCTCGTTGACTACAATGAGAATATGGCTAAGGTTGCCAAGAAGGCTACTCGTACCCGTCGTTCTAAGAAGAGCGCAGCAGCTGCTCCGGCTGTTGAGGCACCTGCTACCGAGGCTCCCGCAGCTGAGGAAGCAAAGGCAGAATAATTCATTTATAGCTATATTAAGGTTTGGGCGCAACGTGAGTTGCGCCCAAACTGTTTATATGCCCCCTCAGGTGAAAAAAGTTTATTTTTGGGGTGGCATGGCAGCGTATGCGTAGCAACGATGACGTTAACGATGACGAAAACTTTCATCTTTGACTTCAGCCCCACAGGCGTCGACCTTCGGTTCATCTTTCAACTTTTAATTGCCACCACTCCATACACCCTTCGGTTCTTCACACGGGTCTGGGGAGCGCCCATACGTTTCAGGTAGTGTCCGAATCCCGTGCGCTCGATGCCGGCCATGGCTGCGGGCGACAGATCGTGCAGGTAGTCATACACCTCGGTAGCGCTCCATAGTGCCTCCTGCTTCTCTTCGACCGACTCGGGCAGCTCGCAAGTCGTGAAGTGCTCTTTGAGCAGGTCCCATGCACCGCGCGATGCCGCATAGCCGGCATTGTGCGCTTCGAGCTGGCGTGTCTCTTCCTCGTCCATCCAGTGGCGCTCGCCTGCGGCCAGTGCTGACATAGCTTCGGCATACAGCTGCTCGTGGTCGATGGGCGTAGCCGTGTCGATGGGGTGGGCGAGCTCCACGCAGATGAAGCGTCGGCTGCCCGTCTCGTCGTGCAGCAGGTAGCGGCGGTTGCTGGTGGCGATGAACGATGCCATGCGCTCTTTCTCTTCCATGTGTGAGCGGTAGGCCCGCTTCATCGACACCGCCGACAGCTGTACCATGTTCTTCAGCGTCGCCATACGCGTATCCCTGAAGCGGTCCATCTCATCCACATTGATGAGCATGTAGCTCGTCATACGTCGCAGGCAGGCATCTTCCTGCTGCAGGTTGAAGGTGTCGGTGTAAAACATCCTCAGCTCGTGGGGTAGCAGCATCTTGGCAAACTGGCTTTTGCCCCATCCCTGCTGGCGGCTGATGAGGATAGGGCACAGGCTGTTGCCATACGTCCCCGTCCGCCCCATCACCTGAGCCACCATGCCGATGAACCACCGTCGCAGCCAGCCCAGCAGCTGCTCATCGTCAGTCACGCGGCGGAAGAGCGCCTCTATGTGTCCTGTGCCGTCCCACTGGGGCAGACTCTCCAGGTAGCTGCACACGGGATGATACCGCTGTGCCAATGCTCCGCCCTGCACCACGGCCCTCACCAGATGGGCCTTCGTGATGGCTATACCCTCGCGGTTCATCTCCATCATCAGGCGGTAGCACAGTTCATCGTCGAGCTTCATCCACTCTCCCTTCCTCATCTCGGCCAGTTCATACTGTTGCGATAGCTGGTTCAAGCGCACCTCGTAGTGCTCTCTCACGAACTCCTCCATGCGCAGCATCAGCGTGTCGGTACTCGTTGTTGACCGATTTGTGCCTAATGCCGCACGGCTCTCCATTGGTTCTTCGCTCTTGGGTGTCATACCTTCTTCGGGCAACTCTTCCCTCTTCACTGTTCCCTTTTCACTCGCAAGTGCTGTTACTCTTCTTCGCAGCCACTCGCTTACTTTCAACAAAAGATTCTTTACATTCATAATAAATAGGTATATATATTTCTCTTTTAGTGATTAAAGTTTTTAAGGTCGGTTAAGGTGGTTAAGGTCACTCACCAACTTCTTTCTCCCCTGGCCTCTCACCTCTTAACCCCTCACTCTTTCACCGTGCACCATCGCGATTCAGCGAGAGCAGAGAGAAACTTGTTTGTCTCTGCCGAGTGTTAGCGATGTCGCAGTAGAAAGAATATCGGATGATATTCCGAGCTATTCGTATGAATAGCTCGAGAGGATGTCAGGCCTCATTTCTACTGCAAAGTTACTACATCAAAACCCCGAAGTCAATACCCTTACCTCCCTGAAAACGTGATATTTTAGTAGCCTTCTATTGCATGGTTCGGCACTATTGATTATCTTTGTGGGATAAAGAGAAAAGCGCACGCCATCGCGGTGACGTGTGTGCGCCTCCGCGGTGGCCCAAGCACTCCACCGCGGTGACAGATACACGCCACCGCGGTGGCGTGAGTGAAGATTATAAACCATTATAGATAAAGGAGATACCCGAATGGCAAAAAAGACAAAGAAAAGCGGCATCCGCTGCATCGCCCACCGCTGCTACCTGCGTAGCGGCAGCAGCAAGGCAAGCGTACAGGGCATACGCGTAGACGTTATGGGCAGTCAGAAGACCACGCTCAAGGACATGGCCGAGAGCATAGGTCACGCCAACAGTGCCACCCCCTCGGATGTGTTTGCCGTGTGGGATGCCATGGAGCGCGAGATTGTCCGTGCCCTGGAGAACGGTAGGCGCGTGGCCCTGGGCAACCTCGGCACTCTGCGCCTCGAGGTGGGCACCAAGCAGGGCAAGAGCACGGCCCGTAGCATCACCAGCAAGGATGTGGAGGCTAAGGGCGTCACCTTCCAACCCTCGAAGCAGCTGGATAGGGTGCTCGCCGACCTCACCTTCGAGTGCGACGGCATCGTGGCCCATCCGCTCAGCAGCACACGCACCGAGGAGACCCTCACCGAGTACTTCACCACTCACCAGTACATCAGTGCCCGCACCTACGCCACCCTCACCCATTGCAGCGAGAGCACTGCCCGCCGCCGTATCGCCGCCCTCGTCGCCGATGGCCGCCTCGTGCCGAGCAGCATATCCAAGGGACTGTACGAATGGAAAATTGAGAATTGACAATTGAAAGTTATCGTCATCGTTAACGTCATCGTTGCTACGCATACGCTGCCGATATAAAGCTGTGCTTTAAGATGGCTTGCTTGCTCGGCAATGACTAAGCAAGCTTGTCATTGCTCTCGCTGCGCTGTGCCATTGCCACCCCAAAAATAAACTTTTTTCACCTGCGGAAGCCCATATCGCGCGTGCATTCCTTTAAAAAGCCCGATTTCATCGGGGAAGGACTCTTCACGCCGATAACCTTTTAGTTTCACACAGAGACGCAGAGAGCGCAGAGAGCACTTGCTGGTGCTCGTGTTTTCAATCCGGCGCGTAGTGGTGTATACTCGGCCTTTAGCCGCCCCGACGCGAGTGTAGCAAGCATCCTCTGTGTTTTCTGCGTCTCTGCGTGAGAAGCAAGAATAATATTTCGCGTGAATATCTTCTTGACGAGTTATTTGGTAATAAAATAAATAGGCCGACAATCTTGAGATTGTCGTCCTATCTTGTACCCAGACCCGGGGTCGAACCGGGATGGGTTGCCCCACTGGTGTTTGAGACCAGCGCGTCTACCGATTCCGCCATCTGGGCATGTCATTGACGTTTTCGGCTGCAAAGATAATACCTTTTTTTGAAACTACAAGGACAATTGCGCATTTTTTAGAATCTGTTTGAAAATTATTTTTACCAGCTGCTCTTCAGAGGCGAATCTGATTGCGGCTATATAATGCGGTTGATTCGGTAGATTACATACTCTTCTTGGTGGGGATGCCTTGTGCCAATACCTTGGCCCGCTCTAGGGCTATGGTGATATGGCTGCAGATGTTCTCCTTGCCTATGAGCTCGTCGAATCCGGCTTTGGTGAGCACCTCGAGTACCTTGTCATTGACTCCCGAGAGCACGATATGTACATCCTTCTTCAGGCATTTCTGACATAGGTTGGTGAGGTTGTGTACACCCGTGGAGTCGATAAACGGAACCTTGCGCATGCGGATGATGCGTACGGCAGGGTGTTGGCCTACATCGTTCATCACCTCCTCGAAACGGTTGGCAATACCGAAGAAGTAGGGTCCGTTGATCTCATACACCTCTACGCGGTCAGGGATGATGAGATGCTCGTTGTTGTAGGGCAGGTCGCTATCGGCATTGAGGTCTATCTCCTGAGTCTCTACAGACACCTTGGTGACCTCTGACATACGGCGCATGAAGAGCAGGCAGGCGATGAGGATACCTACCTCTATGGCCACGGTAAGGTCGAAGATGACGGTGAGGAAGAAGGTGACGAGCAGCACGGTGATGTCTGACTTCGGATTCTTCAGGATGGCCTTGAAGCTACGCCACTCGCTCATATTGTACGATACTACCACCAGTATACCAGCCAGGCACGACATGGGGATATACTTGGCCAGTGGCATGAGGAAGAAGTATATGAGCAGCAATACCATGGCATGTATGATACCGGCTATTGGGGTGCGTCCACCGTTGTTGATGTTGGTCATTGTGCGGGCGATGGCACCTGTAGCGGGGATACCGCCAAAGAGTGAGCATACCATGTTGGCGATGCCTTGTCCTACCAGCTCCTGATTGCTGTCGTGCTTGTCGCCTATCACACCGTCGGCCACGGCAGCCGAGAGCAGCGACTCTATGGCACCCAGCATGGCGATGACGAGGGCGGGCGACATGAGCTTGGTAAACACGTCCCAGGTAATCTTGGGCACCTCAGGCTTGGGCAGGTCGGGGTTGATGGTGAAGCGGTCGCCGATGGTCTCGATGGTCGTCACTCCTGCATAGTGCTTCAGCAGTAGGGCTACCACGGTCATGATGATGATGGCCAGCAGCGAGCCGGGCAGTTTCTTGCTTATCTTGGGTGTATATACGATAATCAGGATGCTTCCCAGTCCTATGAGCAGGGGCCAGAGGTCCATCGTGCCGAAGTGCTGGAAGTATACTATCCACTTGCTCACAAATGATGCGGGCACCTCGGCTATCTGCAGGCCGAAGAGGTCCTTGATCTGTGTGGTGAAGATGGTGAGTGCTATACCGCTTGTGAAGCCCACGATGATGGGGTACGGGATATACTTGATGATGGTGCCCACGCGCAGCATACCCATTAGGATGAGGAAGATACCGGCCATGAACGTGGCGATGATAAGTCCGTTCATGCCATAGTCGGCAATGATGCCGAAGACAATGACGATGAATGCGCCCGTAGGGCCGCCAATCTGTACCTTGCTGCCGCCGAATATTGAGATGAGCAAGCCGGCAATGATGGCTGTGATGATACCCTTCTCGGGTGTGACGCCTGAGGCGATACCGAATGCGATGGCCAGTGGCAGCGCCACGATACCTACGATGATGCCGGCCATGAGGTCGGCCATAAAGGTGCTCTTGTTGTAGCCTTTGAGGCAGGTAAACAGCTTAGGTTGAAACTCGAATAATTTCATAAAATGGATGAAATGTAATGAATATATAGGATGGTTTTATAAAATTTGTGCAAAATTACGATGTTTTCACGAATTACAGCAGCTGTGGCCCCACTTTTTTTCGTGAGGCCTCGTCATATTATAAAAACAAGGGAGAGCAGACATCGAAGTATGCTCTCCCTTGCAGTATAGGTTCCTATGTTTGTAATGTTAGAATTTCTCGTCGTGCCATAGGTTGCCCCATGTGCCGCGGCGGCGACCTACGAGTACCTCAGAATCATCGGCTTCCTCATAACCTATACTAACCTCACCACTTGTCATCAACATCATAGGCTCGGTCTCGAATTTCACTATCTCAATTTCCGGTTTGATATATGTCTCTTTCATCATACTATTCTATTATATTATTTATTTACTTTTGATTTCATTGAAGTTGTTCTCGCTCGGCATTATTCATGCAGGCATGCTTCTGCACTCACTTAATCACAACTTTCTTGCCGTTCACAATATACATATTACCCTTCTCCATGGTAGTTACCTTACGTCCCATGAGGTCGTAGATTGTCAATTGTCCATTGTCCATTGTCCATTCGGCGTCTTCGATGCCCGTAGTGCCACGGCCTATTCGGAACATAGGAGCACCTGCTGCCTTTTCGTAGGTCATATACATGCGGTAGGGGTTAACTACGGGCTGTACACTTTCACCTACAAGATAGAAGGCTACTTCATCATCATGCTTCTGCAGCACATAGGTGTTACTATTTGCTGTAGTCTGATACTCTACGTAGGTACCGGTGAACAGACCATCCTTATAGCTGTCCTGCTTAGCCAATCCATATCCAGAGAAAACATGCTTGCCTGTGCCACTTACGAGGTATGGCGTGTTGGCGGCAAAAGTGCCAGTTGCCTCTGTGAGAGCCAGCACGTTATCCTCATCAGAACCAGAGCATGAGAAGGCTCTTACACCCTCAGGAATCTCGGCGTGGAACGGCAATATCAAGGTTGCCCAGCCAGCAGAGATGGTGAGGGTTACATTAGCCTTTTCGGCAGCTACGAGGTTGAAGTTGATGTGGCTATTGACGGTGAAGAAACCATTATCCTGGCTACCGATGTAGTTGCTTGCTTCAGTATTGTATAGGTTGTACACCTCACTCTTAGTAGCAATTACCTTAACCACAAGTGCACTCGCAGGTTCTATTGTGGTGCGAATCTGAGATGTATTGCCACCATAAACAACACCAGTACAAACGTAGCGTTGATTTCCATCCACATCTGTCATACTCAAAGTATAATGATTTGGTCTATCTGCCACTGGTGTAAATGTAAATGCCTGTGCATAATTAACATTGGGGGCAGTGAGGTATTGAATGTTGTAGTTGCCTGCATCATTTCGGCCATTTGCTATGTAAGTCACCGCCTTGCCATCATGCTGCCAACCACCATTAGAATTGAGCACCATATTGAAGGCTTCGCCCTCTTTAGGATCATTCAGCACATAGCTCGTTTCAAAAGTCTCCACAGCAGCGTTGAGCGTTTCTGTCGCCTCTTCCAATATTCCAATGTTGCTTTCACCCAAGTAGCCCTTGGCTGTTACGATAGCTTGGCTAAGAACTTTATAGGCATCGCTATATTCACTTATCTGGAAAGCCTCTTCACCTATAGGATAAGCAGCAAGTGTTGCCTCTGCAGCATCAATGGCTTTCTGTAGATTGTTCTTTGCTCTAGATAGCGGTGTGGTGAACAGTTGGGGAGTACATACACCGGCCCACGAGAGCGGATTGTGTGAATCAGCAATATTCATACCAGCAACAAGGGTTACCTCAGTCTCCTCTGTCAAAGTGAACTCTATGAAACGGTATTCCCAGCCATAGCCTTCACCGTCACGACCATAAGTACCGTCGGCAGAGAAGTTGGCTTTACCATCGGTATCAATACCCAAGCCATAGCTGCCTTTTGTGTTAAAGCTCACCTTATTGTCATCGACTTTGATATAGGCCTCTGTACCCTCAACTTCTGAGGCACGTCCTGCAGCCATCAATACATATTCACCGGCAGGCAAAGTAATAGTCTGAGTAGCCTCGTATGCTTTTGCCTCACCACTCCAACGACTATAATCAAAGTAAGTAGTCTCAGCATTGCCGCTCCAGTGTTCACTCTTTCCTGTACCTGTACTTCCCGTCCAATTACCAAGATTGTAAGATGCAGAATAGGTATCAGTGACATACGTGTAGTCAAGCACCTTATAGTTTTGCATAGCAAGGATAAGTTCACTTGCATCAGCTGTCTCGGCAGCGTCATACGCATTCTGTGCAGCAGTTATAGCTGCTGTATGGTCGGCTGCATTGCCCTCTATCAGAGGAGTATAAGCCTGAGCATAGGCAATCTCAGCTTTCAGCTTAGCATACATATTAATAGAAGCCTGAGCAGCATCAAGAGCTGCAACAAGATCGGTAGTGGCGGCCTCAAAGCCATCATAACTATCAGTTACGTCCTTAGCCTCGGCAGCAGCCTGCACTTTCTCTATTACAGTACTCCAAGCAGCTTTCTGCAAATGGTAGAGGCAACCATTAGCCCCATCATTATAGTCGGTCTCAAAGCGCTCGAGAGCAGCTACAAGCGGATCCTTAGCCTCATTGTATTTAGGGATCCAAGCATTAGCATTGGCCACGGCAATGTTGAGCGCTTCAATCTTTGCCAACAATTCAGCACCTGTTGTTACAGGCAAAGCAAGAGCAGCCTTAAGGGCATTGTTCTCTGCTGTACCCATAGGCTTGGTGTCAACAAGTGCTTCTGCAGCAGCAGTAGGAGCATCCAAAGCACCCATATTGGCCTCCAGGTAAGTCTCTTCGGTCATCTGAAGAGTGTAATCACCGAATGAAACCCAATTATGAAGCACATTAGTTTCTGCATGTACGGCTATCTTTACTGTAGCTTCTTCATTAAGTGCAAACTTCACATAACGCCACTGCCAACCGAAACCTGTATTTTCAGGCCTCGTAAATTGATCATTGGGGTCGAAGCTTGCAGCACCTGCCTTGTTGATACCACGGCCTGTACTTCCATTCGGGAAATCCGAAACTGTTCCAAGGGTTGTCTCTCCCATGGTAACTACAAGTTCCAATGTAGCATCTGCGCTCTTACGGCCAGCTACCTTAAATACATACTCTCCTGCAGGCAAGGTTACATCTTGGTCAAAGTCAAGTGACCATGCATTAGCATTCCATCCTTGACCGTTGTCATCATTCTGGTTCATGTAGCCACGAGTCTCACCACTCCAGTGCTCATTGTTAAACTCTTTTGCAGAAGTGTTGGTTCCTGTTGAGTTCCAAGTGCTGCTAATTGGTACTGCGTAGTTGAAGTTTTCAGTCACATAGTTGTAAGTAGCCACCTCCAAAGCTTGGAATACAGGTTCTGCCTCACCAAGAGTAGAAGAGTTGTACAATGTTTGTATCTCTGCAGCGATAGACTCGTCTATTTTATTAGCCTTTGCAATGTAGCCTGCAATCTTTTCGTACTCTGCGACAGAAGCCTTGGCACTAGCGATAGCTGTATTCAGCTCATCAATCATCGAATTCAGTTCATTACGAGTAGTCTTAGTAGCATCAGCACCTGTGATTGCTTCATCAAGTGCAGTAGCCACTTCTGCATTCATAGGTTTGCCTACAAGGTCTTCTGCCTCAGCCTTAAGGTTTGCTACTGAGTTCTGTGCTGTAGCAGCGTCAAAGCCATAGTAGTAGACGCTAGCATTGTCGATACCCATCCATGTAGCAGCATTCTCATTCTTAATACCAAACTTCAAAGTACCATCGCCCGCTTTCACCTGATCTACTTCATACCATGCTCCATCACCTGTAGTAACAGCTGTCTGCAAGTCATTGGCATAAACATTAGTGCCAGCACCAAAAGCGGCAATCTTAAGTTTATAAATGCCACTCGGAAGGTTGGACACTGTCTGATAAATTTCACCGGTAAAAGCACTACCATTCCAGTTCTCATAGAACTTGCCAGTAATTATACCGTTTGTCTTGTTGGTTGCGATTGCCTTATTCTGTGCGCCACCTGTACTTGTCCATCCTTCTTTATCATTATCAAAGCCAGGATTGGTTACTAAGAATGTATAGTCAAAGTAGGTACCATTGGTCGGATCTGCCTTTTTCACATATGTCTGACGTGCTGCTTCCAAGGTATTATATATATCATTGATTGCAGCAGATGTCTGTGCTATTGCCACATTTTCACTTGCTGTGCTTACTATGCCTGAGAAGGTTTCTTTTGCACCATCCTCAAACTCTACTGAGTTATCTAGAATATCATTACAAATAGTTAAAAGTGCACTCGTCTTAGGATAAGTGGTTGCGATATCATTAGCTATGGTCACAGCATTGTTCAGTGCTGCAGTGTGCTCTTGATACCAAGCTTTATCTATCTGCTCTGTCGCAGCATTATTCAATGCCGTAGTTAATGTATTTTTTGCGTAAGTATTCAGCGTATTTTGGTCAATAGCTTCAGCCGCTGATTTGGCAGCATAGAACAAATTGGCATATTCCTCTAGGCTCTCAGCCTTGAAGTAGATGTCAAAGCCTTGGGCAAGAATCCATTGACTCGTACTTGAGGAATTCATCTCAATGGTCAATTGACCATCGCTAACGACAAAATCAGAGATGGTTACTTGTGCACTGCCATGCGAAAGACCTTCACCGGCCGATTGCATTCCATTGGGAATTATCTTTCCATTGTTATTAGTCCAATCATTACTTCCATTGGTATTTGTTACACCAAAAGCAATATCTGTCATACAGGGGACATTTGCAGAAACACTGTTGTCGCCACTACGTAGAGTCAACGCAGGTGCAGCATCACTGCCATCCTGGCGCCATATCCCGTGGAAAACGACCTTATAGAATCCATTGGGAACAACTTTTGTTTGCGTCAACTTTCTATCTCCATGATTGGTGTGATAGTTTTCGAATACACCCCAACTAAGATTGGTATATCCTGAGGTCCAATCAGCTTTAGTGCCAGCACCGCGCATATCAGGATTGGTGAATAGAGCACCTGCATTTACATACCCAGCTGTAAGGGCAGGTGAAACTGCATTAATCAGCACATTTGTGGCGGTTGTTACATCGCTCGCCGTTGCATTTGGCTTTATATACGTTTTCAGTGCAGTGCTCAGTGCATCACTATATGTGGCAGAGTGACCTGCGTCAACTACAGCCTTATACACCTCATACATTGCCCTCTTGGCTTTATACGAAGCATATTTGCCATTCTCTATATCTGAGAATTTAATGATTGCCCATTCGGTAAAGCCTTGACCATTGGCATAAGTCAACTGTCCACCATAAGGCTGTGCCACATCCAAGAATGCGTTTTCGTCACTTGTTGCATTTTTAACTTTTAGTTTATATGTACCTTCGTTAAATTGAGAGTAAATAAACTGATTCGTGTTAGTATTACCATTATCTGTATAAACTGTGGTTGTAGTTCCTTGTCCCCCATCACCCAGATAGTTTTTTCCGTTAACAGTAAACTTTACTAAGTCGCCATCACCAGCGGAAACCTTCACATGATGTCTATCAGATGTAGCCTGCGTCTGAGAATCCGAATTGTGCAATTTTGTAGCAATGGCCTGAGTACCCCATGTCATACCACGAGTAACAAAAGCGTCAGAACCTACATTATACATAGCAGCAACAACACTTGTTCCAACAAACGACTTAAGGTTAGAACCTGGCACCTGAGGTTTAGGCCAACCAGCTGCCTCTATATCGTCAAAAGACATATATTCCAACTTGAAGTCGTCAAGCAACATCTGGTAATGTTGACCGGAGCCTGATGACCCAGGATACATGGTTGCTTCAATAGTAAGACTTGTTGAAGGGTCGTTCTTATACAGGTCTATGGTCCATTCAGTCCAAGCCGAACACTTGTTAAGGGATGAATTAGTAGAAACATTGCCATCCCCCTCCTTAAGTGTCAAACTAAATTTAGATGTAGACCAATTGCCCGAATTGCTGGCAGCCTTACAAGTCAATCTGTACAATCCTGCTGGCAATTCACCACTAACTTCTTGTGATAACGAGAATGTTACATTATTATTCCAGTTTGTTCGCACATAGAAGTAATTACCGCCATCAGCAGTTGGAAAGGTTGTGGCAATTCCCTGAATATTACATGAAGATGCAATCGCGCCCGATTGTGAGTTTGACGGAGCGGTAGAAGGTGATAATATCCAACCAGTTGGACCACCCCAACCATTTTTTCCACTTCCTAAATTTGTTGCAGTTGTTTCATTTTCAAATGACGGATTTGCCAAGAGCGATGTCTTATCCGTCCACTCTTGTGCCTTAAGTGTAGTCATTCCCAGCACCGCAAAGAGTATTGCGAAAAGTTTATTATATTTTTTCATGATTCGTCAGATTAAAAGTTTACACGTTGTACTTCCACTACACCTACGCCTTCTTTGCAGAGTACTACGAAAGCGTTGCCTGGCTGAGCCACAGAGTAGTCTTTGATACCCTGATAGGTCTGCTCATCATACTTATGTACATGGCCAGAGAAGTGTACAGGATTCTTTGTCTTATTGATGATGGTGGCAAGTGCATCACGTTTTACCTTTGCCAAGGCAATACCTTCGTTTGTGTCATATGTCACATTGGTACCATCGTTGTAATATGCGGAACTGCCAGCATCAGTAGGCATAATACACTTACCTACATCGTTCTGGTCGAGCCACCAGCGTGAGTTCTTTGTGTCTGCTTCTGAAACGAACGGATAGTGCTGCATCCAGATAGATGCCTCGTCCTTGTGTGCATCTACATAAGCATCCAACGCTTCGATGACTCCGTCGGGGGCGTAATAAGTGGCGCTGCCAAATAACGTTGGTTTATTGTATGGCTTATGGAACCAATAGGTGTGTCCTACATAGAAACGCACCCCTTTGAACTTGAATGCAAACTGTTCAATCTGTACGTCGCAATCCAGATCAGCATCTTCAAAGATGTTGACTTCTGATATTCCATTATTCTGTGCTTGTGATAGATGTTCCTTTACGATAGCTATAGACTTGTCATTATATCCAGAACCTCCTGTAGTTCCATAAGTAAGTCCAGCGCTACCATCCTCGCCTGTCCAATAATCCGGAGCAAGGTCATGATTTCCCAACAAGGTTATGAAAGGAATGCCAGCAGTGTTGAATGCCGCTGTAGCATCTTTGTAGTATTGACCAGGCGAAGAAGCATCCTCTTCCTTGTCCTCGTCCATATCTCCAAGACAGAACGCAATGTCGGTAGTTGCGACATAGCCCTTAGGAGCCTTAGTAAAAGTTACAACCTTGCCACCTGGTTTGTTCATGTTGACCATGTTGTTAACCTGGGTTGCCAAGGTGTTCTTGATGGCATCAGTGTCCACGTGAGGATCACTGAAAAATACAGCCGTAAAGTACTCGCCAGCGATAAATCGGAACGAGTAGGCCTTGCCGTCGTAGACGAAGGTCTCAATCTCACCGTCGGTGATGAAGGTCTCCGTGGGATTGGGAGTTACGCTGGCTGCATCGACAACAGCGCCATTAACCTTAACGCCAGTAATAGCGTTGTTCAAATCTGTGCCCGCAGGTAGCTGCATCAGCCACGAGCCGTCGGACATCTCAGATGCAGAGGCCGTCACGCCACCTGCATACTCGAACGTCATCGTCTGTGCCCATGCGCTCGTGGTGAGCAGCGCGGCAGCGATGAACGTAAAGAAACGATTGTTTTTCATTTGTGTGTTATATTTAAGTTAATTATATGAAATCGTGTTAGTTATACACTTCTTGGTCTGTTGGTCTCTTCGGAAGAGACCTATTCGGTGAAATTTTAATAAAACATCACTTCGCCAGCATACCTGGGCCCCTATAATCTGATTGTTCCCAGCTACCCTCTACTCCTTTATTAAATAGAGAAAAAAGAAAAAAATCATTGCTAAGAATCGAATAATTAGTAACTTTGGGGCTTGGGAACAATCTCTTCCGAAGAGATTGGTATCTTCCCCTTAGTGATAGGTGGGTGATATTTTATTGGGCGTCTCGTTGCGTGGTTTCGAAAAATATAGTACATTTGTCCCCATGCTAGGTAAATCTCTACATACGCTGGGTAGCTATCTGCTACTGATGCACCGTACGTTTGCCCGACCACAGCGCGGACGTATGTTCTGGCAGCGCTATGTGCGTGAGTTCTATAATCTTGGATACAACTCGCTGTTTATCGTCATCATCATGTCGTTCTTCATCGGCGCCCTGCTGTGTGTGCAGATTAAGCTCAATGTGTGGTCGCCATGGATGCCCCGCTTTACGATAGGATATGCCATGAGGGAGGTGATCTTGCTGGAGTTTGCCTCCAGTATCATCTGTATCATACTGGCGGGGAAGGTGGGCTCGAATATAGCGTCTGAGATAGGTACCATGCGGGTAACCCAGCAGATAGACGCGCTTGATGTGATGGGGGTGAACTCGGCCTCCTATATCCTGCTGCCCAAGATACTGGCTATGGTGAGTGCCATCCCCTTGCTGGTGACCTTCAGTATCGCTTTTGGCTTTATAGGGGCTTATGTCGTGTGCTGGGCAGGCGGTTTCCTGTCCTTGGCCGACCTTACCTATGGCCTGCAGCATAGCTATGAGGGATGGCATCTGTGGTCGGGGTATATAAAGTCGTTTGTCTTTGCTTTCATCATAGCAAGTGTGAGCGGCTATTGTGGCTATACCGTGCAGGGAGGTAGTATTGAGGTTGGTAGAGCCGGAACCAACGCTGTGGTGGTGAGCAGTGTGCTGATATTGTTCTCGGACCTGTTGCTCACCAGCTTGCTGATGGGGTAGGGAGATAGTGCGGATTATGATAACCATTACTGACATACATAAGCAATTTGGCGGACAGGAGGTGCTCCATGGCGTAAGTGCTACCTTCAATGAGGGTACTACTAACCTCGTCATAGGACGGAGCGGCTCGGGCAAGACGGTACTGCTCAGATGCATCGTGGCCCTTCTCACACCGGAGCAGGGACAGGTCCTCTATGATGGACGCGACATACATCGGCTCCCGAAAAGGGAGGGGACACAGCTGCGCCAGGAGATGGGGATGCTGTTTCAGGGGGCGGCTCTGTTTGACTCTATGAGCGTGCTTCAGAATGTGCTGTTCCCGCTTGAAATGTTCTCCAGCAAGACCTATCGTGAACAGTTGGCCCGTGCTCGCTTCTGCCTGGAACGCGTAGGCCTCATGGATGCTGAGAAGAAGATGCCTTCAGAACTGAGTGGGGGCATGCAGAAGCGCGTGGCCATAGCTCGTGCCATAGCGCTGGAGCCTCGATACCTCTTCTGCGATGAGCCTAATTCGGGACTTGATCCCATATCGTCGCGCATCATCGATACGCTAATCAGTGATATTACCCATGAGTATGGCATTACCACGATTGTGAATACCCATGATATGGGCTCGGTGTATAATATAGGCGAACAGATACTCTTCATTCACGAAGGGGCGGTGGAGTGGCGCGGCGATAAGGATACTATCGCCGCCACAGCGAGCGAACACCTGAAGGTGTTTCTTGCAAGCAGTTGAGGGAGGGGCGTAATCAGGTGATGATGATGCATTTTACTGTAAAACTTGGTATAATTCGAAAAAAACTGCTATTTTTGTACCGAGAAAATGAAAAACACATCATTGATGAACCTGACTTTAGTACAAAACCTTATGAGAAGAACCTATGCTACGGCACTTATCGCACTGATAATGTGTCTACCTTACACTTTGCAGGCTAACGTAGAACATCTGCTTCCTAAAGTACAAATCGCAGAAGAGACCGACGGAGGAGCCTTTGCCCTCCATCGTGGCATCAATATCGTCTATAGTGATGGCGCAGCGCAATGTGCCTTGCTTGAAGAGTTCTTTACCGACAATGGATGCGCCCTCACCAAAGATGGAGCTACCGTGAAGGTCGCTCTGGTGGAGAGCATCGCCGGTGCCTACGACTATGAGCTGTATGGTTACGACAATGAGGCATATGCGCTGAATATCACGGCAGATGAGATACTTATTACTGCAGTGACGAATACGGGTGTTATCCGTGCAGCACAAACACTTGCACAGTTGGCTGAAGGGTACGACGAGGGCAGCGAGGCTATCGGCACGGTGGAGATTACCGACTGGCCAGCTTTCAAGCTGCGCGGATTCATGCACGATGTGGGCCGCTCGTATATTCCTGCCGATGAGCTGATCAAGCAGATAGAGCTGATGTCGCGCTTCAAGGTGAACACCTTTCACTGGCACCTCACCGAGAACCAGGCATGGCGCTTCGAGGTGAAAGCCTATCCGAAGCTGACGCAGAGCCAGTATATGACCCGATTCCCCGGACAGTATTATACTCAGGAGGAGTGCAAGGCGGTGATGGCTGCAGCCAAGAAGCACGGCGTCATCGTGATTCCAGAAATCGACATGCCGGGACACAGCGGTGCCTTCGAGCGTGCCATGGGCTTCGGCATGCAGACCGAAGAGGGCAAGAAGGTATTGAAGGCCGCTCTGGATGAGGTGGTAGAGGTGTTTGCCGATGCTCCTTTCATACATATAGGAGGAGATGAGGTGAGTACCACCACTGCCTATCTCAATGAGATGATTGCCTATGTGGAGAGCAAAGGCAAGAAGGCCGGCATATGGAACCCCATCAACGGCATCGGGCAGGACAACCTGAATGCTTCGCTCGCACAGATGTGGGGCACACGTGGCTTCGTGGCTTCAGGGAAAGCCAACATCGATAGCCGCTACAACTACACAAACCACTTCGACGTGTTTGCCGACCTGGTGGGCATATACAAGAGCACCATCTATTATAAGGAGAAGGGCGATGCCAACATCGCCGGCACCATCTCGGCCTGCTGGAACGACCGCAAGCTGGAGTCTGTAGCCGACATCATGGCGCAAAACAACGTGTATGCCAATGTCATTGCTTCGGCCGAACGTGCCTGGATAGGTGGTGGCAAGCACTACATCGACAACTGCACGAATGGCGGCACCAACGGTGGTGGCGGTGTGATGCTACCCAATTCGGGCGACGAGTATGAGGAGTTTGCCGATTGGGAGCGCCGTTTCCTTTTCCATAAGGCACACTCACTGAAGGGCGAGCCCATCCCCTATGTGAAGCAGACCAACGTGCGTTGGCGCATTACGGATGCCTTCCCCAACGGAGGCGACGCCTCGAAAGTGTTCCCGCCCGAAGAGCAGATGAACGAAGAGGGTATACAGCCCGACAGCTACACCTACAACGGTGCGACCTATCAGACAGGCATGGCTACAGGTGCTGGCATCTACCTGAGCCATACTTGGGGAAAGAGCATCATCAACGCCTACTACAATGCTCCAGCCTATAACCAGACGGCTTATGCGTGGACCTATGTATATTCGCCCGAGGCACAGGAGGTGGGCGCCGTCATTGAGTTCCAAAACTATAGCCGTTCCGAGCAGGACCCTGCTCCTGCGGCAGGCAAGTGGGACCTCTATGGTTCAAATATATGGCTTAACGGCACACCTATTGCCGCTCCTGACTATGAGAACACAGGCGTGAGCATCAGCAACAAGGAGGTGACGCTGAAGAATGAGAACTTCCCCGCCCGCAAGCCTATTGCCGTACAGCTCAAGAAGGGATGGAACAAGGTATTCCTCAAACTGCCCTATGTAAATGCCGGCTACCGTCTCGACAAGTGGATGTTTACCTTCGTGCTTACCGACCTTGACGGTACCAATGCGGTGGACGGACTTATCTACTCGCCCAACCAGTGTATGGATGAAGCAGCCGAGCTGACAGCTGCCAAGATCAGTGAGGTGAAGCTTGCCCGTGCGGCCTATATCAAGCCATTGCCTGGCTACTGGCCCGAAAGCGCTGCCACAGCTCTGGATGCCAAGATTGCAGAGATTGAGGCTACCTTCGCCCAGGAGGCAACAGCAGAGGAGCGTGCTGCGCAAAGAGTTGCGTTGGACAAGGCCTTGCAGGCAATGATTGCCAATTGCACCGCAGCCAATATGAATCAGCCGACAGCTAGTACCGATGCGAATGCCATATATTATCGGATGTATACGCCCTTACGTGAGAGCCGCTATCCTACAGCCAAAGGAGTGGGAGCCGATATCGTGGGCGAGCGTACACCGACCAACCATTCTATATGGAAGTTTGTGAAACGTGCCGATGGAGCCTTCGATATCGTCAATGCAGCTGAAGGCAGCTACATCTCACCCGCCAGCAGCCACAATACCGCGCTGAAGACTGCAGCCGCATCGCCCACATCGGGCTGGACACTGGCTCCTGCCGATGCAGCAGGCTATGTTATCATCAAGAGTGGCAGTGTGCAGTTCAACCAAACCAACAACTCGACCCTCGGCTATAAGGTTTACAACTGGGGCGGTGGCACCAATATAGATGACACCGGCTGCAAGTATGTGTTTGAAGAGGTGGAATATACGCCGGAAGACATTGAGAACTCGCCAATGCCTACTCCTGGTGTAGAGTACTATATCTATAGCGACACCTATCATGGCGGTGAGTTCGTAAACCGCTACCTATATAATAATAATGGCACATTGACCCTCAGCACCGACAATGCTGCGAGCGATGCATATAAGTGGACTGCTGCGAGCGATGGCACCTACTACACCTTTACCAATAAGGCTGGTAAGTACCTCGGGCACAAAGGCATGTCGGATACTCCATACAATTTCACCGTTGCGGCCAATGCCTCTCACGAGGGCGTGACACTCTATTCGGTTGGTGCATCCCGCTATTTTGTCGTGAAGAACGACGGCAGCAAGTTTGACCAGTCTACCATCACCTACGACCAGACCTCGGGCGACTGGTGTACCGACTTTGTATTCGTGCCCTGCAACAGTAATAAGGGCAAGGTGTCACTCACTGTAGTGAGCAACACAGCCTTAGCCGATGCCGTGTTCACTTGGAATGGCAACGACATCACTTCGGCTCCGATCTTTGTTGACACAGCAGAGGTGGCCACGCAACCCACCCTCTCGTTGAAGTCGTGCAATGCAGCCTACAAGTTTGATGGATTCTACTGCGATGCAGCCTATACCACGCCATTGGTATCGACCTCTTTTGAAACCCTTACAGAGAACGTTACCATCTATGCCAAGTTTAGCCTCGACGTGCTCACCGAGAGCTATGGTGAGAAATGGTTGCGCATCCGCATGTATCGTGACGGAAGCTATACTGCAGGTGTTGGCGGAACGGCTAATGGTGCTGCAGGAACCACGCAAGTAAGCGACCTCACGGCAGTAGGTGAGCTATGGAGCCTTGTGGGCACAGCAGAGGCCTTCAAGCTCTACAACAAGGCTACAGGCAGTGACTATGCCCTTAAGGTCAGTGGCACTACCGACGGTTCAGCGGCAACCATGGCTGCGGCAAAGTCGGCAACAACCTGGAAACTTATCGACAAAGATGGCGGCTATGCCATTGTACCCTCCAATGCTACGGGAATGAGCATCAATGCCTATGGAGGCAAGGGTGGCAACCTGAAGCTCTACAATGCTGCCGACCAAGGTGGCTGGTGGATATTCGACAGAGTGTCTGACAACACCCTGACTATCGGTATCGAGGTAGATGGAGCGCCCTGGGAGGACAATCCACGGGTGGCAGAGATGAATATGAACATCAATGGTGTGAACAGCAGCACTCGCGTCAGTGGCAGTGTAGCCGCACAGACCTATTACCTACCGGCAGGAGCAACCACCTTCTCGCTCAGTTCTATGACCTATCGTGGGTACACCTTCATCGGTTTCGAGGAGGGAGGCCGCATCGTGGCCTCATATACTGATGCCGACCTTACCGACGCGCTCAGTATCAAGGCGCTCTACCGCACCAATGACTGGCGTACCCTCTATTATACTCCCGATGCCAATGGCTATCCCTACCGTATACCTGCCATTGCTACAGCCCCCAACGGACATATCTTTGCCATCTCGGACAATCGCCCCTGCGGCTCTGATATCGGTTATGGCGAGGTGGACATCAAATGCCGTATCTCAACGGACAATGGTGCCAACTGGGGCAAGGAGTTCTTCGTGGCCAACGGAAAGGGCGGAAGCAGCAATGCGATGACCACCGGATATGGCGACGCAGCCATCGTGGCCGACCGCGAGCAGAACAAGCTCCTTGTGATGATGGTATGTGGACGTACCGTTTGCTGGAACGGCCGTTGGGATAAGAGCAAGATAGGCGACACGGATGCGGATGCCGTCAACCGCGTGGCTCGCGTATACGCATCCTTCAATGAGACAACTCAGGAATGGGAATGGACACAGCCCGAGGAGGTGACCGACCATATCTATTCGCTCTTCCTCGATGGTGAGACACCCACGGTATCCTCCATGTTTATAGGCTCGGGTAAGATATGCCAAAGCCGCGTGGTAAAGAAGGGACAGTATTACCGCCTCTACTGCTCTATGTGGACTCGCGATGGAGGTAACCGCGTAATCTACTCCGATGACTTCGGTGGCTCGTGGCATGTGCTCGGCAAGGTAGCCGACCGCCCTGCCCCCTCTGGTGATGAGCCCAAGGTGGAGGAGCTTCCCGATGGCACTGTAGTACTCAGCAGCCGCAAAGGTGCAGGCCGTTACTTCAACCTCTTCACCTTTACCGACAACACGTATACTACTGGTAAGTGGGGAACGGCCGTATCGAGCAATGACGTGGCTGGTGGCCTTGCTTTCGGTGGTAACAGCACCAATGGCGAGATACTGCTCGTGAATGTAATCCGCAAGAGCGATGGTGCCAAGTGCGACCTTATGTTGCAGTCAGTGCCCACAGGCAATGGACGTAGCGATGTAGCTATCTTCTATAAGGAGATGGAGTATAAGGCCGATGGCACCAATAAGTATACCCCCACCACCTTCTCGCAAGGTTGGACCAAGGGCATACAGCCCAGCGACCGTGGCTCGGCCTACAGCACCATGACGATGCAGAAGGATGGTCGGGTAGCTTTCCTCTATGAAGAAGAGCCTGGCGGATACTGCATCGTATATGCACCGCTCAGTATCGAGGATATTACCGATGGAACTTATACGGTAGACCCGGAAGGAAATGCCGTTGAGCACCCTTTCGTTGATGCTTACCCTCACGATGCCCCACACATCTACGACATAGCGGGACGTAAGCTCAGCAGACCTGTGGAAAAGGGGATTTATATCGTAGATGGCAAGAAAGTAGCAACAGGTAACTGACAACAGAAATAAATAAGGATAGAATAATATAACAATTACCACCATGAGAAAAATCGTTTGTATTTTAACAACTTTCATGTGCATGGCTTCTATAGTTAATGCACAAAGCGTTACTGACTTGTCGCAATTGGACAATGGCAACACGTACACCCTGCGTAGCGCTCGCGCGTTCTTGCTCTATAGTCCTGCTGTACCCAATGAAATTTGCTCAAGCACAGGAAAGGGCGTCGGGACAGTAGCCTACGATAAGGCCGATCCCAATCAGCAATTCCGCATCGAGAAGAACGGAGCCAGCTACTATCTGTATAGCGTGGGAGCAGAAAAGTATGTAGGTGCCAATGGTGCTTATGTATCTACCGCTTCGGCTGCACTGACATTGGAGAATGTAGGTGGCGAGTACCCTTGGAAGCTGGTGCTTGGCGGCCAAGGCATGAACTCACAGATTTCAGGACAAACCGCTTCGGGTATCATTGTCAACAGTTGGGTGTCAACAGATGCAGGAAACTGTTACGAGATCGCAGAGGCTATCGTCAAGGCCAAGACCTATACGATAGACGTGCTCGGAGCCGATAATGCCAGTGTCACCTACAATGGCCAAGAATATAAGGATGGCGACACCTTCGAAGCCAACGGTCGCTTGGAGAAGACCGACCTGACGGCATCAGCCGTGGATGGAAAAATCTCGATGGTTAGCATCGACGGGACTACAGTCTATGTGAGCTATATGGATGCCGACACCAAGTTCTACACCATGCGTGGTGGTCATGGCGGCTATGTAAGTCTGAACCCCAGCTATCGTAATGGCAATAATCTGCTGCTCACTAACACCAATGCGGTCAAAGACAACCAGGGGCTCTGGGCCTTCGTGGCACAGAATGGTGGCGGTTACAAGATCTACAACTACTCCACCGGACTTTCCAAGGTAATAGGAATGACGGGTAGCGAAGCCGAAGCACGCGCTTCGATGGTAGACCCAAGCTCAACAACACATACAACGACATTTGACGGCAACATCAAGTTTGACGGAACCGATGGCCGCATCAAGCTGAAAGGCTCTGCCAACAACTATTGGAACAAGCGAGGCGACTATCTGGCACTTTGGAACAGCAGTGCCGCTACAGGCAATGACACAGGCAGCAAGTTCTACCTTGAAGAGGCCGATTATGTAAGCTATCCCGACGAGTATATCCACGAGATTTCCGAGATTGCCGGCATCGCCGCTTATTCGCCAAAGAATCCCAATACATTATGGTATACCACCTCATCGGAAGCTGCGGGCGTCAGCTATCCTTGGATGGAGTATGCACTGCCCCTCGGCAACGGCGAGCTGGGCTGCATGGTATTTGGTGGCGTAGCCCACGAGGAGCTTCAGTTCAATGAGAAGACCCTCTGGAGCGGCCCCGCCAATACGATAGGTGCAGCTGGCGGTAACCGTACCTTCATGAACTTCGGTTCATTGATTATTGCCAATAAGGATGCAAGCATCTGGAACGGCGGTGTCACCGACTACGTACGCTACCTCGACATAGAGGAGGGTATAGCAGGTGTAGAGTTCAAGAACACCAACGGGACCAAGCAGGTGCGCAAATACTTCAGCTCAGCTCCCGACCAAGTGATTGCCGGTCAATACAAGAGCGAGGGCGACGACAAGCTGAATCTCGTATTCTCTCTCGAACCAGGCAACGATATCAACGCCAGCAAGGTGACCTATGAGAACGGCACAGCCTCATTCTCTGGGGCCATGACCGTGAAGTATGCAGCTCGCCTGCACGTGGTAGCCGACGAAAATGCCACCATTACGACGACCAATGCTGGCATCAGTGTCAAGAACGCCACCGAGGTGACCTTCTACCTCAAGGGAGGCACCAACTTTAATGGTGACATGAAGGTGCTTAACAACTACTTCACCAACGAAACAGCCGCAGACGTGGACACTCGCGTGAAGACCGATATCGAGAAGGCTATCGCCAAAGGATTCGATGCTGTAGAGGCCGACCACGTGGCCGACTTCACCGCCATTACCAAGCGTATGACATTTGACCTCGGACTGGCAACTCCTACTGTAGATACCAAAACCCTGATTGACAACTACTATCCCAACAACAGCAATGCCAGCAGCAAGCAGAACGACCATCTGTTCCTCGAACAGCTCTACTTCCACTATGGACGCTATCTGGCTATCAGCTCTAACCGCAAGCCCATCGCAGCGCCCAACAACCTGCAAGGTATCTGGAACGACCGCGGCACCGACTCACCCTGGAACTCGGACATCCACACCAACATCAATATCCAGATGAACTACTGGCCCACCGAAATCACCAACCTCAGCGACCTGCACAAGCCCTACGTCAACTTCATCATCCGCGGTGCACAGAGCACTGGTTGGAAAGAGGTCGGCAAAAAGTACAACAACGGTCATGGCTGGAGCGTGCTCACCGAGTCATCACTCTACAACAGCATGAGTACCTGGGGCGACAACTACCTCGTAGCCAACGTATGGTACACCAGCCACCTGTGGACACACTGGCGCTACACGCAAGACAAGGAATTCCTCAAGGAGGCCTTCCCCGTAATGTGGGACTGCGCCAAGTTCTGGTTCCACCGCCTCATCGAGGACCGTGGCTTCGACAACACCAAGGACGAGCAAGCCAGCGTGAAGAACTACCACACTCCCTACAAGTTTGAGCCCGATGGTACCTTCGTCGCTCCTAATGAGTTCAGTGCCGAGCAGCACGACAATCAGACCGAGGACGGTACAGCCCATGCACAGCAGATGATCTATTACCTCTTCACCAACATCAAGGAGGCCATCGACATCCTCGGAGGCGCTGAAGCTGTAGGCCTCACCGCTGCCGATGTCGAGAAGCTCGATCTCTACCTCGAGAAGACCGACCAGGGCTTGCATACAGAGACCTATACAGGCGCTTGGGGTGCCACCTACAATGGTGTGAAGAAGGGCGACAAGCTGCTGCGCGAGTGGAAGTACACCCCGTTTGATATCTCTAACGACCGCGGCCACCGCCACATGTCACACATGATGGCCCTCTTCCCCATGGACCAGATTACTCCCGAGAGCGAGTACTTCACTCCTGCAGTAAACTCACTCAAGCTCCGTGGCGATGCTGCCACTGGATGGTCAATGGGCTGGAAGGTAAACCTCTGGGCACGTGCTCAGGATGGCGACCATGCCCACATCATCATCAAGAACGCCCTCAAGCACTCTACAAGCTATGGTACCAATGCCGGGGCGGGAGGTATCTACTACAACCTGTTCGACTCACACGCTCCCTTCCAGATCGACGGTAACTTCGGTGTATGCTCAGGTATTGCCGAGATGCTCATGCAGAGTGCACACGGCTACATCAACATCCTTCCCGCATTGCCTACAGTATGGGAGAAGACCGGTACCGTGACAGGCATGAAGGCTATTGGCAACTTCACCGTAGACTTCAACTGGAGCGAGGGCAAGTGCCAAAAGGTTACTATCACAAGCAATGCAGGTGCCGAACTCCGTGTACGTTGCACCCGTGGTGCCCGCGATATCGCAACAGCAAAAGTCACGGTCGATGGCACCGAGGTAGGCGTGAAGATCGACGAACACAGCATCGCCACCATCCCATGCACAAAGGGCAGCATTGTAGAGATCGACTACACCACAGAAGGCAGCGGCATCCATACACTGAAAGCGCAAAAAAAAAACGAAAGAGTCTATGGACTCGATGGGCGTCAAGTAAATGAGATGCAACCCGAGACCATATATATCGTTGATGGCAAGAAAGTCCTTAAATGATTGGACGCTTTTGATCCGACAAAGTGGTCTAAAGTAATTATTATAAGAGATAAGCAATAGGGGCGCCTATTGCTTATTTTCGTTGCTCAGTTGGCGATTTGAAGTTCGGTGTTTCAATAAGGCGCCTTCATATTTCGCTATTCGATAAATTATATGTAACTTTGTCTGCCCAAAGAATAAAAAAACTATGATTGAGCAAGATAGAATGGTACTGCGTGCTGAGCATTTGGTGAAGCGGTATGGTAAACGTACGGTGGTCAATGACGTGACGTTTGATGTGAAGCAGGGGGAGATTGTGGGACTACTTGGTCCTAATGGCGC
Organism: Bacteroidaceae bacterium; assembly: GCA_045594245.1. Taxonomy (GTDB): domain Bacteria; phylum Bacteroidota; class Bacteroidia; order Bacteroidales; family Bacteroidaceae; genus UBA1189. The sequence continues at coordinate 30,645 of JAZNYG010000034.1, forward strand.
AGGAAAGACCACTTCGTTTTATATGACTACCGGCTTGGTGGTTCCCAATGGTGGCCGCATATTCATCAACGAACGGGAGATTACCTCCGATCCTGTATATAAACGTGCTCGGGTAGGTATCGGCTACTTGGCGCAAGAGGCTAGCGTATTCCGTAAGATGAGTGTAGAGGACAATATTGCATCGGTATTGGAGATGACGGGTAAGCCTAAGGATTATCAGAAAGAGAAGTTGGAGAGCCTGATTGCCGAGTTTCGCTTGCAAAAGGTCCGCAAGAATCTGGGCGACCAGCTATCGGGTGGTGAACGCCGTCGTACTGAGATTGCTCGCTGCTTAGCTATCGATCCCAAGTTTATCATGCTTGATGAGCCTTTTGCAGGCGTTGACCCTATTGCAGTGGAGGATATACAACAGATAGTATGGCGACTCAAGGATAAAAATATCGGTATCCTCATTACGGACCACAACGTGCAGGAGACGCTTTCCATAACAGATCGTGCTTATTTGCTTTTCGAAGGACGTATTCTCTTTGAGGGTACGCCCGAGGAATTGGCAGCCAATGCTACCGTGCGTGCCAAGTATTTGAGTAATAGCTTTGTATTGCGAAAGAAGGAATTTCAGTTATGAAAATAAGATTATTATTACTGGTCATGTTGGGCTGGGTGTTTAGTCTTGCAATTTTTGGCCAGGATCATTATGCTACGCCGCGTAAGGAAATCCGTCATAAAATAAGACATCTAGCAGTGGGTGATGAGCAATTAGTGGAAAATTCGGAGCTCGCCACTCGTGCCTCGGGTGAGTATATTATGAAAGAGTTCCCGACAATGGGCGAGGTGCGTGGTCTGGTATTGCTCGTTGCTTATAAGGATGTCGCGTTCAGTTTGCCCGACGACTCTATACGCACTCTTTTGCAAAATCGCTATGATGGTGATAAGTATACGGAATATGTAGAACATCAGGGGTATAGTGAGGTGGATGGAGGCAACATTGCCATACGTTGTACTATCCCAGGTAGTGCTCGTGACTACTTCCGTGACCAATCGTTCGGCAAATTTACTCCTCGTTTTGACGTGGTGGGGCCCATTACGCTCGATAACCCTCGCGCTCACTATGGTGCCAATGCATCGGACGGCAACGACAAAAATGCTCGTGCTATGGTCACTGAAGCTTGCCGTAAGGCATATGAACAACGACTTGTCGACCTTTCCGACTATGATGGCGATGGAGATGGCGTCGTAGACTTTGTGTATATAGTATATGCGGGAAGCGATGAGGCGCAGACTGCCATTGAAGAGTGTGTGTGGGCGCATGCCTCTTCTGTATCGTTCGCGTTGGGCGATATGAAGATAGGCCGTTATGCCTGCTCGGGAGAACTTTTCGTGGACTTGAAGGGGTTGCCTGCGGGGATAGGTACCTTTGTGCATGAATTCAGTCATATCTTGGGACTTCCGGATTTTTATAATACAAAAGATTCAAATGATGAGGGTCTTACGATGGATGTATGGAGCGTGATGGATTATGGAATGTATAACCGTGGTGGTTTCGTTCCTTGTGCTTATACGGCTTTTGAACGCTATTCGCTTGGTTGGATTCCGATGCAGACGCTTGATGCTCCTGCTACAATTAGTATTGGTACTACGGAGGATGAGGGTAGGGGTTTCCGTGTCTTCGCCTCTGACTTTAATCCCAATGCGCTTATCTCAGAAACTGATACAGCTTCGTTCTATTTAGTAGAGACAATTCGTAAGGATGGGTGGAATTATTATGCTTCTGCTGAGGGATTGCTCATATCTGGAGTGACTTATAAAGCCTCAGCTTGGAAAAATAATACGGTGAATGTGGATGGAGCTTGCCGAAGATATCATGTAGTTCCTGCTAATAATGTATGGAGCATTGTGGAAAACTATAATCCGAAGAAACATCTATTTGGGGTTGAGAATCATGAGTTCTCCTCTTCTTCACGGCCAGCCTCTGTTACTCAGTTTGGTGTGACAATGGACAAGCCGTTGACAGATATCCGTTATGATGCGTCTACGGGAAAGACCTCGTTCCACTTCCGTGGAGGTGATGGCATAGATAGCTCGGAACTCGACAGCCAGAATCCAGCATTCATGTACGACCTACAGGGACGTCCCATTCAGACGCCTCGACGTGGACTCTATATCCAAAGTGGCAAGAAGTACTTGATGCGTTGATGGCTTGCATTTCCTTTAGTCCAGCTACGCAGGCCAGAACGTTTATGTCGCCGGCCGTAAGGGAAAGGCAAATTAGGCTGCACCTCAGAAAATGCAAGGATTGCCTTAGCACTCGGCTTGTCCGAGAACCGAAGGTCGACGCCCGAAGGGGCTGAAGTCAAACTTGCTTTTTCGCTCGCCTTGCACTAATTTTAATGACTTTGTCACAGAAGGTACACTGCGCCTCGGGATAAAAAATAATCGAAATTATTTTGTTCTCCGCTCGGCTTGTTGTACCTTTGCAGGCTGAAACAATTTTGAATACAAATATATAAGTATAAGATAATGGAGATTACATTGCAAAACGTGAGCGAAGTGAAAGGTATGCTCACCGTGAAGTTGGCCAAGGCTGACTATGAACCTAAAGTTGAAAAAGCACTGAAGACCTTCCGTCAGAAGGCCAATATGCCTGGCTTCCGCCCCGGCATGGTGCCCATGGGCCTCATCAAGAAGCAATACGGCTCGGCTATCAAGGCTGAGGAGATCAACAAGATGTTGCAAGAGGCTGTATATGGCTACCTCAAGGAGAACAAGGTGGACATGCTGGGCGAGCCCCTGCCCAACGAGGACCAGCAGAAGACCATCGACTTCGATACGATGGAAGAGCTCGAGTTCCTCTACGACATTGCACTCGCACCCAAGTTTGACGCTACACTCACCGACAAGGATACCGTTCCCTACTACACCATCACCGTATCGGACGAGATGGTAGACGGTCAGGTAAACATGTATACCCAGCGCAACGGCCGCTACGAGAAGGTAGAGGAGTATGCCGACAATGACATGGTGAAGGGTCTGATGTGTCAGCTCGACGAGGCTGGCAACACCGTAGAGGGTGGCATCCAGGCTGAGGACGCAGTAGTACTGCCCAAGTATATGAAGAACGCAGCCCAGGCTGCTCTCTTCGAGGGTACCAAGGTGGGCGACGTTATCACCATCAACCCCCGCGAGGCTTACGAGGGCAACGAGGCTGAGCTCGCTTCGCTGCTCAAGATCAGCAAGGAGGAGGCCGCTAACGTAAACGGCAACTTCAGCTACCAGATTAGCGAGATTACCCGCTACGTGCCCGGTGACCTCAACCAGGAGATCTTCGACCAGGTATATGGCGAGGGTGCTGTAAGCACTGAGGAGGAGTTCCGCGCTCGCGTGAAGGAGGATCTCACCCGCCAGTTTGTACCCGAGAGCGACTATAAGTTCCTCATCGACGTTCGCGAGTACCTCATGGGCCGCATCGGTGAGCTTAAGTTTGCCGACGACGTGCTCAAGCGCATCATGCACATCAACAACCCCGACAAGGGCGAGGAATATGTGAACGAGCACTATGCCAACACCGTGAAGGAGCTCTCATGGCACCTCGTGAAGGAGCAGCTCGTAGAGAAGGCTGGCATCAAGATTGAGGAGAAAGACCTCGTGGAGCAGGCCAAGGAGAGCGTACGCGCACAGTTTGCCCAGTATGGCATGACCAATGTGCCCGACGATGTGCTCGCCAACTACGCAGCCGAGACATTGAAGAAGAAGGAGAACATGGAGAACCTCGTGAACCGCGCCATCGAGGTGCGCCTCGCTGCTGCTCTGAAGCAGGTGGTGAAGCTCGACGAGAAGAGCGTAAGCCTCGAGGAGTTCAACAAGATGTTTGAATAATTCTAAGAAGCAAAGAATGTTTCGCCTACGAAACTTGTTATAATATAGGAAAAGACGGTTTGGCGTAGGCCAGCCGTCTTTTTTAATTGATAAGATTGTAGATAAATGAAGTTAAAGGGAGATTGTATTGTCATGCTGAACATAGTGAAGCATCTCGCGTAATACGATGAGAGATCCTTCGTTTTACTCAGGATGACACGCGTTGCAGAGTCAGCAAGCAGCCTTTGCTCTCGTTTATCCGCAACTTTGACAATTAGGCATAGTTTTTGTTTTGGCACGATTTTTGATAATTCAGAATTGAGAACTAATAATTCAGAATTTATAGGCATGAACGATTTCAAGAAATACGCCACCAAGCACCTTGGCATGAACAGTATGGTGCTCGATGATGTGCTCAAGGCCCAAAGCCAGTACCTCAACCCTTATATCCTCGAAGAGCGTCAGCTCAACGTGACACAGATGGATGTGTTCTCGCGCCTGATGATGGACCGTATCATCTTCCTCGGCACGCAGATTGACGACTACACCGCCAACACCCTGCAGGCCCAGTTGCTCTACCTCGACTCGGTAGACAATGGCAAGGACATCTCCATCTACATCAACTCGCCCGGTGGCTCGGTATATGCCGGACTGGGTATCTACGACACCATGCAGTTTATCAGCAGCGATGTAGCCACCATCTGCACCGGCATGGCTGCCAGTATGGCTGCCGTACTGCTCGTGGCAGGTGCTGAGGGCAAGCGCTCGGCGCTCACCCATAGCCGTGTGATGATACACCAACCCCTCGGCGGTGTGCAGGGCCAGGCCAGCGACATTGAGATCACTGCTCGTGAGATTCAGAAACTCAAGAAGGAGCTCTACACCATCATCGCCGACCACTCGCACACCCCCTTCGATAAGGTGTGGGCCGATAGCGATCGCGATTACTGGATGACAGCCCAAGAGGCCAAGGAGTATGGAATGATTGATCAGGTGCTGGTAAGAAAGTAATGGCAAAGCAACAACGACAACACTGCAGCTTTTGCGGACGTCCTGACACAGAGGTAGGTATGCTCATCGCCGGTGTCAGCGGGTATATCTGCAACGAATGTGCCGAGCAGGCTCATGAGATTGTGCGCGAAGCGATGCAGCAGAGCAAAAAGGGTGGTAAGGCTGGCGACCTCGACCTGAAGGAGCTGCCCAAGCCCCAAGAGATAAAGGCATTCCTCGACCAGTACGTGATAGGCCAGGACGATGCCAAGCGATACCTGTCGGTATCGGTGTATAACCACTACAAGCGCCTCATGCAGGAGGACAAGGCCGATGAGGTGGAGATAGAGAAGAGCAATATCATCATCGTAGGCAGCACTGGTACGGGTAAGACACTGCTGGCACGCACCATTGCCAAACTGCTCAAGGTGCCCTTCACCATCGTGGATGCCACGGTGCTCACCGAGGCGGGCTACGTGGGCGAAGATATCGAGAGTATCCTTACTCGCTTGTTGCAGGTGGCCGATTATGACGTGAAGGCCGCCGAGCGAGGCATCGTATTCATTGATGAAATTGATAAGATTGCCCGCAAGAGCGATAATCCCTCCATCACGCGCGACGTGAGCGGTGAGGGCGTGCAGCAAGGTTTGCTCAAGTTGCTCGAGGGTTCTGTGGTGAACGTACCCCCTCAGGGCGGCCGCAAGCATCCCGAGCAGAAGATGATTGCCGTAGACACGAAGAACATCCTCTTCATCTGTGGTGGCGCCTTCGACGGTATAGAGAAAAAGATTGCCCAGCGTCTCAACACCCACGTGGTGGGCTATGGCTCGGTGCAGAACACACTCCGTATCGACAAGGAGAACATGATGCAGTACATATCGCCGCAAGACCTCAAGAGCTTCGGCCTTATCCCCGAGATTATTGGCCGTATGCCGGTGCTCACCTATCTCAACCCCCTGTCGCGCGAGGCACTGCTGGCTATCCTCACCGAACCGAAGAACGCCATCGTGAAGCAGTATGTGAAGCTCTTCGAGATGGACGGCGTGGAACTCACCTTCGCCCCCGAGGTATATGAGTATATCGTGGACAAGGCCATCGAGTTCAAGCTCGGTGCCCGCGGCCTTCGCAGCATTGTGGAGAGCATCATGATGGATGCCATGTTTGATATTCCCACGCGTGGCGACAAGCACTTCGAGGTCACCCTCGACTATGCCCGCAGCCAGATGGAGAAGTCAAATCTTGGGCGTCTGCAGGCAAGTGAGTAACTATTGGTGTTTTGGTTCTATTTATAGGGATGTGTTATGGGTACAATGGATAAAAAACAAGTATCATCGTTTTCTGTCACTAGAGGAAATGGAGTCTTACTTTGGGTTGACGATGAGATAGAATTGCTGCGTGCCCATATCCTTTTCCTTAGAGGTAAGGGTTATGAAGTGGATATAGCCACTAATGGGCGTGATGCCTTGGATTGTTGCCGCGAACGCAACTACGACCTAATATTACTTGATGAAAATATGCCAGGTCTTACAGGACTAGAAACACTGAGCCTCATAAAGGAGATGCATCCTACAGTACCGGTTGTGATGGTGACTAAGAGTGAGGAGGAAAATATTATGAACCAGGCCATCGGAGCTAAGATCGCAGATTATCTTATCAAACCCGTTAATCCTAACCAGATACTACTGGCACTGAAGAAAAATATTCATAAAAAAGATATTATTACAGAAACTACCAATACTAATTATCAGCAGAATATGGGTCGCATAGCCATGCAAATTAATGATGCTGCTACCTGCGATGATTGGATTGAAGTATACAAGAACCTCGTGTATTGGGAGCTCGAACTAGAGCATGCCGACAACAATATGGGCGAAATGCTGCGTGTGCAGAAGCAAGAGGCTAATAATCTTTTTGCCCGTTTCGTGAGAAGAAATTATGAGGAATGGTGGGCCTCAGATGCTCTTGTTGATAAAAGAATACCCTCGAAGAAGGATAGTGTGCCCTCATCACGGCAGACATCGGAAATGCGAGGGAATCAGCCATTATTATCTCCATACCTATTTCGTGATCGTATCTTCCCTCTACTAGACAAAGGGGAAAAGGTGGTGCTCATTGTTTTCGATAATTTTCGTTACGATCAGTGGAAAGTCGTCAGTCATGAGCTTAGCGATGAGTTTGCTTTTGAAGAGGAACTGTATTATAGTATCTTGCCTACTGCAACACAGTATGCTCGCAATGCAATCTTTTCTGGACTTATGCCCAACAGGATTGTTGAGATGTTCCCTGAATTGTGGGTTGATGAAGACGAGGATGAAGGTAAAAACCTAAATGAGGCCCCACTTATTCAGACTCAGATAGAACGCTATCGGCGCCACGATACTTTCTCGTATCATAAAATTAACGATGCACAAGGAGCTGAGCGCCTAATATCACAGTTTAGCCAGTTTGCTAGAAACGATCTCAATGTAGTGGTAGTGAACTTTATTGATTTGCTCAGCCATGCACGTACGGAATCGAAGACCTTGCGCGAACTGGCAGCCGATGAAGCCGCATACCGTTCTGTTACAGCTACTTGGTTTCGGCATTCGCCTGTACGCGAATTGTTTACTTTGCTGGCCGAGAAAGATTATAAAGTGGTCATCACTACCGATCATGGAAGTATTCGTGTGAATAATCCAGTCAAAGTAGTGGGTGATCGTAATGTTAATACTAATTTACGCTATAAACTGGGTAAAAACCTCAGTTACAACTCTCGTGAAGTGTACGAGATTAAGGAACCGCGAAAGGTGTTTTTGCCTTCTCCTAACGTGAGCACTGCCTATATTTTTGCTTGGGGTGATAATTTCTTTGCCTATCCAAACAACTATAACTACTATGTTTCGTATTATCGCGATACTTTTCAGCATGGTGGCATCTCCATGGAAGAAATGATAGTGCCCTTGGTGACGTTAACGTCAAAAAGGAGGTAGAGCGCTTCTTCACTTTATTAAGTTCGAGGGGATCTAAATAGTAAACAACACAAGTAAGAATTGAGGGCTTTTTCTTTGTGTCTTTTTAAGAAATCGTTATGGAAATTAAAATAGAAAATATCGGGGGTATTTCAGCAGCTGCTCAAGAGTTTATTGCTCAAATGGGCGAAAACCGTATTTATGCCTTTTATGGTTCAATGGGGGCCGGTAAAACCACTTTTGTGAAAGCGTTATGTGAAGCTATGGGAGTGACTGATACCGTAAATTCTCCTACTTTTGCCATTGTAAATGAGTATAATACACCTTCTGGCCGTTCTATCTACCATTTTGACTTTTATCGCATTAGACGGATCTCGGAGGTATATGACATGGGCTATGAGGATTATTTCTATGGTGACGGTATTTGTTTTATCGAGTGGCCTGAACTTATAGAGGAATTGTTGCCTGAGGGTACGGTGCGTGTCACAATCGAGGAACTGGTAGACGGTAGCCGAGTGCTGAAATGTTAGTCTTGTCCGTGGTATAGAGATGTGTGGCATTGATGTTGGATAAATAGTTAAGTAAGATTGAGCTTGTAATCGTAGGCTAGAAAGTGAATTATTCATTTGTTTATATTATATTTGCATACTGAAACAATATTGGATTTATGATACTATCAATGACTGGCTATGGCAAGGCCACTGCCACTTATGGCAGTAAGAAAATTTGCGCAGAAATAAAGTCGCTTAATAGCAAGGCTCTTGACCTTTCTGCGCGTATAGCTCCACTCTATCGTGAGAAGGAAATGGAGATACGTGCGCTCATCGCCCAGTCTCTTGAACGCGGTAAGGTGGATTTTAACCTTTGGATAGAGGAGGATGCAGCTCAACAAGGTGCTCCCATCAACAACTCCATCGTGGAGAATTATTACGAGCAAATCAAGGCAATCAGTGAATCCGCCGGTATTCCAGAGCCTTCGGATTGGTTCTCTACACTGCTGCGTATGCCTGATGTACTTACGCGTACTGAGATAAAAGAACTAAGTGACGAAGAGTGGATACTGGTGCGTGCAGTTGTGGTAGAAGCTATTGATAAATTGATGGATTTCCGCCGTCAGGAAGGCGCGGCTTTGGAACGTAAGTTCAGCGAGAAACTAGATAATATAGAGCGTTTACTCCATAGCATAGCTCCTTATGAACAGGAGCGTACAGAGAGAATTCGGGAGCGTATCCTCGACAGTTTGCAGAAGAATCTTGGCGTGGAGTATGATAAAAATCGATTTGAACAAGAACTAATCTTCTATATAGAGAAACTTGATATAAATGAGGAAAAGCAACGTCTCGCTAATCATCTCTGTTATTTCCGTGAGACTATGCGTGAAGGTCATGGGCAAGGTAAGAAACTTGGCTTTATCGCCCAGGAAATGGGGCGTGAAATCAATACGACAGGTAGCAAAAGTAACCACGCTGAGATGCAAAACCTTGTGGTGAGGATGAAGGATGAGTTAGAACAAATCAAGGAGCAGGTGTTAAATGTAATGTAACTATAAGAATTGCAACCTGATGGATTGTGATGCGAATGAATTTCAACGTATGTGAAAGGGGAGTTGTGTTTGAAATGTCATCGTAGATGTCTTGTTGTTTGTGAATCTGTAAAGAAGTAAAATATGTCAGGCAAACTAATCATTTTCTCTGCCCCTTCGGGCTCTGGCAAGTCTACCATCATCAATTATCTGATGCAGCAGGGCTTGGGGCTAGCTTTCTCTATTTCTGCAACGAGCCGTCCTCCACGCGGTAGCGAGCAGCATGGTGTAGAGTATTTCTTTCTTACTCCAGAAGAGTTTCGTTCACGCATAGCGGAGGGTGAGTTCCTTGAGTATGAGGAGGTGTATCCCAACCGTTTCTATGGTACTCTCAAGGAGCAGGTTGAGCGTCAGCTTGAATCTGGGCAGCACGTTGTTTTCGATGTTGATGTTGTAGGTGGTTGTAATATCAAGGAATTTTATGGTAATCGTGCTCTATCTATCTTTATACAGCCTCCTTCGATTAAGGAGCTGCGTCGTCGTTTAGAAGGTCGCGGTACCGATGCTCCTGAAATCATACAGCAGCGGATTGACAAGGCGGAATATGAATTGTCATTTGCATCTAAATTTGATAAGGTAATTGTCAATGATGATTTAGTGCAGGCCAAAGCCGAAGCACTAGCGGTAGTAGCTAGTTTCCTTGTGTGATTTCTGCTTTTGGGAGTAACTCTCGTGGGTAGTAGAATCTGAAGAGTCTCTTCATGGTTTTCAGTCGCGAATTATGAAATTTGTGGGGAAAGTTGTGTGTGTGTTGATAAAAAAATGAGCTTCGCTTATAAAAAAAATACAATTTGTTTGTTTGGTTCGTAAAAATGTACTACCTTTGCACTCGCAAAACGAAAGGTGCCATAGCTCAGTTGGTAGAGCAAAGGACTGAAAATCCTTGTGTCCCCGGTTCGATTCCTGGTGGCACCACAGCAAAGAAAAGCAAAACAACGTAAAATCCTGATTTTCAACGAAAATCGGGATTTTTCATTTTCCC
>JAZNYG010000035.1:0-25799 GCA_045594245.1 Bacteroidaceae bacterium
AGCCACCAGGGCATACCAGTTTGCTCCCAAAAACTCACACACCATGTTGTACCCTTCGCCAGAGAAGAGCGCAACAGCGTTCATCGCCATGTGAAACGTCAGGAAGAGGATGAGACCCAATCCAGAGATACTCATCACCAATTTTCTTCCGATTGATGAATTAATTAACCACATAAATGTTTTGTTTTTAATGAATTAAATTATTAATAATTGTTTATAGTTATCGTTTCTTGGCAAATTTAGTTAAAAAGATGCAATAAACAAGGCGAAAACCGAAGTTTTTCCGCTTTTTCGCTCTAACGATGCTTTTGGGCACTATTATTCGGGCAAAACAGTCCTGACTTCACCTCACCCTCAACTCCCAGAAGGCTACAGCAGCCGCAGCAGCCACGTTGAGCGAGTCCACGCCATGCGCCATGGGGATGCGCACCACATAGTCTGCAGCAGTGATGACCTCGTGAGCCAGTCCGTCACCTTCGGTTCCCATGATAATGGCCATCTTGTGAACCTCCTTCAAGGGAGCATAGTCAATGGAGACTGAATCGTCTGTCAAAGCCATCGCGGCAGTGACGAAGCCTTCAGAATGTAGCTGTCCCTCAATGTCGTCAATCCAAGTCCAAGGGACAAGGAATACTGAGCCCATTGACACACGCACAGCCCGGCGGTTAAGCGGGTCGCACGAGGTGCGCGTGAGCAATACGGCATCGATGCCCAACGCTGCTGCCGAGCGGAATATGGCACCGATGTTTGTCGTGTCGGTCACTCCATCAATGACTACTACGCGCCGTGCATTCTTCACCACATCGGCCACACAGGGTGCTGTAGGACGGTGCATAGCACAGAGTACTCCGCGTGTCAAGGTATAGCCGGTGAGTGCAGCCAGCAGTTCGCGACTGCCTGTGTAAACGGGAATATCGGGGCAACGAGCAATGATGTCGGCCGCATCGCCTGCGATATGCCGCTCTTCACACAACAAAGCCAATGGCTCATAGCCAACATCGAGGGCCACACGGATAACCTTGGGACTCTCGGCTATGAAGATTCCCTTGTCGGGCTCCAGCTCGCGGCGCAACTGCGCTTCAGTCAGCGTGCTGAACACCTCTACGCCTGGATGTGTGAGCGATTCAATATGGATTATGGGCATAGCTTCATTTTCTTAATTCTCCTTGAGGAACAGCGTAATCTGCTGCAGTGACTCCTCAAACTCTTTCGGTTTGAATCCATGGCCTGCTCCGGGGATGACGTGCAGGCGTGCATCCTTATATATCTTTACGGCACGCTCAGAGTCCTTCATCGACACGACGGGGTCTTTATCACCCTGCACGATGAGCACTGGGCGCTTGTACTTACCGATGCGCTTGAACACATCGATATCGCGCACTTCGGTGAAGAAGCGGCGGCCCATAGGCACATTCCACAGGCGTGTGGTGTCGGGGATATCGCTCTGGTTGGGATAGCGGGCTGTCCAGTTGTCGGGGATGCACAGTGCAGGGAAGATGAGTATGGTGCGGCTGATGTCCTTGGGCATACTTGCCGCCGTGAGTGCCGATACGAGTCCGCCTTGGCTCTCGCCGATGAGCACGATACGACTGGCATCCACGTCGGGCTGCTGCTTGAAGTAGCGCACGATGGCTTCGAGGTCGCTCTGCTCGTCCAGGATCGACATATTCATCGTGTTGTTGTCGCTACGGCTGTTGACTGATCCGCAGGCAAAGTCGAAGGTATATACCTGATAGCCCAGTTTGTTGAGGGCATCGAAATAGTTGCGGCCAAAGTGGTGTGTACCATTGAACCCGTGGGCAATGATAGCTACAGGCATCTTTCCCTGCACATACTGTGGACGGCTGATGAGCCCAAAGAGATGACGATCTCCATTGCGTATCCAAAGTGTATCTTCCTTTGCAACGGATTTATTATCCGATGCGCTAAGGGGTTGCGCCAACAGTGACGTGCACAGCACCATGCCGAGGGCAAATAAGAGGCTTCGCGTTTTCATAATAGGCAGCGTTTTGATATTTAGGCTGTAAATGTACAAAAATATTTCTACACTGCCACATCTCTACCCCACCCCATTTGCAATTTTGCGTTTTTATTGCGTAATTTGTATCAATCGTTTGGTTTTCTATTGATTTTCTTTATATTTGCACCATAAATCCTTTACACAATGAGAAACTTCCTTATCATACTGCTTTTCATCGTCGTTATCGCTCTTCTAAATACACTTATCGGAGGTTTAGCAGGTCAAGCATTGGCAAGTCTATTCGCAGCAATCATTCTCTTCACAGGCAAAGGTGACATCTTGATAGCGGGTTACAACACCGCCAGCAAAGAAGAGAAGGAAAAGTGCAACATCAAGCGCTTGCGTTTCCTTGTAGGTTCTATCTTTATCTTATCGGCGTTTCTAATGGCATTACGGGACATGGACATTATGGGTCGTGGTCTGTTTGTCGTTTCCACCATAATACTAGTTATTGTAACCTTGATTTTGGCCAATACTTGGGCAATGAAGAAATAGACCACTGCTCCGTCTTCCGATGAAACTACTCTTACGCACTCTTACCGCCTTCCTTCTTGGTCTGGCCATTACAGCTGCCATGCTTTTCCTTCCTGCCGGCACAGGACACTATCCTGGTGCATGGCTTTTCATGGCACTGCTCTTCATCCCTATCCTTATTATGGGAGTGGTGTTATTGATTAAGAATCCCGAGTTGCTGCGCAAGCGCTTGGAGATGAAGGAGCGTGAGAAAGAGCAGCGGAGCGTGGTGGCTCTGTCCGGACTGCTTCTCGTAGGTTCGTTCATTGTGGCAGGGCTCGACTTCCGGTTCGGTTGGAGCCACGTTTCATCCGTCGTCGTCATCATCGCCTCTATAGCATTGCTCGTAAGCTATGCGCTCTATGCCGAGGTGTTGCGCGAGAATGTGTATCTTTCGCGTGTAGTCGAGGTGCAGCAGGGGCAACGCGTCATTGATACAGGATTGTATGGTATTGTGCGCCACCCCATGTATTCGGCAGTCAGTCTGCTCTATCTCTCCATTCCGCTCGTGCTCGGCTCCTGGTGGGCACTGCTGGTGATGTCACCCTGCGTGCTCCTGCTGGCTGCACGCATCAAGAATGAGGAGCAGGTGCTGCGTCAAGGTCTTCCCGGCTACATAGCGTACACCCAGCGTGTGCGCTATCGCATGATTCCTTTTGTTTGGTAGAATAAATCTTTCTACTGCTGCCACTGCTCCGTCTTTCGATGAAACCATACGGCAGTGCGACGCCCTATGCAGCTGAGCAGCGGTATCCATAGGCGGTTGTACCAGCCGGGGATGATGTATTCGCGTCGCTTGAAGAGCGCCTTCACCACCCTGCGGGCACAAGTCTCGGGGCGCATCAGAAAGCCCGTCTTCTTTGCCAGGCTAAACACCTTGGGCGGCAAGCCCATCAGCTCCGTAGCCACACCGGCCGGTGCTGCCGTAGTCACCACTACGCCCCGCGAGCGCATCTCGCGGCCAAAGGTGATGGAGAAGTTGCGCACGAAAGCCTTGCTGCCACTGTAGAGCGACCAGCCGGGCAGACGCATATATACGGAGTAGGACGAAAGGTTGAGTATGTAGCCATGCCCACGCGCTGCCATCTGCTCGCCAAAGAGGCGGCACATCATTGCCACGGAGCGCACATTGAGACTGACGATACGCTCCACATCCTCTACCGGGAGTGCCACGGCATCGCGAAAGAAATACATCCCCGCATTGTTTACTAGCACCTCCACGGCATAGCCCATCTCGGTGGTCCAACGCAGCAGTTCGGCCGGTGCCTCCGCTTGCGTGAGGTCGGCAACACGGAGAGCGATGCACTCCTCTCCCCTACCCGTCTCGCCGAGCAGCCTGCGGCGTGCCTCCTGCAAGCGCTCCTCAGAGCGGCTCACCAGTATCACCCGATACTCCCTACGCAGCAGCTCGCGAGCGATGGCAAGCCCGATGCCCGCACTGCCTCCAGTGACCAATGCCCAGTGTGATGTGTTCATTTACAATTTACATAACTGATACAAACTTACATTTTATTTGTAATGAAGCAAAAGAAATAATAAAATTTTTATTGTCTTTTAGTTAAGAATGTGTAATACACTATCTATAATAAAAAGAGAAGGACATCTGCACATAAACTACAGATATCCTTCTCTTCTATAATGTTGTATTATGTTATAACGGTTGATTTATCAGCAGATGAAACTCTTCAACATCATCAGACGACAATCCATACTCTTCAGCTTGCTCTAATAGCTCCTTCCACGAAGGAGTGGTATTTAAGAACTTCCTTTCAAAATAATCTTTCTTAACGTATGCCATAAAATAATAGAATATGGGGCGCATCTCAATCATAGCAGCAGCATTAAGATACTCTTCTATCTTATCTATAGATGGTCGTGGAGTAAGAAAAGCCTTTTTCCCTTGCAATAGGGATACAGCAGCTAAATAGAATGGCTCTGCGTTGTCAAAGTTATCAGGCATAGCCTTTTCAAATGCTGCAAGTGCCTTATCATACATTTTCAATTTAAGAAAGCAAATTCCAATGGCTGTATTAATTTCTTTATTGTTAGGACACTGGTTATCCAATGCACGATATGTACCTAGATATTTGTTTACCAATGGCATGGGCATTGCGGATGTTTGTGATGCCTGACGAATGATTATAGGTTTGTCACAAGCTGGACATTCCTTCATAGAGGTGTCCACTCCACTATTACAATTAGGACACTTTAAGGAAATGACTTCGATATTCATTTTGTTGAAGTAATTTATGTTTATATTGTTATCTTCGCGTTGTGTTTTTTAGGAAATCAATATCTGCTATTGATGCCTTTACAAAGCGCTCTAGCTTTTCTTCTGCTTTTCCAAAGGCCTCACTATCCTCTGCACTTTCCAAATTGTCCAACAGCTCATCACAAGTAATTATCATCATATTCAATTGTGTTACAGCCATTGAGTTCTTTAGTACATTGGGACTAATGAACTGAAACTTTTGAGATAGACGTTCTATAGGGTTCTTGACATTGGCTTGTGTCGTATACTTCACCCCATGCTCTTTATATATCTGAGAACAACGGATAACGAGTTGCGACATTTTTGATGCATTGAGTGTAACAATTGCTTTTGATTCGTTCAGAGCATCCTGTTGGTCAGAAAAGCTATTATCATAGTGCGCAACAAGGCTACCTAATACATACCATATGATAGTCAATACGACCAATATGCAGATATACCATTTGATGTGAATATGCTCCGTCAACCCAATTGTATAGACGAGCATAATGACGAAGGATATAAACACATAGTACAATGACATTCCGCCTGATACTGCTTTGAAGACAGAAGAGACAGTAGACGTGTCAGAACGTGACAAAGACATCCAACCAAAAAATATCAATTCCCAAAATACTCCAAAGCCAAGATTTACCCAATATAATTCAGTCGGCTCCTCAGGTTTGAGAACCAGACAAATTGCAATAGTTGCGATTATGACTACGATGGGCATCACCAGTTTAGTATTCAGCCCTATACCTTTACTTGCCATAGTTAATTGTTTTTTAGTGTTACATTATTGGTGAAGGAGGAGGCGTTGCTGCAAATATACAAGCAAGTTCCGCACATGCCGATGCCATTTGCCATTCGCTCATACCTTGCTTCCATACGAACGTCTGCGCATTGAAAACACCTTGTTGCGCCAGTTGCTGTAATTGCTGCACGCTATAGGGACCTTGCTGCACATTATTAATCAACACATGATATAAAGATGACGGAGGTGGTGGAGGGACTGGCGCACCCGAGGTTTGTTGAGGCATTTCAGGTTGTGTTACAGGACTTTGTGCCATTGGTTGTCCATTGACAGGCTGTGCATTGACCACACCCTGTGCCATATTACCAAATTGGCTACCCATGGCACCACCGATACCAAAGCCCATACCAATGCCCATGCCTGCGCCCATGATTTGACCTGCCGAGCCTTCGTTACCCGCAGCAGTCTCCATAACGTCGAACTGGCGTTCCTGCTGATAAGTGTAGCCCTCTCTTGCACGTTTGCGCGCCATTGCAGTCGACTCCATTTCTGTGTCTGCAAATCCTTTCTCGCGCTCCAGGGCTGCTATTGTCTGTGGATCGTTTCGGTCAAGAACAATTTCCGCCAAGTCAAAATTCACAACAGACAAACCATAGTTTTCAACCTCCTCGGCCAATGATGATTTTACATACTCGGAAATATCATCCAAATAAGACATCAACTGCGTAGAGCGTATTCCCTTGTTTACAAAATCAGTGAGTGCCTTGTTCAACTTACGTTGGATATGCGATTTAAACATTTTATTGATATCGTGCTCATCAGTCAGATGTTGTGTGCCCACTACTTCCGTGTAAAACATCGTAGCATCGGTTATTCGCATACCAAATTCTCCATTCGCCTTTATTGGTAAAGTCGAGCCAAAATAGGGGTCGAGTATCAACAATGGTGAAGGCGTACCAAAAAGCATTTGTCGGTGGGGACGCTTGTCTATATACCACACTTCGGCCGTGAACGGTGTCTTTTTCCCAAAAGGAATGTTAATCAGCCGTGAAAGTATTGGCAAATTCCCTGTTGAAAGTGTATGTGTTCCTGGTCCAAATACATCTGCAAGCTGTCCGCCTGACACAAATATGGCTTCTTGACTCTGATTGACTATTAAGCGAGCTCCTGTCACAATGTTGTTATAGGGAAACTTCCATACGTACTCCGAGTTTTCGCCATTGTATTGTATAACGTCAATGCCACCCGAGCGTTCATCGCCCTGCCCATCGTAAGTCTCGCCTCCCGATGCTCCAAAAAGTTTGTTTATAATTCCCATTGTATCATATTTTATGGTTTGTCAATAATGTACCTTTGCCCATGACAAGTTCTTGTCAGTCGTATATAAATCTTGTAGCATCCTTTCAGCAAGCCATATTTCCGAAGCACTTCAATGCTGTATTCCGAGCACGAAGGCTTGCATATACATCTCCGCCTTAGCTTTTCGGGAGCAAAGTGTTGGTAGACTTGAATGCAATATATCAAAAAGTTACGTCCTATGAAGGGTATACTAAGAAGTATTGAAAAGTCTATAGCCAGCAATACAGTGATGCACAAATACCGATGAAAGAATACGACCAAAGCAGATACAGCTATTATATACAAGAGGGAAACGCCCAACGCCACCTTGATATGCAGCGATGGACGTTCCAATTTATGATGCAGACAATACTCTTCTGCTTCTTGCTCTTGTGCTGTCCTATTATCGTCAGACATCAAGCATTCTTCTTCTCGCGGAGTTTGTTCTTCATGCCCTGAATAGCACGCTCATTTTCTGGAGTAAGTTGCATAGCAGCAAAGAACTTGTCACCAGGAACAACAATCTTAAACTTGTTGCTTTCCACATTGGCATGTTTCTCAGTACCGTCAGCATGGTAACTATCAATGATTTCTTCCGTCTCAGTAGTTGCAGAGAAACTTGTTACATCCTTGTAGAATAACTCTTCTGTACTTGTACGCTTCTCGTTACAGTCAAAGTTTATGGTATCCTGATATAAGTACAACTGATTGGCTGAGAAGAACAACCAAGAAATCTGATAAGAAGATGAGCGCCATAATCCATCAGAGCCTTTACGAGCATATGCTCTGCTAAAATCATATCCATGGAAACAGATTGGTTCAATCTCCTTCAGTTCATCCTCGTCAAGACCAATACGAGATAAAGCCTTGGAACGATGATCCTGATTTATGTAGTTAGCTACCATTGCATCATACTCCTCATCCTTCATACGATGATCGTACAAACAGCCCTTCTCATTCAAGAAGTAACGAATAACCTTCTTTTGTTCTTCTGTGCGTGTTTGTTGCTTCAGTACAATCTTTGTTGCTTGTGAGTCAGGTGCATAGAAAATCTTAAAGGCAACAAAAGCAACCACAATTAAAATTAAAATTACCATAAAATCAACAGAGTTCCTCAAGATTCTTAATATGGCAATACGAGAAGTGAGGAACCGTTGATTTTATCTTCCCAATTGCCCAAAACATGTTATAGAATTTTGGGCAAAGTTAACAAGATATAACAGGTATATCCGCAACCGCTGCGTGATTATATATCACAGTTCAGTTGCAGATTTGTCACTAACCTTAATCTGTTGCTGTGACAGTTCTTCGAAGAAGTTTCTATTTAGAGCCGTAGATATGCGTGAGAGCAGCGCTGTATCTATGCTCTCACGATCGAATATACGGTAGATATTGGTACGGTCACAATTGATTTTCTTGGCAAGCCAAGTAGGAGTGCGCTCTTGCAGCTCCAGTTCTGTCTTGATAAGTTGGCCTATGTGTATCATAAAGGGCGGAATTATTTGCTAAAGACTTATCCCTATCTGCGGTACCGCCAAGTAACCTTCGTCTCAGATAAGCACAAATAATCCACGCCCAATACAGGACGTGAACTCCATTGCTTATTCTCGAGACTTCAAATTGGCGGTTTTCAGATAGGAGAATCAAAGCATAAAGCTCAAGTTCTTTTTATGTCTATACTATAATATAAATCTCGTTCTTCGGTTTGTTTTGTCGTTTATTATTAAATAGGTTTCGTTAACTTCTCACAAGGATTCCTTGCTTTTACTACTGCAAAAGTAAGCAAATGATTCCGTTTGGTCAAAGAAATCGCTCTTAATTATATTTCTCTTTCCACTCTTCAGCTATCGAGCCGTAGCTGCTGCATGTCGCGTGCCAACACTGCGGTAAGTTCTTCCGCCGTATCTATGTCAAAATTGTAGAGATAATACATACTATCGTATCTGTTGCGAAGGTGCAAAAAACTTCTTGTACAGCCTAATTTTCTCCGCTTTTTCTATCCATTTTTTCCGTTCACAAGGGAGATTTGCCGAAGAGGAGCTTGTGAAAACTAACGATAGAGCCTTTGTTTCTGTATTTTCGTACCTATGAAAAAATATTTTCACTTCGTTGAAAAAAGTTTTTCGCTTTGTTGAAAATAAATTTTCATAGGCGTGAAAAAGTTTTTGCAAGGCCTCGAAAAAGTTTGCAAAAGTATGTGTTTATTTGTTTAATAATACATTACACAGCGCTTTACCACAAGAAATCTTCTGTGTAGGTATCAAATGCAGGATGCTCTGTTATACCCTGCTGCTCTAACAGACTGTATATTGCTTCTTGCTCAGTAGGAGTAATCAGTCTTGTACCCTTACGCATACGATAATACATCGCCATGCCGAACGTAGCAATGATACCCTCCTTCACCGCATGGGCCTGCTTCACCGTCAGTTCCGACATCATCCGCACGAAGCCGCGAGCATACTGCACCTTCTCGGCAGAGCGGTACACGGGGCACTCGCCCTCTGTCTGCGCCAGGTACGCAGGGCTTATGATGCTCCATCGCTGCACCTCAGAGGGCATCATCCCCACTGCCACATGGCGCAAGCAAGTGGCTGCCTTCGGGCAATCGCCCTTGATACAGAGGGTATAGTTATTAGGGACTTCTCCGTTTGTCTTTGTCGCTGTCTGTTGTGTCATAAGTTATCTGATTTAAGTGGTTCTTTGATAGTACAAATATACCACTTTAATAGCAGAATAGCAAATAATCTGATGATTATATGTGGTATATAGAAAATCTCGCTATCTTTGCAGTGTTCCTTTATGTCAACATCAAACTATAAATACAGATTACTATGAAAAAGCGTCTCTTCAAAGCCATCGCATTCGCGGCTTTCTTAGTGTTACCATTCAGCTCATTGTCTGCCCAAAGCATCAAGGAGAGTTTCTCTGCCGAGGGAAGAGAGAATTGGAAGCCGGAGTTTACGGTGCGTGGGAATGTGGGCATCTACGCTGGCGGATTCGCGGTAACAGGCGGTGTACGTATCGACGAGAAGCGCACATTGGGCCTAATGGTGGGGAAGAATGTAAATGTATACACTGTTACTCCTGGCTATACAGACGTTAATAGCTTTAGTGCAGCTCTGTATGGTCGCAGATATTTCCATTTAGGTGAACGCAAGATATTCTCATTCTACAGCGACTTGGCGTTAGGCGCTGCTGTTGTGACAGATATCGAAGGAGCGTATTGGGTTGATCCTGTAGACGAGACAACAAAGATGGATGATATTAGTGTCGAGAAGGGAGATGTGCAATTTTATCTCTCTTGGCAGCCCGGCATCAGAGTGCGCTGCTACAAGAATCTGCATATCTTCCTCGGCCCCACGCTTTCGACACATTGCCTTGGTGTGCATCTTGGTATCGGGTTCTGATGGCATGAAAGGCACTCGCTGAGGGAAATATCAGAGCAAGGCCTATATTATTCGCTCGTTTATTGCTATCTTTGCGATAGAATCAACTTGCTATGGCAAAGCATTTCACCTCGATACGACAAACTATTCTCCTGGGGCTATGGCTGCTCTGTACATTGCCCACCTCGGCGCAGTTCCTCTCGTGGGACGACTTCGTGGAGCAGCTTTTCGTGGAGGCTGAAAGCGAGGGTGAAGAGGCACTGGTGGCCGCCGAGAACCTATACGACGACTACATGCACTGGCATGCTCACCCCATCAACATCAACCGTGCCGACAGCACGGAGCTGCAACAGTTAGGCTTCCTCACCGACTGGCAGATTGAGGGCATACACTATTATATATATAGGTATGGCGCTCTGCGCAGTGTGGGCGAGCTGATGCTTATCCCCGAGCTCGACTACCACACACGCCAGCTGCTGTCGTACTTCGTCACCTTCGATCCACCGGAAGAGAAGAAGGAGAATCCTCGCGACACTTGGCGCCGTATGCTCACCCGAGGACGCAGCGAGCTCTCCTCGCGGCTCGACATCCCACTCTACAGCCGGGCAGGCTATGCGCCACGCACACAGAGCCAACTCGATGCAGCACCTTCGCGCTACTACACAGGCAATGCGCTCTACCACAACCTGCGTTACAACTACCGCTACGGCACACGCCTCTCGTGGGGTGTCAGCGCAGAAAAAGATGCGGGCGAACCCATCTTTACCGCCACTTCTCCCCTACCCGACTACCTATCGGGCTACATACAGCTGGGCGATATAGGCATACTCAAGAATCTTGTGGTGGGCAACTATCGCCTGCGCTTCGGACAGGGACTGATACTCAACTCCGACTTTGCTCTTGGCAAGACGATGCTGTTGCAAGGTTTGGGCCGACAAAGTGCTTCCATCAAGCCTCATCGGGGCACGGGCGAAGGCAACTACTACACAGGAGCTGCAGCAACCGTGGCGTGGCATTCATGGCAGTTCACCGCCTTTGCTTCGTACCGACGGCTCGACGCTACGCTCAATGGCGCTGCCATCAGCACCTTGAAGACCGACGGCTATCACCGCACACCTACCGAACTGGCACGCCGTGGCAACACACGCGGCAATCTCTTCGGAGCACACCTCGGCTATAGCAATCATGGTCTGCACGTGGGGCTGACAGCATTGTACCAATCGTTCAACCGCCTCTTTGCTATCCCCACACAAAGCTACAAGCGCTATGCGCCGCAGGGGCACACCTTCTTCAACGCCTCGGCCGACTATGCCTGGCATCATCATCGCCTAAGCATCATAGGCGAGACCGCCGTGGATGGCAAAGGCTCCGTGGCTACACTCAATATGCTGCGCGTGAAGGCGGTAGACGGACTACACTTCACCCTGCTGCAGCGCTACTATGCCCATGACTTCTGGGCACTGGAGGGCAAGAGCTTCTCCACCTCATCAGACATCCGAAACGAGCAGGGCGTATATCTCGGTGCCGAGTGGCAGCCCCATCGCCGCTTCGTGCTCACGGCATACGCCGACGGCTACCATTTCCCCTATCTGCGCTACCGTGTGTCGGCTCCATCGTACGGAACCGATGGTGTGGTCACTGCCCGTTATATGCCCAGCGATGCACACAGCCTACTGCTTCGCTACCGCTTCCGCCTGAAGCAGCGCGACGTGGCCGAAGGGTACCGCCTACCTGATGGCGGATTGCTCAATGAATGGACGCATCGCCTGCGACTGCAATGGAGCGGCACGCTGACTCCGTTGCTAAGTTGCCAAACACTGATGGAAGGTTGTCTCGTACAAGCCGAGACACTCTCTACGGGCGCAATGGCCAGCGCACAAGCTACCTACTCCCCCACCCTTGGCCAGCACGCCTTGCGCCTCTCGTGCGGACTCACCGCCTTCCGTGCCGACTACGCCGCCCGTCTCTATGGCTACGAACGCGGACTCCTCTATGCCTACAACTACCAAATGTACTATGGCACGGGGCTACGCAGCTACCTGTTCCTACAATACAGCCACAAAGAGGCACCGCGCCTCACCGCTACAGCCAAGATCGGTGCTACACACTATTTTGACCGCACCACTATCGGCAGTGGAGCCGCAATGATTAACGCCTGCCACCGCGAGGATGTGCAGTTGCAGGTGAGGTATACGTTCTGATACTACATAAAGGTTTTCCTCATTTCCCCACATATTTTTATGACAATTCTTTAATGCGGTGCATCAACTATAAAAAGTACCCTGCTAGAGTTTCTGCATATGATGATTTATCATTATCTTTGCAAAAGGTACTTTTTTACAACAATGACAACAGACGAACGATATATGGCACGATGCCTGCAGTTGGCACGATGCGGCAGGTTTGATGCGGCACCCAACCCAATGGTGGGAGCGGTAATCGTGCACAACGGAAAGATAATCGGTGAGGGATATCATCGACAATGTGGCGGGCCACATGCAGAAGTAAATGCCATACGTTCGGTCAAAAACGAACAATTACTGCGAGAATCGACCATCTACGTGAGCCTTGAGCCCTGCGCCCACTATGGGAAGACCCCACCCTGTGCTGATCTTATCATAGAAAAAGAGATACCACGTGTAGTAATAGGTTGCCGCGATAGTTTTGATCAAGTGGACGGAAAGGGTATTCAGAAGTTACGTGCTGCAGGAACGGAAGTCGTTGTAGGAGTACTGGAAGAAGAATGCAAGAATCTAAATCGGGCCTTCTTCACTTTCCATTCAAGGAAACGCCCTTACATCGTCTTGAAATGGGCGCAGTCAGCAGATGGATATATTGATAGCCTACGAGATGCAAGTAAGTCTGCCGTGCGTTTCTCCACAGGTAAAACCGCAATGAGGGTACACCGCTTGCGTGCTTTGAGCGATGCTATCCTTGTAGGGAGACGAACCGCCGAGCTCGACAATCCATCACTCACCACTCGAATGTGGCCTGGCAAGAATCCATTACGTCTGGTCATTGACCGGCTAGGAGTATTGGAAGAACCGCTCAACCTATTCGACAAAACTTCAAAAACCGTCGTTTTCACCGAGGTTTCTCGGGATTTTGGAGACACTGACATGATTGAACAGGTGAAGATTGAATTTACCGCTGACATATTGCCACAAATCATCCGTTTCCTATATGAGCATAAGGTGCAACGACTGCTTGTTGAGGGAGGTTCGGAGACGCTTCAACGCTTTATTGATGCCGAACTATGGGACGAAGCCTATGTGGAGAACTCACCCATCGTGCTTGGTGACGGAGTGAAAGCGCCTTACATAGGGAACAAGTACAAAAAAGAATCCACACATTGCTTTGGGCATCAAATTAACTACTTTTTACACGAAAAATAGCCTTTTTACTCATCTTTTAATATAAAACAACGCATTTTGTAGAGGATAAGCCGAAAATTGTTGCTAATTTTGCCGTTTGAATACAACATAGCTACTCAATGACAATGAAAAAAATAGCAATGGCCCTCCTCTGCCCGCTCATCGCAGGTATGCTGTTCACTTCGTGCCTGCCCGAAGCGGAGGAAACGGAACTATCTTCTACCGTAGCAATACTCTCGTTCAGTATCAACGACCTGAAGACCAAGCACACCGTCACATTGGACAATGGAAAAGACTCCACCTATACCACCATCATGGATGCCAGTAGCATACCGTTTACCATTGACCAAACCAACGGACTCATATACAACAGGGACTCAATTGCCTATGGTACGAACGTAACCCGCGTCATAACTAACCTGAGTACTGACGGTTATGTATACTACTACAAGGATGGGGAGAAGACAAACTATAAAGCTGCAGACTCTATAGACTTCACTAACCCGGTAAAATTCACTGTCATTTCTCACGATGAGATGTTCTCGCGTGACTATCTCATCAGCATCAATGTGCATCAGACAGACCCCAACAGCACGTACTGGGAACAGCTCAAAGAGAGTAACTTCCAGGCTGGACTGTTCGCGAAGCAACAAGCTCTGCTCAGAGGCAAGCAGATTTATGTATTTGGACAGAATGCTAATGGTGAGTGTTTTACCACCTATACCGATGTTGACAATGGAACACAATGGAGTGATCCCACACCATGGAATGGTGTGACAGGAGAAGCAGATTGCTCCTCAGCAATCCTCTTCAATGAATCTTTCTACATACTCGCAGGAGGTATACTATACCAATCCGCAGATGGCATCAACTGGCAAGTCACTTCATCCGAAAGCGTTGAATGCCTGCTTGCCGTCACTTCAGAGAATACGTCCACAGCATGGGGACTTATCAACGGAGCCTTTGCATATTCTCAGGATATGGGCACATGGAACACCTGCGGACAGGCTACGGAGAGTGGCATGAACAAGCGGATTGCCTCTTTCAGCCAACCATTGCGTACGAACACCAATATACACCGAACCATTGTGATTGGCACTGATACCCAATCTACTGACACCTGTGCTCAGGTATGGAGTAAACTATCAACCGAGAACCGATGGACTGAAGTTGTACCCGTAGGCACCAACATCTATGGATGCCCCAACTTGGAAAACCTTGCTGTAATAAGATGCCATAACCGAATGTATGCATTCGGGGGCAAAAGCATCGGTGAGCGACATGTACCCATTGAAGCATTCAGTGCTTGCTACGAATCACGCGACAATGGTGTTACATGGCGAGTACGCAACAATGGTTTCTCCATGCACCCCAGCTTTGCAGGCTCTACCGATACCTTCTCGACTGTCGTTGACGACAAAGAGCGAGTATGGATAATCTGGAGCTCAACAGGAGAAATCTGGCGTGCCACTTGGACCAACAACTAACCACACCACACACACGATGAGACGCTTTATACACCAACATACTATCCATATTATAGCAGCATTTTTCTTGTTGCTCTCTTCGGTGTATGGACTCTCAGCACAAGAACTTGAATACAAGATGGAACTTGGTGTCATGGCTGGTGGTTGCTTCTATATGGGTGATGCCAACTACTCCACTCCACTGAAAAATACGGCGATGGCAGGTGGCATACTAGCACGCTATAATTTCAATCCCCGCATGGTAGTCAAGGGTAATTTTGCAGTCGGAAGAATCCATGGCACCACTGAAGGACTCAGCAATAAGTTCCCTCAAGGCCAACACAGCACATTTAGCCGCAATGTATATGAACTCGGAGGTCAGTTTGAGTACAATTTCTTTGCTTATGGTACTGGAGCTGGCTACAAAGACAGTCATCGACTGGCTCCCTACGTACTCGCTGGTATAGGTATGACATACGCTCCCAAGCCAGCCGACCATGTGGTGGCACTCAATTTCCCCTTAGGCATGGGCGCTAAATACAAACTGGCCGAGCGTATCAACATTGGCATAGAATGGACTATACGCTTTACCTCCTCAGATAAATTGGATGTAACCAACAAGCATGGGCTGATACTTGACGACCCATACCAGATAGAGGGAAAAGGAATGAAGAATAAGGATAGCTACTCGCTGTTGCTTGCATATATCAGCTACGACCTGTTTCCCAAGTATAGAAAGTGTAACAACTGAAGTTAATAATCACGAACGAGAAATTCACGAACCGACATGACATACAAAGAGAAGTTAGACACCAACCGCATCCCCCAACACATTGCCATCATTATGGACGGTAACGGACGTTGGGCAAAAGAAAAAGGCAGACAACGTGGCGAAGGACATATCGCTGGAGCTACTGCACTGCATAACACGATGATGCATGCGGCTAAGCTGGGCGTAAAATATGTAACCGTATATGCCTTTTCGACTGAGAATTGGACACGCCCGGACGAAGAGGTCAGCGGATTGATGGCTCTATTGTTCGAAAAGCTCGACCTGAACATCTTCATGGATAATGATATACGCTTCTGTGTCATCGGTGACACTGATCGTTTGCCAGAAAAGGTGCGTGAGCGCATGCACTATTGTATAGACAAGTCGGCAGGCAACCAGCGCGGTACGCTTACCGTAGCCCTCAGCTACTCTTCGAAGTGGGAACTCACCCAGTCAGCCAAGCGTATCGCAGCCATGGTACAAGAGGGTAAGCTTTCGGTTGATGGCATCACCGACAAGACTATTGACGAAACCCTATGCACCTCGTTTATGCCCGACCCCGACCTGCTAATACGCACAGGTGGAGAAACACGCCTAAGCAACTATCTGCTATGGCAATGTGCCTATACAGAGTTGTATTTCTGTGACACCTATTGGCCCGACTTCGATGAAGAGGAATTATGCAAGGCGATATACGCTTTCCAACAAAGAGAAAGAAGATTTGGAAAAACAAGTGAACAAATCGCCGAAGAGAATGATAATAAATAAAAGGATGAAAAGAAATCTAAGCATTTTCAAATATATTGGTCTGGTAGGCCTGTTCCTTACTATATCGTTGGGTGAGGCCTTTGCTCAGTATGCCGATACTGACACCATCAGCAAGCCTGCGGTCCTCTATTCGGCACCCAAGAAATACGAGATAGCAGGCATCACCGTGAGCGGCATTGACAACTACGAGGATTATGTGCTCATTGGACTATCAGGCCTTTCTGTCGGACAAGTTATCACTATACCGGGTGACGAGATTACGGCTGCCGTCAAACGCTACTGGAAACACGGACTCTTTTCTAACGTCAGCATCACTGTAGAGAAAGTAGTGGGCAATCAGGCATATCTGAACATTGCCCTTACGCAACGTCCACGCCTATCACAGCTCAACTTCAATGGCGTGAAGAAATCAGAGCGAGAGGATCTGGAAGCCAAGCTTAATTTCAAACAAGGCAACCAGATAACGCCCAACATGATAGACCGTGCAAAAATCGTCATCAAACGCTATTTTGACGACAAAGGCTTCAAGAATGCCGAGGTCAATATCATGCAACGTGACGACATTGCTGAGCAAAACCACCTTATCCTTGACATCAACATCGACAAGAAGGAGAAAATCAAGGTCAACAAGATATACATCACGGGCAACAATGCACTTGACGAGAAGCAACTCAAGTGGGCAATGAAGAAGACCAACGAGAAAGGCAACTGGCGTCACCTTTTCCGTCCGAAGAAGTTCATCGAGAACCTCTACGAAGAAGACAAACAATTGCTCATCGACAAGTACAACGAGCATGGCTACCGCGATGCACACATCGTAGTGGACTCCATCGTACCCTTCGACGACAAAACCGTTGATGTATACATCCAAGTAGAAGAAGGCGACCAATACCACATCCGCAACATCAATTGGGTGGGCAACACGGTATATGATTCCCAAGGACTCGCTGAGGTGCTACGTATGAACCCCGGCGACGTATACAACCAGAAGAAGCTGGAGGAGCGCATCAATGTAGACGATGATGCCATCGGCAACCTATATTATAATAATGGATACGTATTCGCGCGTGTAGAACCTGTAGAGGTAAACGTCACTGCCGACTCCGTAGACCTTGAGATGCGTGTGCTTGAAGGCCCGCAAGCCACTATCAATCGTGTGCGCATTGCCGGTAACGACCGCCTATACGAGAATGTCGTGCGCCGTGAGCTAATGACCAAGCCTGGCGATCTCTTCAGCAAAGACGCCCTCATGCGTTCGGCTCGCGAGATACAGCAGATGGGCCACTTCAATCCCGAAGCCATTGTTCCTGACGTGCAGCCCGACCTTGCCAACGGCACAGTAGACATCAACTGGATGCTGGAGTCGAAGAACAACGACCAGGTGGAGTTCTCGCTCGGATACGGACAGACAGGTGTGATTGGTAAGATTGCCCTGAAGTTTACCAACTTCTCCATGTACAACCTCTTTCACAAGTCCGACAACTACCGCGCCTTCATCCCTCAAGGTGACGGACAGACCTTTACCATCAGCGGCCAGACCAATGGTAGCTACTACCAGTCATACAACATCTCGTTCTTCGACCCCTGGTTTGGCGGTAAGCGCCCCAACTCGCTCTCGGTGAATGCCTTCTTCGCCTTGCAGACAGGTTTGAACAACAACTTCTACAACACGGCGATGATGAACAACTACTACAACTACATGTATGGCTACGGCAACTACAACAACTACTATAACAACTACGAATCATACTACGACCCCGACAAGTACCTGCGCATGTATGGTCTCTCTATCGGTTGGGGTAAGCGTCTCCACTGGCCTGACGACTACTTCACCCTCTATGGCGAACTCACCTACCAGCGTTACGACCTCAACAATTGGGAATACTTCATCATCTCTAACGGTAACAGCAATAATGTAAACCTCTCGCTTAACCTCGGACGTAGCTCTATCGACAACCCCATTTTCCCGCGTCAAGGTTCCGAGATTAGCTTCAACGTAGCAGTGACTCCCCCCTACTCGCTCTTCGATGGTATTGACTACAAATCTTTGAGCGAAGTAAAACCCACTGATGCCAACTACAATGCTAGTCTGCGCAAGCGATACAACTGGATTGAGTACCACAAGTGGAAGTTCAAGAGTAAGTTCTACACCGCCCTCACTGGTGGTCAGAAGTGCCTTGTATTGATGGCCCGCGCTGATTTCGGACTTCTCGGCCATTACAACAAGTACAAGAAATCACCCTTCGAGACATTCTACGTAGGCGGTGACGGCATGAGCGGTTACTCCTATAACTACTACACCGACATGATTGCCCTGCGCGGTTACGATAATGGTGCGCTTACCCCCAATGGAGGAGGTGAAGGTTATGCCTACTCACGCTTCACCATGGAGCTACGCTATCCGCTGATGTTCGAGAACTCCACACAAATTTATGCCCTTGCCTTCCTCGAAGGAGGTAATGCATGGACCGACGTGAAGAAGTTCAACCCCTTCGACATGAAGCGCTCTGCAGGTGTGGGTGTACGTATCTTCCTCCCGATGATTGGCCTCATGGGTATCGACTGGGCCTACGGCTTCGATAAAGTGTTTAATTCTACAGCCTCCAGCGGTAGCCAATTCCACTTCATCCTCGGACAAGAATTCTAATGAATGGAGAGGCCTCTCCCCCGCCCTCTCCCAAAGAGAGGGAGCTGGCAGACATCACGGGAAAAGGTCATCTACTTAAAAGTTTAATATTATAAATAAGTAATAAGATTAAAAATTGACATGATGAAAAGAATCGCCATTTTACTTATTGCCCTTGCTGGCTTTGTTGGCGCCAACGCACAGAAGTTTGCTTTGATTGATATGGAGTATATTCTCAAGAATATCCCGGCCTATGAGCGTGCCAACGAACAACTCAACCAGATTTCCAAGAAATGGCAGAGCGAGGTAGAGGCTATCGCTCTTGAAGCACAGACCCTCTATAAAAATTACCAGAGCGAAGCCGTATTCCTTTCCGAAGAACAGAAGACTAAGAAGGAAGAGGAGATTGTAGGCAAGGAGAAGGAGGCACAGGAGTTGAAGCGCAAGTACTTCGGCCCCGAAGGTGAGCTATACAAGAAGCGCGAAAGCCTCATGGCTCCCATTCAAGACGAGATATACACCGCCGTGAAGGAGATATCCGACACGAAAGGCTATACCGTGGTCGTCGACCGCGCCTCAGCAGCCAGCATCATCTATGCCTCACCCAAGATAGACATCAGCAACGAAGTATTGGTAAAGTTAGGTTATTCAAATTAAATACATTACCTTTGCATTTCAGAATCAGCCGTTAACCCTCCATAGTAGGGCTCTTAATGAACCTTAGAAAACAGAAATAATAACAATATAAACTAAAAAACTAAAGACACTATGAACAAGAAACTCATTGCCATGATTCTTTTGATGGCGCCCCTTGCACTCTTTGCACAGAAGTTCGGCCACCTAAACTCTGCCGACATCATTCAGGTTATGCCCGAGTACACAGCAGCTCAAACCGAGCTCCAGAACCTTGAGAAACAATACACCAATGAGCTCCAACTGATGGAGTCAGAACTCGCCAAGAAGAGCGAGGCCTACGAGAAGGAAAAGGCCACACTCCCCGCCAACATCCAACAGCGTCGCGAGCAGGAGTTGCAAGAGCTCTACGGTCGCATGCAGCAGTATTACCAAACTTCACAGCAGGAGTTGGCGCAGGCTTCACAAGAGAAGATGGCAGCTCTCACCGAGAAGATTACCAAGGCCATCAAAGAAGTTGGTGTAGCCGGTGGTTTCCTCTACATCTTCGACACAGCTAGCGGCATCCCCTACATCAGCGAAACACTCAGCACCGATGTCACCGCTCAAGTGAAGGCAAAGCTGGGAATTAAGTAATATTTTTCGACTATCAATAAATGTCATTCTGAGCAGGTGCTGTGAAGCCTTACTCAGAATGATTAATATTATCCTTAATATGAAAAGAAACCTACTTATCCTCTTGACTCTCGTGGCACTGAGCGCCACTGCCCAATCGAAGTTTGGCTATGTCAGCTACAAGGACATTGTCAAGGCACTCCCCGAATACCCCATTGTCATCGAACATCTTGACGAGTTGCAAGCGAAGTACGAAGCTGAGATAGCCCGTTCGGAACGTGAATTCAACCAAAAGTACTCCGATTTCATCGAAGAGCAGGCAGGTTTCCCTGACAACATTCGCCTCAAGCGCCACAAAGAGCTGCAAGAGCTGATGGAGCGCTCCATCGAATTCAAGAACGAGGTCAACCGCACCATGCGCGAGGCCCGTCGCGAAATGATGAAGCCTCTCCACGAGAAGGTCGACGAGGCAGTCATGAAGATCTGCGTAGATGAGGGCTACGACTACATCCTCAACACCGACGACCGCTCCTACATCGCCATCAATCCCAAGAATGGCAAGGACATCACCGACAAGCTGAAAAAGGAATTGAATATTGAATAAGTTTTCAGAAAACACATTCCTATTACAATAATAAAAGTCTGCTTAAGCAGACTTTTATTATATATAACCATAGTTTCGACAAAAGCCAATAGCTCAATCGAACTCTGAGCACAACTTTAATCTTTCCTCCTTACTATCTAAACAATATTGAGCCGCATCATATCCTCTATGATGTCGCGCGAGTTACTCAGGCGGGGAATCTTGTGCTGGCCGCCCAACTTGCCCTTCTCCTTGAGCCAGGCATCGAAGAGCCCCTTGCGTGCAGGCACTATCTCAAGCTCCTGCAGGGTGATATCCTTGTAGCGCTTGGCCTCGTAGTCAGAGTTGATGGTTTGCAGGGCTTGGTCGAGCAGACGGGCGAAGGCGCTGAGGTCGGCAGGGGGTGTGGCAAACTCAATGAGCCACTGGTGGCGGCACTTAGCGTTGCCATCCATAAAAACGGGCGCGGCGGTGTACTCCTTGACCTGTGCACCGGTAGCCTCGCAAGCCTGGCGTAGCCCCTTCTCGGCATTGTCTACCACAAGCTCTTCGCCAAAGGCATTGATGAAGTGCTTGGTGCGTCCGGTGATGATAAACTTATAGGGATTCTTTTGGGTAAACCTCACCGTGTCGCCGATGATGTAGCGCCACAGTCCGCACGAGGTGCTGATGACCATGGCATAGTTGCGCCCGGGTTCCACACCCCAGAGGGGTACGATGGTGGGATTCTCCTTGCCAAACTCGTCCATGGGGATGAACTCGTAGAACACACCGTAGTCGAGCATCAGCAGCATGGCAGGGTCGGCGAGGTCGCTCTGTAGGCCGAAGAATCCCTCGCTGGCGTTGTAGGTCTCCATATAGTGCATGCGGTCGCTCGGGATGAGCTGCTTGTACTGCTCACGGTAGGGGGTGAAAGCCACGCCACCATGGAAGAATACCTCAAGGTTGGGCCATAGTTGGCAGAGGTTGTCTTTGCCGGTAATCTCGAGCGTACGCTTCAGCACAGCCATCATCCAGGAGGGCACACCAGAGATATTCGTGATGTTGCAGTCCTTGATATACTGGGCTATGCGCTCCATCTTCTCCTCGAAGTCGCTCAGCAGGGCTATCTCCTTGCCAGGCACACGGAAGAGGTTGACGAAGGGACTGATGTTCTCGATAAGGATGGCGCTGAGGTCGCCCACCAAGCTGTGGGGCAGCTTATAGTTGGGGGCATGGCTGCCGCCCAGGATGAGCGCCTTGCCGCTAAACATGCGGCTCTGCGGATTGCTGCGGAGGTAGAGGGCCACGGAGTCGGTGCCACCACGGTAGTGTAGGTTGTCCAGACCGTCCTGCGATACGGGGATAAACTTGCTCTTGTCGTTGGTAGTGCCCGATGATTTGGCATACCATTTCACCTGGCCGGGCCATAGGATGTCGCGCTCGCCATGGCGCATGCGGTCGATGTAGCTCTTCAGCCCCTCGTAGTCAGATACGGGCACACGAGCGGCAAACTGCTCGTAGTCGCGCATCGTGCCATAGCCATAAAGCGTGCCCCACTCGGTGTGGCGGCTTTTGCTGATAAGGCGCGAGAGTACACGGCGCTGTATTGCCTCGGCCTTGGTATCGTATTGGTCAATCTTGTGCTGTCTGAACTTTAAGGCAGTACCAATCAGTTTGGTTTGCATTGTCCTCCTTTATAAAAAATCGCACAAAAGTAATCTAAAGTTTTGAAAAGCTATTACAAGAAATGTAAATTATAATAAATTATAACATATTTCTTCACTCATTTTGATAAAATTAAGGCGGATTATTAATCTTTGTACGTCCTGCTACGAAAGATTGCACTGTATTGAACCTATATCTTAAGGGATTAGGAAAGAAAAGTTTAAGGATCTTTAACTTTTTCACCTCACTGCGAAAGAGGTCTTTATATACTTTCTGTAGCACCCTCTACGAGCGTCACCACGAGTTTGCCAAGATGCAGGCAGCCCGCGAGCGCAAGGCAAATAGACCACAGGATGGCGGCAAGCGCGAGTTCCGTGGCGGCAAGCCCATGGGAGACAAGCGTGGCCAGCGCCCTCAACGATTCTCAAGACCTAATCCTAACAAGAACAGGGGCGACAAGAAATAATCAAGCAACAAGGGTGAGTCAGTATTTGGCTCACCCTTTATTTATTCCGAGATGACGAGTCACCCCTCCTTGGGAGGGGCAGGCGGAGGCTCCCTAATTCCCTCTCTTTATCACCTCCGCCGGATTCTCTCGTGCGGTGCGCCATACGCGCGAGCCTACCGAGAGGGCGATGAGCAGGACGATGGCGAGGAGGATGACGGCGTATATCCACCAGGCGATGGGCGCTTGCTTCACGTATTGCGCCACCCACTCCTTCATTATCATATAGCCCACGGGGAAGGCGACGGCCGAGGCGGCAAGGACGATGAGGCCGTACTCCTTTATAAATATGGAGAGGATGTCAGCCAGCGTGGCTCCGTGAATCTTGCGCAGGGCTATCTCCTTGCGCCGCTGTGCACAGGCAAGCGTCACGATGGAGTATACGCCAAACACGGCCACGAGGATGCAGACGGCGGTGATGATGCCAAGGATAAGTGTGAGGTTGGTTTCACTTTTCATTTTGTCAGCAAGTATATCTTCGGTAAATTGAAGCTGGTATTGTACGTTGGGGTATTGCTCCTTCATCATCGTTTCTACTGCTTTGGATAGTTCATTACGCATACCAGGCTGATGTACGATGACTACGTAGTTGATATGTCCTCCATGAATTCTCTTGGTAAAGAGCATCAATTGAGACTCATCAGAAAGAGACCTGTTATATATATCTTTAATCACCGCCACTATGATATAGGTGTTTCCCCAATCATCATAGAGCATACGCCCCACAGCTGTATCCCATCCTAAAGCACGAGACACACCTTCAGTAACAATGATTTCATTTTTATTCCAAGTCTCTTTGTTCGGCAATTCTCCCTCCACTACTGTAAACCCATAGGATGGATGGGCTATATCTCTGGTTCCTAAATAATTGTAAACAGTAACACTTTCGGTGTTGGGTGCTGCACTCACACTCATGGCCGAGTAAGCACCAGCTGCATTAAAATCATAGTCGTACTCCAACACATGCGTTACCATTGGCATGCCGTGCAACTTTTGTGCTATAGCGGCACGCAGTTCCATTGTACCTTGCCCGTTGGCAACCATTTCTTCGCGCGGACTAAGCGATTCTGTGGTACGCACATACAGCAATGCCTTATTCTTTATATTGTATCCATAATCACTATTGCGCATAAAGTGCAGTTGCCGTATCATCACTATTGTGCAATACATGAGGAGAATTGCGGCTACAAGTTGAATGCCAATGGAGACGCTACGCTGATACTTCCCTTTGTCTGACTGATTCAAGTTGCTACGCAACGTATTGCGACGTACAATGGCTACAGGTATACAGCTTATGCCCAGACATACGAGCACAATAATGGGGAGTAATATAAGTGCTTGGCCTAACAGAAAGTTTTGCGGTTCATCTATGTTGGCAAAACGTGCAAAAGGAGCTTGTAACCATTCCACTCCCAACAAACCGAACATCATAGCAATAGAAAGTATGATGAAGACTTCTATCATAAACATCAGTTGTAGGCTGTTGCGTGTAGCTCCATTGACAATGCGCAATGCCATGTCGCGTGCCTTTCCGCGTAGTCGCATGAGGTACAGTAAAAGGAAGTTGAGCAATGCACACATTGTGAGCAATAGGCTACATAGCGTAAATACCTGCAAGTGGATATAATTCATGTTACGTCCCCTTCCGCCTACGCGATGTGCATAAGTTAACGGATAGGTACGGGTCCCCTCTATGTATTCCCCCTTCTGCCGTGTCCATGAATCGGGAGTGAATATCTTATCCGCGAACGCTTCTACATCAGCCGTTGCATGCAATTTGGCAAATATTGTTGGTAAATTGTATTTGGTTAGAGGTTGCCGTTGTACAAGTACATCAAATTGAAATATGCTATGCGCACCATAGTCGCGAACCACAGCACCCACCTCTCGTTTCTCTCCAAGGAAATCCACATGTTTTCCTACCACCTTTTCCTCATCAGGAAAGATATGGCGTACTATCCGTTCATTGAGTGCAATCTTATGGCTGTTCTGTAGAAAGTTATAGTCTCCATCCACCAACTGCAAGTCGAACACTCGAATAAATGTGCTGTCAATGCCAATTATTCGCGCTGGCCACCCATTTACCGAGAAAGTCTTGTTTTGAAAAACACAGGATGTAGCAGCTTCGACTTCGGGAAAGTCTGTTGCAAAAGCCTCGTACAATCCATACCATGCCATCAATGTCATTCCGCCTTTTGTAGATTTCGCAGCATCTACATCTTGCAATGTATATATCCGCTCATAATCCTTGTGCATCGTATCGTAGGTGTTCTCGTAGTGCATCCACAGGGCGGAGAGCGAGAGGCAGACGAAGCCGGCGGCGAGGCCGAGCACGGAGATGGCGGTTTGCGCGGGGTATTTGCGCAGGTTGCGCAGGGCTATTTTGATGTAGTGTAGTAGCATGTTGGTTCTATTAATGTTTTACGCGAATTTTTTGTCTTTAGTTTCCCCTCTTTATCACTTCCGCTGGATTCTCTCGTGCGGTGCGCCATACGCGCGAGCCTACCGAGAGGGCGATGAGCAGGACGATGGCGAGGAGGATGACGGC
>JAZNYG010000036.1:0-50386 GCA_045594245.1 Bacteroidaceae bacterium
TTTGTTCTTGCAAATAGACCACTATTTGCTGCACCCAAAGAAGACAAATCTACTCGAAAATAATTCTTAACTAAACTTGAAATAAATTCAAGACAACTTCTAAGTTTGGTTGGTTTCATTGTATTGGTTGTTTATGTTGTTACACGAATTTTATTTATGGATAATTTGTGGGCAATTTACGGGAATTCGTGTTGAAAAAGAAGGATGCACTGATGTTTCTTAAATGTCCATGCCAGAACTTCACAGCCCCGGCATGGATTGGTCTTGACCATTATCTTTAACTAAATTACTTTATTGGTTTTTCTGATTACTCAAGTTCTATAGATTCTAATTACGGGACTCTCAAGTATTCTTACTTACGAGAATTGAATCTCAGCCTGATTCCCGACAAAGGAGAGTTTTGACGCTCAGGCTCGGGATAATCTTCCGCTTCCTCGATGTACCATTTCTGGTTTGCGTTGGTTTGCCCGTCATCATTGATGTCGTAGCTGAATATGGCTGCTCCTTCCTTGGTGTCGCCGCCAGCCAGGTCTACGCAGCGGCCTGTGGCTTTGTTGACGATGGTGACTGCGCCGTCCTTCTCGATAAGTTTCCACTGCTGATAGGGGTTGTTCTTGTCGAGGTAGCGGAATATGAGCCACTGTCCTTCAGAGGTGTCAGAACCATCTTCCAGGGCAAACCTATCTTCATTGACGATGAAGCAATCTTCGTTCACAACTTCGGTGATGCGCTTGTCGACCACAACTGTCGGAACAAACTTGAATCGGAATACCTTATTGCCTGTGATGACTATATTATTGCGGCCTATTCCTTCGGGTGCAGCCTCGTGATAAGCACTGGCATGGTTGTTATAATCGAACGAGATTCCCAGCTTAGCACCTGTACCCTTGTTGAAGAAGGTATAGTAGGTATCTGGTGAGTAGCTGAAGTTGGTAGGCATCTCGCTATACGACATCTTGCCGTAGAGCACGTGCAGGTCGGCATTGTTGCCATTGACCTTAAGGATATACACCGTGCGGTAGTCGGGGTCGGTGTCGGCTACGCGAAGTTCATACGAACGGTCATTCCCATCCAGTGCGCTTACCCAAGTTGAGCTATAATATCCGTCGTACTGTTTATTGCGCAAAGCGTTGATGAGTGGCTCGAGTTTCTTCGGGTTGATGTCACGGAAACTATATTCTGCAATACGTTCCTGGAGTTTTCCCGTTTCCACATCTTTTTCGATAACTTCACGTGAGGGTGCCTTAGGGTAACTTTTCAGCAGTTTGCTGATAAGGGCATCTACGTTATTTTGTGCTGAGGCTGCGAATATGAACGTCAGCATCATCAGAGTCGTTGCGATCTTTTTCATTGGTTACTTAGTTTTATTGGTTTGTCATTATTTGTTTGGTCTAGGTCCATAGAGAATGTATAGCGTGGCCACTGTCCTACCATTCTTTATCGGATACCATTTCAATATATAGCTGGTGCGGTAACTGCGCTGCTCGGGGTCTACGACTGCCAGCGACACGAAACTGTATTCCGTGGAGTGGCTTTCCAGTCTATCGCCATTCTGTAGAGTGACTGTGGAGGCCCTGCGCCGCTTCTGTGTTGCCTGATTGTATTCGGCAGAGGTACGTATGTAGCTGTAGCTATCCATCTTGTCAGCCTCGAAGGCATTCAGGAGTTTGTCCATAGCCATAGTGTCGGGTATCGACAGCTGGTAGATGCGGTTAGTCTTCGAGCCAGCCTTTGTAGGGCTCGTGTTGCCGTTCTCGCTATTCCCCTGATTGACGACCCACTCGGGATGCTTTGCCAGCATATCGTCGATGGCTTTCCTGACGTGTGTCTGAGCATATCCTATCGATGTGAATGCACACATCATTGTAATGAGAATAATCTTTTTCATATATGTCGTATACTTAAATGTAAATATTGGTTTGGAAGTC
This sequence comes from Bacteroidaceae bacterium, assembly GCA_045594245.1. Taxonomy (GTDB): domain Bacteria; phylum Bacteroidota; class Bacteroidia; order Bacteroidales; family Bacteroidaceae; genus UBA1189. The sequence goes on from JAZNYG010000036.1 coordinate 1,929, forward strand.
CGCTTCCTCTTGCGCCTCGCTCAGCGAGAATGTCTCGTCAATGTCCATAGCGCATCGTATTGTGGTGTGCAGGAACGACCTGTCGGCCTCATCGAGCATTCTCTGTTGCTGCACCATCACCATTCTGTCCACAGCCTCGGTATTGCTATTGGCATTGGTATTGTGGAGCATCAGTAGCAGTAGCAAGCTGGCGGCAACAGCCGTTGTCCATCTTAGGGCTACCATTCTTGTTCTCTTTCGCTTGGTCGTGGTGGGCATCTCGACCTTTATGGTGTGTACTTCGTCTTCCTGCTTCGTGGGTTCCACCTCAATGTCCACCTCTCCGTTGTCGAACAGGGCAAACATTTCCTTGTATACCGCCCACTCCTCGCTCACCTCGTGGGTGCGGAAGTACTGTGCCAGCACATCTTCCTCGGCGATGCTGGTGGTGCCAGCCATAAACTTTTCTATCAGCTGGGCTATTTCCTGTTTATCATACTGATGCTTCATAGTTGGTTCCTCCTCAATAGTTTGTTTTGCAATTCGCTTCTTGCTCGTGTCAGCAGTGTAGATACCGAACTCTGCTTTATGCCCAGTATGTCGGCAATCTCGCTCAGTTCACGGCGCTCTAACTGACGCATCCTCAGTATCATTCCCGTTGTGGAGGGCAGGCTGTCGATTTGCTTGTCGAGCCATTGCTCCAGTTCGGCATATTCGAGTTGGTCGTGCGGTGTCGTCTCGTCGGTGAGTGGCATCGCATCGTCTATCTCCTTGTACTGATGCGTGGTGCGCCATCTGTCGATGCAAGCACGCTTGGCGGTGATGATAGCCGAAGCCTTCAGATGTGTGGCGTCGCTCAGCTGCTCGTGCAGGCTCCACAGCCGTAGCATCACGTCCTGCGCGATGTCTTCCGAGTCATCGGTGCTGTACCCGAACTTTGCCGCTATCGATACGGCTTTTGCCCGTATCTCGCTTGCCACATATGTGAATTCTTCTTGTGTCATCACGCTTATTATACGAACGACCAGCTGCAAATTAAACAAGAAATTGTCACTTTTTTTAATTTCCCCTCATTTTTCTTGTTTTCTCGGGGTGTCCCTGCTCCATCTTTTGCCTATGCACAAAGAAACGTACACGTGATTTGTGCCGCATCAGGTGAAAAAAAGTTTATTTTTGGGGTGGCAGTGGCAGAATAAAATCTACTTGAACTCAGCATGGTGAACACCTTAAACCAGTGCCAATAGATTACAACAATAAGATATACTGCCAGTTTTCTATCTCTTTATAAAGAAAAATTCACGCCACCGCGGTGACATCTGCGCGTCACTGCGGTGACGTTATTTCGCCACCGCGGTGGTGTTTTCGCGTCACCGCGGTGGCGCGAATTATCACGCATGAAAAGCAAAAAATATACGGCATAAGAATTTGCATGGATACTACTGCAGATATGTATCCGAAGTATGCCATGCCACCCCAAAAATAAACTTTTTTCACCTGCATAAGAACAAAATTGCCGATTTCATCGAGAAATCGGGTATAGAGTGCCAACCACAAGAGGCTATGGGTTTGTCTCGTGATAAAACGAGGTGGTAATTATTTGCTCAGTCAATTAAGGTCGCGAGCTCAGTCAATGGGCAAATTTAGTGACAGAAAACAGCCTTGAGTTTTTTGGTAATATGTGAATTAATGGCTAATTTTGCCCAATCTCTGCAAAAAGAGCTTTTCGATGCTGTTTTTTTGAAAAAACAATAAAGAACTGCTTATTCGTCAGATAAAAACGAATCTAAATATAAAATTCAAATGGTGAAGAAATCTTTACTGCTTATTTGTTTGTTGATGAGCTGCTTGTCTGTGATGCCTGTACCTTCACGTAGGGAGATACGTAATAAGGTTAAGACTGATGGCTCACAAATAGAGAATGTAGGCTATGTGACGAGAGCCTCGGGCGATTATGTGATGAAGGAGTTCCCTACTATGGGCGACATCAGGGGAGTGGTTATTCTCGCTGCTTTTTCCGATGTGCCTTTTTCTACAGACTCTGCTAGTATCAATGCTTTGTTGAGTAAGCGTTACAATGCTGATGGTTATTCAGAAAATGTAACTTTTGAGGAGTATAGCCAGATTTATGGTGAAACATTGAAGCTTGATGTGACAATCCCTGGTAGTGCGCGTGACTATTTTCGTACCCAGTCGTCAGGAAAGTTCACTCCATCGTTTGATGTTATAGGCCCCATCAAACTTGATCACCCGCGTGCCTACTATGGAGCCAATAATAGTGCCGGAAATGACAAGAATACTAATGCAATGATACGTGAAGCTTGCCAGAAAGTCTACTCTTTGGGATTGACTGATTTCTCAGATTACGATAACGATGGTGATGGTGAGGTGGATTTTGTGCATGTGGTTTTTGCAGGTAGTGATGAGGCACAAACAAATATAGAAGATTGCATATGGTCAAAAGCTTCCAGTATATCACTCACCTTGGGTGGCATGAGAATTGGACGCTATGCTTGTTCGGGCGAATTGTTGATTGACCTTCCTGTGGTAGCTGGTATTGGCACTTTTGTACATGAGTTCAGCCATATTTTGGGACTCCCCGATTTTTATAATACCATAGACACTGATTTTACTATAGATACGTGGAGTGTCATGGATTATGGAATGTATAATGCTGAGGGATTTGTGCCTTGTGACTATACCGCTTTTGAAAAATACTCGTTGGGATGGTTACCGATGGAGGAGCTGGTAGGCGAAATGGATTTGTCTATAGGGACTGTAGAAGAAGAGGGTAGGGGATACCGGGTGTTCGTCTCTGATGATGATACAACATTATACTATGTGCTTGAAACAATTCGTAAAGAAAAATGGAACAAATATGCTCCAGCTGAAGGCCTACTTATTACGCAGGTTGACTATCTGAAGTCTGCTTGGGAGAATAATAGGGTAAATGTCGGTGATAATCATCGTTACTATGTGGTTCCCGCCAATAATAAATATGATTATAGGTATCTTAATGGGCAATTGTATGGTGATGTTAATCATAGTTTTACTCAAGAATCGGTGCCTGCCTCGGTGACATCGTCGGGGGTAGTGATGAATAAGCCACTTACGGAGATCTATTATACGCAAGAGAAGGAGGTGACTCTCCACTTTGAAGATCATGGCGATGATGTGGATAATGACGACAAGGAGGATGAAGAAGCCTTCGAGGAGGTTGATGTGACGATGGATTATATCGTCAATCCTGCATTCAGCTATGCGGAATGGAATTCTGGTTGGGAAACCACTACCGGTGCTATAAACAATCAACTGAATACCAACAGGTGTGATGGATATTATATGACGGGATATTATTGGGAGAATTGGAACTGGACACCATTTACAGGAAAAATGTACCAAACATTGTATGTCCCTAATGGAGTGTACCGACTTAGTATGGCGGCATTTGCTACGTGGGAACCAAATTATGACTACATAGGTGATACTTATGTATATGCAAATACCAGTATGACAAAAGTGGGAGATACAGATAACTATTCTGTTGATGTACTTGTTACGGATGGGGTTCTGGAAATAGGACTAGGTATGCCTACAAATAGTCAGAATTGGGTGGGTATGGATAATGTTAAGCTTACCTATTTGGGAGAGGCATACGATACCTACTTGATGGCATTGAGAGAGCTTGCAGCTTCTGCCCGGAGCATTATCATTGATAGTATCATGGGGTATGATGGATTCAATATTGAAGCAATGGATCAGATAAACCTTGCTGTTAATGATGTTGAATGGGAATGGAATACGTTCCAAGACCTTGAATCCATAGAAACAGCCTATAGGAATGTTTCAGATGCAATAGCGGCTGCCATGATGTCGTACCATAAATACAAATTGTTGTATTCGGCTTTTATAGATCTGGGAACAGCCATAGAATGTGCTGAAAATCAGCAGAAGATAGATGAAGCATGGGAATTGTACCACAGAATAGAAGAGGGTTATTACTATTTTGAATGGGGCAATGAAGAGATAGATAGCTTGATTGAAGAAATCAGGATTATGTGCGCTACGTTAAAGGTTCCTGACCTATCTGACGCATCGGACGACAATCCGATAGATGTAACTGGATATATAAAAAATCCGAAGTATGAGGAATACAATACAGACTGGACGGGTAGCGGGTGGTTGATGAACGTAGCATACCATAATGTGGAATTCTACAATGAGAATTTCTATTATTATCAGACGCTAACAGGGCTCCCTGATGGTATGTATAAGGTAGATGTTCAAGGCTACTATCGACCAGGGATTACGACAAGCTCATACAATCTGTATCAAAAGGGGGATAAAACAAAGCTTCATGCAAAGCTCTTTGCAGAAACATCGGATGTGAAACATACTACATATCTGCAATCTATCATATCCGATGCAAGTCGCTCTAAATTGAGTTATGATGATGTGAGACTTTCTGACGGGTCTTATGTCCCAAATACGATGGGAGGAGCATATGAGTATTTCCTGAAAGACCTTTATCACAACTATATATATGTGTATGTGACAGGAGGCGTACTTACCATTGGCTTGGAGAAGGAATCATTAATTGCTGATGATTGGACAATTTTCACAAACTGGTCTTTAACCTACTATGGAGAAGAAAGCCGATATGCCGATGGAGATGCCAGTGGTAAATATACCATCAAATATACTGTTGATGGAAAGGAAGTATACAGGCAAGAGGTTGCTCCTAATATGGTGGTAGTTCCGTTGGAAGAGATTCCAGAGAAAGAGGGATATACATTTGTCGGATGGGAAGGTGAACCTGATACTATGCCACGAGAAGATGTCATTGTCGCAGGACGTTTCACGACAAATAGCTATTTGGTGACTTATAGTATTGATGGCGTTGTTGTTGCCTCTGATTCTATTGAATATGGCGAAAAGATAGTTGTCCCTGAAGTACCGGTGAGAGTGGGATATACTTTTAATGGATGGGGTGAAGTACCAGAAAAAATGCCTGCTATGGATTTGGCATTTGAAGGTGATTATTCAATCAATTATTATGAATTGATCTATATGCTCGATGATGAGGTCTATAAAACAGATTCATTGGCGTATGGTGAAGCTATAGTAGCCGAACCGGATCCAGTAAGAGAGGGCTGTAGCTTCAATGGTTGGAGCGAGATTCCCGATATGATGCCTGCAAATGATGTCGTTGTAAGAGGAACATTTACGGCAAACAAATATCTTGTAACCTTTAAGATTGGTGATGTCGTGATAGCTTCTGATTCATTGGAATATGGTACTGAGATAGTATCTCCTAATGTCCCCGTGCTTGAAGGTTATACATTCAAATGGTTCACTGAAGTTGCAGAAACTGTGCCCGCTTCTGATGTGACTTATGTCGGTGGATATGTAGCCAATGTATATAAGGTATATTATTTTGTAGGCACTACATTAGTACATTTTGAGGAAGTTGCTTATGGTGAGGTAATCCCTGAATATATCTATGAGCCAACTACCGAAGGAGATGTGTTTGAAGGCTGGTTAGGGGAAACCTACAAGACCATGCCAGCGCATGATGTGACTTATACGGCAAATATTACGAACGGAGTCTTACAAGTAACGAAGGATAATGCGCAAATGATCGTTTATGATTTATTAGGACGTAAGATAGAAGTTAATGATATGCGTGAATTGGATAGAGGAGTGTATATTGTTAATGGACATAAAGTGCAGGTAGAGTAATTAGTCTATATGCTCAAAAGAATAAGCTGTCCCTAAGAGACAGCTTATTCTTTATTACTTTCTTTATTGCTGGTATTTCATTTGTACTTTCTCGCCCGTATCTCCTGAGTGCGTAGGCTATCTTTATAGTGATTGTGAACTGCTATGTGCTCGGGGCTGAGGGCAGCGTCGCTGTTTCCTTCCCAGCGGCGGCATAGGTAGATGGGGGCGTAGATGCGGCCTAGACGGTAGCGGCGACTGATGGCGATGCCCACGGCATAGTCTTCGCCATAGCTTACGTTGGGGAAACCTATTTCTCGGATGACAGGGGTGTAGAAGGCACGCGGAGCACCCAAGCCATTGATGCGTAGGGCATTGTTCATCCCGTTCTCCGCTGTCCACTCGCGATGGTCAATAATACCTGGAGGTAAGGTCTCCAAAGCGAAGTTGCACAGGCAGTAGCTGCCTACTACCATGGCACATCGCTCGCGGCGGAAGGTGTCGACAATACACTGCAGAGTATGAGGGTCGCTGTATAGATCGTCGCTGTCGAGCTGCACGGCATAGCGCCCACACTGTGGGTGACGAATGGCAATGTCCCAGCAACCTCCGATGCCGAGGTCATGGCGCGAGGGGATTATAACTGACAGTTGATGGTTGATTCTTGATAATTGCGCCAGCAGCTCTGTGGTGCCATCCGTAGAGTGGTTATCCACTACGATGAGGTTGAAGGGGAAGTCGGTCTCCTGGGAGAGGACCGATTGTATGGCATCGCCAATGGTACGTGCACGGTTCTTTACGGGGATGATGACAGTGGCTTCGTAGGGGAAGTCGCCTGCTGCGGTATCTATTGTCTGCAAGGAGTGGTGGTCGATGAATGCGCCCACGGCTTTGAGGTGTGCTGTACATGCCTGCTCCATCTCGATTTGTATCTGTCGGTTACGTGGGTCTACATAGTCGAACTGCTTCTCACCCGAGGTGCGTACATCGAGTTCATGCTCGGTGTAAAGGTATTCGTTGATATGTACAAGTTGACCTGTGCGGCTGATGTAGAGGCGTAGTTGATAGAGTGCAGCATGCTGCATCTCTTCGGGGTTGGTGGCGAGGAACTGGCGCAATGTCTCGGTGCGTATCAGCACCAGAGGACCGAAGTCGAAGTCGTCGCGCACGCTGCCCTCCTGGTACTCATTGGTGGGTACGGCAATGGTCTCGCCTTGCTTCACCATGTTGCGATGACTGTATACCCAGTCGGCATGACTCTCAATGGCTGTACGCAACATACGCTCTATGGCACGGTAGCCAATACTTAATTCTCCGGCATGGGTGTATAGGAGGAGATAATCGCTAGTGCAAAGCTCGGCAATGTCTTTCAATGCCTGAGTCGACAGGTTACGTTCGAGGGGGATGAAGGGAACCTCTTTTTTGTTTTCGCTAAGAGGATGAATACCTTTTACAAGTGGAAGGGTGATAAACTCACTGCGTAAAGCCTCGATATGCACCATATCGTGGTGTGGGAAGAAACAGGAAATAGTGTGTTCCATAGATACAATTGTTATTTCTTTTGTACACTACAAAGGTATACATTTATTCTTAACATATTTGTTTTTCCTATTGGAAAATATACAATAGAAACAATTAGTGCCTCCATTTAAATGAGGTACAAATAATTGTATGGTAGCTAGAATATGTCTCTCTCTCTGTACGCAGAAACCTTTATTAGTGGAAAAGAGCCAAACCATCAAAACTCATACCCGAAACTGAAGTAAGCGCCAAAGCGGTGATGCATGTCGTTCCAGTGCGCATAGAGCGAGAAGGGGCCAACCGTGGTACTGTATACGAGTCCGCCACCAAAGCCCCAGATGCCATGTCCCTCTAAGGCTTGACTAAGTTCGTCGCTACAATGGGCATAGTTCACTATACCTGAGAGATAAAGGTCTGACGTGAGTTGCTGCCGCAAATCTACGCGCAGCACTGCCAGCTGGCGCTCTGTAAACTCGCATCCCGTGAGGCCCACGAAGGGAATCTGCTGACGGGTGTAGCGCCCAGCGAGATAACCACCAATATTATTGCCATAGACGAAGGGTACTGACTCACCAAACAGCAAGCGTACATAAGCCGCAGGTTGCACCACGGTAGTATTGCCCAAGGAGATGGCTGCCGATGCATTGGCCTGCAGCGTCCAGAAGTTTGAGCCTTCCCGACTCCTATTCTTTATATTATACACCGCCTCCAACCCATAGGCATAGCCCGAGGTGGGCAGATAGGCTGTATTGAAGAGGTTGTTACATAGCGAAGCGTAGAGTCCTATATAAGAGTCGTGACTCTCGGTATCGGTATAGCTCCGCTCAGGCAGTTCTTCACGATAGAGGTCGTGCACCAGAAAATAGTCATAACGGGCACCCAAACGCAAATCATAGTTACGCGATAAGATATCGGACAGATAGAGGTCGCTACCATAATAGTGATAGTTAAAGGCATGGTCGCTCTTGTTATAGAAGCGGTTGACATCGGAGAACCAATACTTCAGCGCCACGTTCACCTGCGGCATCGTGCGCCAAGCGTAGGCTGCATGAGCCTCTATCCAAGGATTGATGCTCAGGCGAGTGGTGAGGTCCAGCTTAGGGCCTGTCAGTTTGAGGCGATTGACACCTACACCAAGAAGTGCGGCCGCAGCATCCTCCGAGTCAATACGTAAGCCCAATTCCACTTGATTGAGAGGATTGCCTGTCACCGATATATCCAATACATAGGGTCCATTGCCCAACAGATGGTATTGCACTGAAGAGAAGGCTCCCAAACCATAGATGCGCTCGACGGCCTCGGTGAGCATGGGCTCGTCAAAAGGTTCGCCCTCAACTATACCATATCGTCCCAGCAATGCAATGACATCATCACGTTCGGCCCCACGCACCACGATTTGATCAATGAGCGGTTTATCCCAGTCCTGCAGAGTGGACGACAGCAGAAGAGCAGAGTCTGCAGCCAAGCAGGCCTTATCGTCTACAGGAGAGATAAATAGGGAGAGCCTATTCCTCAGCGACTCCAGTTGCGGTTTGCTCTGTAACGCTGTCTGGTACCCTATCTCTATCAGTTGGCTCAGGCGCAATGTGTCAAACCCCATGACAGGGAATTGGCCTACCTTAGGCATAATCAGCACATCGGTATCTCGAAGGTTCCGGCGACGCAGCTCAGCACCCATCGTGCCGATAAGGCGCTCAAAAATACCTGTAAACGAACGTAGTTCGTCGACCGTTGTCGTACCCGTGTTCAGGTCTACACCAATAACGATGTCTGCACCCATATCACGCGCCACGTTCACTGGATAGTTGTTCACAACACCGCCATCAACCAATACCATACTATCCTTATATATGGGATAGAACACACCGGGAATGGACATGCTGGCCCGCATGGACTCGGCTAAATAACCATGATTGAGTACTACGGCATCACCTGTCACCATATCTGTTGCCACACAAGCGAAAGAACGAGGAAAGACCTCATAGCTCATCGAGTCGTGGTAGGCGATAGTAAGTTCATTGAAAGTGTTGAGCAGATTCTGCCCATCAATAAGACCCGGACGCGCCAACACCTTGGGGAATGCCCGTTCACTGCTTCGGCGTACCTTGATTCCTGCATCGCGATAGCGTGCATTGCTCTCCGTGCGCACATTATTGGCGTAGGGGACATTTACTTGATACCGTTGCTCGGCCATGCGCTGCGCATAGGGTTGCATGTCACGAGGCACACCATTGCTCAACAGCACTTTCCAGTCTTGCGTCATGAGCAGCGAGTCCATCTCATCGGCCGTGTAGCCTATGGCATACAGCGCCCCTACGATGGCTCCCATACTCGTGCCCGTCACGTAGTCGATGGGTATCTGCATCTCTTCGATGAGGCGTATCACCCCCACATGTGCCGCCCCTCGGGCACCGCCACCACTCAGCACAAGAGCCACTTTGGGACGCTCTGCCATAGTTGTTTCTACCCGCCGCTGTGCATGGCATACTGACGCCATGCACAGCCACATCAAAAGTATGATTAGTAGCACTCTGTTCATCGTCGTACACATTGTCCACGGATAACAATGGCAGTGTGCCGAATGTTTTCTGGTGCATCGGCATTTGTGGAGATAAAAAAAATATCCGTGGAGACCACGGATATTATAAATAAAAGGAATATCAGTACTTATAGCACACTATATAGCACAAACAACCAATGGGCCACGATAGCAGCCACGATGCCGCCGATGGTGTGAGCAATGATGGCCTTTGAGGTGAGGCGACGGTATCCCAGTGAGTCGAGCATAGCGGTGTGCGTGCTCAGGTAGCCGCTCCAGCACATGCCGATGGAAGTGAACACGGCGATGGCGTTGCCGTCGACCCAGCCCTCGGCGATGAAGTTGGGCACCAAGCCCAAAGCTGCACCTACAGCACCCAAAGCGGTGATGGGGAATGCGATGAGGTGCGGGTCTTCGAAACCGAAGAGCCAGCGGAAGAGGAATCCTATCTTCTCGCCCACCCAGGGCAACAGCTCCACTCCCTGATAGGCAGCACCGGTATAGGTGCCGTCGGCAGAGGGGCCAAAGGTCAGAATCATCACCAAGGTAGAGATGATGAGTACACCGGGGATGATGGCGATGCCTACATCCACACCTGTACGCCCACCATCGAGCAGAGAGTCGAGGATGCGTTGAAACATGGGCTTACGGTAACTCTTGTCCTCAGCAACTTCGATGACAGCTTCCTCATAGGCATTCTCCTCCAGGTAGTGGGGGTAGGCTTTCAAGACGGCACGCTGCATCAAGCGCGTCGATACAATACATCCGACAAAAGCACCGACGAGGCCGATGAGCGGCTCCATGTAGAAGCCCTGGCCTATCATGAAGACTATCACCAGCAGACCCATGCCGAAGGCGGTGCCGAAGTTGGTGAGCGAGATGAACTGGTACTTCTTGAAATAGGAGCCGAAGCGCTTGTCCTGTGCCAAGGAGATGATGGCGGGATTGTCGGACAGGAAGGTAAGCACGGCACCCAGTGAGGCCACACCGGGCAGATTGAAGAGCGGACGCATGAGCGGGCGCAGCAACTTCTCCAGCAGGCTCACCACGCCAAACTCCACGAATACTTTGCCCAGCGCACCCGTGAGCACACAGATGGCCATAAGGTAGAACACCGTGTTGAGCAGCAGGTCGTGAGCCGTGTTCATCACCGTATTGAGCATGTTGGGCGTGCCCATCTTATGCCCGAGGTAGCCGAACAGGGCAAATACGACAAGCAAGCAGATGATGCCCGAGGGAATGGCATCATAGCAACGGCGTAGAATGTTTTTCTTTTTCATGGTAGGAGGGTTTTAATTCTGAATTCTGATTTTTTGAATTCTAAACATGGCTGTTTATAATGGATAATGTAGAATTCACGATTCAGAATTCAGAATTAGAAATCATCGTTTCAAGATACTCATCTTCCAGGTAACACCCAGTGTTAGGAACGACTGTGCATCAAACACTGTGCCGCCAGCGAGGTTGCCGTTCGTACCCCATGCATAGCTGTAGCCACCGTGGAAACGGATGTCGCGGCTGTCCTTGATAGGGAAGAACTCAACGCCTGCTCCCACGCGAGTAAGCTCTGTGCCAGGGAGTACGCAGTAGTCAGCAGCGTTGGTCTCATTCACGTCATACGAAAACTTGCCGAATACGTTGATCTTGTCTGAGGCGCTCCACGAGAGGTCGGCCATTACGGAAAAGTCATCAAAGTTGAAGTTCTCCATGTCGGCGCGGTTCATCCAGTCGAGCTGTAACTTGAAGTCGCCCATATTGAACTGGTGGCCCAAGGCGATAAAGTTGACAAACTTGCCGGGCAGGTACTCTACCATATTCACCGAGTGGAGGATGTCGATCCATCCGTGCGAGCCACTCCATAGGAGGTTATAGGAGAACATTTCGGGCGATACGTTACGGAAGGGGCTCTGCGTAATCTGCAGTTTCAGCGCATCCTTGCCTTCGTCGCCAATCGTGTAGGTGGCGCCCACACCCCACTGGTAGCAGGCCATGTTGTACCAGTACTCAGAGCCGAAGTAGAAGTCTATCGGGGCGCGGTCGTACTCGTATCCGCCCACGGCTACCGTCTGCTTACCGCCCGTGAAGGCCCATGCACCGGTAGTGTAGGTGAGGTTCAGGTGGTCTACGGCGTCGAAGTAGCTCGCATCGGCGTTCGGCTTGCCCATACGCTGGCGGTATACGTAGCTCCATGAGTCGTTGATGTTGCCGTTGAGGCGCAGGTTGAGCTGTTTGCCGCGGAAGCCTGTATTTGCGTCAACTACATTGCCGTCGATTAACTCGTTCTGCAGGTCGCCACGCGCTTCAATGCGCAGGTCTACCTTCGGGTTCTCTTGTGCGGTGGTTGCCAGTGCACATAGGCTTGCTACTCCAAGTAGCCATGTTGTCATTTTTTTCATATTACGGTCGTGTTTAACATAATTTGTACTTTTCTGAAATGCAAAGATAGTTTTTATCCTTAAAAAATAGTTAATTCCGCCCAGTTTTTTTGTGCACATAGAATTTTCTTGTACTTGGTAGCATACTTATATATTATCGCGAAACAAAAACTGTATCATTTGTTTCGTCCGTTGACAAGAAGGGAGTGTCACATATAGCAACTTTTGCCTAACGCATGGCTTTGATTGTTTGTAGGTAGCACCCACGCTCCACGGGTAGGACCATGTTGTCAACTATTTTAGATGATACTTGTTTCTTAACTAGAATTAAATTAGTGTCATGAATAAACAAAGTGTACAGCTTGCGCTCCATCTATCGGCTTTTATGCTCAGTCTCTTGCTTGTTATCAGTATATCTATTGATACATTCAAAGGAATAGCTTTCTATGATGATATTAGTTATCTGGATTTGCAGTTTTGGATATGTGTGCTGCTAATTGTGTTGTTTGGTCTTGAAGTATACAATGCAGATAAATCTTGGCAGTATTTAGGCAATCATGTATTGTTTCTCCTTCTCATTATTCCTTATCTCACATTGTTTGATTGGTTTGGGGTGTCGCTATCTACTGAGATGGCGTTCCTCTTTCGTTTTATTCCTCTCATCCGGGGATATATTGCTTTTACTATTATTGCCTACAAGCTACTAAAAGATCTCGCGGCAGGTCTTCTTATTATTTATATTGTTGTTCTCTTCTCTTTTATTTATTATTGTAGTCTTATTTTTTATGTACTGGAAATAAATGTTAACCCTATGGTGCATAACTTCTGGGATAGTTTGTGGTACTCTTGTATGACGGCTACTACTGCAGGGTGTAGTATACAGGCTATTACTACCGTAGGTAAGGTAATCTCGGTGTTGCTTGCCTTGGCTGGTATGATGTTGTTGCCGGTTTTTACCGTTTATCTAACTAATATTATCCGTTATGGTCATCTCTCGAGGCGAAGTGAAGAAATGGGCGGAAGGCAAGATGCCGACTCTTGATTTCTAGTTCCTATCGCACATTGAATGCCAGTACGCGCTCGCCTTCGAGGAAGCCCTCCACGTGCTGGCCTATCTGAAGAGGACCTACACCTACAGGAGTGCCGGTGAAGAGGAGGTCGCCTGTCTTGAGCATAAAGAACTGGCTGACATAGCTCACCAACTCGTCCACGCCAAAGAGCATATCTACGGTGTGGCCACGCTGTACGGTATGGCCGTTTATGTCGAGATTGAAATGGATGTTCTGCATATGGGCAAAGCGCTCTACGGGGACAAATTCACCCAATACGGCAGAACCATCGAATCCCTTGCTGAGTTCCCATGGCATTCCTTCGCGGCGAAAGCGCTCTTGGAGGTCGCGGGCGGTGATGTCTACACCTACGGTGACAGCATCGTAGTAGCGGTGGGCAAAGCGCGGGGCGATGTTCTTGCCCAGCTTGTTGATGCGCACCACCAACTCGGCTTCGTAGTCGAACCGCTCGGCAAAGTCGGGGATGAAGAAGGGCTTGCCGCCCTTGAGGATGGCCGAGTCGGGCTTCATGAATATTACGGGGGACTGGGGCAGTGCGGCTGCTCCATTGAGTTCTCTATGGTGTTCGGCATAGTTCATGCCTACGCAGATAATCTTCATAGGTGAGGGAATGATAAGTTTGTTGTTACAAAAGTAGTAAAAAACGGGGAATATCGCTATCTTTGCCGTTACAATTCCTGCAAATACTTAAAAAGTCGCAAACTAAAAACGTCAGAACTAAAATATGGCCAAAGATAATGACTGGAAAAGTCGTCTACAGGTGGTGTATTCTACCAACCCCGACTACAATTATGTGACGGACGACGAACCTGAAGTAGAGACATTGCCCAAGCAGCAACAGAAGCTACGTGTGCAGATGGAGAAGAACCATCGTGGGGGAAAGACGGTGACTATCGTGCGCGGTTTTGTAGGTGCTGATGAGGATCTCAAAGCACTGGCCAAGCTGCTGAAGACGAAGTGTGGTGTGGGTGGCTCGGCAAAGGAGGGTGAAATCATCATCCAAGGTGACTTTAAGCCCAAAGTGGTGGAACTGCTCGTCAAGGAGGGTTACACGAACACGAAATAACTTACATTTTCAGATAAAAATCTTCGACAAGGCGGATGTACTCGGGGGTGTATTGCCTCTGGGCATCTTGGATGCATAGGAACTCGGGGGTGTGGGGCGCTCCTTCTCGGGAAAAAGCCATTAAAATGCGTTTAGGCTTGGCTCCCTCGACGGGGCAGATGATGGTTTGCCGTGTGGCGAAAAGGCCAAAGCAGGCAGCGCTGACTGTCATATCGGTGGCGCGGTCGTAGGGAATCACTACCGACAGTTCGCCTTTGGGACTGAGCAGGCGGGATGCACTATGGGCTAATTCATCAAAAGTGAGCGTGTCGGTATGGCGGGCCATAGTGCGTGCTGCATCAGGACTCTTTAGTGAATTGGCAAAGTAGGGTGGGTTGCAGAGTATGGCATCGAACGAAGGAGGATTCTCTTCATCCTTTGCCGTTAACCTTTCACCGTCCATTGCTCGCACATCCATCTCAATCATCTGTATACGATGGCTCCAAGGTGAGGATGCCGCGTTCTCGGAGGCTTGTGCCACGGCATCGGCATCGAGGTCAATACCAATGATATGGGCCTCGCTGCGCTGGGCAGCCATAAGTGCAATGAGTCCCGTGCCAGTGCCCACATCAAGGATATGTGAGCAGTGCTCTACACGTGCCCAGGCGCCGAGCAGGACGCCATCGGTTCCTACCTTCATGGCGCAGCGGTCTTGCTGGATGGTAAATTGCTTGAATGCAAACATGGGGACAAACTTACGGAAAAAAATGTAATTTATTAAGCGAAATAGGGCGGAATGCCCATTTTTTTGTACTTTTGTCGTAAAAGTAGTAAATCTGAATAATCCAAAATAGTCTAGCATATGAAAAACAAATTTGTACGCCATACGGCATTTATCCTATTGGCGGCTTCGGCTCCTCTCTGTGCCCAACAGATAAACGACCACAATACTCCGCTCCATCTGATGAAACCTGCCTACCGAATCGATTATGGCCTGCCTGCTGTGGATGAGGTGAAGGCTACGATGGATCGTGTGCTTACCTATATTGATGGGCAGACACCGGCTACGCTTGTTGATAGTCGCACAGGCAAAGAGGTGGCCGATTATTCCGACATAGACCGCCATACCCATCTGAAGCAGGGCGGATTCCGCCTGACAAGCTATGAGTGGGGTGTTACCTACTCGGCTGTGTTGGCTGCTTATGAGGTTACTGGCGATGAGGCTTACCGCAACTATGTGCATACTCGTCACCGCCTGCTGGCTGATGTGGCTCCTCGTTTCAAAGATATATATAATAAGCATGGCAAGATTGATGGCAATGTGCGTCGCGTCATTGACCCGCATGCCCTTGATGATGCAGGTGCTGTATGTGTATCAATGATTAAGGCGCAGCTGGGCGACAGCGAATTACCCTTGCGCCCGCTCATAGACAATTATGTGGATTATATCCTGCACAAGGAGTACCGTTTGGCCGATGGTACCTTCGCCCGCATCCGTCCCCAAAAGAACACCGTTTGGCTCGACGATATGTTTATGGGCATTCCTGCCGTGGCCTATATGGGGAAGCTTACGGGAGATGCTGAATATTACGATGAGGCTGCCCGTCAGGTGCTGCTGTTTGCAGACAAGATGTTCGTGCCCGAGAAAGGACTCTTCCGTCACGGATGGGTGGAGGATATGCAGCCGCACCCTGCCTTCTTCTGGGGAAGAGCCAACGGATGGGCATTGCTGACCATGTGTGAAGTGCTTGATGCACTCCCCGAGGAGCACCCGCAGCGTAAGGAGATACTCACCCTCTTACGGGCACATATACAGGGACTTGCATCTCTGCAACATTATGATGGATTTTGGCATCAACTGCTCGACCGTAATGACACCTATCTGGAGACATCTGCTACGGCTATTTACACCTATTGTATGGCCCACGCTATCAATCGTGGATGGGTAGATGCCAAGGCCTATGGCCCCGTCGTGTTGCAGGGATGGCATGCTGTTGAGTCTGCTGTTAACGCTCAGGGACAGGTCGAGGGTGTTTGCGTGGGCACAGGTATGGGCTTTGATGCTGGATTCTATGCCTATCGTCCTGTACATGTGATGGCGGCTCATGGCTATGGCCCCGTGATATGGGCTGGCGCTGAGGTCATCAAACTATTGAAGGAGCAGCACCCCAAGCTTAATGACAGCGCAGTGCAGTTCTATGATGAGGAGGTGAAGACCGATAAGCCTATCTTTAACTACGATGGTAGCATCCGCTTCTGACTTGATAATAAATAATGATGATATACTGAAAAATCTGTCCTATGAAACATTTTATCCACACCTTCGCTTGGCTCGTTGTAGCCACATTGTTAGCCCTACCTGCTACGGCACAGATAGGTCGCCGCTTCCCTTCAGAGCGGAAGGTAGTTATTGACCCGAAAACAGGAGTAGAACTCGTGTTCCTGACCAGTCAGAGCGGCATGGGCGATACTAAGATATACCAGACGCACAACCAATGGACCTCGGATGGGCAGTGGGTGATATTCCGCTCAAATCGAGTGCAGGGCGAGGCTATGGCTGTCAATGAGGTCACTGGCGATATTGTGCAAGTTACCGAAGGCGGATATATGGGAATGTTGTGTGTGGCTCGCAATTCGATGCACCTCTATTATATGCGCCCCGTGCAGAAGGGTAAACAGAAAGAGAAGGATATGGAGGTGGTAGAGGTGAACCTTGAGAAGCTGTTTGCCGACTCTGAAGGCAATACGTTAAAGAAGAAAAAGCATTATGAACGCATCTGTGGTGTTATTCCTGCTGAGATGGGTGCACGAGGCGATATGGCACTTGATGGCAGTGAGGCTTTTGCCTACTTCCGCTTAGGCAAACAGTATGCCGGACAGTTTCCTATCAAGGAGGAGATATCAGGGACCTTTGGCCCTAGAAATATGGGGGCAGGCCCCTCAGGTATCGGTAAGATAGACCTTGCCACAGGTGAGGTGAGCCACGTCGTGAGTGTTCACTTTCAAGTAGGACATATACAGGGAAATCCGTGGCATCCAGGCGAAGTCATCTTCTGTTGGGAAACGGGTGGAAAGGCACCCCAACGTACTTGGATGGTCAATGCAGATGGTACTAATCTACGCCCAATCTATCGTGAGACGGAGTATGACTGGGTGACTCACGAGGCTGTCATCAGTGAAGATGAACTGGCCTTTGCCATCATCGGACATCGTAAGATTACGGAGGATGAGCAGCCTGCTGACTACACTAAGGATTGGGGACCCGCCGGGACTAAGGCCTATGCTACAGGATTGGCGGTGGTGAATATGCGTACTCGGGAACTCACGCTTGAAGGACAGGTCGATGGCGATAACTTCTGGCACGTAGCAGGTTCGCACGACGGGCACTGGGTGGCAGGTGATACCTTTGCACGTGAACTGTGGCTCATCGATCGTCATACCAAGGAGCGTATATTGCTCTCTGCTGGGCACAAGACAACTGCGCGTGATCACGTGCATCCCACCTTCAAACCGGATGGTACTGCCATAGAGATACAGTCGGCTATGTTGTCCGAAGATGGTCGTTCTATGAACATCTGTGTGGTGAAGATGCCGCAGCATCTGATTGAACGCTATAGAGGCAAGTAGTCCTGCTTACATCATAGGAGTAGAATGCCCAAAGTCCTTTAGATTGCGAATGAGCTCACATTTAGCTCACTTCATCAGATTTTCTTGCACAAACAATGCAAGTAAGTTTTCATTGTTTTCGTTTAATCGATTTTTTGCACTATTTTTGCAAACTATTTTGGCCAATTGTGCCCAAACTACGGACTATGATAAAGAGCAAACTATATTTTGATACCAACGAACCTGAAGAGACTGGACACTCTATCTCCCTCATCGCCGACTTCGACGGCAATGAGGAGACGCTTTTCGACAATCCCATCGATGCTGTACTCCCCATATTGCCTCTGCGCAACATGGTGTTGTTCCCCGGCATCGTACTTCCCGTATCGGTAGGGCGTAAGAGTTCGCTACGCCTCATCAAGGATGCTTTCAAGCAGGAACACGCCATCGGCGTATTCTGCCAGCGTTCACCCGAGACCGAAGACCCCATATTGAAAGACCTCTACGAGACTGGTACTGCCGCTCGCGTGGTACGCATCTTCGAGATGCCCGACCAAACCACTACCGTCATCCTGCAGGGCATGCAGCGCCTGAAGCTCACGAGCATCACCTCTACCCGTCCCTACCTGATGGGAGAGGCCGAAGCACTCACTGAGGTACTGCCCCGCCGCAATAGCCGCGAGTTCCGCGCCATCGTTGACAACTGCAAGGACCTTGCCGTACGTTACGTCAAGAGCAACGAAGATATGCAGCAGGATGCAGCCTTTGCTATCAAGAACATCACCAACGGCATGTTCCTCATTAACTTCGTATGCTCCAACCTCCCTCTCGACATCAAGGAGAAGATGCAGCTCCTGCAAGAGGAGTCGCTACAGGAGCGTGCCATACACCTGCTCTCGATTCTCAACCGCGAGGTGCAGCTGGCCGACCTCAAGGCCACTATACAGATGCGCACCCGTGAAGACATCGACCAACAGCAGCGCGAGTACTTCCTGCAGCAACAACTCAAGAACATCCAAGATGAGCTGGGCGGCAGCGTGCAGGATCAGGATGTAGCTGAGTTGCGCAAGAAGGCGATGAAGAAGAAATGGAGTGTCGAGGTTGCTGACGTCTTCGAGAAAGAGGTGCTCAAACTCGAACGCATCAATCCGCAGTCGCCCGACTATAACGTACAGCTCAACTACCTGCAGGTATTGCTGAGCCTGCCCTGGGGCGAGTACACCACCGACAACCTCGACATGAAGAATGCCCGCCGCGTGCTCGACCGCGACCACTACGGACTGGAGAAGGTCAAGGAGCGTATCCTCGAGCACCTGGCTGTGCTCAAGATGCGTGGCGACCTCAAGTCGCCCATCCTCTGCCTCTACGGACCTCCAGGTGTGGGTAAAACCTCGTTGGGACGCTCCATTGCCAAGGCCCTGAAACGCCAGTATGTGCGCATATCTCTCGGTGGCGTACATGACGAGGCCGAGATCCGCGGCCACCGCAAAACCTATATCGGTGCCATGCCCGGCCGCATCATCAAGAGTCTGGCCAAGGCAGGCTCCTCCAACCCCGTATTCATCCTCGACGAGATTGACAAGATCAGTCAGGCCAACCACAATGGAGACCCCTCGTCGGCACTCCTTGAGGTGCTCGACCCCGAGCAGAACAACGCTTTCCACGACAACTTCCTTGATGTGGACTACGACCTTTCCAACGTGATGTTCATCGCCACGGCCAACAACCTCGCCACCATACCCGCTCCGCTGCTCGACCGCATGGAGCTCATTGAAGTCAGCGGCTACCTCACCGAGGAGAAGGTGGAGATTGCCCGCAAGCACCTCGTACCCAAGCAAGAGGAGGCCAACGGTATCAAGAAGGGGCATATCAAGATAGGTAAGAAAGCCCTTGAGGCCATCGTGGAAAACTATACCCGCGAATCAGGTGTGCGCGAGCTCGACAAGAAGATAGGCAAGATATTCCGCCGCCTGGCATGCAGCTATGCCACCAATGGATACTTCGACTATACCGACATCAAGCCCAACGAGCTGCGCGACCTTCTCGGCGTACAGGAGTACTCGCGCGACCGCTACCAAGGCAACGAGTATGCCGGTGTGGTGACAGGTCTTGCCTGGACCGCCGTGGGTGGCGAGATCCTCTTTGTGGAGACCAGCCTGAGCCGCGGTAAGGGCGGCAAGCTCACGCTCACCGGTAATCTGGGCGATGTGATGAAGGAGTCGGCCATGCTCGCCCTCGAGTATATCAAGGCCCACGCCACGTGGCTCGACATCGACTACGAGATATTCGACAGCCACAACATCCACATCCACGTGCCCGAAGGTGCCGTGCCCAAGGATGGTCCCTCGGCAGGTATCACCATGGCCACTTCGCTCGCCTCGGCACTCACGCGCCGCAAGGTGAAGGCCAATCTCGCCATGACAGGCGAAATCAGTCTGCGCGGCAAGGTACTCCCCGTGGGTGGCATCAAGGAGAAGATACTCGCAGCCAAGCGTGCCGGCATCAAGGAAATCATCCTCTGCGAGGAAAACCTCCGCAACATCGAGGAAATTCCCGAGGCCTACCTCAAGGGACTCACCTTCCACTACGTCACCGACATCAAGGAGGTGTGGCAAATAGCCCTGCTCGATGAGAAGGTAGATGCTCCTGTGCCGATAGTGTAATCCTAAAGAAGATGGTTATTTGTTTTCACTTCTTCTCTCGGTTTAGAAGGATTTGGATCTCTTAGGGCATCTTTTCTTTGTGATTTCAGTGTGGGCTGTTTTCTTGTTTTTATGAAAATGAAAATTTATTACATTTTTGCATATCTATAAATAATCGTGTATCTTTGTGGCACTATCTAATAGGTATTATGCAATATGAAAAACAAGCAGAACAGACTCAATGCGATAAAATTTATCATTGCCAATGAGCGCATAGGAAGCCAGGAGGAACTGCTGAAGAGGTTGTATGCACAGGGATTCGACCTCACACAGGCTACGCTGTCGCGCGATCTCAAGCAACTGAAAGTGGCTAAGACTGCTGCCAGCGACGGCTCTTACATATACATATTGCCCTGCAGCCCGCTTTATAAACGTATCATCAAAGGGAAACAGGTCCGTGAGGAACAGGTGAGGAGCGGATTCGTCTCCATCAGTTTCTCGGCCAATATTGCTGTTATCAAGACTCGTCCCGGCTATGCCGGAGGCATTGCCTACGACATAGATGAGCACGACCTACCCCCTGTGCTGGCTACTGTGGCAGGTGACGATACCATATTGCTTGTCATCAAGGAGAACTACACCCATCAGGCGGTGAAGCAACACCTGGAGACCATCATACCTGAAATGAAGATTATGTAACCATATCCCCCAAAAAACTTATATGATTAAGACAGGAATTATCGAAGGTGCAGGTTTTACGGGAGGCGAGCTTATACGCCTTCTGCTCAACCATCCCGACGTGCTTTTGGTGTTTATAACAGGTAGAGGCAATAGCGGTCAGTATATCCATGAGGTGCATCGTGGCCTATATGGCGAAACAGAACTGCAGTTTGCCGAGGAACCTGAGCTGGACAAGATAGACCTGCTCTTCCTCTGCACCGACATGGAGGAGAGCCGGCAGTTTATGGAGACGCACGAGATTCCCGAGAAGTTGAAGATTATAGATTTCTCCCGTGCCTTCCGCCTCAAGGATGAGGGCAACGACTTCATCTATGGCCTCCCCGAGCTGAACCGCCGTGCCATCTGCAGCAGTCGCTATGTGGCCAATCCGGGCAACTTTGCTACCTGCGTCACTCTCGGTTTGTTGCCACTGGCCAAGAACCTCATGCTGGGCGACGACATCTATGTGCATGCCATTATCGGCAGCACCGGCACGGGACATAAGCCCTCATCGATGACTCACTTCAGCTGGCGCAACAATAATGTAAGTATTTACAAGCCCTTTACCCACCAGCACCTGCCGGAGATACGCGAATCGTTGAACCAGCTGCAGAGCAGCTTCAGCTCGGCCATCCATTTCGTGCCCTATCGCGGTAATTTTACACGTGGCATCTTCTGTACCATCATGGTGAAGAACAAGGTCTCCATCGAGGAACTTAATCAGCTGTATACCGACTACTATGCCGAGGACTCGTTTACTCACATTACTCCCGACAACATTGACCTGAAGCAGGTCGTCAACACCAACAAGTGCCTCATCCACCTGGAGAAGCACGGCGACATGCTCCTCATCACCTCCTGCATCGACAACCTGCTCAAAGGTACCAGCGGACAGGCGGTACACAACATGAACCTGCTCTTCAACCTCGAAGAGACCACAGGTCTCAACCTCAAGGCTACAGCATATTGAAAAACAGTACAACCCATTATTTCTAATAAGTTATGAAAACTCAAAGAGCATTGTTGTTTGTGGCGCTCAGCCTATGTGTCTGCATCGGTTTCGCCAAAGCCCCCAAGTATGTGTTTTATTTCATCGGTGACGGTATGAGTCTCAATCACGTGCTGGGCACGCAGTATTTCCTCAGTCAGCAAAAGGGCAAGCCCGGCATTGTGCCCCTTGGCTTCACTGCTTTCCCCTACACGGGCCTTGCCACCACCTACTCGGCAAGCAGCGATGTCACCGACTCGGCAGCGGGCGGAACGGCTCTTGCCTGTGGCGAGAAGACGGTGAACGGTTCGCTCGGTCTCGGAGCCAATCAGGTCACCAAGGTGAAGAGCATCGCAGAGATGGCGAAGGAGCAGGGCAAGCGCGTAGGCATAGCCACCAGCGTGACCTTGAACCATGCCACACCCGCATCTTTCTATGCCCATCAGAAGAGCCGCAACGACTACTATGAGATTGGCGTGGAGCTCACCCAGTCGGGCTTCAACTTCTTCGGTGGCGGTGACTTCGAGGAGAATGTCAACCACGACGACAAGAAGGCTCCCGAACTGTACAAGTTGGCCGAGCAGGCCGACTATCGCCTCATACGCGGCTACGACAAGTTCCAGAAGAATCATCGCGGCGACAAGGTAATCCTCATTCAGGAGAAGGGCGCAGCCGAGAAGACCATCCCCTATGCCATAGATGCCAAGTCCACCGACCTCACCTTGGCGCAGATTACCGCTGCAGGCATCGAGGTGTTGGACAATCGCAAGGGCTTCTTCTTCATGGTCGAGGGAGGCAAGATTGACTATGCCGCCCATGCCAACGATGCCGCTACCGTATTCCAGGAGGTTATCGACTTTGACAAAGCTATCAGTGTAGCCTATGAGTTCTACAAGAAGCACCCCAAAGAGACGCTCATCGTCATCACCGCCGACCACGAGACCGGAGGCCTTACCCTCGGCAATGGCAGCTATGCCCTCAACTTTGCCGCTCTGAATGCACAGAAGGCGAGTCACGTAGGTTTCTCCCGTGTCATCAACCGTCTGCGCCACGACAACAAGGATAAGGTATCCTGGGAGCAGGTGCGCGAAGCCTTGAAGACCTACTTCGGATTCTGGGACACCATCGAGCTCAAGGAGTACGACGAGCAGGCGCTGTACAGCGAATATCAGAATTCCATTGCCAACAACAATAAGGTGCGTATGGCCAAGAGCCTCTACTATATGGACGAGCCCATATCGGCTCTCGCAGTACGCATCCTCGACCGCATCGCCATGGTATCTTGGCCCGTAGGCAGCCACACCGCGGCTTACGCTCCCGTATTTGCCATTGGTAACGGAGCCGAGCAGTTCTGCGGACAGATGGACAATACCGAGATTCCCGTGAAGATTGCCACCATCGCCGAGTATAATAAAGTGAAGAAATAAAACTCCTACCACCATCCCATGAGAAAACCCATATTATGGGGAGCCCTGCTCCTCGCCCTCTGTGCTGGCACACAGGCACAGAACCTCCAGAAGGGAGATTACGGATACCTCTATTGCCACATGAGCGACCGTGGCGAGTACACCGCCTATGCCCTGAGCCGCGATGGCTATCACTACGAAGATGTCATCGGTGGCGACCCCATCTTCGACCCCGAGGAGCATGCCCGCATCGAGGGCGGCACCCGTGACGCCTTCATCGCCCGTGCCCACAACGGCAAGGGTTACGTGATGGTAACCACCGACATGTGTGTGCGCAAGTCAAAGGTGTGGGACAACTACGGCATCGACCTCCTGCGCAGTCGCGACCTCATCCATTGGGAGTCCGTCACCTTCGACTTCCGTCAAGGTCCGGCAATCTTCTGCAATCCCGAGGCCCCCGACGTGTACAAGGACTTCAGCACCATCGACCGCGTATGGGCCCCGCAGATATTCTGGAATCCCCACTACTTGTGGCCCGATGGCGAAGTAGGCGGCTATATGATCTACTACTCCATGCTCAACCGCGAGGAGGAGCAGTACGACCGCATGTATTACTCCTATGCCGACAAGTCATTCACCCGCCTCACCAAGCCGCAGCTCCTCTTCGACTGGGGCTATGCCACCATCGATGCCGACATCAACTACCTCGAGAGCGACGGCCTCTACCACATGCTCATCAAGAAAGAGGGTGGCAAACCAGGCATCTATACCGCTACCGCTCCTTCGTTGCACGGACCCTGGGGCGAGCCTGTAGAGGACGACTACGTAGACTTCGAGGGCCGCAAGAAGTGCGAAGGCTCCTCAGCCTTCCAGCTCATGGGCGACGACACTTGGCGTGTTGCCTACATCGAGTATTCGTCAAAACCCAAGAACTACCGCATCTGCAAGGCCGACAAGTACCTGCGCAACTTCTCCGACCCCGTCAATATCGAGGGCGTCACAGGCCCACAGCACGGGTCGTTCATGCGCCTCACCAAGAAGGAATACAAGCGCCTGCAGCGGTGGTCGCAAAAGGAGATGCAGCGCCGTATGCAGCAGGGCAAGTGATTGCTCTGCAGGGGTGGTGCCACAGCACCATAGCTACTCACACAAAAGGAGGGTGCGTCAAAACAACGCACTCTCTTCATTTACTACCATTCTTCCATACTATTCGTCTATGCGACCAAGTCGGCATAATCGGGTTGGAGATTTGCTATACCTACATTAATAGCTCCATATGATGCGGTGTCCATTAAGTCAGGTGCACCTATGGATTTCGCTCTATTTCTACGAATAAATGTTAAAAGTGTGGGCAAATTGAAAGTTTTCGATATTTAAGTTTTACGATATTGCGCGAATGTTCCTTACTTTGTCCTCAGCTAATGGCGACTGCAGCGCCCGAGCGGCTACACATTGACAACAAAAACACCAGTATCGTATGAAACGAAAAGACAACACACTGACCAAGATGGAATTTCAGATCATGTCCATCCTTTGGGACATCAACCACTCGGCTTGCGCTTGGGATATCCTCAACCGGATGGATGAGCCCAAGCCTGCTTACACCACCATCGCCACCTACATGAAGATTCTCTATGAGAAGGGCTATGTGGACTATTTCAAGAACAAGGGCGAGGGCAAGACCCACCTGTATGTGGCCAAGGTGAAGCGTGCCGAATACACCCGCCAGACCATGCAGGAGATGAAGAAGAGCCTTTTCGACGGTAGCCTGAAGTCGATGCTCAGCTTCTTCGTCAAGGAGGAGAACCTCTCGGCCGATGAGATAAAGGAGTTGCTTGACTTAATCGAACAGGAGGACTAAGCCATGTGGAACGAGTTGCTTACTTATTTCATTGTTAAGGGTGATATGCTTGCTCAGTTTCTAATAGAATCAACCATAGCACTCACTCTACTATATGTCCCCTACACCCTGATACTCCGTAAAGAACGTTTTTTTAGGCAGAATCGTCTGACGCTATTGACCATACTTATTCTCTCTTTGGCTTTGCCTTTCTGTGATTTCCATGCGCTCTATCCAGGCGAACTACTCGAGAGTACGTCGTCACCAGAGCCTATCCCTGTTGTTGAGTCTCAGCCGATGGAGTTCTCGTCGACAGCTCCAGTAAAGTTCGGCACTATAGATGCTCCGCAGCAGGTGGCATTTACAGAGCAAGAACAGAGTACAATCACTACGATTGAGGTTATGGCATATTTATGTATCCTTTATATAATAGGTGCATTGGTTGCCATCGGCATACGTCTCTGGCAATTTATCCGTATGGACCGCCTCATCCGCAGGGGTTGCCTGTGGCACGATACGGTAGACGGTATCACCATCTACTGCCACGCTGGCGACATTGCTCCCTACAGCTGGATGCGACGCATCGTCATCAGCCAGCACGACTACGACAACCACCGCCACGAGATACTGCTCCACGAGCGTGGCCACGTGCTCTGCCACCACTCTTGGGACATCCTGCTGCTGATGCTTGTGCAGACAGTACAGTGGTTCAATCCCTTTGTCTATATGTTTGGTGCCAGTCTCCGCGATGTTCACGAGTACGAGGCCGACGACTATGTGCTGCGCCAAGGCGTATCGGCTGGCCAGTACCAGACCCTGTTGCTCAAGACAGCCGTTGGCACCAGTGCCTACTCCTTTGCCAACAACTTTAATCATTCCAAAATTAAAAGCCGCATTGTCATGATGAAAAATAATAAAATAAATCCGTGGATGCGCTGTAAGGTGCTCTACATATTGCCCGTGATATTTATTTCACTTAGTTTGTTTGCTACACCAAAGAAACAGACAGAGTTCCTCGGTGTATTAGCTCCGAGTTACCAGTTCCCTAAAAGAACGAATCTTGATGACATCTTCTATTGCTATGATGGAAGAGTCGTGAGCAGATATGAGTTCATGTCGCTCCTTGAGTCCGAAAATGACTCCACGCGTGATGTTGTCTGTATTAATAAGAATCTAAAAAAGCATCTGCGCAAGCTTGACACTGAAATCTTTTGGATTGAAGATTCTGAAGCGGAGATTGATGAGGCGATGGGACTTCTAAGATTGTATAGAGACGCAAGAATCTTGAATGGCGCGTTAGTGGCCAGGAAAAACTCGCCCACTCCTCCATCCAACCCTTCAGAGAAATGGTTCCCAAGAGGTACGGTCAGTAGCCTTGATGACGTGCTCCTTCTCTATGACGGCAAAATGATGAAGACCAGAGAATTTGAGAGAATGGTTACCCAGGAATATCCCAAGGGCACTATCGAAATCTACGGTATCAACCAAGAAATAAACAAGCATCTGCATAGTCTTGGAGACGTTGAGGTGACGTGGGTACATGAAATGCTTGAGTACGATGCTGCGCTGGATCTTTTGCTGGAGTTTAAGCATATCAATGCCATGAACGGTGCATTGATTGTAAGGAAGAAATCCATAGGTACTCCCGATTCAACGTTCCCTGAGGTCAGTGACCTTGACGATGTGCTTATTCTATGGGACTGGGATATCATAGATAAAGAGACTTTCTTGAGATTGATGAAAGAAGATTATACGTCAACAGACGTAATGCATGTCGCCAACAAGCGCCTTGAATCTCATCTCAAGAGTTTATATCCGCATACCATCATGTGGATTCAAGACCCTGAAATAGTAAGGGATATGTATCAAGCTACAGGTAACAAGAAGGCTTTCAATGGTATGATTTTTGTTGAAAAACTGAATGAAAAGCAGCGGAATGACAATTACATCTCTGCCGTCCGGTTTAACTTCGCCCTCGAAGGACACGTCTCTTCCGACATCAAGGATGTTGCCTATAAGATAACGTTGGAAGACGGGGTGGATGCTATCAGCCAGCAATCAGAATGTGTGGTACATGTCAAGGATGGGAAATTCTCCTACCATGCCCAACTCGACAAACCCACCAACGCTACTATCCGTGCTATATTTGCAGACGGTTCCTTGTGCGAGGCATACATAGAGCAGGTTTTCGTTCCTGGCAAAAAACTTAACATCCTCGTTATGGACAATAAGTTTGTAGCAAGTTATACTCCTTTTACAGGAAATGACCAATAAAGTAATTTAGTTATTCAATCCTGCCCGAATGTGCTGTGAAGCACGTTCGGGATTATGCTTCCCGCCAATACTATTTACACTATGAAAAAAGCAGAAGACTGCAAGCAAAAAGCTCAGAGGATATGCCCCAAAAGTTGCGAATAGTAAAGAGAAAATTCAAATATCCACGGATACGTAATGAAATATCCGTGAATACGTGATGAAATATCCGCGGATATTTAATGAAATATCCATGGATACGCAAACTTTTCGGTAAGCGGAACTGAAAAAATGGAAGGGGAGATGAGAAGAAACGGAACCGCCCTTCTCTAAAAAACGGACTTAATTAACCTGCTACGATAAACTGATAAGAATTATAAGAATTATTCATTAACTTTGCATCATCACAAATAGCCTCATATGGGAACAAAAGAAGCAATAAAACTATTCGAAGAGAAGCGCGTGCGCACTGCATGGGACGACGAGCAGGAAAAATGGTATTTCTCCATTGTGGATGTGGTGGATGTGCTGACTGACAGTAAAGACGCGCTGACGGCTCGAAAGTACTGGAACAAACTAAAACAACGCCTTAAAGAAGAAGGGAATGAAACGGTGACAAATTGTCACCAGTTGAAACTTCGAGCAGCAGACGGCAAGATGCGTCTTACCGATGTTGCTGATACCGAGCAACTTTTCCGTATCATCCAGTCCATACCCTCGCCCAAGGCCGAACCGTTTAAGCGGTGGATGGCTCAGGTGGCAGCCGAGCGCATAGACCAGATGCAAGACCCAGAGCTGAGCATACACCAGGCAATGGCGGACTACAAGCGGTTGGGCTACTCGGACAACTGGATAAACCAACGCCTCAAGAGCATCGAGATACGCAAAGACCTTACTGACCAATGGCGGCAACACAATGTGGAGGAGGGCGTGCAATATGCTACGCTCACCGACATCATCTACCAAGCATGGGCTGGCAAAACAGCCAAGGAGTATAAGCGCTACAAGGGATTGAAAAAGGAAAACCTGCGCGATAACATGACCAACGAAGAGTTGGTACTCAATATGCTTGCCGAACTTTCCACCACAAGTATCACCAAAGCCAAAGACCCGCAAAACCTTGAAGAAAATATGCAATGTGCAGCCGAGGGTGGCGAGGTTGCTCGTGTGGCACGTGAGCAACTGGAGTCAAAGACGGGGCGCGATGTCGTGTCGCCCCTCTCGGCCAAGAGATTCTTCGAGGCGCAGCAACCTACCGAACGGCTCGGTGAGGCAGAAGAGGAATAGATATTTTCGACTGCTTGTAACTCTCGGGGCTTTTCTCCGTCTAATAGATAGAATAACAAACAACATAAAATACAATGAAATCGACCAAACTATTCCTTGCCCTTGCCGTGGTACTGCTGCTGGGCGCGTGTGCTACAAGGGAGGCACAGGACAATCGAGTGTGGAACGAGGTAGCAATGGGCTACAACAATAGTAACAATGTCATTAAGGTGACGGGCGTGAAGATGCTCGATGAGCACACGGAGGTAGCGCTACACATCACCTATCCTGCTGGTTATTGGATAAAGATGGCCTCGAACATCTATCTGCAAGCAGAGGGTAAGCAGTGCAAGGTAAAGGCTATAGTGCCCGACTCCACGAAAGCCGTGCCCGAGTTCGATAAGGAGTTTTGGATGCCGGCAAGCGGCGAGGTGGACTTTGTGATGCAGTTTGAACCTCTGCCCGAAGGCACCGAGCAGTTCGACTTCATTGAGCCCGATGGCTGGCAGATGCTGAATGTACGCAATGCCCGACTCCTTCCCCAAGGCATTACCGATACCTATTGGCGCAATGCAAAGACGGGCGATTGGCTCATCGGCTTTGCCGAGCGGCATGTGATATATGACAATGCCGTATGGGATATCGTGACGCAGACGGAACGTGATGGTAGCTATGCGCTTACCATTAGCAGGGGTGCCGAGAGTATGGATGTCGCTGTCGGGCCAATGAAAGAGGGGTCACGCCGTATTGCTATAGGCAAGGGCGAGCGCATAAAGTGCCTGCCCATCACCACCAGCACCTTGCCCGACTATCCCAAGCGCGACCGTCGCCAAGGCTTCAAGGACAACGGCTATCGCATGGGCGATAGCGTGACCATCGTGGGATGGCTGAAGGATATGCCACGACAAGCGTGGTCTGATGGAAGCAATGCATTTGATGTAATATTTCAGAATATTATCCATGGTGAAGAACAGAAATTTTATGCTCCGTTAGATTCGCTTGGCCGCTTTGCGTTGAAGATACCTATAATTAATGTTTCGCAGACCTACTTGGATTGGAGAAGGACTCACGTCCGTACCGTGTTCGAACCAGGTGAGACCTATTTCTTTCTCTCCGACTATTCTACAGGACACACCCTATTCATGGGTTCTGATGCTCGTCTACAGAATGAGCTTATGGCTTATCCACCCATATGGGATTTTCAAGCCTTAAATGCCAGCAATGCATCGCACGAGGAGGCTATGAAGTTCTTCGAACATACCGATAGTGTGTGTAATGCCTTATACTCCGAGTTGGACAAACTGACCTCCGAGCATCCGACCTTGTCACAGCGATACATTGATTACGCAAGAGGCCTCTATTTGATAGGAAGAGCTGAGGATTTGTTGTATGCACGTTTCAGCATTGCTGATGATCAGTTCCCCCAAGAGTATTTTGAGTATGTGGAGGAATATATATGGGAAAAGGTGCATCCCTATACTCTTTACAACGATTATTCTTATTTCATGGAATCTTATCTGGCGCTGAAGGATGAGGATGGTCCCAATGATATAAACGTAACAGCAGCCATCAAGTCTTTGGCTGAGAGAGGAGCCATTTCATTGACCGAAGAAGAGAAAAATGCTATAGATAATTTTGAAGAAGAGTACGCCAAAGTCAGATTTGCTATAAATGCCGCCAAGACTTCGGATGAAAAGAAGGCTTTGGAGAAGAGTTTTTATACTGGCGCACTGGTGACTACGATGAACAATTTAATACCAAGAATAGAGGATGAACTCACAGTCGAGATATTGTGCCAAAATGCAATCCAACAATTGGATAGCGTGAATCATACACCTCTGTCGCGCGATATCTGTATAGCGCGTAGTCTTAACAAGTATTTACTTCACTCAAATAAACCGCTTCCACCTGCTACTATAGCTTGGATGGAGCAGGAGATACAACTCCCCGCAGCCAAAGCCTCAGTGATGGAACTCAACGAAAAGCACCTTGCCCTGCAACGCCGCGAACTGGTGGGTAATAGCCTGAAGTCGTCAGACGATGTAAAAGGTGTGAGCGATGGTGAGAAGATACTGCGCAAGCTCATCGAGCCCTATAAAGGTAAGTTCATTTTGCTCGACATTTGGGGCACATGGTGCGCCCCCTGTAAGGCGGCTTTGAAGAACAGTCAAGAGGAATACGAGCGTCTGAATCCCTACGACATCGTATACCTCTACCTCGCCAACCGCTCCGACGAGGAGTCGTGGAAGAATGTCATCAAAGAATACAACGTGACGGGCGACAACGTGGTGCACTACAACCTTCCCTCCGAGCAGCAGACCGCCATCGAGCACTTCCTTGGCGTGAACAGCTTCCCTACCTACAAGCTCATCGACCGCGACGGCAACATCCTCGATGTGAATGCTGACCCTCGCGACCTCAATGCGCTGGAGAACTTGCTGAAGACGATGAATGGGGCGAAGAATTAATTCGTGAAAATTTGTGGCTAATTCGTGGGCATTCGTGCTTTTTTCTTTTTCAACACGAATTACCGTAAATTGCCCATAAATTAGCCATGAATAAAATTTGTGTAACAACATACAACATAAAATACAATGAAACCAACCAAACTATTCCTTGCCCTTGCCGTGGAACAGCTGCTGAAGAATCATGCAGGGAAATGCGCGTAAAACAGCGGAATCGCTAAAAAAACATGGATTCCGCTTGTTTACGCACGAAATTTAGTATCTTCGCGGCATACAAATAGGCTTTTTGCCTTTTCCTCCAACAGAGCGTGATTGTTCGAGGATTTATCATTACATTTGCATACGTTCTTATATAACAGATAAAATGACCGAGAATAAAGTAATCATATACACCGCTAATGATGGTACGACAAAGATTGATGTAAAGCTGGAGGAAGAGACCTTGTGGCTCACACAAGCTCAGATGTGTGAACTGTACCAGACGAGTAAGTCGAACGTCAGTGAACATATCAAGCATATCTTTGAGGAGGGAGAACTCGATAAGGATTCAGTTGTTCGGAATTTCCGAACAACTGCAGCAGATGGTAAAGAGTATATGGTATCTCACTACAATTTGGATATGATTATAGCCCTCGGGTATCGTGTGCGTTCACTCATCGCCACAAGATTTCGTCAATGGGCAACTGAGCGACTGAAAGAGTATATCGTGAAGGGATTCACCCTCGATGACGAACGACTGAAGAAATTAGGCGGTGGCAGCTATTGGAAAGAACTGCAGGAGCGCATCAGGGACATCCGCACCACAGAAAAGGTGCTCTATCGCCAGATACTGGAGATATACGCAACGAGTATAGACTACGACCCACGGGCACAAGTGTCGCAGGAGTTTTTCAAGAAGGTGCAGAACAAGATACATTATGCTATTCACGGCCATACGGCAGCAGAACTGATTGTGGAACGTGCCGATGCCGAAAAGGACTTTATGGGGCTGCTGACCTTTAAGGGCAACCATCCTACACTGATTGAAGCCAAGACCGCAAAGAACTACCTGGACGAAAAGGAACTCCGTGCAATGGGGCAGCTCGTATCGGGATACTTGGACTTTGCGGAACGTCAAGCCGAGCGTGAACAGGCAATGACGATGAACGACTGGGCTGCCTATCTGGACAGGATTCTGACAATGACTGGTGAGCAACTGCTGCAAGACAATGGCAGCGTATCACACGAAGAGGCTATGGAGCACGCAACCACGGAATACCGAAAATACAAGCAACGCACCATCAGCGATGTGGAGCGCGACTACCTGTTCTCCATTAAGGCGATAGAGGATTTGGGTAAAAAGAAGAATTGATTTGTGATAGCTGCCTTTAGCCCGCGAGCAACCATAAATAACTTTCATCCTCTGTAACTTTCGAGGCTTTTCTCCGTCTTATAGATAGAATTACATATAACATAAAATACGATGAAACCGATCAAACTATTCCTTGCCCTTGCCGTGGCGGTGCTGCTGGGGGCGTGTGCGAACAAACCGACGAGCTATACTGTAACGGGAAATCTTAATGGATTCCTTGATATGTATGGTGAGGGGAGTTCTATTGATTCTGCCTATATTAACATTTCATTTAATGATAGCACTTTGAATGAGATGACGACTCTGGGTGATAAGGTGGCTGTCGCCCCTGATGGAACTTTTGTCTTAAAAGGCTCCATTGATGCTCCTAAAGAAGCGTACCTGATGGCCGACCTTACTGTACCGGGAGGAACAGGAGGCTCAATGCTTCTATTTATTCTCGAACCCGGAGAGATTGTCATCAATGACTTTATGAAGGGCGACATACAGGGTACTCCGCTCAACGATGCCGTTTATAATGAACTGACCTACTTGAAGCAGATAGCCGACAGTACAGAGCTGAAGCAACAACGCATTGCGGCATTCTTTGAAAAGTATAAGCACACGCCAGCTCCTGTTGCCTTACTCTACTACAGTGCAGTAGTGAATCTCTTGGCGCTTGAGGAGAGCGCCGCTGTCATTGAGAGTGCCGACCCCAGTATACTGAAAAGTCCTTTTGCAGATTCGTATATCTCGTCTATCAAGAAAGAAATGAACAAGAAAGCACGCACCGTCACTACAGACGAAGGCTGTATGTTTACCGACTTTGAAGTGGAGTACAACGGCAAGGTGCAACGCCTATCCGACTACGTTGGGCGTGGCCAATATGTGTTGGTGGACTTTTGGGCTTCGTGGTGTGGTCCCTGCCGTGAGGAAATCCCTGGACTTGTAGAAATATACAAACAATACAAGGACAGAGGACTCGTGGTATTGGGCGTTGCCGTCAACGATACCCCAGCGAACACCGAGAAAGCTATCAAAGAATTGGGCATACCCTATCCGCAGATACTGAACGGTGGCCATACCCCAGCCGAAATATATGGCATTACAGGCATTCCACATATTATTCTCTTTGGACCCGACGGCACCATTCTCAAGCGTGGCATGCGCGGTGAGGCCATCAGTCAGGTGGTGAGAGAATGTCTGGAGAGTAATTTATGATAAATTGCCTTTATCCCTTTGCGGATTGTAATAAATGTATTACATTTGCAGCATGAGAACCATGATAAGAACAGCAGACTTCGATGAGTTTTACAACTCGTTGTCAGCAAATGTTCAGAACAAAGTCAAGTATGCCATGAGCATTTTAGCGGAGGTGAAGGTAATAAATACCAAATTGATGAAACGGCTTGTGGATACTGATTTCTATGAACTGCGCATATCGGTAGGTAATGAATACAGGGTAATCCTTTTTACCATCGATCATGAAAACTTTATCGAAGCCGAACAGATTCTTCTCTTGAATGGTTTTATGAAGAAGTCGACCAAGGACTATAAGAAGGAAATAAAGAAAGCAGAACAAATATTAAAAAACTTACAGCAATGAGACCCAAGATTGACATTAACAAGCTCAAACATCTGCCCACAGCGGAAGATATGTTTGTAGAAGAGTACGGAGCGAAAGGCACTGCTTCGCGTGAGGAGTTCGATGCGAAGGCTCGTGCTTGGTACTATGCCGAGGTGTTGAAGAATGCCCGCAAATCTGCAGGTATCACCCAACAGCAACTGGCAGAAAAGATTGGGAAGAAGCGTGAATATATTGCCATGCTCGAAAGGGGCGAAACAGACATGCAACTCTCTACTTTTATCATGATGTCTGAGGCCGTAGGCCTTAAGTTTGCGCTAACTTATTGATAATAACCCCATCCAATCAGAGCCGCATCGTGATGATGAAGCACAAAAAGATAAATCCGTGGATGCGCTGCAAGGTGCTCTACACACTGCCGATAATACTCATTAGTCTTTGCTTGTTTGCCTCACCCGATAAAGAGCAAAGAGTTACAATTGCAAAGCCGAAGTTAGAGGTGATTGGAAAGAAAACTCACTTTTCTTATAACGGTGCTTATATCTACAATCCCGAACGGAATGATTCTCATTTGTACGCAGGATATTACTACACCGCGGAACAATTAGATTCGATATTTGGTGAGAGAACAAAGACTTACTATGATGAGGGATGGGCTGCCTATGTATATGAGCATGAAGGTGTTCGTATCGAAATGGCACCTTATACTCCGGCAGTAGTCTATCCTGGATTAACACCAGAAGCTATACCAGCAGATTCATACGGAATGTATAGCTTTTGGCTGGTGGGGAATAAATACAAATGCCGGATAGAAGATGCAGAAATACAGGTAGGAGATAATATAAATTTTATCAACAAATGGGAATTCGAAATAATAAACGAGAAGGTCCTTTTTGATGGTAGAGTAAGAATATGGTATAAAACGGTGTCTGGTGATGACGTATTCATAACTCATAAGAACGATATTATAACAGAAATAAGATACGATTTAGACTATACGTAACTTTGGACTACCCTCCCGAATGTGCTGCAGCACATTCGGGATTATGCATTGCAAAAGTCTTGGAGGATTGAAAATCAGAGCCGTCCGTCAGTTTTATCGGACGGCCCTGATTTTTTTATCGCAAGGCTCCGCCAGATTTATCGGACGGCTCTGATAATCTTGCTGAAAGGCTCTGATTGGTGGGGTTGTTCCTGATTTGGGTTGTCAGTTTGTAGAAGGGAAAAAGTTGTGACGCACTTTATTGATTGATATTTAATTTGTTAATAAACTTTGCGTCACATGTGACACGAGTTTGTAAGACCCTATAAGGAAATAAATAATTAATTAAATTATATTTTTAAAATAATTATTTAATTATTGTATATAGGGGTTATGAAAACCCGTAAAAGATGTGACGCCAATCATGTAAATCGCTGTCATTCTGCATGATGTGGCGTCACAACTTTTTTTACTCCGCAGCGCTCCGATGCGCATTGAGTCGCTGGTCCTCCTTGATGTCGTTACCCGTGAGGATGATGGCGTTCCATCCACGCGAGTACTTGGTGCGCCGCTGCTCAAAGCCGAGGCGGTTCATGCAGAGGGCCGCGGCCGCTGGATACATATCAGCTATGTGCCGGGTAATCTCAAGTGTGAGGTGATAGAATGAATAAAGGCAGGCCCTATGGAGCCTGCCTTTGCTTTGCACTGCTATTTCTTCTTTGGCTTGCGTCGTGCCCAGCCCTCTTCCGAGAAGTCGGGTTCGGGACCGCGCAGGTCGTTGTCGTGCTGGAAGAATTGCTTCCAGTCGTCCTTCCTCATGGGACCGCGCTTGCTGGTGTAGCCGCGCTCTTCGCGTGAGGGCTTGGTGCGGCTGCCTTTAGCTCCCCCGGAGGGGGCAGGACCTTGCGGATTGCGATTCTTGTTCTTCTTCTCGAATCGGGCAAAGCCGTTGTCAGAATTGCCCATTTCATCGCGTTTTTTCGGTTTGCGCTGTCTGTTGTCTGGCGTCTGTTGTCTGTTGTCCGTTGACTGTTGACCCATATCCTCTCCTGCAGGCTCCACCACGATGTGTTGTCCGTTCACGTGGGCGTGGCTCAGGGCGCGTGTCACCGTGTCGGCCTGACGCTCGGGCACCTCGAAGAAGGAGAAGTTCTGCATCAGGTCGATGCGCCCCATCTCGATGCGCTCGTGGCGCACGTGGCGGTTCACCAGATCGATGATTTGCGAGGCATAGAATCCGTCGCGCTTGCCGCGGTTCACGAAGAAGCGTACATAACCCTTCTCTGCCTTGCGGGGGCCATCGCCCTTTTCACGGCGTTGGCGTGGCCCGTCCTCGCCTTTTGTCCGTTGTCTGTTGTCTTTTGTCCGTTGACTTCTTTCTACGACCGCCTCCGGTTCGGGGGCATTGCTGTAGTATTCCACGAACCGGCCAAACTCACGGGTCACCACGCGGCGTATGATGTCTTCTTTATCCAGCCAGTCGAGCTTGCGGTATATGGCGGGGAGGAACTCGGCTATCTCGGCTTCATTGACCTCGGTCTTCTCGATGTCGTCAATGACCTTCCACAGCTGCTTTTCGCAAATCTCCTTGCCTGTGGGCAGGGTTCCCTTGACGAACTCCTTGCCGATGACCTTCTCTATTTCGCGCATGCGGCCGCGCTCGCGTAGGTTGATGATGGCGATGGAGGTGCCTCGCTTGCCGGCACGTCCGGTGCGCCCGCTACGGTGGGTGTAGTTCTCTGTGTCGTCGGGCAGGCCGTAGTTGATGACGTGGGTGAGGTCGTCCACATCGAGTCCGCGTGCTGCCACGTCGGTGGCTACAAGGAGCTGGATGCGGCGCTTGCGGAACTTCTGCATCGTAAGGTCGCGCTGCTGTTGCGACAGTTCGCCGTGCAGGGCATCGGCATTGTAGCCGTCCTGGATGAGTTTGTCGGCAATCTCCTGCGTCTCCATACGGGTGCGGCAGAATACGATGCCATAGATATGGGGGTAGTAGTCGACGATGCGCTTCAGGGCGAGGTATTTGTCCTTCGCGTGCACCATATAGTATACGTGGTTCACGTTCTTGGCGCCCTCGTTCTTGTTGCCTATCACGATTTCGTGGGCATCGGTGAGGTAGTTCTTGGCAATAGCGGCAATCTCCTTGCTCATGGTGGCGGAGAAGAGCAGCGTGTTGCGGTCGGCAGGCACATCCTCGAGGATGCGGTTGATGCTGTCGGTGAAGCCCATGTTGAGCATCTCGTCGGCCTCGTCGAGCACTACGTCGCGCACGGTAGAGAGGTCCACTACGCCGCGTTCCATGAGGTCGATGAGGCGGCCCGGTGTGGCCACGATGATATGTACGCCGCGACGCACGTTGCGTATCTGGTTTTCGATGGAGGTGCCGCCATACATGGGCACCACGCGCAGTCCCTCCACATACTTGGAGAAGGCGGCGAGGTCATCGGCAATCTGCAGACACAGCTCACGGGTAGGACTCAGGATGAGTGCCTGCGCATAAGGCAGGGTAGGGTCGGCCTTCTGTATGATGGGCAGTCCGAACGCTGCCGTCTTGCCCGTACCCGTCTGTGCCAATGCCACTACGTCGTTGCCATTGCCCAGCAGGTAGGGTATCACCTCTTCCTGCACGGGCATGGGTTGTACGAATCCCAGTTCGCTGATGGCTTCACATATCTCGGGCATCACGCCCAGTTCTTCGAATGTTCGCATGTTCGTATGTTTTTTCTACTTTTTTATAGCCTGGTGCTAATTTGCTTTATTATCATAGGTTTCCAAGTCGAGAAGTCGCCAATGATGATGTGCTTACGAGCTTCGCTTACAAGCCAAAGGTAAAAGGCAAGGTTGTGTACCGAGGCTATTTGCATGGCCAATAATTCTTGCGCATGGAAGAGGTGACGCAAATAGGCTTTGGTGTAGAGGGTGTCCACAACAGATGCCCCATCTGACTCAATGGGCGAGTAGTCCATCTCCCACTTCTTATTCTTTATGTTGATGATGCCATCCTTTGTGAAAAGCATTCCATTTCGGCCGTTACGGGTAGGCATTACGCAATCGAACATATCCACACCCCGTTCAATGCCTTCGAGAATGTTCATCGGAGTACCTACCCCCATTAAATAACGGGGCTTGTCGGTGGGGAGTATCCCGTTGACAATTTCAATCATCTCGTACATCTTATCAGTTGGTTCACCTACGGCTAGTCCGCCGATAGCATTACCCTCTGCCTCCTTCGATGCAATGAATTCAGCTGATTGACGGCGTAAATCAGGATACACACAACCTTGAACGATTGGGAATAGTGATTGGTGGTATCCATATTTGGGCATTGTCTCATTAAAGCGTTTGAGGCATCGGTCAAGCCAGCGATGCGTGAGTGCCATTGATTTTTTTGCATAGTTGTAATCGGCATCGCCTGGGGTGCATTCATCAAATGCCATCATGATGTCGGCTCCAATGGTACGCTCGATATCCATAACATTCTCGGGGGTGAATAAGTGTTTTGAACCATCGATGTGTGAGCGGAACTCTACGCCCTCTTCTTTCAGCTTGCGAATACTGGAAAGCGAAAATACCTGAAAGCCACCGCTATCGGTAAGCATGGGGCGATCAAAACCGTTGAACTTATGCAGTCCACCTGCTTTTTCAAGTACCTCCAAGCCGGGACGTAAGTATAGGTGATAGGTGTTCCCGAGGATAATTTGTGCTTTGATGTCTTCTTTTAGTTCTGTTAGGTGTACACCCTTTACGCTGCCTAATGTTCCAACAGGCATGAATATGGGAGTTTCTATCTGTCCGTGATCGGTTGTGATAAGACCTGCTCTAGCATTACTTTTAGAATCGGTGTATTGGAGTTGAAAATGCATTTTTGATGTTTTGTGGAGATTACTTTAATAGTTATGGTTACAAAGGTATGTTTTTTTTGTGGAATCAGCAATAATAAGCTCGGGGAGCTGCCCTTTCTGATGTGAAAATTGGGCTCAGGCTTTTTCTTTTCGCTTGCGGTACAGCTGGTATGAGTTGAATACGTTGTGCCACACACTGTAGCATCCGCCGGCAATGGCGGTGACGGGTGTGAGGAAGGTGTAGGCCATCCAGATGGCAAAGACGGTGTTCTTCTGTCCGATGGCCTGTCCGGCGGCAATGTGGTCGCCCGAAGAGCGGCCAATGCGGCGTCCTATGGTGAACTGTGCCCAGCAGCAGACGAGCGTGACGAGGGCTATGCCGAGGAGCGTGGCTACGGGTACGTTGCTGTGGACGATAGAGCGTGTGGTGACGGCGATGGCCATGGTGAGTGCTACGGTCCATAGGTAGAAGGCGGCATCACCGGTGTTTTGTAGCCGGCGGGCCAGGCGTGGCATGGTGTATCGGATAAGCCATGCCAGCAATAAGGGGCAGATGAGTGTGGGGAACACGCGGCGCAGCACCAGGAGGAAGGTGGCCAGGAAGGTTTGCCCTTCGTGTGGATTGACCAGCGGCACGATGAGCGGGATGAACAATGCGGCGGCGATATTGATCAGCAATATGTAGCTCGTCAGATGAGCGGCACTGCCACCGAGCTTGGCGCATACGACAGCGGCAGCGCATGCCGTGGGGCAGATGAAGCATATCATGGCACTCTCTATAAGCAGGCGGCCGGGCAGATGAGGGAAAGCGATGAGCAGGGCGGCCATCAGGGCAAACATGCCCACCTGTATCAGCAGTAGCCACACATGCCAGCGGCAGGGCTTGAGATCGGTGGGGCGTAGCTTGCAGAAGGTGAGGAACAGCATGCCGAAGATGAGCGCAGGCTGCAGGATGCTGATGCCACGGCTCACTATCGCTCCTGTGCCAGCAGGCAAGGGTAGGGCTGCATAGATGAGATAGGAGAGGGCACCCAGCACCATCGAGATGGGGAGTGCCCAGTTCTTATAGAAACGGAGAAGCATTTTGTGAGTGAAGAGTGAATAGGGAAAAGTGAAGAGTTGGGTTCAGTTATATGTGAACTCTTCCTTCTTCACTCTTCCCTCTTCACTATGTTATACCAGGTGTGCTATCAGCTCTTCGCGGTCGCCGTGGAGCATGTCGATGACGGGAATCTCTATCATCGTGTAGGCACCGGGCTGCTGGCGCATGGTGGCGCGGGCTACATTGACCAGTACCTGACTGGTGAGGGCGGGATTGTTGATGCGCATGTTGAACTCGAAGAGCTGGTTCTGGGTGGTGCCCGATACGCCCTTGCGAGTGAGGTTCACGCCGTGGCCCATATCCTTGAGGTCGTCAACGCAGGGCACCTGTATCACGTGGGTCTCATCGTTCACGAAGTAGGGGTCGGCCTTGATGGCTGCAGCCACCTCGTCGAGTTTGTAGCCCTCCTTGAGTTCGATGTATACCATGCGGCGATGGATGCCAGTGCCTACGGGGATGGTCATGGAGAGTGCATCCTGTACTCCCTCGATGGCCTTTACGGCTACCGTGTGGCCCATGCTCATGCCGGGGCCGAAGTTGGTGTAGCTGATGCCTTTGGGGGCAAGGCTCTGCATGAGTGAGCGTACGATGGAGTCGCTGCCCGGGTCCCAGCCTGCCGAGATGATGGCTACGGTACCGTGCTGCTTGGCTGCTGCATCGAGCGAGCGGCGCAGGTCTACTATCTTGCTGTGGATGTCGAAGCTGTCGACGGTGTTGATGCCCAAGGCGAGGCACTCAAGCGCATACTGCTCGACGCTGCGTGTGGGAGTGGCAAGGATGGCTACATCCACATCGTTGAGTTCGCCGATGTGCTTCACGACAGGGTAGGGAGCCAGTTCTGCGGGGCGGTTGGCATCACCGTTGCGGCGTACCACGCCTACCAGTTCCATGTCGGGTGCTGCTTCCAGTGCCTGCAAGGCATACTTGCCTATGTTGCCATATCCTACGATGGCTACTCTAATCTTTTTCATTTTAATCTCTATTGATAAGTTATCCTATGATGGGTGCAAAATTAATACAAAAATTTTGGATATAACGTTGGCTTGCGATAAAATGTTATCTCCTTATCCATATCTTGCGGGTAGCTGTGTCCTCTGCCGTGGTGACGCTCACGATGTAGGCTCCCTCGGGCCATGTGGCGGTGTCGATGGCGGCCTGCATAGCCTGTGGCGCTATGGTGCTGACGGTGTGGCCGTGGGCGTCTGATACCTTTATCATATTAATAGGTGTGGTAGATGTGACGTAGAGCCCGTTGC
This sequence comes from Bacteroidaceae bacterium, assembly GCA_045594245.1. Classification (GTDB taxonomy): domain Bacteria; phylum Bacteroidota; class Bacteroidia; order Bacteroidales; family Bacteroidaceae; genus UBA1189. The sequence continues at coordinate 43,459 of JAZNYG010000036.1, forward strand.
CTTGTGTGGCTACCATGATGCCGTCGTCGTTGAGGCTGCCGATGTCGCTGGGTGTTCGCAGCCAGAAGCTCATGGCGTTGTATTCATAGGGCTGGAGCTCTGTTGCCTGATCGCCGGTGACCGATGCAATGATAACGGCATACTGTCCTATAGGAGCGTTGAGGCGGTGGGTAATCTTCAGCTCTTTCGTCTCGTTTCTTCCCAATGAAAGAGCGCTGACGGCCGAGTTGCCTACCATCTGCTCGGCGCGGTTGAAGAATATGGCTGCAAACTCGCCATCATCATAGTCGCCCTTATTGGTGATGGGGGCGGTGACGGTGAAGAGGTCGTTGGGGTGGATGTTGCTGCTGCCGTCCTGTGCTTTGATGCTGATGGCTCCATTGAGCTGGAACATGGCGGGGAAGATGGGCTTGGCATTGACCTTGGCCTCGGTCACCATGAGTTCGTCGGGGCCTATGGGTGTGAGGTAGCTGGCATTGGAGTTGGTAGAGTCACACACGGCCACGATGTCGTACTTGCCTGCCTCTACTTCAATGTTGTCGGTGCTGTAGGTGAAGGTGCGTGTGGCTCCTTTGGGTATGCGGGTGAGGATGACTCCTACGTATTGGCGCACCAGGGTCTCATCGCTGGTCTGCTTCTGCATCAAGATGCCGAGGTAGGAGTAGAACTCCTCGCCCTCGTTCTTCACGCTGAGGCTGAACGATGCCTTGCGCCCGTTGTATAGCGGCGTGAGCACCTGTGGCTTGGCCGTGAGCGACAGCTTCGATGAGTGGGCCGGCTCGGTGAATGTGGTGCCTTTAGGGTTTATCTTCACGTAGAGGTAGTTGGGCATGTTGACGGGCGCGTTCATCTTGATATATTCCGTAGTGCCCTCCTCCTTATGTATCAGGTAGAGGCGATAGCTGCCAGCGGCAAGGTCGGTCGGTATGGTAAACTTGAACGTGGCTCCTTGGGTACCTCCCGTGAGTTCGGTAAGGCCCTTCAGCTGCTTGGTGGAGAGGATAGCGCAGAGCGAGTCGCTGGCGGTGTAGAGCGCGGCCGATACCTCGCCTGTGAAGCTGCGCAGTCCGCAGTTGTAGAACGATGCCGTCACCTTGGTCTCCACGCCGCTCATCACGACGGCAGCTCCAGGGATAATGGCCTTGTTGAGGTGCAGATGCGCCACGTGAGTGGAGTTGTCGGTAGGTGGCTGTATCTGTGTCAGGGCCGATTGCAGGTAGTTGTATCCGCCCATGCCGCTACCGATGCCCAGCACCTCGGGGGTGAGTGCTGCCGATTGGTAGTAGCCGTCGCTCATGCCGCCCCAGCCCCAGTTGTAGTGGAAGAGTCCGAAGGCATCGTAGCCGTCGCACACGAAGGCATGTCCGCCCTCTACGCCCTCGCCAAAGTGCAGTATGGGGCGTCCCTCGTCGAGCTCGGCGCGTAGCATGGCCTCCCAGTCGGCCTCGTTGAAGTAGGTGCGGTCGATATATTCCATGTCGTCATCGTAGCCGAAGTTGCGCTTCAGGGCGTTGGCAATGTCCTTGGCCGTGGCGCCGCTCCCGTAGGGCACATAGTCCATGCGGCAGGCTACGCCCACGTGATAGCTCAGCTGGGCTACGGCCTCGGCCTGCTTGTCGGTGTATGTGCCGTTGTAGCTGTCGAGCATGTTGGCCCAGTCGTAGGTGGCCTCGGCAAAGTTTACCGAGAGGGCTATGCCCATGGTTTCGGTGGAGTAGCTGCGGCTGCCGATACCCTTCTCGGGGTAGCGGTGAAACTTCATGATCTGTGCCGCTGCCGTAGCCACGCAGCCTACGGGCATGGGGTTACCGGCTTCGTCCTTGGGGCACAGGCGGTTGAACGGAGCGTCCTGGTTCCACTCTATGCCGCCGAGCAGAGGCTTCACGCCCTTGCCTATGGGACCCTTCTGCAGGGTGGCGCTGTAGTGGCTGTCGTCGAGGATGATGTGCTGCTCGTCGAGCGACCGTATTTGCCGGTTATATCCGTCGAGCAATGCCTGCAGCTGTACGGGCATATTGTCATACGCGAAGCTCCCCTCCAGCGAGTAGCCCAGAATCTCATGGGCGCGGTCGTCGGCCGCCACGAGCACGAAACCTCTGTTCCCCTCGGCGGCAAAGGCATATACCTGCTCCTCTCCGCCTTGGCGCGTGGTCGTGGGCGATACGTAGTGGAGCTGTGTGCCCTGCCGCGTGGCAGAGGTCAGCTGCGATGTATAGAAACGTTCGGCGATGGCGTGTGCCTCATCGGCACTGAGGCGGCGTGCCCATGCATCGGTGCTGCTCATCAGAAGTGCGGCGTAGATGCAGAGGAGGAGAAATCTTTTTACCATAACTAATACTTATATAAAATAGCAGTCGCAAAGGTACAAAAAATCTGTCAATCAGTTTTATGTCTGAGAAAAAAGCTGTTACTTTGTGGTCGATTTATAAACGAACACAACGATATGAAAAGATTTACTCTATTTACAACCACCTTACTATGTACGGCTGTGCTGATGGCACAGGCCACTGCCCCCATCATCCGCTCATGCTCTGAGGAGTATTATGAGTATGGTACTGACGGATGGATCAAGATTGCTGCAATGCAGCGAACATACGATACCGCCGGCAACCTTTATCAGCAGATAAAGAATGAGGACGGGGGCAGCGAGCGCCGCACCTATACGCACGATGCCGAGGGCAGACAGACAAGTGTCATCGTGGAGTACGGCTCCGATGATTGGGACGAGTACCAGCCCTCGGAGAAGATTGTCGATGGCTATGACCCCATTGCCAAGGACTTCAACGTGGAGCATGCCAAGTACATCTGGGACCAGGTGGAGCAGGACTGGGTGATGACAGACGGCAGCAACTTCCGTGACGTGGAGCGCAATGCCGATGGCAATATCACCTCCATCATCATCAAGTCGTACTTTACGCATGTGGCTGCTATCGTGCCCCACACGAAGACCACTATTACCTACAATGCCGAGGGCAAGGCCGAGAGCTACTCCATACAGTCGGCCTCGGACCACGATGCCACTACGGGCGTCACCACTTGGGGGCGTGCCAATACCTATAAGAATATAGAGTGGGAGAACACCGACGGGCAGCTCTATCAAGACGTGAACGCTATGCTCATAGGCCCTAACCGTATGAAGTATGCAGAGCAGTATACGGGCAATACACACAGGGCGACAATCTCTGTAACGTACGAACCGGGTACGAAGAATTTCGAGTCTGTGATTGACTACGTGGCACAGGTGCGCAGGGAGGTGCATACCTATAAGGAACTCGATGCCAATGGTAGCTACATAGAAACCATTGTTACCTATACTGATAAGAATGAGGACGGAAAGCTCTCCGATGACGAGGGTAGAACCAACTATATCGAACGTTACTACGACGAGCACGGCAACGAACTTTCGTACATAGAATATGTCAACGACGTACAGGATGCCGGCAGCAAGTTTACATATACCTACGATGCCGACGGCAACCTGGTAGAGATGGTGGGCGAGAAGTGGATGCCTACCTATAACGCAACCGGAGTGCTGGTGTCGAGCGAATATGTCAAGGCACAGCGTATCGTCTACGGTGACTATCAGAATGTGAATACCTCAATTGCCACAGCACTTCCGAACGATGGCACTCTGCAGGTATACAACCTTCACGGTGTGCTGGTAGCTACCTCTACGGACAATCTGCCTGCCGGCATCTACGTGGTGCGCCAGGGCGACAAGACTTATAAGCTGATGCGCTGAGAGAGCTGATGCTTAGTGTATGATAGGGTAGGGCATCATGTTGTGTCCTGCCTTTTTTGTTTTTTTGCCTTACGGGTGAGGGGGTGAGAAGTTGGTAGGAGGATTAAAGTATGGGTTTAAAATAAAAGAAGGTCGTCATCCCGACGACCAATCTTCCAACTTTAAAAATCTAATACCATGAAAAACACGATGCAAAGGTACGGCTTTTTTTTATACCTGCAAACTTTTTCAAAGAAAAAAGTGTCGAACCTACACTTTTTTAACACTTTTCTCTTGGTTTTTAGGTTAAAATTTACATTTTCGTAGATATTTGGGCTGAAAAGTGAAAAATAATTACGAAATGTAGGGCTCGCGCGTGTAGGGGGGATGAAAAAGAAGGTCGTCATCCCGACGACCAATCTTCCAACTTTAAAAATCTAATACCATGAAAAACACAGTGCAAAGGTACGGCTTATTTTTGAACCTGCAAACTTTTTTGAAGAAAAAGTGTGTTTTTAACACTATTTTATGCTTTTTCTTGTTTGAAAAGTATAAAACTACGGATTAAAAGCCAATCCGTAGTTTTAATTACAATCTATAATTACGTGAGGTTTTCTGCCTACTCTACGTATAACACCAGTCCTTTGAGGTATTCGCCTTCGGGATGGTAGATGCTGACGGGGTGGTCGGCAGGTTGTGTGAGCTGGTGCAGTATGCGCACGCGACGACCCGACATGGCGGCAGCGGTGAACACTGCGGTGCGGAAATTGTCCTTCGTCACCACCTGTGAGCAGGAGAAGGTGAAGAGTATGCCACCGGGGCGTATCTTCTCGAAAGCCTTGGCATTGAGCTTGCGGTAGCCCATAAGTGCATTGCGAAGTGCATCTTTGTGTTTGGCAAAGGCTGGAGGGTCGAGGATGATGAGGTCGTACTGGTCGCCCATGCGCTCGAGGTACTTGAAGGCATCCTCGGCAAATGCTTCGTGGCGGGTGTCGCCGGGGAAGTTGAGCTCCACATTGGCGCGGGTGATATCGATGGCGCGTGATGAGGAGTCTACCGAGTGCACCAGTTCGGCTCCGCCACGCATTGCGTAGAAGGAGAAGCCTCCGGTGTAGCAGAACATATTGAGTACCTTGCGTCCTTGTGAGTAGCGTTCCAGCAAGGCTCTGTTTTCGCGTTGGTCTACGAAGAATCCTGTCTTCTGACCGCCCAACCAGTCTACGTGGAAGCGTAGCCCGTTCTCTATGGCTATATCGCTGGCCGTAGCCAGACCTCCTTTGAGGAAGCCGTTGCCTCCATCTTCCGAGGCCTTGTAGGCGAGCGTAGTCTCTGACTTATAGTAGATGTTGTCGATGACGCCATCCAGCACCTCGGCCAATGCGTCGGCTATCTCCATGCGGCTCACGTGCATACCTACCGAGTGGGCTTGCATTACGGCTGTGCGGTCATATACGTCGATGACGAGTCCGGGTAGTCCGTCGCCCTCACCGTGTACGAGGCGGAAGGTGTTGTTCGGCTGACGATTAGCTGTCGGTGACTGACAATTGGCCACACCGATGCTCTTGCGCACATCGTAGGCTATGCGGAGGCGTTGAAGCCAGAAGCTGCGGTCGATGGCGATGTCCTCAAATGAGAGCACACGCACGGCGATACTGCCTATCTGCACGTGTCCCACGGCAAGGAAACTGCCGTCGGCGCTGACTACGCGCACTACATCGCCCTCTTCGGGGCGGCCTTCTATGTGATGAATGGCACCGGAGAATATCCATGGATGGAAGCGCTTGAGCGATTCTTCCTTGCCTTTCTTAAGGTATACGGTCTTGTACATTTGTTGACTAATCTATGGGTGTGTGATTATTGCGTTATTTGTTTGGTTGGATGATTATATCTCCACTTTTACGATACGGACCTGATGCTTCTGCTTCAATTCTTCCAGATACTTGTAGATACGGATGCAGGCCCACGCGTCAGTGGCGGCATAGCCTTTCTGGCGGTCGGTGAGCACATCGGCTTCCCAGTTGGTGAGTCGCTGCGATTTTGAGATTTTCTTCTTGAAAAGCAGGGCGTATATCTTCTGCAGGCTCTGTGCTTCGATGCCCATCTCTTTTACGTAGCCTTGCAAGTCGAGGAATCCGTTGGGCTCGAAGCTGTGTTTGCGATGCAGGCTGTGGACATCGTCTTTTAGTGAGAGCCCTACCTTGAGCTGATTGCTTTGCAACAACTCGATAAGGGCGCTGGGCATACCTATGTAGTTGAGTCGGAAGAGGAAGCAAGTATCTTCGGTCGATACTTGCATTAGTGACACCTCGTAGGTCTTGCCTCTGGCAAAGCTGGGGCGGGTTTCCGTGTCGATGCCCAGGATGGGAAAGTTTTTCAGGTAGCTCACGGCTTTTTCTACGTCGGCCGCGGTATGTATCACGATGATGCGTCCGCTGAAGAGGTCGGTGGGCATCTCGGCGATGTCTGCTTTGGCGATGTTGCTGGCTATCTCAATCATCTATCTCCTCCTCTTCTTCCGTGCTGTTATATTTCACCTCGTGCAGGGCACGCATCGTGTTGACCAGCGTCTGTCCCCAATAGCCGATAAAGTGCTCTCGGCACTGTGCCAGTGCATCGTGCATCGTCTCGTTGAGTCCGCTGCGGAACTGGCATACGAAGTCCTTTACCACCTGGTATATGTCCGTGAGGTCTTCGGCGATGCTCTTGCGGATGGGGGTGTCGCTGTACTTCATGTCTTCTACGAACACGTCGAGGTAATCGTCGCGATCGGCCATCAGTTCCTGCAGGTTCAGGCGTATTACCTCGTAGTCATCCTCGGTGACAAAGGCCTCCAATCCATCTTCGCCCATCACCTCGCATTCGGGAATCATTGATGCTTTGATATATAATAAAGGTAGTATCTTGAGCAGTGTATCCACAAACTCTGCTCGCTTCTGTCCTTCGCTGCGTTCGATGAAGGCGCAATACTCTGCCGCTACGGTGACGAACTCTACCGAGTTGCGTTCAAATATTACTTGTGATGCGTGTTTCATAGTGTGTCAAAATTTGTGAAACGCAAATGTACAAAAAATTATTGGTGTCCGATAAAACTTTTTTTAGAGAATAAAAAATTAGGACTGGTTCCATTTAGAGGAATCAGTCCTTTTTGGTTATTTTGGTTTTACCACAAACTCTTATAACCATGGGCAAAAGTAGTCATTTTATCGG
>JAZNYG010000037.1:0-47553 GCA_045594245.1 Bacteroidaceae bacterium
CGGCAGGGAAGAACGGTGAGTACATTCCGGTAAGTTTCTATAACGTGGAAGATGCTCCGAAACTCATGGAGGACGTGAAACAGACTGTTCGCGAAAAGGACGGTTGGGAAGTGGACTTCTCGGGTAGTTTCTTCTCGAACGAAAAGATGATTGGTGAACTGACCGTGATTCTCTTCGTGGCGATTCTGTTGATGTATTTCATCCTTTGTTCCCAATTCGAGAGCTTCTTGCAACCGCTCATCGTGTTGGTGGAAATCCCGATTGACATAGCCTTTGCCTTGACTTCCCTATGGTTGTTCGGACATACCTTGAACTTGATGTCGGCTATCGGTATCATCGTAACGTGTGGTATCGTGGTGAACGACTCCATCTTGAAGCTGGACTCCATCAACGAGCTGCGCAAGGCGGGCACTCCGCTGATGGAGGCCATCCACACGGCAGGCCTGCGCCGCTTGCGTGCCATCATCATGACCTCGCTGACGACCATCGTGTCGATGGTGCCGCTGCTCTTCTCCTCGGATATGGGCTCGGCGTTGCAGAAGCCGCTTGCCATAGCGATGATAGGCTCGATGCTGCTGGGCACGCTCGTCAGCCTGTTCATTATCCCCTTGATATATTGGTTTATTTATCGTAAAAAAGAGAAAGTATGAAATGGAGATACTTTAATATAGGAATATGTGTGGTAGCGTTTGCTCTGGCAGGCAAGGCACAAAACGCGGTGAAACTCGATTTGAAACGTACCATCGAACTGGCCAATGACAGTTCGCTCACGGCATTCCGCTATCAGAACATGTATCTGTCGGGCTATTGGGCCTACCGCACCTATAAGGCCAACCGCCTGCCCAGCCTGACGATGAGCCTGATGCCAGCTCAATACAACCGCTACATCACCCAACGCTACGACTCGAACAAGGACATGGACGTGTATCGCGAGCAGCAGATGTTCAGCGCAAGTGGCGGGCTGAGCCTACAGCAGAACTTTGACCTGACGGGCGGTACGTTCTATATCGACTCAGACCTGGAGTATATGCGCAACTTCGGTGAGACGAAATCGACACAATTTGCCAGCGTGCCCTTCCGTATCGGCTATTCACAGAGTCTGTTGGGCTACAATCCCTTCCGGTGGGAGAGGAAGATTGAGCCGTTGAAGTTCGAGAAGGTGAAGAAGGAGTTTATCTACAACACCGAGGTGGTGGCCGAAGAGGCGGTGGGCTATTTCTTCAGTCTGGCAATGGCACAGGCCGACTACCAGCTGGCTTTGGAGAATGTGGCATCGACAGATACGCTGTACAGCATCGGGATGCAGCGCCACAGGATTGCCGCCATCTCACGGGCCGACCTGCTGACATTGCAGCTCGACAAGGTGAACGCCCGCAACACGCTGGAGAACGCACTGATAGCTCTGAAGCGGGCGATGTTTGCATTGGCCTCGTATCTGAATATGGACAAGGATACTCAGATAGAGCTGGTGCTGCCGCGTCGTCCCGAAGCGATGGAGATACCTGTGGACGAGGCTTTGGCCAAGGCTAAGGAGAACAATCCCGAGTACCTGCAGCAACGGCAGAACGTACTGGAGAGCGAGCGTGAGGTGAACCGTACACGCATAGAGTCGCGGTTCAATGCCAGCGTGAATGCCAGTGTGGGATTCAATCAGGTGGCCGAAAGCTTCAGGTATGCCTATCGGGAACCGCTGCAACAGGATGTGGTGAACATCAGCGTGTCCATCCCGCTGATAGACTGGGGCGTGAGGAAGGGACGGTACAACATGGCGAAAAACGAACTGAATGTGGTGACCATCGCCTCGCGGCAGGAGGAGCTGAAGCTGGAGGAGGAGGTGACGATGACGGTGAGCGACTTTAACATCCAGCAGGGGCTGATACGCAGTGCCGAGGAGGCGCTGGAGCTGGCCGTGATGGCCTACGAGCAGACGCGCCAGCGATTTATCATCGGCAAGGCCGATGTGAACAGTCTGACGCTGTCGCTCAACCGTCAGCAGCAGGCACAGAAGAACTATATCTCGGCCTTGCAAAACTACTGGCTCAACTACTACAAGATACGCAAGCTGACGTTGCATGATTTCGAGAGCGGTGTCTCGCTTTCCGAGAGGTTTGACTTCGAACACGGTATGCTACGATGAAAAGGTCTCGTACTCTCTCCCCCTTTACGCTGATAGTGGCATTCGTATGCCTGTCACTGGTCGGTGTGGCACTGCTTCCGCAGTTGCCGGTCAAGCTATCGCCCTCGCACGCCTTGCCTCGGCTGACGGTGTCGTTCACGATGCCAGCTGGCTCGTCGCGTGTCATCGAGGCCGAAGTAACGAGCCGATTGGAGGCGATGCTTACACGTGTAAAAGGGATAAGGAGCGTGAGTTCCACCTCGGACAACGGAAGCGGAAGTATCACACTGGAGCTTGACAAGCGCGCCGATATGGAAGCTGTTCGCTTTGAGGTGTCGACCATCGTGAGACAGACATGGGCGCAGCTGCCCGAAGGAGTGAGCTATCCGCAGATACACGCCAACCGAGCCAATGAGAAGGCATCACGGCCATTCATGACCTATACATTGAACGCTCCCGCCAACCCTATCCTTATACAACGATATGCCGAAGAGCATATCAAACCCGTAGTGGGACAATTGAATGGGGTGTATAAGGTGGAGCTGACGGGAGCTACCCCCATGGAGTGGAGGCTGGAGTATGACAATACACAGCTGGAACGACTGGGTATCACGCTATCCGATATACAGACGGCTATCGCCCGACATTACGAGAAGGAGTTTCTGGGAATCTGCCCCATAGAGAGAGGTGCCGAGGGAAAGGAGTGGATGCGCCTCATACGTACGACAACAGACGAGGCAACGGAGTTTCATCCCGAGGCAATCCTGTTGGAGGCAGCCGATGGCGCACTCGTAGGGCTGGAAAAACTCATCCGGGTGACACATCAGGAAGCTGCGTCTACAAGCTACTACCGCATCAATGGCCTGAACTCCATCTATATGAACATCACAGCCGAGGAGACTGCCAATCAGTTGGAGCTGGCCAAAGAGGTGAAACAGACGATGTGGGAGCTGGAACAGAAAATGCCGCCTGGCTATGAGATGCATGTCGGCTACGATGCCACGGAGCATATACAGAAGGAACTGGACAAAATATATTTTCGCACGGGACTGACGGTATTAATCCTGTTGCTCTTCGTGGCGCTAATTACCTGGAACCTACGGTATCTACTGCTGATAGTGACCAGTCTGTCGGTCAACTTGGCCATAGCCTTTATCTTCTACTACCTCTTCGGACTGGAGCTGCAGCTCTACTCGCTGGCAGGCATCACCATCTCGCTGAATCTGGTGATAGACAATACTATCGTGATGACCGACCACATCCGCCGCCGTCATAACCTCGAGGCTTTCATGGCTGTGCTCGCGGCAACCTTGACCACGGTAGGCGCTTTGGTCATTATCTTCTTCCTCGATGATAGGCTGAGACTCGACTTGCAGGACTTCGCTGCGGTGGTGATTATCAACCTGCTGGTGTCGCTGGTTGTGGCCCTATTCTTCGTGCCGGCCATGATACAGAAGATAGGGATTGAGGACGGGAAGAAGAAGTCGTCCAAACTCTGGCTGAAACGTCGGGTTGTGGTCTTCAGTCATGGGTATGCCCGTTGGATTGGCTGGCTCTGTCACCACAGGGTAGCGGCTTGTGTCGTACTGGTGCTGGCCTTCGGTCTGCCGGTGTTTCTCCTGCCCGAGAAGATGGAGGGCGAGGGAGCGATTGCTTCCTATTATAATAAGGTGTTCGACAATGCCACGTTCAAGGAAAAGGTAAGGCCCATCGTAGACAAGGCATTGGGCGGTAGTCTGCGCCTGTTTGCCGAGGAGGTATACGAAGGCAGTTACTTCAATCGTGGCGAGGGAGAGACGGTGCTCTCTGTGTATGCATCGCTACCGAATGGCAGCACACTGGGACAGATGAACACGCTGGTAGGAAAGATGGAAGCATACCTGAGCGAATTCAAGGAAATCAAGCAGTTCCAGACCTCTATATATAGTGCTCGGCAGGCCAGCATACGGATATATTTCACGAAAGAGCACCAGCGAAGCGGCTTCCCCTATACACTGAAGGACTGTATCATCAGCCGGGCTTTAGAACTGGGCGGTGGCTCTTGGCAGGTCTATGGGTTACAGGACCAAGGCTTCAGCAACAGTACGCAGGAGTATGCCGGACATTTCAGAGTGAAGATGTACGGATACAACTATGACGAGCTGGCCTACTGGGGCGACAGTCTGAAACGGAAGTTGCTCGGTCATCGACGCATCAAGGAGGTGACGGTAAGCTCGGACTTCTCTTTCTATAAGGATGATTATAGCGAGTTCTTCCTGGATCTCGACAAGCACCGGTTGGCCAAGGAGAATATTACAGGTATGCAGCTGTTTGCAGCCTTGAGGCCAGTATTCGGGCGGAATGTCTCGTGTGGCAACATTGTGCATGACGGTCAGCCCGAGATGCTGAAGCTCACCTCACGGCAGAGCAGCGAATATGATGTGTGGAGCTTGGCGAATATTCCAATCAGAATCAATGGAAACTCCTACAAGCTGTCAGACTTTGCTACGGTGGAGAGGGGGCAGTCGCCTCAACGGGTAGCAAAGGAGGACCAGCAGTACCGTCTGTGTCTGCAATACGAATACATCGGGGCAGGAAGTCAGGGGCGGAGGCTCTTGACGCGAGACTTGGAGGAGTTCAACGCCACGCTACCCATGGGCTACACGGCCGAAGATGCACAGGAGGCGTGGTCGTGGGGCGAGGAGGACAACCGCCAGTATGCCCTGCTGCTCATCATCGTTGCCATCATTTTCTTCATCGCCAGCATCCTGTTCAACTCGCTGAGGCAGCCGTTGGCCATCATCTTCGTCATACCAGTTTCATACATCGGGGTGTTCCTCACGTTCTATCTCTTCGGGCTGAACTTCGACCAAGGGGGATTCGCATCGTTCGTCCTCCTGTGTGGCATCACGGTGAATGCCAGCATCTACATACTGAACGAGTACAACGCCGTGCGCCGACGTTTCCCGAAATTGGCCGCGGCACGTGCCTTTGTCAAGGCATGGAATGCCAAAGTGGTGCCCGTCTTCCTCACGGTGGTGTCCACCATCCTCGGCTTTGTCCCCTTCATGGTGGGCACGGGCAAGGAGGCTTTCTGGTTTCCCTTGGCCGCAGGCACCATCGGCGGGTTGGCGATGTCGGTCGTGGGCATCTTCGCTTTCCTCCCCATCTTTACGCTGGGAAAGAGCGGCCGAGAGGCAATCTCACAGCATTTTACAAGCATTTAAGCTATTTTAACTATAAATATTAGTTTGCGAACGAATCTTTTTAGTTTCTTTGCATAACTAATTTTTATAGTTATGAAAAAACTGGCAAGAAGAGAAGAAGAAATCATGGAGATGCTTTGGGATAAAGGCCCCATGTTTGTAAAGGAGATGCTGCTGCTCTGCGACGAGCCGCGGCCACACTTCAACACGATGTCTACCGTGGTGCGCAACCTTGAGACCCTGGGCTATGTGGGGCACAATGCCTTTGGCAGCACGTATCAGTACTACGCCCTGGTGTCGCGTGAGGAGTACCGCAAGATGACATTGCGTGGCGTGGTGAGCAAGTACTTCGACAACTCCTATCTGCACGTAGTCTCCTCACTGGTGCAGGAGGAAGAGATTACCCTCGACGAACTGAAAGAGCTCATACGCATGGTCGAAGAGGGCGGCACTTCACAATTGACAATTGACAATTCACAATTCACTATTGACAATTGACAATTCCGCAGCGTAGCGAGAGCAGAAACCGCTTGCGGGCAACTTTCATCTTTGACTTTAGCCCCTTCGGTTCATCTTTCAACTTTCAACTCTTAACCCTCAACCATAAACCAAACATGGGAACCTTCCTATCCTACACACTGAAATCGGCCTTCTGCCTCATCCTGTTCTATCCGGCCTACCGTCTGCTGCTGAGTCGGGAGACATTCCATCGGTTCAACCGCATAGCGCTGCTCGCCCTGTTGGCACTGTCGGCCCTGCTGCCACTGGTAACCATCGGCAGCGCACTACCTACAAGCAGCATAGCTACTACTATGCCACAGGAGTTCCCTACCCTACAGCCGCAAGCCATGGATGCTGTGCAGGAGGTAGCATCGGCACCGCTCACCACACTTAGCTGGGCACATGTCCTGCTATGGATATACCTCCTTGGCTGCATCGTATATGCTTGCCATCAGCTGATTTCGTTCGTTCGACTGGGCAGTCTCATCCGCAAGGCAGAGCGCGAGCCGATGCCCGATTATATAAATATAAAGGAGAGAGGGACGCACGTCCGCCTGTACGTACACGACGAGGAGCTTGCACCATTCAGTTGGATGCACCTAATTGTCGTGTCGCGCAGGAGCCTCGAGGAGAGTGGCCGCGCCATACTCATACATGAGCTGGCCCACATCGCCCATCGCCACTCGTGGGACCTGCTGCTGGCCGACGTGTGCCTGCTGTTCCAGTGGTTCAACCCCACGGCATGGCTACTCAAGCAGGAGCTGCGCACCCTGCACGAGTACGAGGCCGACGACATGGTGGTGCAGAGCGGCATCAACGCGAGAGATTATCAAACACTATTAATAAAAAAGGCTGTTGGCACAAGGCTCTACTCTATGGCCAACAACCTCAATCACAGTTCACTTAAAAAACGTATCACTATGATGTTGAAAAAACGATCAAATCCATGGGCACGTCTGAAGTATCTCAGCATACTTCCGCTGGCCGCCTTGTCGGTGGCAGTGTTTGCCCGTCCCGAAGTCTCAAACAAGCTCAACGAGATTTCAAGTGTCAAAGTTAATGATTTAACTTCAATTGCAAAAGCAGATGAGGTTAAAAGTGACGAAAATTCTCCTGCCAAGCTCGTCAACGTATCTGGAAAGGTCATCAATGAGCGAACAGGCAAGCCCATTGCAGGTGTGTCCATTGTGGTCACGAATCCCGCAGACGGACGCATAATAGCAGCGTGCGTATCATCACAAAATGGCAAGTTCTCACTCGATAGTTACGAAGGTCTTGCTATGAGACTCTCGTTCGTCGGCATGCAGGGGCCCAAGGTCATTATCCCCCGAGGCGGAAGCAAGTCCATGACCGTGACAATGCGTGAAGAGGCACACAGCATCCCCGAGATGATGGTCGTAGCCTACGCACCGGAAAAGAAGTCATACCCTGTGCCCGAGCCAAAGACCTCATCCTCAAAAGGCGATGAAGGCGAGATATTCGTCGTAGTAGAGCGAACTCCCGAGTTCCCCGGTGGCATGAGCGAGCTGATGAAGTACCTCCAACGAAACGTCAGATACCCTGCTGCTGCTCAGCAAGCAGGCATACAGGGCAAGGTTGAGGTGGAGTTCACAGTAAAGAAAGACGGCAGCGTGGCCGACGTCAAGGTTATCCGCAGCGTCAACCCCGAGCTCGATGCCGAGGCCGTACGCGTCATCAGCGCTATGCCGAAGTGGAAGCCGGGCGAGCAGCGCGGCACTCCCGTGGATGCACGCTTCGAAATGCCCATCGTATTCCGACTCTCAGAATAGAAGCTGACATAGAGTCCTGAATCGCATCGTGGCGGCCATAAGTAGAGATGGCCGCCATAGGTTGTTTATCTCTATTTATAGTTGTAAATGTGAACTTTCCCATTATTTATTGTTTATTCGCTCGTTTATTCGTATCTTTACCCACGAAAGATATAAACTTATAAATAGGATACTATGGGATTTCTTGATTTCTTATTCGGCAAGAGCGAAAAGCAACCAAAAGAGGTGCTCAGTTCAAATGAAATAGAGGCGATAAATACGCCTGGAGAATACAGCGTAAAGCTCGTCAATCGAGGGGCAGGAGCGCTGCAAGTATGCAAATGCCTCAACGACCTCGTGACACATGACCTGAGAGCAGCCAAGTATATGTGCGACACTGCACCTTGCATAGTAAAGGAGGGCATGTCGGAACAGGGAGCCGAGATACTGAAACGGGAACTGGAGAAAGCTGGCGCCACTGTTACAATCATAGCAGAAGAGCAAAAGCATGCGCGACTATGAGAGTGAATCCAAACAGCCTATAAAAATAAAACGACAGCTGCGGTCATTGGCCGCAGCTGTCGTTTTTTACGATTTCCTTAAATAATAATCATCGATTATTCCAGAATACCTTCTGGCCACCAACGATATAAATTCCTGTGGGCAAGCCCTGAAGAGCGTGCTTGTAGTATACACCTTGACGCACGAGCTGGTTGCCTATGGTATATACATTCACATAATCTGACAAAGGAACTGTCACCACCTCTTCAATGCCTGTAGCCGTGCTACGAGTCCATAAGGTAATGACCATCACCACCTGCTGACCTGAGAACTTAATCGGAAGAGTACCCTTGACAGGAGAAGGAAGCGTGACGCTATGCGAAGCCACCTTGTAGTTACCATCGCTATCCTTGCGTGGAAATACGTATTGTGAGCTGCCATAGGTGGTGCTCCCCAATTGGGCAATGTAACCATCGGCATCATTGTAGTTGCAATAGCCCGTAAAGTCCATGGCTGTAACCTCGATGTCTTTTGGGAGGTTGATAGTATACACCTGGTTGCGTGAATACTTGATACCATCCTCCTTGCCGGTGCTGTAGCCCTTGCTTGTGGCAATGCTATACCCCCCTTGGAAGTTCCAGTTGCTATCAACACAAGTGGAAGCAGAGAGAGTAACGGCAGTGCCCTTGCCAGCATCCTCATCAATAATCGTGTAACCTTGGGGGGTGCCATCGGCCATACCTCCTTGCATGATGTCATCGACAAGACTGTTCATATACACTTCGAGCATGGTGTAACCCTCGTCATCGGTCTTGTTTCCGTCAGAGCCATCGGTGGGATTCAGTCCATGGGCACTCTCCCACTCGTCCGGCATGCCGTCACGGTCTGTATCCGTAGGACAAGGGAGGCTCTGCAACGTAGGCCAAGCACTCCAGTCGTCGGGAGCATTGGAGGGACGATTGTCCTCCTGCGAGTTGATGATGCCGGGCAACGAGTTGAACAATCCGACACCAGTGTGACTGGCTTTGCCATACTGTGTATCGTAGACCATCATAGAGTCGACCTCATCACGCGAGAGCGACGCACCGGCATACTTGAGCACCTTCTCATAGGCAGTAGCCGCATCGTGCGTAGTGACATAGACAAAGTCCATAGGCTCGGCAAGGCGCATCGTATCTTTCACCGTCTGATTGTACAGACCATCGTTGCTGGATCCCGAGATCTGATTGTATATACCATAGGTCCAGTTGTCGGCCGTGACATTACTATGGAGCGTGTTCACATTGCCATCAACATAGAAGTCGCCCCACACATGCTTGGTGGGCTTATATGCAGGATAGGAGGTCACATACTCAGCTGTGCGTATACCGATACCAGCAATACGCTGCTGGATGCTGGTATTGCGTTTCTCTGTAGCGGGACCGGGCTTGTAGTAGTTATTGACAATATTGACCGTCATAGCTTCGCCGCCATAGCAACCATTGCCACCCCAATTGTAGATGACATTGTTGCGCATATCCATACGCTCGTCGAGCTGTGTCGTATAGCGCGGGCCAAGGCGTGGAGTGCGGCTGCTGTGATGGGCTATGAGGTTGTGATGATACGACGCACCGCTACCACCCCAGTTGCCACCGTAGCCATGATTACCTTTGCTATGTCCGGCATTGTACATGCTCTGCGAAACGATGCACCACTGTACGGTCATGTTCTCGCATCCATATACAGAAAGGCACTCATCGACACTCCAGCTCGTGGAGCAGTGGTCGACCATAATGTCCTTCTGGTCCATACCGCCCAATCCGTCGCCCTCGTGGTAAACCACATACTTATTGCCCAAGCGGAAGCGCATGAAGCGGATGATGACATTGCTGGCATTGATGGTAAACGGATAGTCGGCCACACAGATGCCATCGCCAGGGGCTGTCTGTCCGGCAATAGTGACATTGCCCGTAGACACAGAGAGTGCAGACTTCAGATGAATGGTTCCCGACACATCGAACACGATTGTCTTGGCGCCCTTCTGCGACAAAGCCCAACGGAGCGAACCTTCACCACTATCTTCCAGATTGGTCACATGGTATACAGCACCGCCACGGCCACCAGTCACATAACGGCCGAAGCCCTCGGCACCAGGAAAGGCGGGTAGCTTCTCCACCTCATCGGCCCAAAGGGAAAGGGGACATAGCAGAAGAGCCAGCAGTATATTATATATATGTATATAGCGTTTCATAATAGATACTGAAATAGAGAAAAAGAGGCTCCGACTCCTTTAAGGAGCGGAGCCTCTACCTATTCTAATGCTTAAGCAAACATTACTTCACGATGAACTTATAGCCGTTCTGCAAGTAAACACCCTTGGTAGGATGAGCTACTTGGCGACCAGTAAGATCGTAGATAGGAGCATTGAGGTCGAGCTCAGGCTGAGCGATAGTTACATTCTCAATGCCCGAAGCGGTCTTATATTCGAAGCCGTAGAGACCGAGCTTAGAGCCGCTGCAGTAGAGATAGTATGACTTACCTGCCTCAAGCGATACGGTAGGCATTGCGCCATTATACTTCTCAGCTACCTTGTATGTGCCATCGTAGTCATTGAAGGCAACACCATCGCTGCTATAGAAGTAGAAGTTCTTGTTGGCATTCAAAGAAACAAATACGGTAAGTTCACCAGCCTCAGTAGTAGTAAAGGTGTAGAATGTACCCTCGGTTGGAACCTTATCAATACCATAGGGCTTAGGATTACCGTTATTACCCTTAACGTAACCACCTACTTCGTAGCCACCCATGTTTTCGCTGCATGTACCTACGCTCCATTCCTTAGAAGTCTCGGCCTCGGTACCGAACTTCAATGTGATACCAGGAACAGCTTCCTCTACCTGACCAGGAGTGATGGTGTACAGCGGTGAGGGGAACCATACATATTTAGGATACTGAGTCTCAGCTGTGCGTCCGTAAGTAACCAAGATGTTACCAGTATACTCGAAGCCGTCGCCAGCGTCCCATGTGGTGATAGGATGTACGATAGGCTCGGAAGTTGCGTCACCAATCCAACGTACATAAACAGAATCCTGATCGTTAGCATCGGCAGGCAGTGTACCGGCCAGCTCATACCACTTCATGTACTCTTCGAGAGTAACCTCAGCAAACTTAGTCCATGTCAGGCTGTCAAGTGAGTACTCAAGAGTCTGTACGGTATTGGCACAGTTGTCAGTACCTACATAGGAAGAAACCTTGATATCAGCAAAGCCCTTGGTAGACATCAGCATATAGATATAGTTGAGCTTACCAGCCAACTTATCATCCTTCGGGGTACGACGTGATACGATATTCATGCGCTGAGTAGCATCTTCCTGCTCAGCAAACTTACCGGCACGTGTCTGCATCACAGAATCCTTGTAGCTCTGAAGTTCAGAATCCCATGTAGCCACCTTCAACACAGCCTTATAAGAAGCATTGTTGTCGTAGTACATGTCAGCCTCGTAAGAAGAGAGGTTGCCATTACCAGAGAAGCCGGGGAAGTCAAATACAGAAATGTAGTCAACAACCTCCTCGAATGTAGCCTTCAAGTTGGTCACAGTCTCAGCAATAGTGAGTGTACGTGCCAAGTTGGTAGAGCCATCTTCCCAACCCTTGAAGCTGGTCAATGTGCGATAGTAAGAGTTGTGAGCATCCAAAGTTACGGTAATCTCATCACCCTTGTAGTAAATCTCCTTCTCAGGAGTAATGGTATAGGTTACGAAGGGACATCCCTCGATAGCCACATTGATCTGTGCCTTTACCTTGAACTCATCTACATAAGCCCAAGCCGGACCAATAGGAAGAACGGTACCAGTAGGCATAGTGGTAATCTTGTCGTACTCGGCACCCATGGTATACATCGGGTTGCTCTTCAAGATGCTATAGTCACCGCTGATGGGAGAAGCGAAAGTCTCGGTCTCACCCCAAGTAAGGTTAACGTCAGCAGCGGTATAGTTACCTAAGGTATCAGCATAGAGCCATGTGTGCTCACCTGTCTCAGCATCCTTGATGTTACCAGCGGTCCAATCGCTGTATCCATCAATTACATTGTTCTTACCAATCACCATACCGTATGCTGCGCTCAGGATCTTGGGTTTACGAGTACCGGTAGAGTCTACAGTAACGTACTGGCTCTCGAAAGTAGGCACAGCCAAAACATTGTTGTTGATGAAGTACTTACTCTGGGGACCAAGGTAGTTGCCAGGATTGAGCAACTGGAATGGCTGAGCAGCGCCACCAGCACCAATAGCTACAATATTGTTCTCAAAGATGAAGTCTGTATTGATACCCAAACCTGTGGGGTCGGTAATGTAGCTCATCTGGAAGAGGTACTTACAGTAGGGCATATCGAAGAATACGTTATCCTTGATGGTCACATACTTGGGAGTCTGTCCGAAATAAATCAACGGCCAGTTGTTGCCCTCAGTAATCATATTCTTGTGCACCTTACAGTCAGACATCTCGAAGTAATTGATGATGCTACCATCCTTGTAGTCGCCTTCTGCATCGAGAATGCCATCGTTATCAGTATCGATAGAATCCTTGGCAGGAACAGAACGATAGAATGAACGGGCAATGTTTGTAATCTCACAATTCTTTACCACGAAAGAGTCGATAGGACAGTACACCTTATTCCAGTAGAAAATCTGACCTGAAGTAGCGGTATTACCAGAACGATACTGCAAGCTGATGTTGCTGAAGAAAAGGCTCAGGTCATTGTTGTCCTGCATAGCCTGACCATTGATACCAGCCTGCAACTGAGGCATCTGATCATATTCGGTCTTGTTACTTGTAACGACAATCTTACCGCCAGTAGGTATATCTACCTGTCCGATGTTTACAACACCTTCCCAATCACAGATGATGGTGTTACGGTTACCTGCACCTTCAAGACTGTTCCATGCCTCGACGAACGACTTCTTGTCTGTAACCGTCTTCGTCCAGTCAGCATAAGCAGTAAAAGGTACACACAACGCAAGTGCTAACGCACATAATGTACTTTTTTTCATAACTGATGAGTTTTTAGTTATACATATAAAAAATTAAATCACTTTTCTCTCTCATGTTCCATACCTGCTATTTCTCCAAGTTCCACTGGATGAAATAGCCGTTTTGAATGGCAGCTCTTACCTTGCCATCCTTACCTGAAGCTGCATACTTGGGAGCTACACGGTCGGCCACGATATCGGGGTCCTTACCATAACGCTCGGCCATCTTGCATAGATAACTGTACGACTTACCCTCGGCTACATACTCCAGCAGGTGCTCATCGGCAATTGCCAAGTCATAGGCTTTGATGCGTTCTGCTTCGTTGGCATACTCCTCGGGAGACTTCAAATCATGATGTGTGCCACGGGCACTGCCAGCGATACCGTTGTTACCATATCCACCGGCTTCGCCAAACCAAGTGATATACTCGGGTGCCCAGCCCTCGGGCATAGTTTCGCCAGCTGCATAGCTGGGACGCTCTGCAAATTCCTCGGTCAGTCCACCATTGAGCAGGGCACGGGCCTGACGCCAATTTCCCAAGTGATTCTCGGCCTCGGCCAAAAGGAAATGGAAATCATGGCCACGGAAAGTAACGATAGTAGGCTGAATCTCGAAGATGTTGGTACGCAGATACTGGAAGTCACGGGCATCGCCATCGTAATAATAATAGTATTTGGTAAGTGCCTCTTCGCCACCCAACGTATTCATCACCATCTTCTGAGTCAGTCCACGGATATCGGTCTCTGCATATAGACTCTTGCCATATTCAGAGGGCTTCAGGAAGTAGCCTTCACCACGCCCAGGCCATGTGGGACAGAAATACTGAACGAGACGATTTCTTTGATGATTGTCATAATCATACATAATGCCACTAACCAACTGGAATTTTTGTCCTACCTGTTCGCTGGCAAAAATCTTATAATACACACGGCTCATATCGCTCTGTAACCGAATACCGATCTGATATACACCGTCGCGCTCGTCCTCCTCGTCATTCTCTGTATCGGGTGCATCATTGACACCGGGTACTTTTATCATACCCGTATGTACTCCATACATATATTGTAGCAGCATATCGCGTATCAACAGCCATTCTGCCTTGGCTGCCTCCTCGCTCAAATAGTTGCAACGCCATGAGCCCAGCTCAGCACGCAACAGCACATAAGGAGGAGTCAGGTATTGCCAATAACCGTACTGCGCTTCATCTTCCATCTCCTCATCGAGCCATGCCACCCAGTTCATGACAATATCGCTATCAATCTGGACGCCATCGACTACGATACCATTCTCCAGCAGAGAGATACACTTCTCGGTAAGTTCCTGCATGGTGCATTTGGTAAAGATTTCTGTATTATCGAGTTCTACCAATTCCGTCAAGGCATCATCGAACCAATAAGCCTCACCATAGATACGGCCAAGCATGTAATATGCCCAAACCTTAATACGAATGGTGCTGCTGAGCAAAGCGATGAAGTTGGTCTCAGACTTTTCACTCATACTGTTCTGAATGCGTTTGTGGTACTCATCCATCTTGTGTATGTAGTCGTTGCAAGCGATGACTATAGCATAGTAGCAGGTAGGATCAGCATATTCGTTGCCATCAGTGCTTTCATAATTATAAATATTCTGCAAGGGGACAGGGGCATTGCCTGTAATCTCCAGCACATTGGCACGCGTATCGGTCAGGAAGATAGAGTGATCGCCTGCATCCTGCATTCTGGTGTAGATACCGAGAAAACCTTTATACATCTCATCATCCTTCGATATATAATCATCCGTGTTGATGATATTATTAGGATCGGTCTGGAAGAAATCGTCACACGACTGCAGCATAAGTGCACCAAAGACACTCATTACTGACAATAGGTATATATTTATTCGTTTCATATCCGCATTAGAAGTTTAAGTTGAACCCCATTTTTACAGTCACCGGCATAGCAAACTTGGCATAATCAAAACCGCGCAAACTCTCATCATATGAGTAGGCAAACTCAGGATCAGAGCCCAAATAATCGGTCAATGTGAAGAGATTCTCTCCTGCCAAATAGATAGATCCTGAACGTACGAGTGAGAAAAGGTTATCAAAATGATAAGCCACTTTCAGACTGCGCAGCTTCAGGTAATCGGCATCCTCAATCCAACGGTCTGAGAAGAGATTATTTCCTGATGGGTCACCATAAGCTGCACGTGGAAGTTTGGCCTCCTGTCCCTCAACCTGCCAACGATTGAGTACGGCAGTAGATTGATTATAGAAGTTGTCCATCGACTCCAACTCACGACGAGTAGCATTGTATGCTCTATTACCTATTGAGTAGGCAAAGTCAGCTTGGAGTGACACCTTTTTGAAGCGAAGCATGGTATTAAACCCTCCAAAGAAGTCGGGCTGTGCCGAACCGAGGTTCACCTTATCCTTGTCATCAATTATCTTATCATCGTTCTGGTCGATGAATATCACATCACCAGCTTGATACTTGGTGCCATACTTGTTGGTCAAGCCTACTTGTGCTGCCTCTTCGCTTGTTGCATAAATGCCAGCCGTCTGATAGCCATAGTATTGATAAGGCGATGCGCCCACTTGCATACGCACTTGTGCGTCATCATTATTATAATCGGTGTAGGTGAATACATGCTCTGTCTGCTTGTCACCCAGTGACTCTACCCTATTTCTAACAATGGCAGTATTGGCAGAAATCACCCAATCAAAGTTCTTGGTATGCACGGGATTGATACGTACTGATGCCTCCAAGCCCTTGCCTGAAATTTCTCCACGGTTGTCGTAATATACCGTTGAACCATATACCTCAGAGATGTCGCTATTGAGCAATAGGTCATAAGAATTATTGGCAAACAAGTTGACACCAGCGCCCAACTTACCTTCAAACATGGAGAGTTCGAGTCCTAAGTCTATTTGTTTGGTCTTTTCCCATTCCAATCGTCCGTTGGGGACATTAGAACGGTTGATTGTACCAAGGTTCAAGAAATTCTTGTTCAGGTAGTAGTTCTTGGCATAGTTCGATGAGAAACGGCTGTTACCTGTCATGCTTGCCTCCAACGAAAGATTAAGCATATTGAAGCAGTTGGGCAAGACACCCGTATTTGCCGCCATAAATGTAACCCCAGCAAATGGGAACACACCAAAGCGAGGTGCATCAACACCTGAAACGCTCGTTCCATCAATAGAGACTCCCGCTGACGTACGAACCAAATGATTGTATGTATAGTCTGCACGTAACAGATAACTAAGATAGTTCCAAGCGATATTGTCACCATCAATAACCTTCTCGTCTTGTGTCTTATCCAATGTCTTATAAAAGTCATTTGCCGTATTATATCCGGAAGCGTAGTCGTACTCGATGTTCTTCATCATCATACGGGCTGAAGCCAGTGCGCTGACTTTATGTACTGAATTGAAGGTACGATTATAATCACCACTCAGTGAGAAGTAATTGTTGAGTTGGCGACTTACACCCATAGACACCTTATTACGACCGGTGCCATACACCTGAGGAGTGATTGCCTGATTGGTTACTCCTGGCACAAACAGGGTCTCTTCTGTATAGTTGTAGTAAAGACTATACAATCCTGTAAATTTAAGATAACTGTTGGCACGGTAGTTGAGACCGATACGCATATTCACGTCATAAATCTTATCCTTAGCCTCCAGAGTATTGACAATCGCCAAAGGATTGCTCACGTTGTCATAAGCAAAATTAGGATTGCTACTTACATTCCAGCCGTTATATGTGGCATATTGGTCAAGTAGCGAACCATCGTCCTGTTTCTTGTAAGGGCTGATCAGCGGCATTGCATTATAGGCTGCTAACATCGGGTTAGTTTCAAGTGCCATGCCTTGATTTTGAAGGTCACTGGTCACATAAGCCAAACTGACATTGGTAAAGATATCCACATTACGGCTCACCAAGACATTAGAACCTATCAACGTATGGAAACGGTCATTGCCCGTATTGCGTATGGTGCCATCATCCTTGGTGTATCCAAAAGAGATGTTATACTTGGCAATCTCGTCACCTCCCTCTACACGGAACACATTCTCGGTAGAAAAAGCCGTATGCTGAATCTCGTCAGACCAATTGGTGTTTTCATTGAAAAGATAGGAATAATAGTTTTTCTCGTTCTGCAGGAAAGGATAGTCAATCATCAAGTTGGTCATATTGGAATAGCGGGTCATACCAATATCCTGCAAGTAACGACGATACTGGGCAGAATTCATTACAGGGAATGAACGCTGGGATAGATTCAGTCCATACTGTCCACTATATGAAATACGAGTATCCAGATTATCCGATGTAGGCTGAGCCGTTTCAATGAGAATGACCCCATTGGAAGCCAACGAACCATACATAGCAGCATCGGCCCCTTTCAATACGGATATACTCTTTATATCTCTGGGGCTATAGGCGAAAAGCACATCACGCGAATAGCCATTGATAACACCCGATACACCCTGATTGGTCAGATATGGGATACCATTGATTACAATCAACGGATTATTCTCAGCTACCATGCTATGCACACCACGGATATTCATATAAGCGCCTTCTCCTGGAAGACCACTCTTTTCAATCACGCGTAATCCAGCAAAGCCATTATGAGCGGCTGCACTCACGGAAAGTTCGTCAGAGAAGTCCTTGTTCTCCAATGTTGCCGCAGAAGCCGACTTCTCATTGGCCGCTACCTCACCATAAGGAGTAACGAGATTACCTGCATAAAAGAACTCATTCTCTGGCACCAACATTATATAAAATGATTGGTCCTTCGACTGCTTGGCAAGATAGTCTAAAGGCAACTCCTGAGCATAATAGCCATCGGCCTTAATCTGCAGATTTGCCAGCTTGGCATCAGTCTCAAACTTGAAGAATCCCTTGTCGTCAGTGACTACATGAATATCGTGCTCGGGGACAGAGACCATAGCGCCTACTACCGGTCGATTGTCTGTTCCCTTGACCTGTGTACTCACCACATAACGCTGAGCCGACATGCCAAGTGCAATGCCACAAGTCGCTAAAAATATACTTAACCTCTTCATAGAATACAACACATTAATAATTCTTGATTGTAGGGCGCAAACACCAATGATACATCATCAGCTGGCTTACATTATTCTTGTTACGCTCGAGAGCCCAATTGGTAGAGTCAGCCGGCTCATACAGATATGACTGGTCGTAAGATTCCACCTTAATCTTAAAGTTTCCTCCTTGCTTCAGATTCACGACACCTACAGTATATCCATCCGTATCGTATGCAATAGCCTTGGGATCAAGTTCAATCCACTCATCGGGATTAAATCCTTCGGGATAAGCAATAGCTCCTTCGCCATAATGAGGCACCTCACTTGCTGCGCCACGGTCAAAATGGAAGTTTGAGCCCGTCGCATACATACACATATCCTTTACCAATAGTGAGTCATTGAAATATATACTCAGCGAATAGGTAAGTGAATGCTTGAATCCCATACGGAGATAATACTCTCCAGCCGGTAAGTTACACTCAGACAACTGACCTGTCTCTGTGTTATATTGTAATCCATCATAGGTAACACTACACATCAGAGAGTCACGCCAAGCCTCTTCGGTGGGTATTGCGGTCAGCACATGATAGTACATGGTAGGAAGGCTCTGTGATAGCTGGAACTCACTCTGCGCATTCTGTACAATTTGCGGTAATGTCCAGTTATCCCACTTGAAGTATTCCTCCTTCTGGGCGGGCGTCATCACATCCCAATACTGATAGAACACCGATTTTACACGATAGATAACCTCATGGTTAGGTATCTTCAGGTTGTTACAGTAATAAGCTACTCCATTGCTCAAATTTACTTTATTGGCAACATCTACAGTCTGGACAGAAGGGCGCCAATAGGCGGGTTCGATAGAAGGATAGGTCACTTGGTCGCGCACCACATCAATCTTTTTCTGATGCCCTCCCACACAAGCGAAATCCGGTGCACCTGCCATCACCTCTGCCTCCGGCAGTCGACGATCAACAAAGCAGGCACGTACAATCCATTTTTCAAACTTAGCCGTATCAGCCGCAGTAGGCTGACGATTGAGCCAAACCGGGATACACGCAGCTGCATTGCTGATGGCACGATCGACCAATTGATTGTTAGGAACAAACATGGTAGAGGCATAAGCTTCGTCTTTCATATTCCAGATTTCCAATCCATCCTCCGTATAGCGGTCCATCAAAGTATTACGCATGATGATGACACTATCGCTGTATACTACATTACCCTGCTCGTCATATCCATCGGGAATGCTGCTCTCTGCATCAAAGTATACCTCTTCATACTTGGCCACCAGTTCCTTAAAGCGCGAATAATCATCCCCCAAGGACTGTAAATATTCATACACTGAAGGCCGCACGGCAATAGTACCTGCCACATAGTAGATATAGCCATTGTCTGCCTTAACTGTCTTGACCACCTCATAGTCGTCAATTTTTACGGCATCACTACCTGCATATACCCAGACATTCTTGTTAGAGCGAGTTGCTATACCATACCCAGGGACCAACTTGTCGGGCGATATACTCATATCGGATATGCAATTCTTGGCAAACATTACCCCATCGCCTACTATGGCAGCGTCAAAGTCATTGTCACCACATACAATCAAGGTATATCCCCTGTCTGTATACATGTCATCAAACATGGCTTGACTATCAAAGACTGATGCTATCTTAGTAAGATCGGAAGCATTCTTTACATAGCTCGCTACATCTCCAGCATAAATCTCGATGTGGTCAGAGTAAGTGTCCGCCACATTGAAATGTTCGTCCCACCCCGTACACGACGCTGTCAGCATAGCGCCTGTCAAGAGTGTCAACATCGAGTATCTTACAAATCTCTTCATATACATCTTATACTATTAGTCTATGGGAATAAATTTGATATAATCGTACATCTGATGATACGTAGCACTTGACTTGGCTTGGATATCATTCATCGTTGCCTTGAACTTATGTGTGCCAGATTCCTCAAAGGTCACACTACTCCACAAGGTAACTACATCGACTCCACTTCCCAAGAAAAGCTTCTGCATCAATCCCTTATACAATTCTTTTCCAGCGCTATAATCATCCAATCGGAAACTGGTGGCACTACCGTTATTATATACGCCCATCATACCGATATCTGAACCATAACATAGCTCTACTCGGTATTTACCGGCAATAATTGTAGGAGTCTCCATCTCAATCCAACCGGTATGACCAAGATTCAGCATCAGGGCATTGTTCATATAGAATCCGTATTCACCTTCGGTAGAACCAGCCTTTTTGGCTTTCTCCTTATAGTATCCTACCTTACGATAACTCTTCACACTTGCCTTACTGTCTCTTGCTTGATAGGTAAAGCCAGTCAGTACACCATAATCTTTATCATAACGATCTTCACTCAGGTCTACCTGATAGTATGAATTGGTCAAAGGAGTTGTAAACAGATCACCATATGAATTTGCCTTACCATAGGCATTGACAAATGAAATAATCTCTGGCGAGTTACAAAAATCCCAAATAACGGTCACAGGTTCGGGATTCCACATTACAGGCATTATATGGTCTATCTTGTTGATGCGTCCATTACGGGCCTCTATATCGCTTCTCAGCACCTTCACCTCCTTGTTGATGACATTCTCTCCATCAACGCTCTGAGTCAGGATGACCGACGAAGGCAGTTTGGTGTCATAAATCAATGTTTGTCCATCTTCAAGGAAAGCGAACAATTCGCTTGTCGGATATTGGCGCGACAAGAAATGATATGCCATATAATTATATAAGGTAGAATCGGGATTCGTATGGGCATACTCTCCATCGGCTTCTTGCAAATAAATCTTCAGTTCGTCTACCGTATTGATTCCCTCTTCATGGTATACAATATCGGGAACTGCAAAGCAGGTATAGGTATAGTTGGTAATGGTCATACCCGTCACACTATAAGTGGTATCGCGCATTTTCGCAGCTATCTTATCATAGCCACACGCTTCAGCGGCTTCGATAAAGAGATTATACTCTCCTGTAGGACGAAGCTTCTCCAAGATAGTCTCAGACAATGGACGAATAACATCCCCCATCGTAAACACACGGCCATTTATAGCCTTGATAGAGGTGAATTTATCCAATCTTGCCTGATTATTTATATAGATGGAATCGGAATGCAGCACTTCGCCCGTATAGTCTACATCGTCTACATCAGTAACCGTATAGCCATACGTGAGCGATAGGTAGGAACCAAACAGAGAAGGTATGCTGATAGGCTCTTCTCCTGATGCTGCCAAGCTACTTACCAAAGAGTCCGTTATGATCAGGTCCTTATCGTCAAGTATATGTACCTGTACCACCTCCTTGGCATACGCAGGATCCAATTCGTCGATACTCTCTACACCTCTCCAATCCAAGAAGGCTTCAACAGCCTCATTGGTCGGGCAAAAGACGGTAGCCTTAATGTCTGGATTGTTCAATGCATTATAGAAATCGGTATACTTAAGCATCTCTATCCACATAGAGAACTCACTGTCATATTTCCTCAAGATGCCCGAAACTGACATCTCACTATCAATATTTGTAGGTTCAATAAACAGAGAACCTTCATTGGGGTCCTGGCAAGCTGTCATGCAGCACAAACTAACCAAGCAGCCACCAAACAACTTCTTCATATTACTCATAACTGTATACATTAGAGGTAATAATCATTTTGAATCAAAAGAGAATTGGAAGTTATCTCATTCTCATAAATAGGAAGATACCATGCATCTTCATCGCTTAACACAGATTTTATCCAAGCCTCACGAGCTTGTGTATTGAACTGAACGATATACTGAATTGCCATCTCCCGATAATTGAATCCATCAATTACACCATATCGAGACAAACGCAACATATCATACCATGCCTTGCCTTCACCTAATAATTCGAACATGCGCTCAGTATATACAAAATCCAGCAATTCATTCAATGAAGATTGGGTAGTGTATATGCATGGCTCAGCGTTGGCACGACTACGCACTTCATTGACAAGCGCCATAGCAGCCTCTACATCTTCAAACTGACTGCCAGCATGACGCATCAGCAATGCTTCAGCCTTCAGCAACATCACATCAGACACACGGTAAAGGATGTAGTTGGGATCATAATAGGTGGCCGTACGTTTATCCGAGCGAGTGCGTGAACCGCAATATTTCCAAACGTATGCAGCTGTTGCACCAGCCACATCCTCACGTGTTCCACCTAAGAAATATCCACCAAAGATAGTACGAACAGCATACTCGTACCATTCGTTACCCTCAGCACCCATGTATTTGCTTCTTACATTGATCATCTCGGCATTCATAAGCTGCACCAGGTTCATAGAAACCTGATACTTGCGATCTGTATGCACGTCATCAAACAGTTTGGGGAGATTGTTCGTCTGCTCCTCCTCGTAGTTCCATTGCAACTCAAAGATGGATTCACTGCTATTGCCGGGATTGAACATCGAGAACCAAGCAGAGCGTGAAGGTGTAGCAATGAAGCGGGGGGCCGATGAGGAGGTTGCATTCAAGATTGCGTCGGCATGCTTGATACACCCCTCATAATCCTTGTCATACAAGCATACATCGGCCATCAGGGCATGCAGTGCCCACACTGTAGCACGTCCCTTGGTCTCCCATGTGGTATTAAAGCGTTCCTTGGCAGCATTGATATCAATAGCGGTCTGCAAGTCCAGCTTTATCTGGTTCAGCAACAAGCGCTCTTCAGACTTTGCAATAGCATACGGACGCTCATCTGACTCATACGATTCAGTTATCAGCGGAGCATCACGCCAGTTGCGTACTATATAAAAGTAAGCTAAAGCACGTAAGTAGTAGGCCTCACAATAGTGCGAGTTCAGCTCCGACTTCTCGTATGTATCATCAGCCTCATACGCCAAGTGGGCATTGTCTAGTACCGAGTTGGCCACATTGATTATTTGGTACATAGAGCCCCAGTTTGAAATCTTATCCGTAGACTTCAACTCAAACTTCTGCAACGACGAGCCTGAACGGGAATACACACATCCGGCACGTTCTTCGCCCCAAGGTATCAACTGACCTTCTACAGAACCACGCAAATAATAGTATCCTCCCAACAAAACAGATTCAACCTCCTCCTTTGAGGTCCAGAAGGTCTCCGTCACTTGAGAATTTTCGGGATACACCTTAAGCCAATCATCACACGAACTGAGTCCCATCAGAATGATTGCTGTAAACAATATATATTTTATATTCTTCATACGACGAGTGATTTAGAAATTGACAGTTATACCAAAAGCATATCGCTTGCTACGGGGTGTCTGAGCTTTATCAACAGCCAAGTCTGTAATCTTACTAGGCAACGACACCTCGGGGTCCTGACCAGTATAATTAGAGAAGGTGAACAGGTCATATCCCGTCAAGTATAAGCTGATTGTATTCACATGCAACTGCTTGCACCACGACTTAGGACAAACGTAGTTGAACGACAAAGTCTTCAGGCGCAAATACGAACAATCTTCCACGAAGCGGTCAGAGCCAAGGTAGTTGTAACCATATCCCCAGAGAGCACGAGGAATATCAGTATCATCCCCCTCATTGCGCCAGCGGCGAAGCACAGCCTTGCTCTGATTGTCGGAGCCATACATGCTTTCAGCATCCATACGAGCCTGATTGATAACCTTCTGTCCTAAACGATAGTGCATAAACACCGTCATACCGAGGTTCTTGTACTTCAAGTTAAAGCCACCACCACCACTCAGCGTCGGGTTATAGTTGCCTAAATATACAATATCATTCTTGTCAATGATACCGTCATAGTTCACATCCTCGTATTTGGCATCACCAGGGTAACAAGTACCCTTATTGTCAATATTCTTCATCACAATCGGGTTGCCATAGAGGTCGCGCATGATGCTACCGTCTTCACCACGTGCATAAGTATCTTCTGTATTCTGGTACACACCCAAATAACGGTAGCCAAAGAACGAACCGACCGAAGTTCCCATCACCAGTTTCTGAGCATACTCACCATTCTTGGCCGTATAGACCATTGAGGTCATATTCTCAGGGAGTTTGTCAATCGTGTTGACATTGTTGCTGATATTGAAGTTAAAGGTCAAGTCCCAGTCTTTCGTATCAATGGCATGATAGTCCATACGGAATTCCAATCCCCTATTGGTCATTTCGCCAGAGTTGTAATAATTCATCTTACCACTCGAGAAACCTACAGCCAAAGGTATCGTGTAATCCTTGTGCAACAAGTCCTTCGTCTTCTTATAATAATAGTCAATGGTACCGGTCAGTTTATCCTTGAAGAATCCGAAATCCACACCTATATTATATTCGCGCGAGGTCTCCCATTTCAGTTTATTAAGCTGCATGGATTGCGGTACGATGGCACTTCCTGTACCATACTGTCCGATGGCTGTATAGCTACCCATATAAGGAGCGGTACCCGAAGGAGCATTTCCGCTTTCTCCATAACTTGCACGTACCTTAAACTGTGACCACACATCACGGATATTCTCCATGAAAGGCTCGTCCTGCATATTCCAAGCTACACCTACCGATGGGAAGAATCCCCAACGATTATCATTACCCAGGCTTGATTTTCCTTCATAGTTGAATGTAGCATTCAGTGAGTAGCGGTTCAGCAATGTATAGGCAAAACTTCCGATTCCAGACAGACTGCGCACCTCAGACTCACTCGCACCAATAGAGGTAACAGCACCTCCAGCTGAAGGATCCGACATACCGGCCGATGCAGCTCCGTATATCATAGAGGCATATTTCGAACTGGTCGATTGCGACGTACGCCATATACCCGTAGCCACTACACTATGCATATCTTCATTCCAA
Organism: Bacteroidaceae bacterium; assembly: GCA_045594245.1. GTDB lineage: Bacteria > Bacteroidota > Bacteroidia > Bacteroidales > Bacteroidaceae > UBA1189. The sequence goes on from JAZNYG010000037.1 coordinate 24,947, forward strand.
CGCTTGCGGAACATCAACTTATTTTCCGTCTGGAGAGACAGGTTGTTGGTATTATCATCGGCACTCAAGTTGGCAAACGTATTGTTGATGGTAACGTCTGTTGCCGCCTGTGGTAAGAAAGCCTTTGTGTTGCTTGTCTTATATTTCATTGACACATAGGCCGAATAGGTCAATGCCGGAGAGAGGTCATAGTACAAGCGGAAGTTCATCTTCTGCTCACGGGTATTCGTATTACGATAGCTCTCATTGGCCATTATGATCGGGTGGAAGTTCTTGAAGCCGCCACCGTCTGTCTTTCCACTGAACGCTCCTTGGAAGTCCTCGGCATTCTGGCGGAGGAAATAGATGTCGGTCATCTCACCCGTCGCATCATCTATATAATAAGGACTCTTATTGGGCATCTTGCGCAGAGCCTCTGCACGAGTATTGGTCGTAAAGTTGGCATCCTTGTCTGTATCTGCATACGAGTATTCGGTATCAATTCGCAGCTTGTCAGAGAAGTTATATCCGATACGCAAGTTGGCCGAGAGACGGTCCATGCCCGTACCTATCGAAGTACCGCCTTCATCAAGGTACGACAAGGAGAAGCGATACGTAGCTCGGTCACCACCACCCGACATCGAGAAACTGTTGTCCGTGATGAAAGCATCTTTCTTTACATAATCAAGCCAGTCCACATCCTGATTATACTCATCAAAGTAGCGCCAATCGGTCATGTAGCCTATATCAGGAGTGTCAAACAGCAATTTCAGAAGGTCGGCACTGCTATTCAATCCGCGTGCATTGGCCGTGTTCCATATAGCATCCTGAATGAACGCTACATATTCATCGCCATCAAGCATGGGCATCGAAGGCGGCTCCACCTTGTAGCTATTCTTACTTGAGAAGGAGAAGCGGGTCTTACCCTGCGTACCCTTCTTCGTCGTCACGAGCAATACGCCATTGGCACCAGCTGTACCATAAACCGCTGTCGAAGCAGCATCCTTAAGCACCTCAATAGACTCAATATCATTAGGATTGAGCGAGAGCATATCGGCAAAGTCCTCTGTATTGGCCGTATTGAAGTCAAACGATTCGTCAATGTCAGTAGAGTATGGGATGCCATTGACCACAATGAGCGGGTCGGCATTGGAGTTCAATGTTGCCGTTCCACGAATTCGTATCGAGCTCTTTGCTCCTGGGTCACCGCTGGCAATGATGTCCACACCCGACAGGCGACCTTGCAGTGCTTCTTCGAGAGACGACACAGGAGAGTTCTGTACGATTTCGCTCATCTCCACCTTCTGCGTAGCAAAGGCCATCTCCTTCTGGCTAATTCCCAAGTCATTGCGTTCTATCTTCTTGGCCTCGATTTCCACCTCCACCAATGTCTGTGCGTCAGCTTCCATCAGCACGTCAATTTTGGTCTGTCCTGTATATTTGAAACGCTGGCTCTTCATACCGATATATGAGAACACAACGGTCAACTCATCCTTCTCCTCAGGCACATTCAAGGTATAATTACCCATCAAGTCAGTCGTGGCACCTGTCAGCACACGGTTCTGGCTGTTCACAATAGCAACGTTGGCTCCTACGCATCCTTCCTTGACGCCACCAATCATTTCGCTCACCGTTCCTGATATATACCCTTGAGCTGCGACCCACTGTGCACATCCTACAAGGAGCAATACTATATAATATCTTATCTTATTCATATCCATCTATGATTACTGAATACCGCATCATTTGATTTCCTTTGTCATTCGAGGACACCGTCAATAAAGTGCACACATCCGTCATTATACACAAAGGGCAAGTAGTAGTAGTCAGGAATTACCTCTACCACAGGACGCTCTGTTTCGCCTTCGGATGCTATCACCTGAACGCTCAACTTTCCATCCTTATCATAAATATTCATATTGGTTGTAGTAATGGTCGACTTGCCGTCCTCCGAGAATATCTCTTCTGACTGCATGGTGATAAGACCACCCACCTCTTCGGTTTTCTCTCCCCATCCCAGATAGGGGTAGTTAGACATTACGGCTGTAGACAAAGGTATAAAATACTGCTTGATATAGTATTCCAATGCCGCAGCATCAGTAATCTCGCACATATCAAAGAAAGTGGCATCGCCCACTGTAGCCCCATTCGCCACTATGCCAGGCACCTTTCCTTCAAGAATGGCTGCTTCGAGTTTCTCTGTCGTAGGCACAAGCATCAAGCAACTCTCTGCCATAAAGTTGATAGCTTGTGCATTGCGGTCGATAAGTTTGGCCTTATCCAACAGCCTCACCCACGCATAGAACTGCGTAGTAGCATCGTGCTGATACTTCCACATGGTGGACACGAAGTTCGGATTGGCCACATTATCATACGTTCCTTCGAAGAATCCGTCCAACTCATAGCAACGTCCGTTGCTCCATCCGTCCACATCCCCTCTATATGCCAAAGGATGTATCTCGCAGAATACACCATCCTCTGTCACGGTATTCTCAGCATGTTTGAGCAAGTCATTGAACTTGATGCAGTTTGTCACACGCCCGTCCTTCACATACCAATACAATTTACGTGTAGGCGACACGTTGGCAATCACCTTCACGCCACTCTCAGGAATCACGCAATCACCATCCATCGGCGATGCCACATGAGCATATACATAGTCGGCCACTCCCTTGATTCCGTTAGGTGAGGCAGTCGTCACAAGCGCCTTCTTTGTTTCATCATACGTTATTCCGGCACTTTTCTGCATCTGCTCGTTAGAAGAGAACAGCATGATATAGTCCACCGCATCAGAGCACAGCGAGCTAATCATTCCCGAGCCATTCAGCATCGTTACAAAATTACTGAATTTCTTGTACTGGTAAGCCGGTCCTGTTACCGAATAGAACTGCGCAGGAGGTGTGAGATACTCACATCCATAGAGCACACCATTGAGACATATCTTACGGTCTTCCTGCGCTACCCTATCAGTCTCTATCTTGATTACAAACCCTTGCGTATTCTCTATCAGACCCTTTTCAATCTCTTCAGGGAACACTATCGACGAACCATACAGGCTGTTGTTCAGCAAAGCTTGGATAGATGCATCGGGAACCTCGGCCAAGCTGTCATAGTTGGGCACCTCAGGCGTGCTCTTCCAATAGTCGTCAAAGAACTCCATAAACGCATCATCCGTAGGAGCAAATACCGTATAGGCACCCCAAGAATTGGAAGCCACATTCAAGTAACTGGTAGTGGGCCACTCGCAAGCCAGATTAGGCATCGGTGAGTGGTAATGCTGATAGAGGTCGGTGCCATTGCCATACTCGCGAGTGAGCAGCTCATCCTTGGCATAGTATTCGTAGCGGTCAAACAGTTCCAAGAAACGGGTATACTTGCCCGCATCCTCCAACTCCTTATATATCGTATTGAGAGGATCCAGCACTTCCGACACACGATATACATAGCCATTGCTTGTGGGTACGGCATAGCCATCGGGCTTTACAGCCGCATTGGCCACATTGAAACCACCGTCACCCTGCCATCCGCTCTCAGGGAAGAAATATTCGTAGTTTTTCTTCGCATCAATCTGCTTGGTCTGGAACATCATGTACGAGAACACCGGCACATAGCGCTCCAGGTGATATACATTCACCAGATTGCCTGCCGTGTCCACCTCCTGCGTGATGGCATCCTGACTATGCGAACGGAACTTATAGAACAAGCCGGCATTGTTCAGCTTATCCTCTTCCGTCGCTCCGTCTCCCTCTATCGGGCGGAAGTTGACCAAAGCATCCTTGTCGAAAGAGTAGTAAAGCAGGTGGTTGCCTATCAGCTTCTTCACTTCATCCACAGGCAGTTCATCAATAGTCTGCACATCGTAATGCTCGCCAAGATACTCCTTCATAGCATCATCATCAGGAGCCATTACGGTCAATATAGATTTACCCTTCACCATGGGAGCAAACCCGGCCTTATCCACACCTTTTAAAAATAAGGTATAGTTTCCGCTCGACTGCAACTCCTCATAGATTGACCCACGGAGCCAACTCGGTTCTTCAAAGTACTCCATCATGTTCTTTTCCTGACACGATGCGACCAGCAAAGACAGGCCTATCAGTATCCCGAAACGTCCCTTCGGCCTTCTAATGTTTTTCATTCAGTTGCGTTTTTAGTGCTACAATTCAGTATCTTCCATTGCATACACCGCAATGGAATCAACATCAAACATTCGTTCAAGTTTGCAAATATAAACAATAAAAATCATATATTAGCAACTGCACATCGCAAAATCACACATTTTTTTCAGACGTTTGATAGGGTGAGAACTTACTCTATGAGTTTGTGGGCTCCCATGAGACGAAACGCATGGTAATCTCGTACAAAAAAAATATAGCACCGTGTCAGTATATTCTGCCATTTGCTAACACGGTGCCATAATCGGAAGTCTGAACTATTCTGCTCGCGAAGCAAAGTGTCGCCACTTCCCCACTCCACGCTTACTTTCTGAAAAATCCTAATCGCTCATGGCTGCGTTCTTTTTGTTAATATCCATATAAAACAAGTGTTGCGGAATAGGTTGTCCGGCCGGACAACCTATTTCGGGAAACTTTTATATAGAAGCGCCATGAGCATCAATCAATACCGACCACCGCTCCTATTCTGCACACGCTACGCAGCGAGCCTGCATAGCTCAAAAGGTTCACATTTCATTACAAGTTTTTCGTATAAGTTCTCCATAGCTCCCTCACAAAAGTGTAAAAGAAACACTTTATGTTGTAAAACATGTTTTTCTATTCTTTTATATGGAGAAATAGTGTTACTTTTACACTCGCAATAATGTGCAAACACTAGAATTAACCATTTTATAACAGAAAAGCAGTATGAAAAAAGCATTTTTCGGAGCTATTTGCGCCCTCGCAATGCTCACCGCTTGCAACGCTCCTCAGAAGAGCGAACCTATCTCAGGACTGAAACGCGCTGATTTCCAGTCAGAACAGCAAGGCAAGCAGACAGACCTCTACACGCTGACCAACAAGAACGGCATGGAGGTATGTGTAACCAACTTTGGTGGACGTATCGTCTCTATCATGGTACCGGACAAGGACGGCAACATGCAGGACGTAGTCATCGGCTATTCAAACATCACCGACTATGCCACCAAGCCCAGCGACTTCGGTGCATCGGTAGGTCGTTATGCCAACCGTATCGCCAATGGTGTCATCACCATCGATGATGTTGTATATGACCTGCCCAAGAACAACTTTGGCCACTGCCTGCATGGTGGTTGCACATTGGAGCCCGCTCCTATGGGATGGCAGAACCAGGTATTCGATGTTGAGAAGGTTACCGACAATCAGATTGTACTTGTGAAGGTTAGCCCCGACGGCGAAGCTGGCTTCCCCGGTAACGTGGTAGCCAAGACCACCTATACACTGACCGATGACAACGCCATCGACATCGTATGGACAGCTACTACAGACAAGAAAACTGTCATCAACCAGACCAACCACTGCTACTTCAACCTCAACGGTGACCACCAGATGCCTATCACCAACCACCTGCTGCAGCTCAATGCCGACTGCTACACTCCCGTGGACAGCACCTATATGACCACTGGCGAGATTGCTCCCGTGGCTGGCACTCCGATGGACTTCACCGCATTCAAGGAGGTAGGCAAGGAAATCACCAACTTCGACTTCGAGCAGCTGAAGAACGGTAACGGTTACGACCACAACTGGGTACTCAACACCAAGTGCGACGACACCAAGGTGTGCGCTACAGTGAAGAGCCCCGTTACAGGCATCGTACTCGATGTTTACACCAACGAGCCTGGCATCCAATTCTATTCAGGAAACTTCCTCGATGGCACCACTACAGGTAAGGACGGCAAGAGCATCAACCAGCGCACAGGTATGTGCCTGGAGACCCAAAAGTACCCCGACACTCCCAACAAGAGCCACCTCGAAGGCTGGCCTTCAGCTATTCTCGAGCCCGGTCAGGAGTACTACAGCCACTGCGTGTATAAGTTTAGCGTAGAGAAGTAAGTATGTTGACTCGGGGGGGCATTCCTCCGAGTTCTCCAACAATAATCCAACAAATCATTAATCAATAAAACAGCAAAAAACATGAACATTTTAGATGCAATCAGCCAATCGGGATTCAAGACCGTGGACTTCGTCATCCTGGTCATCTATCTTGTGGCTCTTGTTGCGCTCGGCCTGTTCCTGGGACGTAACAAGAAGGGAGAAGAAAAGAGTGCCAATGACTACTTCTTGGCAGGTAACACACTGACATGGTGGGCCGTGGGTGCTTCGCTCATCGCCGCCAACATCTCTGCCGAGCAGTTTATCGGTATGTCTGGTACCGGTTATCGTGACGGTATTGCCACCGCAGCCTATGAGATTATGGCCGCCGTGACCTTGATTATTGTAGGTAAGTTCCTCTTGCCTATCATGCTGAAGCGTAAGATATTCACCATTCCTCAGTTCCTCCGTGAGCGTTACAACGACGGTGTAGGTCTGGCCTTCTCTATCTTCTGGCTTATCCTCTACGTATTCGTAAACCTCACCTCTGTAGCATGGCTCGGTGCTTTGGCTATTGAGCAGATCCTTGGCTTGAACGGTCTTGCCGTATCATTCCTCGGCATGGAGATTTCTCTGCGTATGATTATCATCGTCATGCTCTTCGTCATCGCCGGTATCTATTCTATCTATGGCGGTTTGGCTTCTGTAGCATGGACCGACGTATTCCAGGTAGTATTCCTCGTAGGTGGTGGTCTCATCACAGCTTACTATGCCCTGAGCGCTGTGGGTGGTGGCGACGGTTTCATCGCTGGTATCAGCAACCTGTATACCGACCTCACAACGGGCGACCACATCAACGACTCACACTTCCACCTCATCGTGCAGGAGTCACACAACCCCGAGGCATTTGCCAACGTACCTGGTTTGGTAGCTCTCATCGGTGGTGTATGGTTGACCAACCTGGGTTACTGGGGTTTCAACCAGTATATCATCCAGAAGGGTTTGGCAGCTAAGAGCGTGCAAGAGGCTCAGAAGGGTCTTATCTTCGCTGGCTTCCTCAAGATCCTCATCCCCTTCATCGTGGTATTGCCCGGTATCTGCGCATACTATATCTCTATCCATCCCGATGCCTTCACCGGTCTGCAGGGTAGCATCAACGTAGCCGACGACGCTTATCCCTGGTTGGTACGTAACTTCACCCCGACAGGTGTCAAGGGTCTCTCATTCGCAGCCCTCACCGCAGCCATCATCTCTTCTTTGGCTTCTATGCTCAACAGTACCTCTACCCTCTTCACGATGGACATCTACAAGAAGTACATCAACAAGAATGCAGGTGACAAGTTGCTCGTAAACGTAGGTCGTCTCACCTCATTGGTAGCGCTCATCATCGCTGCTGTAGCCGTTAAGCCTTTGCTCGGCGGTCTCGACCAGGCGTTCCAATACATCCAGGAGTATTCAGGCTTCATCTATCCGGGTATCATCCTCGTGTTCGGTCTCGGCTTGCTCTGGAAGCGTGCCAGCTCACGTGCTGCCGTATGGACAGCTATCGTGACCATCCTCCTCGGTGTACTCTTCAAGTTCATCATCCCCGATGTGGCCTTCCAGCTCCGTGCTGGTTATGTCTTCATCATCGGTTTCTTCCTCTTCATCTTCATCTCTTACACCGACAACCACGCTGTGGCTTGCGAGTTGCCTTCAGCAACTGACCAGAAGAAGATGCTCAAGTGGGGTAAGATTCTCGGTGGCATCGGTCTCTTCTTCATCCTCGCAGCTGCTGTTGTAGTTATCTGGGGCGCTCTGCTTCCCGACACTGCTACTCCTGAGAACCACTTCATCGCCTACCTCAACGACATAGGTTTCCAAGCCTTCTTCTTCTTCGGCGTATTGGTAGGTGAAGCTGGCGTATGGCTCTACAGCAACTCACGCGACAAGAAGCGCGACCCGAAGGGCTTGCCCATCGACCTCGACCTCTTCAAGACCTCTAAGGGCTACGGTTGGGGAGCACTCGGCATCTGTGTTATCACTGTAATCCTTTACGTATTGCTCTGGTAAAAAACAATAGACAGTAATGCAAGAGTACTATTCCCGACATCCAAGGTTTTACCACGCAGTAGACTGTATCATTTTCGGATTCAGCGGAGGAGAGCTTAGCCTCCTCCTGCTGAAACGAAAGTTCGATCCGGGCAAGGGTGAATGGTCGCTGATGGGCGGATTCGTACAAGAGGGCGAGAGCATGGACAATGCCGCCAAGCGCGTGCTTTCTGAGCTCACCGGCCTCACCAACGTGTATATGGAGCAGGTAGGTTCGTTCGGCGAGGTCGACCGCGACCCCGGTGAGCGTGTTATCTCAACCGCCTACTATGCCCTCATCAACATCAACAACTACGACCGCCAGCTGGTAGAGGAGCACAACGCCTATTGGGTAAAGATTGACGAGGTGCCCACCCTACTCTTCGACCACCAGCAGATGGTCGACCAAGCCCGACTGCTGATGAAGACGCAGGCAGCCACAAAGCCTATCGGCTTCAACCTGCTGCCCGAGCTCTTCACCCTCACCCAACTGCAGAGCCTCTACGAGGCTATCAATGGTGAGCCTATGGACAAGCGGAACTTCAGAAAGCGTGTAGCCGAGATGGACTATATAGAGAAGACCAAGCTCATCGACAAGACCTCGTCGAAGCGCGGTGCATCGCTCTATAAGTTCAACCAAGAGGACTATAAGAAATCACTTAAATTTAAATTATAATACGCACGCGCGTACATATTTAATATGGAGATAAAAGGAAGTAAATGGAAATAACTACTTTAACCTCCAACAACAAACAACCATTATGTTAGAAGAACTCAAACAAAAGGTATTTCAAGCCAACCTCGACCTTGTGAAGCAGGGTCTGGTAATCTTCACATGGGGCAACGTATCAGGTATCGACCGCGAAAAAGGGCTGGTAGTCATCAAGCCCAGCGGCGTGAGCTACGACGATATGAAGGCATCTGACATGGTAGTGGTAGACCTGCATACTGGCGAGGTAGTAGAGGGCGACCTCAACCCCTCATCAGACACTCCTACCCACCTCGTGCTCTACCGTGCCTTCCCCAACATACAGGGTGTCGTACACACCCACTCCACCTATGCCACTGCATGGGCACAAGCCGGCAAGGACATCCCCAACATCGGCACCACACATGCCGACTACTTCTACAAGGATATCCCCTGCACCGACGACATGACCAAGGCCGAGGTAGAGGGCGAGTATGAGCTGGAGACAGGCAACGTCATCGTGAAGCGTTTCGAGGGCATCAACCCCGACCACACCCCCGGCGTGCTGGTAAAGAACCACGGTCCCTTCTCATGGGGTACCAGTCCTGCCAATGCCGTGTACAACGCCAAGGTGATGGAGCAGTGTGCCAAGATGGCCTACATCTCATTCACACTCAACCCCGACACCACGATGAACCCGCTCCTCATCGAGAAGCACTACAACCGTAAGCATGGTCCTAATGCCTATTATGGCCAAAAAGGACAGAAACATTGATAAACAAACCAACTAATATTAACCGAGATAAGCGAGGATGCGGTCATGCGAAGTATTAATTCTCCATTATCCATTCTCCATTATCCATTAAACAAAAGAGCTATGTTTGAAAATTATGAAATTTGGTGGGTCACAGGTGCCCAGCTGCTTTATGGTGGCGAAACAGTTAAAATAGTAGACGGACACTCAAGAGAGATGGTTGATGGCCTCAACAACAGCGGCATCATCCCCATTAAGGTAGTGTACAAAGGCACAGCCAACTCATCCAAGGAGGCTGAGGCAGTGATGAAGGCTGCCAACAACGATGAGAAGTGTATCGGTATCATCACATGGATGCACACCTTCTCACCCGCCAAGATGTGGATCAAGGCCCTGCAGACCCTGCAGAAGCCCCTCCTCCACTTCCACACACAGTACAACGCCGAGATTCCCTGGGAGACCATCGACATGGACTTCATGAACCTCAACCAGTCTGCTCACGGCGACATCGAGTTCGGCCACATCTGCACTCGCATGCGTGTACCCCGCAAGGTGGTTTGCGGCTACTGGAAGAGCCAGGAGGCACAGGAGAAGATTGCCGTATGGGCACGCGTAGCAGCCGGTGTTGCTGATGCCAAGAACGTACGCTGCCTCATGTTCGGTATGAACATGAACAACGTAGCCGTTACCGATGGCGACCGCGTAGAGTTTGAGCAGCGCATGGGCTACCATGTAGACTACTACCCCGTATCTTCACTCATGGAGTACCTCAAGAAGGTGACCGACGCCGAGGCCGACGCACTCGTTGAGGAGTACAAGAAGGAGTACGAGATCAAGATTGACGAGAGCGGCGAAGAGGTATACTGGGAGAAGGTGAAGAACGCTGCCAAGGCCGAGATTGCCCTGCGTCGCGTACTCGCCGACGAGGGTGCAACAGCCTTCACCACCAACTTCGATGACCTGGGCGATGCCGACATCAACGATCCTAACTTCGTAGGCTTCGACCAGATTCCTGGTCTCGCCTCACAGCGCCTCATGGCCGAGGGTATCGGTTTCGGTGCCGAGGGCGACTGGAAGACCGCTTGCCTCTGCCGCACACTCTGGGTTATCCAGAACGGCATGCCTATCGGCTGCTCATTCCTCGAGGACTACACCCTCAACTTCGCCGGCGACCGCTCATCTTGCCTCCAGAGCCACATGCTCGAGATCTGTCCGCTCATCGCCGTTGACAAACCCAAGCTCGAGGTACACCACCTTGGCATCGGTATCCGCAAGCAGCAGACCGCCCGCCTCGTGTTCACCTCTAAGGTAGGTCGTGGTATCAAGGCTACTGTTGTAGACCTCGGCAACCGCTTCCGCCTCATCTCTCAGGAGGTTGAGTGCATCGAGCCGAAGCCCATGCCCAACCTTCCCGTGGCATCAGCCCTGTGGATTCCCCAGCCCACTTTCGAGATTGGTGCCGGTGCATGGATCCTCGCAGGCGGTACCCACCACAGCGCCTTCTCTTACGACATCACCGAGGAGTACTGGGAGGATTTCGCAGAGATCGTAGGCATCGAGTACATCAAGATCAACAAGGACACCACCATCAGCAACTTCAAGCAGGAGCTCCGCAACAACGAGCTGTACTATATGCTGAATAAGGCGCTGAAATAATAATTTAAGTATCTAAGGAGATAAAGGGAGTTAAAGGGAGTTAAATGCCAATAGATCTTGCGCATGTGTACAAATCATTTGGCCTTTATCTACCCAAGGAGCAAAGCGACTATCTCCCTTTATCTCCTTTAACTCCTACAAATAAACTTACCACTATGAGTTTAACAGCAAAACAAACCATCGAATCGGGCAAGGCCATCCTCGGCATCGAGTTCGGTTCAACACGTATAAAGGCGGTACTTATCGACCAGGAGAACAAGCCCATCGCACAGGGTAGCCACACTTGGGAAAACCAGCTTGTCGACGGCCTCTGGACCTATAGCGTAGAGGCCATCTGGTATGGCTTGCAAGACTGCTATGCCGACCTCCGCAAGAATGTCAACGAGCTCTACGACACCGAGATCGAGACCCTTGCCGCCATCGGCTTCAGTGCCATGATGCACGGCTACATGGCGTTCGACAAGAACGAGAAGATCCTCGTGCCCTTCCGCACATGGCGCAACACCAACACCGGTCAGGCCGCAGCAGCCCTGTCAGAGCTGTTCGTATACAACATACCCTTGCGCTGGAGCATCTCGCACCTCTACCAGGCCATCCTCAACAACGAGGAGCACGTGGCCGACATCGACTTCCTCACCACCCTCGCCGGCTATGTACACTGGCAGGTGACAGGCGAGCGCGTATTGGGCGTGGGCGACGCATCAGGTATGATTCCCGTTGATCCCGCCACCAAGAACTACTCTGCCGAGATGGTCAGCAAGTTTGACAACCTCGTAGCACCCAAGGGCTACAGCTGGAAGCTCACCGACATCCTTCCCAAGGTATTGCTCGCTGGCGAGAACGCAGGCTTCCTCACCCCCGAAGGCGCCAAGAAGCTCGACGTATCGGGCAAGCTCAAGGCAGGCATCCCCGTATGTCCTCCCGAGGGCGACGCAGGCACCGGCATGGTAGCCACCAACGCCGTGAAGCAGCGCACAGGTAACGTATCGGCAGGTACCTCATCCTTCTCGATGATCGTGCTGGAGAAAGACCTCTCCAAGCCCTACGAGATGATCGATATGGTCACCACCCCCGACGGTAGCCTCGTGGCCATGGTACACTGCAACAACTGCACCTCCGACCTCAACGCCTGGGTCAACCTCTTCAAGGAATACCAGGAGCTCATGGGCATCCCCGTAGACATGAACGAGATTTACGGCAAGCTCTACAACCACGCCCTCACCGGCAATGCCGACTGCGGAGGCCTCATATCCTACAACTACATCTCCGGTGAGCCCATCACCGGTATGGAAGAGGGTCGTCCCATGTTCGTACGCTCAGCCGGCGACAAGTTCAACCTCGCCAACTTCATGCGTGCCCATCTGCATGCATCGGTAGGTGTCCTCAAGATCGGCAACGACATCCTCTTCAACGAAGAGAAGATCCGTGTCGACCGCATCACCGGCCACGGCGGCCTGTTCAAGACCAAGGGTGTAGGTCAGCGCATCCTCGCAGCAGCCATCAACTCGCCCATCTCCGTGATGGAGACCGCCGGTGAAGGTGGTGCATGGGGTATGGCACTGCTCGGCTCCTACCTGGTGAACAACCCCAAGGGCATGTCTCTCGAAGACTATCTCGAGGAGGTAGTATTCGGTGGCAACACCGGCGAGGAGATTGCTCCCACCAAGGAAGAGGTAGCCGGCTTCAACGCCTACATCGAGAACTACAAGGCCTGCCTGCCCATCGAGGCTGCAGCCGTACAGGCAAAGAAGTAACTATTCCATTCGGATTATAATCTAGTTGATTCAATAAAAGTATAGGGTGACCAATGTCATCCTATACTTTTTAAGCTTCACTCCCTATCATCTTACATTCGTTTAAAAGGAAAAGATATATGCGTCCCAAAGAACGCATATATCTTTTCCTTTTAAACGAACGAGTCCATTTTCATTGTTGATTAGAGCTTGCTGATACGCAGCATGTATGTCATCTTCTTGTTCGGCACGCGGTATTCGGGCAAGGTGTCTACATCGTGTCCGCAACTGGCATTACCCACGCCACGGGTCCATGCGTCGAGATGAAGCACGGTGTAGGGACGAGCCTGCATCTCCCAAAAGTGACGGGCATTCATCAGGTCCTCGTCGGTGTACTGGAGGGCCGAGAAGGATACGGTGCCTTCAGTCTCGATGGTGACGCCGAAGCCCTGTTCATCACGGAGGGTGAGCTGGCGCAAGCCCTCACGGCCACCGGTCATCTGAGGCTTCACATAGCGCTCGGGCATATCGGCCACTGTAGTCGAGTAGCGGCCTACGATGGCACCATCCTTGCGGTCGCAGTAGTTCTCCCAAGGACCATAAGCGTAGTAGTCTACATTATGGAGCGATGAATCAACCATACATACGAGACCCGCACGACGCAAGTTGCCGCTCTTGGGCACGAAAGTAGCCTCTACATCGACAATGCCCTGAGGATAGATGATGTAGTTGATCTCGGTATCGCACAGGCTACCGCCACGGCGTGTCTTGATGACGGTGTTGCCATTCACTTCCATCACTTCGATTGTGCCCTCTGCCTCAAGACCGTTCGACATGTTGCCGTAGCGGTCATTCTCAATCCAGCGATGATTGTCGTAGAGGAACCCCTGACCATCGGCAATGATATTGCGTCCCTCAAAGGCCAGCGCGGTAAGGCGCCCTGTAGCGGCATCGAAGGTAGCCTGCACCTTGTCGTTACCCACCATCACCTCATGGAGGCTTGAGGTAGCAAGCAGAGGTCCACCCTCTGGAGCAATATCTTCCAAGTTGCCACGCTCTACAAGAGTGAACTGTGCCAATGCCTCCTCGTGGCCTGCCTCGCAGTAAACAGTGGCAGCGCGACGCACGAGACGAAGGTTGAGCATGGTCTCTGTATCTGCCGCATCGGCCTTCTTCAGTGCCGCCTTGGGGAGTTTGATTTCGCCCTTCCAAGTATCGTGAGGCTTCACATCGGGCAGCTTTACGGTGCGTGTAGACACCACTCTACCCTCTTTCACCACGTCGTATACGAGGTTAAATGCGCTGAGCGAGGTGAAGTCGTAATCGTTGTGGATGGTCACCGTAGCGCGGTTTTTCTTCATGTTCACATTCTTCACGTCGAACTTCACAAACTGATGTGCAGCCTTCACCTCCTTGAGCTTGCTGCTCTCGTGGCGGGTGGCGGGGATGACACCGTTGGAGCAGAAGTTGCCCTGATGGGGACCGGGATAGTCATAACCGGTGTGGAGGCGATAGATGCCCTGCTTCATCTCCTTGGGGTCGTAGATGGCCTGATCCACCCAGTCCCAGATGCAGCCACCGATGCAAGCGTTGGAGGCCTCGATGTGGTCCCAGTACTCACGGAGGTTACCGATGGCATTGCCCATGGCATGGGCATACTCGCAGATGAACATGGGCTTGTCGAGGTTGCTGGTATTCTTCTTCATCCAAGCCATGCCAGGGTACATCTTGGAGTAGAAGTCCGAGTGGGCCTCGCCACCGAAGTCGCGTCCACCGCGTGTACCCTCATAGTGGATGGGGCGGCGGCTGATGGCCTGTGCAGCCATATCGCAGCGGCGGGCTGCATCGTAGCAGTCGGCAAAGTTGCTTCCGTAGCCTGCCTCATTGCCGAGACTCCACATGACAACAGATACGTGGTTGCGGTCACGATATACCATACGCTCGATACGGTCCACAAAGGCAGGAATCCACGACTTCATGTTCGAGATGCTCTGGTTGGCGTGGTCTTCGAGGTCGGCCTCGTCGCAGCAGTAGAGTCCATAGTGGTCGAACATGGCATACATGCGTGCCGCATTGGGATAGTGGCTGGTGCGGATGGTGTTGATGTTGTTGCGCTTCATGAGCAGCACATCCTCGAGCATCGACTCGGTGGGTACGGCACGGCCGTAGATGGGGTGTGTATCGTGGCGGTTGACACCCTTGAAGAGTACCTTCTCGCCATTGACATACATGAGCGAGTTCTTGATTTCGATGTAGCGGAATCCGTGCTTGGTAGAGAAGGCCATCTCCTCACGCCCCTCAGCATCCTTTTGCACCACGCGTACGGTGTAGAGGTGAGGATGCTCGGCATTCCACATGAGCGGATTGGTAAGTTCTATGCGAGCCACAACGCCAAGTTCCTTCTTGTCGGCAGTGAACTCGGCTGTGATAACTTCCTTGGCTACTTGCTGTCCTGCCGGGTCGTAGAGCGATACCTCGAGCTGTTTCTTGCCAGTGAGACCATCACGGTTGTCAAGGGTGAGCTCCACGTTGGTGGTAGTATGCATGGTGTTGTCACCACCGTCATACTCACTATGGATGTAGTGGTCGCGCACCGATACGGTGGGCACATTGTAGAGGTACACATCACGGAAGATGCCGCTCATGCGGAACATATCCTGACACTCGAGGTACGAACCGTCGCTCCAACGGAACACCTGCACGGCGAGGCGGTTTTCCTTTCCTTTATATATATAAGGTGTGATGTCAAACTCAGTCACGTTGTTGGCACCCTGTGTGTAGCCCACGTACTTGCCATTGAGCCATACGAAGGCTGCAGAGTAGATACCGCCAAAGTGGATGAAAGTGCGGCGGCCGTCCCACTCGGCAGGTACGGTGAAAGTGTGGGTATAGGAACCTACGGGGTTGATGCCGTAGTTCTTGCCGTTGTCGTTGTAGTAGGGACGTGCCTTGATGAAGGGCGGTGTGTTGGAGTGCGGATATTCCACATTGCAATAGATGGGGAGGTCATATCCGTGCATCTCCCAGTTTGAGGGCACGGGAATCTCGTCCCATGCAGAATCGTCGAAGCCCTCCTCGAAGAAGGTGAGCGGACGCTGCGAAGGCTCGCTCACGAGGTTGAATTTCCAGTTGCCATTGAGCGACTGGAATCGGCTGTTCACCGGCACGGTCCACGGAGTAGCGTAGTACTCGGCATCGGCCAACATGGCAGCTTCCGACTCATAAGGCATATAGGTAGCCACGGCACGCTCCTTGTTCTCCTCAAACATGGTCTCGTCCTCCCAGTAGGGGGCAGTAAACTTAGGCTTCTTCACCTCCTCGAAGGTGAACCATCCCGAACTGTCGTCCTTATCGTAGGGCACGAGCATCATGCGTCCATCTCGCAAAGCAAACATCTTTCCCTCCTTGTGCTTTGAAGTGGAAAGGATGTGGTAAGCGAACAATGGTTGACCATTATTAATAGCACGAACAGATTCATCCTTTCCTATCCATGCCAACTCGAAGCGGAAACGGGCGTTGTTCCACACTCCCGACTGAGCAGGCCACTGCAACAGATAGTCTACGGCAGGGTTACCACCACCATCATCAAAGTTCTGTGCATAGAAGGCCCCTTCTACAGCACGCTCGGTGAGATTAATCATGGTTATTGCCCAGTACTGACCGCGATTGGCCGTATCGTTCTTCTCGGCCACGATGCGAGCATTGTTCTCACCGCTATCGCCATTACCGAGCGACAGTTCGCGCTGGCCGAAAGGATGGATACGATAGGCAGCGTCTGCATCGAAACCATATACTATCGATTCAGCAATGCGAAAAGCCGATGCATTCTTTGTGCGGGCCTCTGCTACAGGAATGAGCGAGAGTGTACCATTGCTCTCACGATACATGGCCACCTCGGAGCGGTTGGCAGGAATGAGGAGAACGGCTTCACGCATCTTGCCTTGGAATGTCTCTACCTTCCATAATTGTGCCTCGTCAGAACCATTGTTCTCACCTACCCCCACCTTATCACCATCGGCACGCAAAGCCTGGTTGGTAAAGGGGTTGATAATGCGTACACTGCCCGAAAGGTCTGTCACCGTCCAGTACTGTCCCTCAGCCGCAGCATCCATTTTCTGGAACTTCAACTTGGCACCATCCAGTTCAAGTACTTGATGGCCATCCGTAGCTGGAAAAAGATTGTAATACGCCCCCTTGCGGAAGGTCGTCTGCGCCACAAGGGCACCTGTAACAAGAAACATCGCCACGAACAACAGTGAGCGAAGACTAAAAAATATTGATTTCTTCATATTCATAATTCTATTTACTATAAGAGGGAAAAGCAATTTTTAAGAAGAGACAGACAAATCAATAGTCATAATAGCACCAATAGGTGTTGCCAAACTTACGACGGCATAGATTCTCCGCTGCCACTGCATCATCGTTGTACTCTGTACGAAGCGCGCGATATGCGTTAAACTTTGCAGCCACAGTACTGTCGGGCACAAAAGCTACCGGGCTATCCGGATTAAGCATATTGTATAGCATCCACGCCTCCTGATAGTGCGTAGGAAGTACACCCTCAGCCTGTGCCATGGCAGCAGTTTCATTTACAAAGGCATCCAGATCCTTGTCGAGAAGCAGTGCAGCTAGATACATGTCGCGATATATGGCCGAATCGTTCTTCATAGCCATTCGCTGCGCATAAGCACGTCCACTCTCACCGCCATAAGGTATATTTCCACCTAGGTGGCGGTAAAACTCTGCAGCACCATATGCTTTGCTCTGCTTGGCATACCTATTATATATTAGTCCATCAGCACCATTTCGCTGCGGGTAATAGAAGAGACGTTCACCCAACTGTCCTGTTTTTGCCATTGCCAGATTACGCAAAGCGGTCAGTTCGGCATTGCAATCGTCAGATCTGCGCCCTACCTCAAGCACCTTATCATACTTATAATCGTGCAGATAGCTCCATGCTGCCAGTTCCATATGAGGAGCAGGTGCAGAATTAGCAATCTGTCCTGTAAGTACAAAAAGCAAAGAGAGTGTCAGCATATTAGGCCACAACACACCGAACATATCCTTCTTGTTCACGCTGTCCAACATACGATTGAGCCACACCACACCGATATACAGTACCACACAGAGAGGAACACCCAGTAGCCACTTATATAAAGAGTACACCATAGTGCCATCATTGACGTCAGTAATCAACGCAAGCAACAGGCACGAAGGAATATACGACAACGCTTCCCACGAGCCATGCAACTTAGAGTATCTGTTGATTACCCATTGTAGCAGCATCAGCAACGCTGTGATAATGAGGGCTGCCAACAGCTTATTACTCTTAGTTATCCCATCGGACAGGTGATCCTGCATCAGTGCCAACAACTCTCCTTGGAAACAATATATAAATAGGAAAGAGAATAAGGCAAACAGTGCGGCACACACCCACTGCATCATTTTGTCGTATCTTGCTCTTTTACTCATTTTCATGTTATAATTTGTCATTCTGAGTATAGCGAAGTCTCTTCATGCATAAAAGAAATTCTTCACATATGCTCAGAATGACAGAAGGTAATTACAGGTCTTTTAGTCGAGCTTTTTCAATACTATCGCCGAGCGAGCCGGAATATACAACCTGAGCCACTCCTTGCGGTAGCGCTTGTGCACGGGGTCGAAGCAGGTAAAGTGCGTGAGGCTCGGATCGGTTAGACCGTTGCCGCCAAACTCGGGTGTGTCGGTATTGAGCACCTCCTTATATGAGCCGCGAGGCACCAGCAGACCATAGCCACTGTATGAATTGGTGGGGCTGAAGTTGAAGACAAACAACAGGTCGTCGCGACGATAGGCCATAATCTGGTCACCATCGTTGCAGTTGACCTCTACCACCTTGCTCTTCTCATACTTGGGCTGACTGCCTATGAGCTTGATCATGGCCTGGTCGAACTTGCCCAGATACTCGTAGCAGAGCTTGTCGTTGTCCACGAGGCTCCACTGACGACGGGCATACTTATAGCTCCACCCGTTGCCTTCACGTGGGAAGTCGATCCACTCGGGATGGCCAAACTCGTTGCCCATAAAGTTGAGGTAGCCACCGTTGATGGTCGATGCCGTGAGCAGGCGTATCATCTTATGCAGCGCGATACCACGGTGGGCCATGTAATTCTCGTCGCCCTTCTGGAAGTGCCAGTACATATCGGCATCCACGAGGCGGAAGATGATGGTCTTGTCGCCCACGAGTGCCTGGTCATGGCTCTCGGCATACGAGATGGTCTTCTCGTCCTGACGACGGTTGGTAACCTCCCAGAACATGCTGGTGGGCTTCCAGTTCTCGTCGGTCTGCTCCTTGATGAGCTTAATCCAGTAGTCGGGCACGTTCATCGCCATGCGGTAGTCGAAGCCGTAGCCGCCGTTCTTGATAGGGGCTGCCAAGCCGGGCATGCCCGATACCTCCTCGGCAATGGTGATGGCATTCTTGTTGAGCTCGTGGATGAGGGCATTGGCCAGTGTGAGGTAGCAGATGGCATCGCCGTCCTGATTCAGGTTGTAGTAGTCGCCATAGCCACAGAAGGCCTCGCCCAAGCCGTGGCTGCGGTAGAGCATAGAGGTGACACCGTCGAAGCGGAAGCCGTCGAACTTATACTCCTCCATCCAGAAGCGGCAGTTAGAGAGCAGGAAGCACACCACATCGTTCTTGGAGTAGTCGAAGCAGAGTGAGTCCCAAGCCGGATGCTCATGACGGTCGCCGGGATAGAAATATTGGTTGGGGTCGCCAGCCAAGTTGCCAAGCCCCTCAAGCACATTCTTCACGGCGTGTGACTGCACCATATCCATAATCACGGCAATACCATTGGCATGAGCCTCGTCGATGAGCTGTTTGAGCTCCTCGGGAGTACCCTGGCGCGACGATGCCGCGAAGAAGTTTGACACGTGGTAACCGAACGAGCCATAATAAGGGTGCTCCTGGATGGCCATGATCTGTATGCAGTTGTACCCTGCGGCAATCACGCGCGGCAACACCTTCTCGCGGAACTCGTTGTAGGTCGATACCTTCTCCTCTTCGCCCGACATGCCCACGTGGCATTCGTAGATGAGCAGGGGTGAGGTGTTGGGCTTGAACTTCTTCACCTTGAACTCATAGGGCTCGGGCTCCCATACCTGTGCACTGAACAGGTAGGTCTTCTCGTCCTGTACCACACGGCGAACGTAGGCAGGGATGCGCTCTCCCGAGCCGCCTTGCCAGTACACCTTCATCTTATAGTAGTCCTCGTGATGGATGGCATCGGCAGGCAGGTTCACCTCCCAATCGCCATGTCCGTTGAGTCGGGTGAGCTTATACTCGGGCTTCTCCTGCCACTCGTTGAAGTCGCCTATGAGATATATCTCCGTAGCATTGGGTGCCCACTCGCGGAATGTCCACCCCTTCTTCGTCTTGTGCAGACCATAGTAAGTGTGACCACAAGCCACATCTTTCAGTTTCTTGGCACCATTGTCGGTGAGTTCGTTCTTGCGACGCACGTAGTAGTCGTAGCGCCCCTGAATCGCGGGTTCGTATGGTTCGAGCCACGGATCGTTTTCTATAAGTTTTAGCTTGCTCATAATTACCCATTTAAGAATTATTATGTCTCACGAAAAGAATTCATAATTCAAAATTCATAATTATCTCTTCACCTTCACAATTATCTTTTTCAGTCCTGTTGGGGTGATGCCAGGAGCATGACCATCAGACGGGAAGAAGAGAGTAAACATACCGGGCTTCACGGTGAGATAGTCATCAGCCAAACCCTCATACAGAGTGAGGTCCTTTACGGCATCGTACTCAGCTTCGGGCAGGTCGGCACGCTGAGTGTAGCCCATCTGCTCTACACCAGTCAGCGGTATCTGAATATCGATGTATTCATTGTGCGTCTCCAGCTTGGCCTGTTCCTTGGTCTTGGGGCCAATCTCGTTGACGTTGACAATCAACTCATTCTCTACGAGAACAATTTTACCTGGCTCGAGCGCTTTGAGGTCAGTAGTCTCGATGTAGTCAATAGCCTTTGCAAACAAAGGATTCAGCGAAGCATAGTCGCGTAAATTTTTCAGATTGTCTATTACCATGGCTTTAGTTTTTTGAGGTTATAGTATATATTCCGATTATATTTGTAATAGTGCAAATGTAAGTATTATCTTCTTAACCTCCAAATATACGACCCGAAAAAGCCGCATACATTTATCTTCAAAAGGATACACCATCAAACAAATAGGGCACGTAATCACAGGTGCATCTTCTCCTAGTTCTATTAAATTTCAGGTGTACTGATATTTTCAATTTCGCAATACCAATATTCAGCCTTTGTTACCGATTTTTCCGATTGGGTGACATTATGTTACCTATTCCTTTAATCCTCACCGTTAATCGATAAAACAGCCAAGCTGTTTTTCGCAAAGCCACGAAAGTTTTCCCTGTCTTTCTTCTTTATATTTCATAATATTTCCTAACTTTGCGGTAATAGTGAAGAAATCGGACAAATAAGCCCATATATGATAATAGGCGAGATAAAGGCTTTTAGCGATAGTATTTGGGAAGCTTTCTAGACGGCGACATCACAAACCCATCACCATCCAGCAACAGATGATCTTTCAGTTCTTCACAAAAATATTTAATGATGCATAAATGTAAGAAGCAAAAACCACTAATATGAGAATTAAAATAAGAAAACCATTATTAGCCATAGTGATTGCCCTGATGGTAATGCCTTTGGCTGCTCAGAATAGCGACCCGTTTGGGAGCGCCATCGTGAATGGTGTTCCCTGGACAGACAATCTCGGTCGGCCAGTAAATGCACATGGTGCCTGCATCGTGGAGGAGGATGGACGATATTATCTCTTCGGAGAATGGAAGAGTGATACCACGAATGCCTTCCCGGGCTTTGCATGCTACAGTAGCACCGACCTGGCGAACTGGACCTTCGAGCGGGTGGCTCTGCCCCTGCAGGAGTCAGGGTTGCTGGGGCCAAACCGTGTGGGTGAACGTCCTAAGGTAATGCGTTGCCCCAAGACAGGCGAATACATCATGCTGGCACATACCGACGACATGCGCTACAAAGACCCACAGGTGGGGCTTGCCGTGGCAAAGGAGATTACGGGTCCGTATACCTTCATAGGCCCCCTACTCTATGAAGGAAAGCCCATACGGCGATGGGACATGGGCACCTTCCAAGACCATGACGGCACAGGCTATCTGCTAATGCACCACGGTGACATCTACCGTCTGAGTAAGGATTACCGCAGAGCAGTGAAGAAGGTAGCCAGCGGCATCAAGGGAGGAGGCGAATCGCCTGCCATGCTACACAAGGATGGCACGTACTTCCTCTTTGGCTCGAACCTGACAAGCTGGGAGCGCAACGACAACTTCTACCATACGGCACCGAGCATTGAGGGGCCGTGGACAAAGCAGGGCATCTTCTGTCCTGAAGGGACACTGACATACAACTCACAATCGACCTTCATCCTGCCATTGCATCGGGGCGACTCGATTGTGTATATGTACATGGGCGACCGTTGGTCGTACCCCCATCAGGCCTCATCGGCCACCTACGTATGGATGCCCATGCAAGTGGACGGCGGGAAGGTCAGCATCCCCGAGTATTGGCCCGTATGGGATCCCGCAACCATAAAGCCGGTGAAGGAGTTGGGTGGCACGCGCATCCCCGTCAACTTCAAGGTCGGCACAAAGGGAGCTAAATTGGAGTTGC
>JAZNYG010000038.1:0-31818 GCA_045594245.1 Bacteroidaceae bacterium
GCGGTTTCTGCACTCGCTACGCTGCGTCTTTCAATTCTCAATTGTCAATTATGATGCTCTGGCATCAAGATTCCTGGCTAACTCGGCAATGATTAAGCAAGCTTTCATTGCTCCTCGCAACGCTGCGGAATTGTCAATTAACCTGTGCTACCCCTGTGCTACCGCTTTCGGCATTTTTTCAACTCCTTGATGATGGTTTGGTTGATGACCTCGCAGTAGTTCATTGTAGTCTTCACATTCTTGTGCCCGAGCAGCCTCTGCACTGTAGTCACGTTTACCCCCTGCATGAGTAGCAGCGTGGCATTGGTGTGGCGGGCGCTGTGGAAGGAGAAGTGTTTGCGTATTCCTGCATGTTGGGCGATACGCTGCAGGCGCTTGTCAACGGTTGAGTTCGACGGCAAGTGGAAGAATGCATCCGTGTTATCTGAATATCTATTGAGCAGCGCCAGCGCCTTGCCCTCAAACAGGAGGTCGATGGGCAGGCTGATGCTTGCGCCAGTCTTCTGGCTCTCCGTGTTGATCCAGGTGTGAGTGGTTCCACGCTGTATGTTGGCAGTGGTTAATCGCACAAAGTCGGAGTATCGCAGCCCCGTGTAGCAGCAGAAGAGGAATGCATCAAGTGCATGTCGTAAATGTTGCTGCTTGAGTGACACAGTGAGCCGCTCCAGCTTCTCCAGTTCAAACGGTGTCAGGTGGGTATGAGTAAAAGGCCGATGACTGATGCGCCGCTTATGGAAGGGATTGTCCTCTTCGCTCATCACGCCACGCTGGATAGCGGCATTCACATAGATGCGCAGATGGGAGAGGTGCTTGGCAATGGTGTTGGTGTGATACCCTTTTGTGCACATCCATGACTCAAATTTGCTGACGAAGTAGGGCGTCAGCTCCCCTATGGTCAGCTCCTCACAGTACTCTTTCAGTAGATAATAGGTTGTATATCTGTTCTTCCGCGTACTCTCGCGTATGCGCCCCTTCTCTATTTCGCTGGCCATGAAGGGAAGGAACTGCGGTGCACTACCATTCCTTACCTCCTCCTTCAGTGCTCGCAGCGAAATGTTGCGCCCGCTCTTCCATAGCGCAATCTCCTTACCCTCCAGCTCGGTCATGCGCTCGGCTATCATCCAGTTCAGTTCCTCGGCATGCGGATGATGGCAAATCTCGCGCTTCACATCGTCCCACTGCGAGGGATATATATAAATATGTGTAGATACATACATACGGCGCCGCTCCAGGTATGCTTCTATCTGGATGAGGCCCTTACCATCTGTTCTCAACTGCTTTTTGCGGTTAAATACCGCCCGATACATAATCTTCTTCATTTCTTGTGTCCCTTGTTTAGATAATGTTCTTTCAAAAAGCCACTATTTTGCGGCCATTTTATAACATTTTCACTGTTTCAGACGTTAAAATCCGCAATTTTGAAGTTAAAAATACGGTTTTTAAGTTTTTTTTGCGGTTATCTCAATTTTTTGCACTACTTTTGCAACTTTCATTGAGAGAATAGACCAAATAAATTATTGTTAAACTTTAAGAGAAAAATTTATGAAAGGTAAATTGATGATGTTATTAGCTTGTCTCTTTATGGGTGCAAGCATGGTAACTGCTCAGACCTCTAAGGTGACTGGTCTTGTAATCAGCGCCGAAGACAGTGAGCCTGTGATTGGTGCCTCAGTCGCAGTAAAGGGCGTGCCCACTCTGGGTGCCATTACTGACGTTGATGGCAAGTTCGTTATTGAAAACCTTCCAAGTAGCGCGAAGACTTTGATTGTGTCTTACATGGGTATGACCACTCAGGAAGTGACCATTCACCCTTATGTAAAGGTGATGATGCAGTCTGACGCTGAGGTGCTGGAAGAGGTTGTGATTGCTGTGCCTTACGGTACTGTAAAGAAGGCAAACTTCTCGGGTTCTGCCGCTCAGGTGACTGGTGAGAAGTTGGCAGAGATGCAGGTTGCCAATATTTCTAACGCACTGCAAGGATCTATCGCTGGTGTACAGACTACGTCTTCGTCTGGTACTCCGGGTTCAGGTTCAAGCATCTTGGTACGTGGTATCGGTTCTATCAGCGCCGGTCAGAATCCCCTTATCGTTGTTGACGGTGTACCTTACGAGGGTTCATTGAACTCTATCCCTTCACAGGACATCGAGTCATTGACCGTATTGAAGGATGCTGCTGCCAACTCTATGTATGGTGCTCGTGGTGCCAACGGTGTAGTAATGGTAACAACTAAGAGTGGTGGCAACCGTCGTCCTCGCGTGAACTTCGATGCACGTTACGGTTTCAATACTCGTGGCGTAAAGCCCTACAACTCTGTGACAGATGCAGGTGAGTACTACGAGTTGCTGCACGAGTCTGTAACCAATCAGCTTGCTTCTGAGATGGGTTATATGGCCGCTTCGCAGTATGCCGCCGACAACTTGATTTCTGCTTATGCCAAGTATAACATTTTCAGAGGTGTTGCCAACAATGCTATTATCAATCCTTTGACAGGTAAGCTGACTGCTGAGGCTGCTGCCGCTGATCTCCTCTGGACTGACAATTGGATGAACAACATGCAAGATGGTGTTCACCAAGAGTATAACGTAAGTGTATCGGGTGGTAATGACAGAACTTCTGCTTATATGTCTGCAGGTTATCTGTCTGACGAGGGTATCGCTCCCGGTTCAGGTTTCGACCGTATTTCTGTTCGTACAAAGATTGACCAGAAGATTTCTGACCGTATCAAGACTGGCATTAGCTTGTCATACGCTCGCACCAATCGTAATTGGTTTGGTGATGAATCAAGCAACTATTCAAATATCTTCATGTCATCTCAGATGATTGCCCCTATCTGTCCTGTATATCTGTACGATGAGAATGGTAACGTCATGATTGACGAGAAAACTGGTAACAAGATGTATGACTACGGTACAGAGCATGGCCGTGGCTATGCAGCACAATCTAACCCCTATGCACAGGCTCAGGACGGTATCAATGATGATGTAACCGACAACATCAGTGCTCGTGGTTATTTCAACTGGGAGATTGTAAAGGATTTGACCGTGTCGGCCAACATGGCATATGACGTGTTCTCACAGAATCAGATTCAGTTCACAACTCCTATTGCTGGTGATGCTGCAGCAGTTAATGGCCGTGGCTACCGTTATGCTACTCATACAGGCGTGTTCAATGTGAATGAGTTGATTAACTGGACTCCAACATTCGGCCTCAGTGACTTGAACGTCATGTTGGGTCACGAGTCTAACGAATACGACTATTCATTGTTCTACGGTCACATGACCAACTTCGTGTCTCCTACCAACCCCGAATTCTCTAACGCCATCAACTATCAGGATATGAGTTCTTACTCATATGGCAAGCAGCGTGAGGGTTACTTCGGTAAGGTAGACTATGACTTCGACGACCGTTACTACTTGACCGCAAGCATTCGTCGCGATGCCTCTTCAATGTTCCATCCCGATGTTCGTTGGGGTACCTTCTGGGCTGTTGGCGGTAGCTGGCGCTTGTCTAAGGAATCATTTATGCGTGGTGCCTCTAAGTGGTTGCAGGATGCTAAGGTGAAGGCCTCTTACGGTACACAGGGTAATGATAACTTGGGTCTCTATAAGGCTTACACAGACCTTTATACTATTGCTCGCGTGGATGGCAGTGCAGCTTTGTCTAAGTACCTTCGTGGAAACAAGGATCTCACATGGGAGAAGTCAAAAAACTTCAATGCCGGTATCGAAGGTCGTCTATGGAATCGTGTAAACTTTGACGCTAACTTCTTCGTGAAGGAGACTACCGACATGTTGTTCTACAGTCCTCTGCCCGCATCACAGGGTAGTCCCTCAGGCATCTACAAGAATGAGATGGATATGAAGAACGTCGGTTTCGACTTCGAGTTGAGCGCTGACCTCTACCGTGCCGACAACGTATTGGTAACCATGGCTGTTAATGGCCTTACCTATAAGAATGCGTTGACCAAGCTCCCCGACAGCAAGGGCACAGAGGGTTATCAGAATGGATACTACTTCCGTGAGCTCGGCAGCCCCCTCTACAACTGGTCGCTCTACGAATACGTTGGCGTAGATCCTCAGACTGGTCTTCCCCAATACAATGACTACTCTAATATCTACAAGCAGGTACAGGCCGAGGATCCTGCTACTGGCGAACCCCTCTTCAATGAGGATGGTACTCCTGTGATGGTTGACACCGATGAAATTATTGGTGAGAAGGTAACCATAGTTAACTCTACAGAAGGTCTCAACGACCAAGACAAGCGTCACGATGGCAAGTCTTCTATCGCAGACTTCATCGGTGGTGTTTCACTCAGCGCTCAGGTTTATGGCTTCGACGTAGCTGTTCAGACTGCATTCCAGCTCGGTGGTTATGTATACGATGGCACATACGCTTCATTGATGACCTCTGGTGCTAATGGTCAGACATTCCATACCGACATGGCCAACCGTTGGACCACTCCTGGTCAGGTAACTAATGTGCCCCGCCTCCACTACGAAGGTCCTACCGGTACCTATTCAAGCTCTATGAGCGACCGTTGGTTGACCTCTGCCTCTTACTTCTCGCTGAAGAATGTATCGGTTGGTTACACATTGCCCAAGAATCTTACCAAGAAGGCAGGTATTGAGAAAGCACGTTTCTACCTCACTGGCGATAACATTTGGCTGAAGTCGGCTCGCAAGGGTCTTGATCCACGTCAGTATGTTGACGGTTCTACTGGCTATGGTTATTCAGCAATGAGCACATATTCAGTAGGTGCTAGCTTGGTATTCTAATCAATTAACGTAAAAAGATAATAAGAATATGAAATTAAATAAATATTTATCATTAGGCCTTATCGGTATTTCGTTGGGCTTTGCCTCTTGTGCAGATGACTTCTTGACTGCCGAGGACAAGCAATACGTAGACAAGGAGGTTATTACCGAACTTTTGGAGAATGATCCTACATTCATTGACAGCTACGTAAGCGGTATCTGGTCATGGATGTCAACATTTGGTACCACATCTACTTCGCACGATGACTTTTCTGTGATGTCTGTGCTTCACGGCTGCGACATGCAGACTGAGGACATGACTATGTATTACTTCTCATGGTTTGGCTACGACTATGGCTTCGAGAACCGCTCACACGACTACCGCCGTACCAATGTGAACTGGACCACATTCTACACCATGATCAATAAGGCAAACGAGATTATCGACTTCTTCCCCGAAGAACCCGAAGAACCCGCTTTGCGTGGTGCATTGGGTAATGCTTACGCTGTGCGTGCATACTCATACCTCTATCTGATTCAGTTGTTCCAAGACCCTACTGTGGGTGATGAGAACAACCGCGTATTGGCAACAGACTCACTGGGTGTACCCATTGTGGCTTCGTCTTCTGATGGCTATACTACCGAAGAGGCTGACGAACTCCAGGGTCGCAATACAGTAGGTAAGGTATTTGAAATTATCGAAAGCGACATCACTAAGGCTATCGACCTCTTGGAAGGCTATGTACGTCCGTCAAAGAACTACATTGACAAATCTGTAGCTCAAGGTATCGCTGCTCGCTATTACCTCTTGAAGCAGGATTGGACAAATGCTGCTGAAATGGCCAAGAATGCTCGCGCTGAGTATCCTATCATGAGCGGTAACGCAGAGACCAATAGTATCCGTGACGGATTTATGGATGTAACCAACAGCGAGTGGATGTGGGGATTTGACCACAGCTCTGAAACTCAGACCACTTATGCATCATTCTTCTCACACATCTCTAACCTCGCACCCGGTTATTCAGGTATTGAATATACTGGTCGTGGTGTTGATGCACGTCTTTTCAGCAAGATGTCTGTCAATGACTACCGCCGTGCTTATTGGTATCGTGATGGTGAAGGCAACACTCAATCCACTGCCGTAGGTGAGGCTACTGCTACAGCCCACCTGTTGCCTTGGGCAATGCTTAAGTTCGGTTGGAATGGTGATTGGACTATGGACTACCTTTACATGCGTGCAGCTGAAATGGTACTTATCGAGGCTGAAGCATATGCTCAGCAGGGCAATACAGCTCAGGCTGCAACCGTACTTGGCGAGTTGATGGCACAGCGCGATCCCTCATGGTCTCAGGCTAATGCTACTGTTGAGGATGTATATTTGCAGCGTCGTCTTGAACTTATCGGTGAAGGTTTTGGCTATTTCGACCTGAAGCGTCTGAACAAGGGTGTTGACCGTAACTATGAGGGTAGCAACCATATGGCTGGCTATAAGTTCGTTGTTCCTCAAGACAGTGTTTGCTGGACCTACCAGATTCCGCAGAGAGAAATGCAGGAGAACTCACACATCGCTGCAGATCAGCAAAATCCGTAATCATTAATTACTCAATAAAAGAAGAATATGAAAAAGTTAAATATCAAATTCTTATCACTTCTCACTCTCACAGCAGGCCTTCTGGCCAGCTGTGCTGATGAGGTGGTTGTAAAGGATGAGGCAGATAAGAATATCTTCCCCACATCTACAGTTTCTGTTTCTGATATGAAACTGGTAGAGAATGGAAACAAAAGTATTGTAGTTTCTGCTGTTGTCGCCAACAGTGACACACTGAATGTGATGGAGTATGGCTTCGTTTACTCTACAAATGAAGACATGTCTGACCCTTCTGCTGTGAAGGTTGCAGTTAAGGAAGACGGTGAGATGAAAGCAAAGCTTTCTATAGCTCCCAGCACTACCTATTATATAGCAGCCTATGCATACGTTCGTGGTGCTGCAGTGCAAAGTGATGCTATTGCTGTAACTACAAACGATCCCGATCCTATCACTGTAGCTTCACTGAATGGCTCAACATATTATGCTACTGGTGTAGCTGATGCATGGGGAGATTCTTGGAACATTGAGACAACATTGGTTGCAGGTGAAGGTGACTCTATTTTCGTATGCAACCTTGATCCCTATTTTGCAACCAATGGATTCGTGGCAGCAAATGGTTACAATGTCCTTGGCGGTGTTCTGGCAGTTTCAGAAGATGGTTCTTCTGCGACTATTACATGCTCTCCTGGACAGGCTATTGGCTATCAGGATGTCGTGTTCTATGGTTACGATATGGAAACAGGAAACATCCTTGACATCGTTATTGAGATCTATAACTATGGTCAGTCTGCAGCGCTTAAGAACTGGACTGGTACATACTCTGGTGGATGGTGGTCAATGATAAGTCCTTGTGCATTGACACTTAAGTAATTTATCATTACACCTATTATATATTCAGGGCACCGACGCATCGGTGCCCTGAATTTGTTAAAAAAGAAGGACAGCTTTAAAGAATCAAGCAAAGTTACCCCCTCGCGACTATT
Source organism: Bacteroidaceae bacterium (assembly GCA_045594245.1). Classification (GTDB taxonomy): domain Bacteria; phylum Bacteroidota; class Bacteroidia; order Bacteroidales; family Bacteroidaceae; genus UBA1189. The sequence goes on from JAZNYG010000038.1 coordinate 7,327, forward strand.
ATGTTCAAGAAATTGTCATTCGCGACGTTTGGCTTCGTTCCATAGCGCATCCATCTCTTCTAAGGTCATATCCTTAAGATTACGTCCTTGGGCAATTGCATTTTCTTCAACGTAGTTGAACCGACGTATAAATTTCTGATTCGTATGCTCCAAAGCATTGTCAGGGCTAAGACCGTTCATGCGGGCTACATTGATTGTAGCAAAGAGAAGATCGCCTAATTCAGCTTCAGCAAAATCGTGATCACCGCGTTCGAGCTCCACACGCAATTCCTCTATCTCTTCCATCAATTTGTCCCAGGCCCCAGAGGCATCATCCCATTCAAATCCCACATTACGGGCTTTCTCTTGTATGCGATAAGCCTTAACAATAGAGGGTAATCCAGAGGGGACACCACTGAGTACACGTTTGTTTCCACCCTTTTCTCTTAGTTTGAGTTGCTCCCAATTCTCCGATACTTGCGTGGCATTTTCCATCTCCGTAGTGCCAAACACGTGAGGGTGGCGGAAGATAAGCTTGTCGCATAAGCGGTCACATACATCCTTGATGTCAAATTTACCCTTTTCCGAGGCTATCTTTGCATAAAAAGCAACGTGGAGCAGAACATCACCTAATTCCTTGCATATATTAGTATCATCCTCATTGATGAGCGCATCGCATAGTTCATATACCTCTTCTATAGTATTGGGTCGTAGGCTCATATTGGTTTGCTTGCGATCCCACGGACACTTCTCACGCAACTCATCGAGTATGTCGAGAAAGCGTCCAAACGCTTCCATCTGTTCTTGTCTTGTTGCCATAAGGTAATATTATGGAGCTTTAATCTAATAGTATACTCTTCTCTCCTATCATCACGCCATCGGAGAATAGGTATACCGTGTATTCGCCTGCGCTGAGAAACTCTTCTACATCCCAATATACGGTAACGCTCTGTTCCTCGCCTGTATACTCGATAAGCTTCTTGATGCTGTATTCGAGCCTTGTATTCTCATAAGCAAAAGTATGGGAAGCATTCTTAGTGAGGATTGCGCCATCGGGTTTGGCGATACGTACATAGATGGTGCGCTCTCCTGTAGGGGCTGTGATGTTCTTGACAATGGTGAAGTCGATGGCGAATTTCACCACATTCTTTACGCTATTAGTTTCCTTCCCACGTTTGTTGCGCGGGTGAATAGCAATATTCGTGGCGTCAAGTTGGGATGCGAGGGTCACTCTATCGCTAAGGTTCTTGGCCTCCTCCTTCAACACCTCTACCTGCTTGGAAGCCTCAGCATATTGCGTGCGTACACGTTTGTTTTCCTTGCTAAGTTTCTCGTTAGCTTGGTTGAGCGAGTCAATCTGTACAACATAGCTGCGCATCACAGCACGCACGGTTTTCAGCTCTTTCTTCAGACGGGCAATCTCGGCCGCATTGCTGGCCTTGGTGGCACGCAGTTCTTCGAGAAGGCGCTGGGTGCGTAGCTTCTCACGCTCAAGCTGTGCCACGAGGCTATCGTTTGAGATGAGTATCTGCATCTCGTCGTACTGGGTAGCGAAGGTGCTGTACTCATCTTCCATCTCCTGCTTCTCCAGTTCAAAGAGCTGCACCATTTCCTCGTTGGTCTTGTTGGCCTGACTGAGGCGGATGCCGAGGAAGACCAAGGCACCCACCAGGGCTATGCCTACAATGATAAGTATGGTTAGGACTTTCTTGTTCATTTTTTTTGTTTACTTCAATTTAGACAGGCTTTCCTTAATCGCTGCAATCTTGCTCTCGGCATCGGCCTGTTTCTTGCGCTCGGCGGCAACAACGACCTCGGGAGCATTGCTTACGAAACGCTCGTTGGAGAGCTTCTTCATCACTGAATTGAGGAATCCTTCGAGGTAGGTGAGCTCGGCCTGTAGCTTGGCTACTTCGGCCTCTACATCGATGAGGCTACCCAGAGGTACGGCATACTCGGTGGTACCTACCATGAATGATGAGGTGCCGTCGCTCTTGGCCTCCACTACGTTGATGGCTTCGAGGTTGCCCATCTTCTCAATAATTGCATTGTAGGTAGCTACAACGTGATTGCCTACCACTTCAAGGCTGAGCGCCTCTTTCTGTGCAATATTCTTCTGCAGACGGATGGTGCGCACGCCACTGATGATGCTCTTTACGGTCTCGATGTCGGCTATGAGCTGCTCGTCGTACTTGTCGGCAAAGTTCTTTACGCTCTGTGTCATGATGCTCTCGCCGGACTTGCGTTCCTCGATAGCTTGCCACAACTCTTCGGTGATGAAGGGCATGAAGGGGTGGAGCAGGCGCAGCAGGACGTCGAAGTAGTGAAGTGTAGCATCGTAGGTCTGCTTGTCGATAGCACAACCGTAGGCGGGCTTCACAATCTCAAGATACCAGCTGGAGAACTCATCCCAGAACAGGCGGTATATAGCCATCAGTGCCTCGCTCAAGCGGTACTTGCTCATCAGGTCGTCCACCTCGAGGGCTGTCTTGGTGAGCATAGCATCAAACCACTGGCAACCCAAGCGGGCAGCCTCGGGCTGAGCGATGGTGGCATCTACATTCCAACCCTTCACGAGGCGGAAGGCGTTCCAAATCTTGTTGTTGAAGTTACGGCCCTGCTCGCAGAGTGCATCATCGAAGAGGATGTCGTTGCCGGCAGGAGCGCAGAGCATCATACCCATACGCACGCCATCGGCGCCATACTGGGCGATGAGGTCGAGCGGGTCGGGCGAGTTGCCGAGGCTCTTCGACATCTTGCGTCCCAGCTTGTCGCGTACGATACCGGTGAAGTATACATTCTTGAATGGCATGTCGCCCTTGTACTCGTAGCCTGCCATAATCATACGTGCTACCCAGAAGAAGATGATGTCAGGGCCGGTCACCAGGTCTGAGGTGGGGTAGTAGTAGTTGAGTTCGGCATTGTCGGGGTTGTTGATACCGTCAAACAGTGAGATGGGCCACAGCCATGATGAGAACCATGTGTCGAGGGCATCCTCGCCCTGACGCAGCTCGGCAGCTGTGATATTCTCGTATCCCTCTATCTTGCGGGCCAACTCAACGGCTTCGTCAATGCTCTCGGCTACTACGAAGGCCTCCTCGGCACCCTCTGCGGTGGGCAGGAAGTAGGCCGGTATGCGGTGTCCCCACCAGAGCTGACGGCTGATGCACCAGTCCTGAATGTTCTCCAACCAGTTGTTATAGGTGGTCTTGTACTTGGCGGGGTAGAACTTGAGTTCGTCGTTCATTACGGGCGGCAGGGCGATGTCGGCAAAGTGCTGCATACGGAGGAACCACTGCATGCAGAGACGCGGCTCAACGGCCGTGTCGGCATTGCGCTCCGAGTAGCCCACCTTGTTGTCGTAGTCTTCCACCTTCTCGAGCAGACCAGCAGCTTCGAGGTCCTTGGCGATGAGGCGGCGCACCTCCATGCGGTCCTTGCCTACATAGAGTCCGGCTTCCTCGCTCAGTGTGCCGTCAGGGTTGAAGATGTCGATAGTCTCCAGATTGTGCTTCTTGCCCAGCATGTAGTCATTGGTGTCGTGGGCGGGAGTCACCTTCAAGCAACCTGTACCGAACTCGATATCTACGTAGCGATCCTCGATGACAGGAATCTCGCGACCTACGAGCGGTACGATTACCTTCTGGCCCTTGAGCCAAGTGTTCTTGGGGTCCTTGGGGTTGATACACATGGCCGTGTCGCCCATGATGGTCTCGGGGCGGGTGGTGGCCACTACGGCGTAGTAGCCTTTTTCATCTTTGTGGATGACCATGCCCTCGGAGTTCTCGGAGACCTCAGAGTTCTCCAAGGTAGATACATAATACTTCAAGTAGTAGAGCTTGCTCTTCTCCTCCTTGTAGATTACCTCTTCGTTGGAGAGGGCTGTCTGTGCCTTGGGGTCCCAGTTTACCATGCGCAGGCCGCGGTAGATGAGGCCCTTATTGTAGAGGTCTACGAATACCTTGATGACACTTGCGCTACGCTTCTCGTCCATGGTGAAGGCCGTGCGGTCCCAGTCGCACGAAGCACCCAGTTTGCGCAACTGCTTGAGGATGATGCCACCGTGCTCGTCGGTCCACTCCCAAGCATGCTTGAGGAACTCCTCACGGGTGAGGTCGCTCTTCTTGATGCCCTGTTCGGCGAGCTTCTTCACCACCTTGGCTTCGGTAGCGATAGAGGCATGGTCGGTACCCGGCACCCAGCAAGCATTCTTGCCCAGCATACGTGCGCGGCGCACGAGAATATCCTGGATGGTATTGTTGAGCATGTGGCCCATGTGGAGTACACCCGTCACGTTGGGTGGGGGAATGACCACTGTATAGGGCTCGCGGCCGTCGGGTTCAGAGTGGAAGAGTTTGTTGTCCAACCAATATTGATACCATTTACCCTCAACATCCGTGGGGTTGTATTTGCTTGCTAGTTCCATAAATTATATATCATTTATTAGTCACTTCTATTTAGGGTGCAAAATTAGTGTAAATTTTCGATTTATTGAAGACTATAGGTATTTTACTTGACTCGTATCGTTGCAAAATAACGTATAATACAACATAGAAAAGGCGGAAGTCACCTCCCACCTTTCTATATAAGTCTAAAAAACGCGAGAAATTATCGCACCGCAATGCACTCAATCTCTACACGAGCCTCCTTGGGCAGTGTCTTCACTGCCACAGCTGAGCGAGCAGGGCAAACACCCTCGAAGAAAGAGGCATATACCTCGTTCATCTCGGCAAAGTCGGCCATATCGGCGAGGAATACAGTAGTCTTCACCACATTGGCCATAGTCAGACCAGCCTCAGCAAGGATTGCCTTCATATTGGTAAGCGACTGACGGGTGAGTTCCTTGATACCGCCCTCGGCAAAAGCGCCTGTAGCAGGGTCGATGGGGAGCTGACCGCTCACAAAAACGATTCCGTTGGCCTCAATAGCCTGGCTATAGGGGCCGATAGCTGCCGGAGCAGCTGCTGTGTTGATTTGCTTCTTCATTGTCATTCGTATTTATATCGTTCAAAATTCTAAATCTGTCCGCGAAGATACACAAAACCCCTCTCATAGCCAAAGGCTGTAATGAAAAAATTAGCAGAGCACTTCCTCTCATGCAGAAGGGATGCCATCACTTCAGATCCTCCACGAAGAGCAGCAGACGGTTCACCACGTTGACCTCGCTCACGTTGCTGTCAAAGTCGAGCGAAAGCAAGTTGAGCTCGGGCAGGTAGCGCTTGAGCTTATTCTCCACGCCACGGCACACGATATGGTTGGCTATGCAGCCGAAGGGCTGCAGGCTCACCACATGGGTGGCACCGCTGCGCACGGCACCGATGACCTCGGCGGGGAGCAGCCAACCCTCGCCAAACTGAGTGTTGAGGTTGATTACATGGCTGGCCTCGCGGGCTATATCGAAGATGTCGTGGAAGGGCTGGTAGTAGCGGAAGGGGGCGCAGAGCTTGTCTGCACGGCGCATCTGTCGGCGCAGGTAGCTGTAGGCCCACTTATATAGTATAGGTGATACGGTGGAGGTGTCGATGAGTGCCTCGCGGCGAGCCTCCTTGTTGACAAAGGTCTCAAGGAAAAACTCGGTCATCAGCGGGGGCAACACCTCGATGCCGCGCTCCACGAGCCAGTCGGTGACACCGCGCTGGGCATAGGGGTGAAACTTGAGCAATATCTCGCCCACCACACCCACCTTAGGGCAGTGCTTGTCCTGACAGATGGCATCGAAGTCGCGTGCCGCCTCACCAAGCGTGGCATAGAGGCGGTCGGGGTTGTTGTGCTCTACAGCCTTGCCTAACAGGGCAATATAGTGGTCGCGCAGGCGTGCCGCCTCACCCTGACGGGTCTCGCGCACCACGGCAGCATAGTACATCTTGGCAATGGCATCGCTGCACAGCACGGCCGCTATGGCTACACGGATGACCTTGGCCCAGGGAATGGTAAATCCGGGCTGGTCGTTCTGTATGCTGTCGGTCATGGCAAAGGAGATGACGGGTACCTCCTCGAGGCCCATCTGCACGAGTGCACTCTTGATCATGGGCACGTAGTTGCTGGCGCGGCACTGTCCGCCCGTCTGCGACATGGCCACAGCCGTGTTCTTGGGGTCGTAGCGGTGCTCCTTGAAAGCCTTCACGATGTCGCCGATGACGAGCGTAGCGGGATAGCACACCTCGTTGTTGGCATACTTGAGTCCCCACTCATCAGACACCTTGTCGCTCACGGGCAAGATATCCACATCATACCCCGCCAAGCCAAACAGCTTGGGCAGCAGGGGCGAGATGAAGGGGGTGAAGAAGGGTGCCAACACCTTGCGGTGGCGCTCATCCTTGGTAAATCTTCGGCTGGTGGTGAAGGGAGCAGCCACCTTCACAGGCTTGTCCTGGAGGGGAGCCACCTGTTCCCTACTCTGCAACGCCGAGCGTATGCGCAGCTTGAGCGAGCCCACGTTGTTCACGTCGTCCACCTTGATGAGGGTGAGCGCTTTGCCGTGACGGGCAAGGAAGGTGGCTATCTCGTCGAGGAAGAAAGCATCGGGACCGCAGCCGAATGAGGTTATCTGCATGAAGAGTATGTCCACAGGTTGCTCCACCGCCCACTTGGCGGCACGCACGATGCGGTTCGGGAACGACCACTGCGCCAGAATATGAGTCTCGCCCATGGGCACGTCGAGTTCGCGGGCTATATCTTCGGTGATGACGTAGGCGCCCAGCGAGGCTGCCACGTCGGAGAGCTGGTGCTGTATGAGCGGGTCAGTATGGTAGGGTCGTCCGGCAAGCAGGATAACGGGGCGGCCCAGCTCCAGCGCCTCGGCATAGATGCGGCGGTTCATCTCCACCACCTCATGCTCATAGTCCTCCTGCGCCTTGATGGCCTCGGCAAAGGTACTGCGTATGCAGTTCTCGTCCACCCCGAGACCCAGCAGGTAGCGGCGACACTGGCGGTACAGCGTCTTCTCGTCCTTGAAGGAGAACACCGGTGCATCGATGGGTACATCGGTGGTCTGCACGCTCTTGATTACCTGCGAGTAGCCCGTCACCACAGGGCAGTTGTAGCTGTTCTGCTCGCCCCGTGAGCGCTCATACACCACGAAGGGCATGAACACGCGGTCGACCTTCCTATCAACCAGCTCCTGCACATGTGCATGCGCCAGCTTGGCAGGGAAGCAGATGTTGTCGGACATGATCTGCCGCGCCACCCGCTCGTAGCGCCCATAGTCAGAGGGAGATGACAACACCACCTCCATACCGCACGCCGTGAACAGCGCATTCCAGAAGGGGTACTCCTCGAAGATGTTGAGGCAGCGGGGAAGACCGATTTTTAATTGAAAATTGACAGTTGACAATTGACAATTGACAGTTAACTCCGTTGAAGTTGCTCCGCTCGGTAGAGCCTGCAAGCAGCCTTTACTCTCGCTTATACGCAACTTTGACAATTGACAATTAACTCCTGACTCCTCACTCCTAATTCCTAACTCGCCAAACAGGCACCTCCTCTTCTCCTCATACGCATTGCGGCCATTCTCCACGGCGGTGGCACCATTGGTGTAGATGCGTTCGCAGCGGTTGCCCGACACGTAGCGAGCACCGTTGGCAAAGGTGTAGCGCTGTATGAGGCACTGGTTTTCGCAGCCATGGCATTGCGCCTGTCGGGTAGTATAGGTACAGGTGTCGAGGAGTTCGTCGAGCCATATTGTGGTGCCCGAGGCATGGACAATAGCGTAAAGGGCACAGCCTACGGCACCCATGAGTTCGGGAGTGTTGCTGCGCAGCACGGATTTGCCGGTGAGGAGTTCGAAGGCACGCACCACCGAGTCGTTCTTCATCGTACCTCCCTGCACCACGATGTGGTCGCCCAGCACGGCGGTGTCGGTGAGGCGCAGCACCTTGAAGAGGCAGTTCTTCACCACCGAGTAAGAGAGTCCCGCAGCAATGTCGGCCACGGTAGCCCCCTCGCGGAGCTTTTGCTTCACCTTCGAATTCATGAATACGGTGCAGCGTGTGCCGAGGTCGCAGGGGTGCTCGGCGATGCAGGCCTCGTGGGCAAAGTGCTCGAGCGTGTAGCCTAAGGATTGTGCAAAAGCTGCGATGAAGGAGCCGCAGCCCGAGGAGCAAGCCTCATTGATTTCGATGCGATTGATGATACCCTGGTCCACGAAGATAGCCTTCATGTCCTGTCCGCCGATGTCGAGGATAAACGACACGTCGGGCGTGAGGTACGCCGCCGCCATATAGTGCGCCATGGTCTCTATGATACCGTGCTCGGCACACATGGCCGCCTTGATGAGGTCCTCGCCATAACCAGTGGTGCAGCACCCTGCTACACGTAGACGTACGCCACGTGCCTGTGCCTCTCCGTCGAGTCGGCGCAGTCCCTCTACCACCGTGGCGATGGGGTTGCCACGGTTCACGCGGTAGTAGGTGTAGAGCAACTCGCGCTCGGGAGTGAGCGCCACAATCTTCGTGGTGGTGCTGCCCGAGTCTATACCTATATATATAGTCTGCTCGCCATCGTGCTTCCACGCCGCAGTACGCATGGCACAGCTGTCGGCCTTGGTGCGCCATGCATCGTAGTCGGACTTGGACGTAAAAATCTTCTCCAAATGCCCTTGCGAGCACTCCGACCCCCTCCGTTCCGTTTCGTTGCACTGCACTCCACTCGTCCCCCTTAAAGGGCGACAGCTCTTTCTAGTTAGTTCGTCCGCGATGGGGAGAGCCCCCTCTTCAGGAGGGGGTTGGGGGAGGCCGTTTTTCTTCGCTCTCAGCGCCGCCCCCCAAGCCGGTATGAGGGCGCCCTCTTCGGGGAGTATGATATCCGTTTCGCTCAGGTGGAGGAAGTCGATGAACGACTTGCGCAGCGAGGGTATGAAGGTGAGCGGACCGCCCACCAACATCATTGGCGCCCGCAGCTCGCAGCCGTGGGCAAGGGTCGACACCGTCTGCACCGTCACAGCACGGAAGATGGAGGCAGCGATATCGCTCTTCGCCGCATTCTTGGCGATGAGGTTCTGTATGTCGGTCTTGCAGAATACGCCGCAGCGCGAGGCGATGGCATAGGTCTGCGTGGCCTCACGAGCCAGCGCATCTAGCGCCGCCACATCCACATCGAGCAGCACCGCCATCTGGTCTATGAAGGCTCCCGTGCCACCGGCACAGTTGCCATTCATGCGCAGGTCTTTCGCCTTGCCCTGCTCGAAGAGCACGATCTTAGCATCCTCGCCACCGATATCAATCATCGTGGCCACCTCGGGGTGGCAGTGCTTCACATACTCGGCTGCCGCCACCACCTCCTGCACGAAGTCCAGCCCCTGGCGCTCGGCCACACCCATGGCCACCGAGCCGGTGAGGCAGATGCTATATTGCACCTCCTCACCCAGCTTCTGGCGCAGCTGCCCGAAGCAGTGTTCCATGCGCCCCAGCACATCGGCATTGTGGCGTTCGTAGTAGGTAAACAGCGGCTTCGCGCTGTCATCAATGGCTATCGCCTTCAACGTCGTGGACCCTATATCCAGTCCCACTCGAATATTCTTCATAATCATCAACCATACTCTATGGGCACAACACATAGTGCCCCAAATTACACCGCAAAATTAACTTGTATCCACTGATTGCAAAAGACCAAAATATTCGAATCTTTGTGCAATTTCTCAAATGTCATTCCTTACATAAACAGTATCGACTCCAAGAATATGACCACTATACCAGCCACGTAGCCCACGAAGGCCATCAGGGAGATATTCTTCAGATACCATGCAAAATCTATCCGCTCGAGTCCCATGGCCACCACGCCTGCTGCCGAGCCTATGATGAGGATGCTGCCACCCACACCGGCACAGTAGGAGAGGAGCAGCCAGAACAGTCCGTCGGGTGCAAACAGCTGCGCATACGCAGGGTCGGCACTGGCAGCGATAGCCGCCACGTCGGGCATGGGATACATGCCTATACAAGCAGCCACCAGCGGCACATTGTCGATGACCGAGGAGAGCACTCCGATAATGGAGGTGATGGTAAACACCTCGTGGATGCTCCTGTCGAGGAAGTTGGCCGTATCGCTCAGTATGCCGGCCGTCTGCAGCCCCGCCACCGACATCAGTATGCCGAGGAAGAACAGGATGGTGGGCATGTCGATATTCTTCACTATCTGCGACACACGATGCTTCGAGTCTTCACTTATGTTCAGTTTCCTGTGCCCATATATCCACTCCGTGACTATCCATACCACGCCGAGCGAGAGCATCATGCCCACATAGGGCGGTAGTCCTGTGAGGCTCTTGAACACGGGCACGAACAGCAGTCCTGCCACACCCAGGCACAGCACGCCTCGGCTAAATCGCTTTCCCACGCCACGGGGCAGTGGTGTGGCCGCCTCCACCTGAGGCAGCATCAGTGTGCCCCCACGCAACTTTCTCATGGCCATCACCACAGGTATCACCATCGACACCAGGCACGGCACCATGAGGTAGAGGATGAGGCTGCCGGCTGTCACGTTACCGCGCATCCACAGCATGATGGTGGTGACATCGCCTATGGGCGACCACGCACCACCCGTATTGGCTGCAATGATGATGACGCCCGCATATATCCATCGGTCGCGCAATGTAGGCACCAGCTTTCGCAACATCATGATCATGATGATGGTAGTAGTCATATTGTCCAGCACGGCCGACATGAAGAAGGTGATGAAGGCCAGTGTCCACAGCAGCGTGATCTTGTTACGCGAGGTGATGTGGTCGGTGATGATGCTGAATCCACCATTCCGGTCTATCAGGTCCACAATGGTCATGGCACCGATGAGGAATACGAGTGTCTCGCAGGTGCTGCCCAGGTGCTCCAGCAGCTTGCTGCCCGTGTCGGCATCGCCCGAGGCCAGCGCATACACCGACCATATCACGGCAAACATGGCCAGCGCTGTGGCCGACTTGTCAATCTTTATTCTATGCTCCAGCGCAATGCACATATACCCCAGAGCAAACAGGATTATCATTGTCAGTATCATAAGAATCTAATACCACTTTTTTATGTTAGCATACGGTGTCCCTATGCCGCAGCAGAGGAGGCCCCGATGAATAAGAAAATATATGGATAAACCGCAGCCCCGAGCCACCTACAGGTGTCTCAACGCCGCATACGAGCACATCCGCCAAGGGTGCATGCACTCACGATACTACGATACGTATGCTAAATGATAATATGCCTGAAGGCATACACATAGTGGTCAATGGCTCTGGCAAAAGCCGCCACGCCCGAACGGCACAGCGCAGCTTCCTCGAAGCCCCGTCCTGGATGCCCGCGCAGCCTGTCGGCACACACCTTGCACCACTTGCTACAGTTGCTCTTCGCCGAGGTCTTGCCAGCAGCCATATCGGCACTGGACACGATGATTGCCACCTCATCGAGCAGGCGCTGCAGCGCCAGGCTGCCATCCTCGGGAGCTGTCAGGGCATGGAGAACCGTAGAACTGTCGACCGCCGCAGCCACTGCACATGTCATCTCGCTCGCTGAGCGCTCTGCCCCGCCGTCTGCCACCCGATGTGGGGCTACCAGGCCACACACCAGTAGGGTAAAGATGAGTCCTATCAGCTTCTTCATGTGCTCATGCGCTTGCTGCAAGCAGCCATCATTGCAAAATTACGCAATCTAACACTAAAACAAAAATTTTAGCAAAAATATTTAGAACCGGCTTGCTTTTATTCCAAGTTTGCCGAGCGGAGTTTCCAATCGGTTTTGTGCGGTAAAGCGCAGCCGGGACAGTGCAACAGGGGACGGATGAGCGGTGCGGTTTTAATTTCCCTTCTCCCCTTCCGAGATGAGCAACAGTTTGTCGCCCACCTGCAGGTGTAGCGAGCCATTGGGCACGAGGAACTCGGTGCCGCGCTTCACGATCATCACCAAGGCGCCTTGGGGCAGGTTCATCTCCTTCAGCGTATCGCCATCGGCAATCATCTCGGCGGTGACGGTGAGGTCGGTGAGGTCGGTATCTATCTCGTCGGGGAGCTCCACGCCGAAGTCATTGCCCGTCTTCTCCATCGGAGCCGAGAGGCCTAGCTTGCGGGCAAAGAAGGGCAGCGTGGTGCCCTGCAGGATAAGCGAGAGGAGGGTGATAAAGAATACGATGTTGAATATCTGATGCGACTCTTCGATGCCGGCCACCACGGGATAGGTGGCGAAGATGATGGGCACAGCACCGCGCAGACCTACCCACGAGATGTACAGACGCGAGCGTCCTGTGAGGCCGCGGAAGGGGAGCAGGCTGAGGAACACGCTGAGCGGACGTCCCACGAAGATCATGAACGCACCGATGAGCAAGGCCACGGGAGCCACAGCAAGCATCTCCTTGGGGTTGACGAGCAGACCGAGGAGGATGAACATCACGATCTGGAACAGCCACGTCAGCCCATCGAAGAAGGTGGATACCTCCTTGCGGTTGGCAATCTTGGAGTTACCGATAATCATGCCGGCGATGTATACCGCCAGGTAGCCGTTGCCCTTGAAGAGGTCGGTGAACGCGAAAGTGAAGAAGGCTACCGCAAGCATAAAGACGGAGTAGAGCGACTTGTTGTCGAGGTTCAGCTTGTTGATGATATACACGGCCAGCTTGCCCACTCCGTAGCCGATGGCACCACCAAACACGAACTGCTGCCCGAAGGTGAGCAGTATGCTGCCCGCACCGCTCACATCGCCCCCGATGAACTGGATGAGCACGATGGTGAGCATATAGGCCATGGGGTCGTTACTTCCGCTCTCCAGCTCAAGCATGGGGCGCAGGTTGTGCTTCAGGTTGATGTTCTGCGAGCGCAGGATGGCAAACACCGATGCCGAGTCGGTAGACGACATCGTGGCGGCCAGGAGCAACGAGGGGAGCAAGGCAAATCCCACGCTGCTCCACGACATCTCCGAGAGCCACCACACGAAGACACCCGTGAACAGGGCTGTGAGCAGCACGCCTACGGTAGAGAGCACCAGTCCGGGGCCAAGCACAGGCTTGATCTCGGCAAACTTAGTGTCCATACCACCCGAGAACAGGATGATACAGAGGGCTATCATACCCACAAACTGGGCCCCGCGCATGTCGTCGAACTGTATGCCGAAGCCGTCGGTGCCGAAGAGCATACCCACAAAGAGGAAGAGCAACAGGGTGGGCACACCGAAGCGCGCACTGGTCTTGCTCACGGCAATGCTCACGAAGAGCAGCACTGAGCCTATGAGGAGGATGTTACCTGAGGTGAGGAATGTCATGCTTAGTTAATTCTCAATTTTCAATTCTTTTACAGCGCCATCAGCACCAGTATCTGTGCCGTCACCACACGCAGGAACATGGTGAGCGGATATACCGTGGAGTAGGCTACCGAGGCCTGGTTGTTGCCGCATATCTCGTTGCTATAGGCGAGGGCTGGAGGGTCGGTCATGGCACCCGAGATGAGTCCGGCAATGGTGAAGTAGCTGAGCTTGCACTTCATGCGGGCCACAACGCCGATGATGAGGCAGGGGATGACGGTGATGAGGAAGCCATAGAGTATCCACCAGTAACCACCGTTCATGATGGTGTCGATGAAGCCGTCACCGGCACCGATGCCCACCGAGGCGAGGAACAGCGTGATACCTATCTGACGTATCATCTTGTTGGCCGACGAGGTGGTATAGGTCACCAGCTTCAGCTGCGGGCCAAACTTGCTGATGAGGATAGACACGATGAGCGGACCTCCGGCAAGACCGAGCTTCACGGGCACGGGCACGTTGGGGATGAAGATGGGCAGCGAGCCCAGCACCACACCGAGGGCGATGCCAAGGAAGATGGCAGCGAGGTTGGGCTCTTCGAGACGCTTCACCGAGTTGCCCATGAGGCGCGATATCTTCTCGATGCTCTTGGGCTTGCCCACTACGACTACGCGGTCGCCCAGCTGGAGCAGCAGGTGTGGCTCGGCGATAAGGTCTACGCCGGCACGGCTGATGCGCGAGATGGTGACGTTGAAGGTCTGGCGCAGCTTCAGATCGCCCAGGCGCTTGCCGTTGATGGCGGGGTTGGTGATGACGAAGCGCTCGGCAGTGAGGTTGTTGGCCTCGATGGCATCCCACTCGGCCATGTTCATGTCGATGCGCGGACCGATGAGCAGTGTAAGCGCCTCGATCTCGAGCGGCGCGGCCACGAGGAATATCTTGTCACCGAGGCCCAGCGTAGTGTTCGACTCGGCCAACTCGATGTCGTGGGTCTGCTCGTGCAGCACGCGGGTGATGACGCACTTGCGTCCGAAGACCTCCTGTATCTCACGGATGGTGTGTCCGCACACGGAGTCGTTGTGTACCTCGAGGGTGACAGCTTCGAGCTGCTCGGCATTCTCCTTGTTGCGTTCCATCATGATGCGGCGCTCATTGTCGAAGTTGACGCGGAAGATGCGCTTCAGCACGATGATGCTCAGTATGATGCCTACCACACCGAGGGGATAGGCCACGGCATAGCCCTGCGCGATGGTGGTGTTGGTCTGCCCCGTCATGTCGTAGAAGGTCTGCTGCGCAGCACCCATACCTGGCGTGTTGGTCACGGCACCGCTGAGCACACCGATCATGCTGATGAGGTCGGTTCCCGTGATGAGGTGTATGCCGTAGGCCGTGCAGCAACCCAGCAGCACGATACCCGCAGCCAGCATGTTGAGTGTGACGCCTCCCTTGCGGAACGAGGAGAAGAATCCCGGACCTACCTCCAAGCCGATGGAGTAGATGAAGAGGATGAGGCCAAACTCCTTGACGAAGTGCGAGGTGGTAGGGTCGAGCAGGAAGCCGAAGTGGCCTGCCACGATACCCACGAAGAGTATCCACGTCACACCCAGCGCCACGCTGCCAAACTTGATTCGATTCAGTCCGAGGCCGATGGCGATGACCACGGCCACGATAAACACCGAGTGGGCCACGCCACTACCGGTGAACAGATTTACTAACCATTCCATGATGCTATTTCTTTTACCTATTTCTTCTCCTTAGGAAACATGCTACGCGCTTGCCTGCGCGTTTTGCGCTGCAAAATTACAGCCTTTCTGCCGAGTAAAAAAAGAAAAACGGTAGAATTATCTCTTCCCACACAAGAAAAAGTGTACGATGCACCGCCTAGTCCCGCCAAGCCCTCTCTAGACCATAGAAAACGGTAATCAATGGTTCCTTTTTTAAGCACCCTCTCCAATCTATTGACAAATCCATTGGCACGAAGTCCAGTCCCTAACGCTCAGCCACACCCACCAAGCCGGTGAGCGCAATGTTTCCATTGTACCAAACTATCGACTATTTTCTAATCAATGTCTTTTTGCCATTTACGATATAGATGCCTGTAGCAGTGGGGATATCAACACGACGTCCGAAGAGGTCGTAGATACCCTGACGGCCAGCATGGGCAGGCTGCATCTCTACTTGAGGAAGCTCAATGTCGGTATCGTCGTTGCCTGTACCCAAGTAGTAGAGCTTGAAGTCATCGGCCTTATACCAGGTGGCACCAGCCTCAACGCCAAGAGTCAGCACTCCAGTTTCTACCCATACGCTGTCGACCACACTTTCGGTGAGGTAGAAACGACCCCAGGGATGAGCCTTCGTAACCGTAGTACTGTCATTGGCAAAAAGCGTAACCACACCGCCATCGCTCGTACCGAGCATCGCTGTGAGTCGATAGTATCCTTGAGGAAGCCCCTCGACAGTCTGACTGATAGCGGCTGAGCCTTCTGTGGACTCATTATACAGCAGATACTTGCCATCCATACCGGCTCCGAAGGTTGCCAGATTGGTTTTGGCGCGTACGGTCGCACTGTTTGTAGAGGTCCATCCATCCTTTTTGCCACTCTCAAACGAGGGGTTCACGAGATAACCTGTATAGTTGATGGGCTCGCTCTTGTCGATAAGCTGCAACTTGTAGATCTCTACGTAGGCCAGCAAGTCGGAAGCTATGCCCTTGACAGCGGAGGCGCTGGTCAGTGCCATCGCATCATAGATGCCTCTTGCCACAGCCACAGAGTCGAGCAACAGGGTGTTCCACTCGGGCATAATAGCCTGACGGCACTCCTCATAAGTGAGCATCGCTGTATTGATTGCTTGTGCCAGCACCTTATAGGCCTGGTCACCGGAGCTGTTGAGTGTGGCACGTACACGCTTCACACCCTTTACCACAGCTGTAAATGCTGGCAGTACAGTGGCAGAGTCTACTGGCTCGAAATACTGCAAATCCTCAGCTGGGTCGAGGTTGAGCACAAGAGCCGAGTCACCTGCCACGCGACTGGTGAGCACAGCCACGTATTCAGGTATGCCGATGCCAAGGGCATCCATGTCGATGACCACATTCTCGGCTACTATAGGAGCAGCGCCCTCAATATCGGCCATCATAATATAAGGAGTACCTGCATACAGAGTGTCAGTCAGTACCGCCTCGCGCCACGTGGTAACATTAATCTGGAGCGGACGACGGCAGATGTATCCGTCGGGAACCAGCGCTGTGAACGGCAAGGCAAGCGTGTGCCATTGTCCTGCACTCCAGTGGGGTGTAAAGGTCGCCTTCTCTGCTGTATATGTGCCTGCAGGAGCGAAGTCATAGCCCTGCTGCAGACGCAGGTCCTTGATTTTATTGTCGCATACGATATTATATCCTTCTACTGGTGCAGCCACATAGAACAGGGCATTGGGGTTGGCAGCCACAGGCTGACTGTTGACACCCTTCACCAGAGTAAGGTCGTAGCCAACAACAGCGGCATCGGTAGCCAAATCAGCAAAGCGAATGGGATCCCAGTCGCCAGTAAGTGTCATGACACCATCCTTCACGGAAAGGCTATCGAGCGTGGGGGCACATACTTTGAAGCGCATGAGCGTGTCGGTGGTAGCAAAATGCATCTCCTTGCCCTCGTCAACGCTTGTAAGTTCTCTGTTCACGATAAGGGTATAATAGGTACCTTCATTGATACGGTTTACGCGGGCAGAGACCTCCTTAGTCTCTCCAGCGGCAAACTGGTATTCGTCGGCAGTGATATTGCGTACCTGCTCCAGATTGTCGGTCTCGGCATTATACTCCATCAAGCGTAGACGTACACCAGGGCGCACGCTTGATGCCTCATCCGAGTTGGTCAAGGTCAGTCGTGCAGTGAGCTCATTGTTGTAGAGCAGGCGATAGGTGCCACTCTCGTGCTCCTCAGTCTGAGCGCTGGCGCTGATATCGAAGGCCTCCAGCGTGAGGTCAGCATTGGCGGGCAGTGTCTCCACCTCCACCATATCCAATACGTTGCAGCGCTTATCGGTGAGGTACACGTAGTATTTCTTCTCCAGCAGTGGCTTGTAGGTCACGGTAAATTCACCGCTCTCGTCGGTAGCGAGCACCAGCTCCTTATTGGAGGCCGACACGGAAGTGCTTGCCGAAGGCTTGCGCTCGTTTGTTGCCCAATAGAGGTTGAATCCCGAGTAGTCGAGCGTGCCATTGTTGGTCACCGTCACGCGGATAGTGCTTTCTGTACGCTTCTCCACCTGCTTGGCCATATGAATCTTTCCCTTCAGGTTGGGCTTCTTGGGCGATATGTTATACACCATACCTTGCTGACCCGAGAATCCATTGATGCCGGTCTCGGCATCGAGTGTGTAGTAACCGTCTCCCTGGCCACCCCATCCGAAGTTGAAGTGGAAGAGATTGTTTGCCGGGCTATAGCCATCAAGGATGATGGCATGGCCACCCTGGTCGGGATGCACGCCGGCATATACCATTGGCTGCTTGTTCTTCAGGTTATTGTAAATGGTGTTCTCCCAAGATGTCTGGCTCGTGCCACCCTGATATTGGCAGGCACTGCTCATATTAAAATAGTAGTTGTAACCATCCACGATATTGGCAATCTGTCCTGAAGTAGAGCTACCGTATGTCTGCCATATACCTGCGCCAAAGGCCGCATTGAGCACTGCCACCGCATGACCCATCTCTTCCGGATAGCTTGAGTTGTAGCTGTTGAGCATCAGGTCCCATTGGATGGGTGTTCCCTTGGGGTAGCTGACTGTCACAGGCGCATCGCCATACGTGTAGGTAGGCGTGGTGTTAAGCAACTCATTGGGGAGGTCGCGACGGAAATAGTGCAGCACCATCACCGCTGCCGTACAGGTACATCCTGTCACTGCGCGGTTGGAGGTTCCCGTAAGGAAAGGAGCCAAGTTGTTGTAGGGAGCTGTCTGATGCCAATGGGCCTCGATGAGGGGCTTGATGGCTACACGGTCGGCAGGAGCCTTTTGCTGGGTACGGGCAGGCAAACCAGCCTTCTGGGCCTCTTCTACAATCTCGGCATACACCTGCAACATATCGAGCAGGGCGGGCGGCATGTTGGCCTCCACAAAGTCGCCACTGTCGGTATAGCCGATAATCTCGGGCAGACAGTCATCGCCGCTGACAATGACGAAACCTGCGTTCTCGCCACGGCTTATGACATACAAAGGTGCCAGCGTGTCGGCCTCTGCGACCGCGCGGGTAGTAGCCCTGCGGAAAGGAGCCACGCGCGATACTGATACCTCGCCTTGCAGATAGGCCGATGCTATCTTCAGGGCTTGGGTTGGACCAACCGGATTGGCACTAACTAAACTAGCGATGCAGCAAAGCATCGATATTAACAGGTAATTCTTCTTCATTGTACTTATATATTTATATGCAAAAGTACATCTTTTTTTTAATTCGGACCGACATAATCAGCTATTTTTGTTACTTTTGTCCGAAAGAATAAGAAAATATGCCAAACAAGTGGATAAGGCGCAAGCGTAACTCATTGGGATTCGGTGTGCAGAGTCCCAGCGATTTCTATTTCGTGCGACACGTACTACGCGAGCAGTTGCCCTACTATGCCTATGCCGAGATACATCGGATGGCGAAACAGAATTCCACTGAGGAGGCCGACTATCCCGAAGAGATTATCCGCCTGCTATTCCGCCTGACCAACCATATACATCCTCAGACCATCATCGAGGTAGGTACTGGGTCGGGGCTCTCGGTATGTGCCATGGCTTTGGCACGCCCTATGGGAGAGTGCATCACGATTGAGGAAAGTTCTCCCCTCTCCCCTCACCCCTCACCTCTCACCGATCACCGCAAATACCCACAGATAACAGCCAAAAAGGGCGATGAAATGGCACTTTTTTCGCAAACACTCACGGAAAAGGGAGCGGTGGAGCTACTCCATGTGGCACACACCTCGCACTATCGGGAAGTGGTAAGTATGGCCCTGCCTCATGTAAAGGACAATACGTTGTTTGTCATCGAGGGCATCCACGAGAGCGAAGATAAGCGTGCTTGGTGGAAAGAGCTGCAAGAGGTGCATCAGAAGGTCATCATCTATGATTTGGAGAGCGTAGGTCTGCTCCTCTTCAGCCAGTCACGCTACCATAATAAATATTGGGTAAGCCTAAGAGACTTGAAATAACGATTTACCATATTGAAAAATGAATAAGAAAAGCAAGATATACACCCGAGGAGGCGACACAGGCAACACCTCACTCATCGGAGGCAAGAGAGTGAAGAAGTGCAGTCTGCGCCTCGAAGCTTATGGCACCATCGATGAGCTCAGTGCTCACATCGGTTTGCTGGCCAGTATGCTCCGGGCCGACGCAGAACTACGTTGCCTCGACATCCAGTTACTGGAGTGGCTGCAGTCGCGCCTCTTCGATGTAGGCACCCACCTGGCCATGCCCTGCGACACTCCCCACACTGTGCCTCCCTGCTCCATCACCGAGGCTCACGTGAAGCATCTTGAGGAGGCTATCGACCATCTCGACTCGCAGTTGGAGCCCTTGCGCTCCTTCATCCTCCCCGGAGGCGATGTTGCCGCTTCGCAGTGCCACGTCTGCCGCACCGTCTGCCGCCGTGTCGAGCGCCTCATCACCGCCCTTGCCGAAGAGGCTCCCGTGAGTCCGCTGTTGCAGTCCTTCATCAACAGATTGTCCGATTTTCTCTTCATCTTCGCGCGGATTATTAATAAATCAAAACGAGTCGATGAAATTTCTTGGAAGAATGATGGGAATTGAAGAAAAAAATTATACTTTTGCACCCTCATTTATAAAACGACCTAAATAATAACAAAAAATAAGTATGTACTGGACACTTGAATTGGCCACAAAATTGGAGGATGCACCATGGCCTGCAACCAAAGAAGAGTTGATTGACTATGCCATTCGTTCTGGAGCACCTGCTGAGGTTATTGAAAACCTGCAAGAGATAGAGGACGAAGGTGATATTTACGAAAGTATCGAGGATATCTGGCCCGACTATCCCAGCAAGGAGGACTTCTTCTTCGACGAGGAGGAGTATTAAGCCACGGACAACGATTTCCCTAACATATACGGCAGCACAAGATTTCTCTTATGCTGCCGTTGTTTTTTATACCTATATCTGTAGCCGCGCTTATTGCTTCCTCACCTTGCCTATGCCGCTGCTGCGGATGTTGGTATGCTTGGGCTCGCCCTTATAGTAGACGCTGCCCACACCATTTGCCTGGCAGGTGAAGCGTTCGGTAACGTAGCACTCTATGCCTCCCACCCCATTGAGGCTGGCTGAGAGGTCGGCCGTTTCCAGATCAAAGGCTTCGATGTTGCCTACGCCATTAGAGGTGAACACCGCACGGCCAGCCTTGCCATCGATGCAGACATTGCCCACACCATCATTCTGCACATATAGCACGTTGCATTGCAGGTTCTCTATGGTAATGTTGCCCACGCCGTCGTTCTTCACTTTCAGTTCCTCCGCTTTGGTGAGTTCCTTGAAGGTGATATTGCCCACACCATCATTCTCTATAGCCTCAACACTCGGAGCCACCACACGGATGTTGACACCGCCATTCTTCTTCACCTTATACTCCTTGCTGGCTTTGATGCGGAGCATACCCTTGCTCACCTCAGGCTCTATGAGGCGGATGATATGCTCGGGCCCGCGTGCCTCTATCAGGTATTCGTCGCCCTGCTCGATGGTGATGTTGGCCACCACATCGCAGTATACGGCACTGAACTCGGCCAGCTCCATGCGTGCTATCACGCCACGGCTCTTCTCAGGTGCTGCATTCGGCTCCTCACTCATAGGGCTACTCCACACTGTCGTGGCATTCATAGGCATGGTTGTTGCCAACATACTGCCCCATATACACACTGCTATCAATGACTTTTTCATATCCTTTTTCGTTTTAGTTGTTCTGCTTTCTATGCATTAGACGTAACGAACACCCCAAAAAGTTGCAACAGACAGAATTTTTTTCACTTTTTTCCCTCTTCGCCTATCTTTCGCTTCGCTGATACCCATCAGCATCGCGGTTCTCACGACTCTTCACGACAGGTACCTCGGGGCTCACTACAGGATCCTCAGGACTTGCCACAGGCTCTTCAATACTCCCGGTAGGTGTCTTGGCCTCCCCGACAGGTATCCCGGCACCCAACCGCCTGTTCAGCCACAGCGTAGCAAGCACAAAGGCAACCGTTGCTATCGCAACCCATGTCCACATCATGGCCTCGTCCTGCACCTGCTCTTCGAGAGGGATGTCTCCGTAGAGTATCATATTGACTGCCGCCACGGAGTTGTTGAGCACGTGGCCTATGATGCCGGGCAGCAGACTGCCGGTGCGATAGTAGAGCCATCCGAACATCACTCCCAGGAGGAAGGCAAAGGGTATCTGTGCAGGGTTCATGTGCACCACACCGAAGACGAGCGACGACACGATGATGGCGCCCCACGGATTCTTCCACGTGTTGAGCAGATGTCCCTCGATGCTCCCACGGAA
This sequence comes from Bacteroidaceae bacterium, assembly GCA_045594245.1. Taxonomy (GTDB): domain Bacteria; phylum Bacteroidota; class Bacteroidia; order Bacteroidales; family Bacteroidaceae; genus UBA1189. The sequence goes on from JAZNYG010000038.1 coordinate 29,033, forward strand.
GAGCATCTCTTCCAATATCGGGGCCAGCAGCGCTATGGAGAGCAGCCCGAGAGGATTGCGGCTCATCTCGATGAAGGTGTCCTCCATCGTATTGGGGATGCCTACCTGCTCGATGAGCAGATTGAGCACATACATCGCGGCAAACACAAACACTGCCGACACGAGCAGCACCTGCCGGCTCACCTCTTTATATTTATCGCGCGTGAGATCCACATACTTGAAGTGCAGGAGATGCCACATCATCACCACGGTTGACGCCACCATAGCCACAGAGGTTGTCATCACCGGGTCCATCGGCGCGATGAATCGCGATACCAGCATCGCCACAACACTGAATCCCAGCTGATAGCCGAAATAGTAAAGTATCAGTTTAATGGTTGTCAACATATTATCAATTTAAGAATTAGGAGTTTAATTTCCTCACCCGCTGTTCATCATCATGCAGTTGCGCCATCAAGGCATCCAGACTATCGAAAGTTTGCTCATCGCGCAGACGCTCCACAAACTCTATCCGCAACACCTGTCCGTAGAGGTCGCCCTCAAAGTCGAGAATATGCACTTCAATGCTGCGCTCCTCACCATTGTTCACCGTAGGGCGATGGCCAATGTTGAGCATCCCCATCCCTAATTGACAATTGGCAATTGACAATTGACAATTATTTCCATCGCGACGATAGTTATCGTTTTCGTTGGTGTCATCGTTGTTAACGACGTTAACCCTCACCGCATACACCCCATCAGCAGGCAGCAGCCTATGCTCGTCGCTGACGCGTATGTTGGCTGTGGGAAACCCTATCTTACGGCCCACCTTGTAGCCATCCACCACCTTTCCTTCGAGCAGGTAGCAGTAGCCCAGCAGGCTGTTGGCCTCAGCGATGCGCCCTTCCTTTATGCAGCGGCGTATACGGGTGGAGCTCACCGCTTCGCAGCCATCCATACAGGCCTCACCACGCACCACCTCGATGCCCAGTTCCTCGCCATAGCGCACATAGTCGTCAAAAGCCTCAGTACGTCCACGCCCGAAACGATGGTCATACCCGATCACCAGCACCTCCACGCCCAACTGCTCCTTCAGCACCTGCTCCATAAACTCACGGGCCGTGAGCAGCGCCATAGCAGGGGTGAAAGTGAGCAATGCCACATCATCCATACCTACCTCGCGTAGTAGCGCCACACGTTCGGCCGTCGTGGTTAACGAAGCACGGACACCACCCGCAAGCACCGCCCTCGGTGCCGTGGCGAAGGTTACCGCCACAGCCCGCAAGCCACGCTCATCGGCCATGCGGCGCACCTGACTCAGCAAGCACCGATGACCACGGTGCACACCATCAAATGTCCCTATGGTAGCCACACACCTCAATGGAGAATCAATTGCTGAACTATGCATAGCAAGGAGAGTTTTTTAACTTTCAATTTTCAACTCGTCACGCCAGTCACAGTTCGCCTTCGGGCAGTAGGTGTGGAATCCCAGCGCCTCGGCTGCATCGCAGCTCACCTGCAGATCATCAATGAAGAGCGTCTCTTCGGGCTTGATGCCTGCCAGCTGTGCCACCTTGAGGAAAGCCTCGGGCGTAGGTTTCAGCTCGTGTATCTCGTGTGAGAGGAATATCTTCTCAAAGTAGTCCTCGGCCTGCAAGCCCTTGTAGTCGAACCGCTTGCGCCCCTCCTCCCAGTGCACGGCATTCGTATTGCTCAGCAGGAACAGGCGATAGCGCTCCTTGAGCGAGAGCAGCATGTCGAGCTTATAGGTCGGGATATCGAGCAGCAGCGCATTCCAAGCCTCATCAATCTGCTCATCGGTAAGTCCCGGAGCATAGATGCGGCGCACCGTATCATGAAACTCGGGCACCGTCATCAGCCCCTTCTCGAAGTCCATCAGGTCGGCACGCTGACCATAGGGATTGGTCAGCTCATCACTCACTTCTACACCCAACTGGCGGAAAGCCTCTGTGCAGCGGCTCTTGTCAAGATGGATGAGTACACCGCCCCAGTCAAAGAGTATATTTTTAATCATAATATCTATCTTAATCAATGTAGATACAAAAGTACGATAAAAATCAGACATTTTAAATGTTTTTTTCACGAAACACTTGTAAATTTCAAACAAACCCCTTACCTTTGCACTTGCAATTTGAGGGCAACCTCATCATTGTGTCGGGCTTTTAGCTCAGTTGGTTAGAGCAACAGACTCATAATCTGGAGGTCCTAGGTTCAAGCCCTAGATGGCCCACGACGAAAGGGAAATGTCAAGTGCAGTAAATCAAGCATTTGACATTTCTTTTTTTGTACCTTTTGCTGAGCATCGTACTATCTGTAACATTGAAAATCCTGCTGTTTTAAGCTTCTTCGCATAAAATGTTGACTAATTGTTGACTAATTTTATTACGTGTAACATGCTGACAATCAAAGCTGAAATCAAGAAAAGCGAACAGAAAAGTGACAAAACTTACAATGTAAAGTTGAGATTTACCCTTGACAGGAAGGTTAAGAGGGTCTCTACAAGTTTGTTTGCTACTCCAAAAGACTTAACTAAAGACTTCAAAATCAAGCCAAACTCTCCAATCAAAAAAGATGTTGATGCATTAATTCGTGTTTATCAAGAGAAGTGTGCAAAGTTTCAGATAGAGCTAAACGATTACTCTGTTGATGATATTGTAGACATGCTAAATGGGGAGCAAGCCAAATCACAGAAGATTGATTTCTTCAAGTTCTGTCGTGAGTGGATAGCTAATGCAGAGATAAAGGGTGCTCCAAACTACACAACTGCTGTTAATGCTTTAGTGCGT
>JAZNYG010000039.1:0-43619 GCA_045594245.1 Bacteroidaceae bacterium
CACATCATTCCCGTCCTTGTCTTCCAAGATGAGGTAGATGCGGTCGCCATCCTTCCACCCCTCGTCGACCGAGCGTGTAGCGCCATCCTGCGCATCGAAGTCGATACGGCTGACGTGCCAGTTGACATCGGCACGCTCCCAATGGCTGCCATCTATCTTTTCCTCTACATGGACATCGCTGAACCCTTCGTCAGAGCAAGCGGACAGCAGGCATATAGCACCTATGATAGCAAATGCAATAAAATTCAATATATACCTTTTCATGGATTCCGTATCTATAGCCTAGAAATTATTCCAGTTCTCATCCTTACCAAAGAAAGTTATGTTCAGTCCAAAGGAACTGTCGCCCAAATTGTCCCATGACTCATCCGTGGTGTACCCGGTAATGGTAATCGAAGCATGGGTGTTTCCTACGATGTCCCAATTTAAATCATCAGGGAATGTTGTCATGTCAATAGGAACATTAGGTCTCTGCACTATCGGTATTTCTATGCTGTACATCTCGCCAAGTAGCAATCCTGTAAGCGCTACCGTTATCACAGCTGAACGTGGCTCTTTAGCATCATGCTCTTCTGCAATAAGTGTAAACGAATGCCCATTCTGCTCTATTCTCAACCAATTGCAATCGGTGGTTACAGCAAACGTCCCATCAGTGGTTACTGCTATAGGTAACGACTCTCCACCACGCCAGTAGAAGATAACCCGAGTGGTATTTACGGAAAGATAGCGACTAGCCTGTCTGACAACAAACTCGATGGGGGGCGCATAAGTTGGGGTGAAGAGTACCGTATCGCTACGTCTCGTGATGGAAGGATTATCAGCAACGCTCATTGTCACATCCATATCGCCTCTTCCTGCATCTGCGGAGAGGGTAAGCCATGATTCTCCCTTTGTCGCTTTCCAAATATCATCGGAGGCGATACTTATCTTATGGGTACCACCGGTAGAGGGTAGCTCACCGAATGCTTTAGGTGATATACTAAGATAGTGTTGCGATTGACTTACATATACCGATTGCTCCAACTCGGTGACACCTTCAACTCCTATTATGATTACGCCAGAGCGCATTTCACGCTCCGTATGCTCTGATGCGGTAACATGGATAACACCATCTCCTGATCCCGATTCAATATCAGTCGTAATCCATGAAGGTTTGGAAATAACGGTCCACTCCGTATTGCTCGATACAGACAGTGTACGGCTACCATCAACGGCTCCCATAGATAGCGATGTAGGAGAAACCGAACAATATATTCCCTCTTGATTGATAACCACGCCAAACATCTCTGTTGAGCCAATCTTGAAGTCGATCCTTCCACTTCGTGCAGAGGTAGCATTGTTGGGAGACACGGAGAGTATTACTGAGGTGGTTCCCGATGTGCCTTCCGATGGTGATACTGTAAACCAACTGCCATTGGTCGATGCTGTCCAAGCTGCATCACTCGTAATCAGTAAAGAGAAATCGGCACCTTTAACGTCGACATCCAGAGGACCATATTCTGTGGACGACATGCCTGCCGCCTCTTGGGTGAGATTGATGACTTGCGTGAGTTTCCCACTCAGGGTGATACTAGCGTTACGTGCTGTTGCTGCAGGGTTGGGCTCAGCTGTGATGGTCAGTCTTGTGCTGTCAGCCGAGGTGGCCACCGTAAGCCATGTAGCGGACGATGACTTGCTAATCGTGTACGAAATATTCTTGTCGACGGTAATCTCTTTCGATTCACCAGTAGCCATCATGGTAAGTGACGATTTGGATACTGTAAGATGGGGGGCGGCAGCACGTTGAGTGACTGACACTTTGGCCTTATAGTCATAATCGTCAACGGAAGAAGATAACCAAAACAGACTGGTGCGCAAATCATCGCCCGACATGTTTTCTGTTGCGGTAATCGTCACCGTAGCGTCATCTGTACCCTCCTCGGGAGTAATCGTAAGCCATGAAGCTTGACCGGAAAAGTGCCACGGCGTGGACATTGCCTCGACATATGCATCGTGTGATCCTTTCTTAGCCTCCATGGAGATTGTTGTATTTTCCATATGTATGTACCTAGGTTCCGATGACGGCATCCAACTGGAACCGTCAAACTGTACTTCATCGGAGATACAACTGACCAATAGGAGCAATGTTGAAATATAAGATATAAGACGTTTCATTTTTCTTAGTATTCTTGAAATTATATTTTAAAGATAGAAATAGAATCCAATATTCATCTTAAATCCACCTCCAGCGTAGTCATTCAACTGCGATTGGGTTTCTGAAATTCGGATAAAATTATCAGACTTATATATAGGGAATGCATACCCGGGAACTAAACAGATTCCCAGATGATTGGCTGCGATACATTCTATACGGATACCTACAGAAGCGGTAATAGCACTGCAGTGATTACCTTGGTTCCCTTGGAAATCAATAGCACTGCCTCCCACCTGAGGCGTAAATCTAAATCGGGTTCCTACGATGAAGCCATGTCCCACATTAATCTCGTATACCGTAGGTTTGAATGTCTCCTCTATAGGGCGTTCTCCCATTTGGTTCCAATAAATAGGGGCACTCTCTTTCTTCATAATATACGCCGCCTCTATATTGACATTAGCGAGATATAGACCTGCTGTTCCGCCAAGTCCCATTTGGGTTCCATACTGAAAAGTAGGCTGAAGATAGAACTGGTATTTATGTTGATATTGGCGAGACATGCGTATTGATACTTTAGGATCGGAACTGTCAAAATGCATGTGTCGCTCAATTGTACGATAATGTCTACGCGTGAGCTTTACCTGATAGTCACCCGAAGCGAGTTCATGGTCGCATGGTGTGATACCAATGTATTTGTCATTAATATAAAGGCTGGCCGCAGATGGTGTGGTGAAGAATGAGTAGCGTGCTATATCCACTAGCGCGAGAGAGAGATTGGTGACCTGGCCCTCCGTAATGGTAACGGTGCGTTTTTCTGTGCGATGATTCGTACACGACACTTCCACGGTATGGGTGCCAATTATCATTTCATAAGCATTTTTCAAGGGGGTGATGCCAATTTCTTTTCCATCCACAGAGACAGTCGCTCCAGGAATGTTGGCTTCTACTGACAAACGGCCTAGACGTGGTTTCAATTGCGGATTGATATCATATACTACACTATCTTGTATCATAACCTCCATCGTTGCTGTGTGATAGTTTGGATGTCGTACTTCAACAACATGCTTACCGCTTTGGAGAGACATTTTTGCAAGGGATGAATCTGAGTATTTCTTTCCATCAACGGTAAAGTCACATCCTTCCAATTTGAAATTCGGATTAAGTGCAAGCCACCCGAAAGCTTGGCTAAGGCGAAGCTCTATCGTCTTGGTCTCATTCTCTTCAACAAGTTCAAATTTGCCATCCTGCTCATGATAGTCCGGACACTCCACGCGATAATTATAGATACCCAATGGCATCTGCTTTTCTAGAATACCGCCGTTGTCGGTGCTCTCAGGCATCTTGCGCAAGATAATGGTGGCCTGTGCTGGAAATACCTTAAACCTTACTGTAGCAAACTTTTTGTCATCCTTTATGATATCCTCATCGGGATTGAAATCGGTGTGTAAAATAAGACGATATACCGTTGCTTCCTTACATTTGGCTATTCCAGCCTCTTTAAAATGATAATATCCGTCACGAGTATCGAGTTGCCCATATCGTGGATGGCTAATCTTGATCTTACTGGTACCGGCAGGCACATATATCCATACCTCTCCATTGTCTCTATAATCTACCGCTCCCTCAGGAACATAATCTGCTCCCAAATTAAAGCTGAAGCTTTTGTCTTGTACTGTGCTGATCATTTTTATGATAGCACAATATCTGCCGCTCCTACTAGCCTGTGTATCTGCCCGCCGGAATGTCGGGTCTTTGGCATCAGGATCCTCAGCCTGGGACAACTCGACAAATGATTCCACTTTCATCCTCTCCTTCTCTTGCGACATCACATTACCCAATGTACAAGCGAATAGCAACAGCAATAGACTTCTGTGTCCTATCTTTGTTTTTCTCATATTCTTCTTATCCTACTACGATATAATCTAGATTATCCATTTTGCTTGGTCACTATCACATTACAAATCAATGAAGAAGTTTTGCCAATTTGACAAGTCGGCAATGCCTTCCTCATCATCAGGCATCTCCTGCCATACGCGTACACTCACAATAGGAGCGTCTGGGTCGGTAACATCGACGCGAAGGAATAGGTAGCCCTGATCTTTATAGTTATTGGAAAAATAATCTTGACGAATCTGTATTCCATAAACGGCATGTCCATTCTGGATGGAACGGCGGCTAGGCTGAATATAGTTATTGACAAACTGAAGATTGACAAACTCCTTACTGTCAAAAGCATTTTTCAGGTTAGTGAGAAACTGTGTTTTGCTTTGCTTGGTCTTTACCACCTTCTTCTCCATATGATAGCCCTCCTCTTCGTTGCCAACCATTCTCATGACTTCTTTGCCTGTAACAATAAATGCATCATCAGAGAATATCATGTCAAGATAGTCGAATCGGCCCAACGCGTATGCTGTCTTGTAGTTTTCTAGGAAATTACTTATTGCTGCACGTGCAAGAGCTTGTTCTTCGTCTTTCATGTTGCAGAAGATATCGTTTTCAGCCTTGAAACCTAGTCCGAAAGTGACATTGTCAATTTTTCCATCGGGGGTAAATGTAAAGACGACATTCTCCAAGAATTTGTTTCCCCCACTAAAGGAAAATTCCATAGGAATACTTCGTCCGTAGATATGGCCGTTGTATTCGGTAAATGTAATGGTCGGACTATCGACGACGCGGGCTTTGCCATACTTGATAAGTTGAGTAAATGCTTTTGCACCATCTTCTGTGCACAAAGGAGGAACCTGATCATATTGTTTAGTTTTAATTGCTTGCACCACCAAGTCTAAAGTCTCAGCATATTGTAGCGCTTTGTCGGGTGCTATGGGATTGTCCTTGTTGCTGACAGCTGAGAGGTTAGTGATGGCTTCCGCTTGCGTCTTTGACATTTGATCTAGTGATTGCCCTTCATATGATGCGGTATAATCGCCTATCTTACTTTGTGTTACTTGTGCTCCACATGTGCCTTGGAAATTTACATCCTCGGCCAATGCATCATAGACGGCACTCAACTCTGCATTGTTTCTGTTCACGAGGCTCATATACTTATATTCAATGAATACCTTAATGTCCTTGGCTGAAAACGAAGGTTCAAGTTCAGCCAATCCCAAACCGTCCTGTGCGTATGATATGCGTTCTCCCACATCATCTCCGTCCCAATAGGTGTAGCCTATCTTCTGGATAGGCTCATTTTTATAGAAAAATCCCAGCAAGTAGGAGTTGTCTCCGTTACCACTCTCGCCCTTGATTGTAATCTTGACATTTGATAAAATGTCTTCAATGCGTTTGCGTATCCATACCATAGCCATCTGCTCATTCCCGTTTTCATCCATGACAACAGCATCGGCTCGATAACGAAGGCTTTGCGTAAGTAGATAGGAGGCATAATAGTAGCGCAATGCATCGGCAAGATTCAGACTAAGGAATGCTTCGTTTGCAATTTGGACATTAGCTTGCATTACTTTTACTCTATCATCAAACATTTTGTCAACCTTCTCTCTTTCTATATAAGAAAACACTTTGAAGGGACTACCTGTTGATATCACTTTGGAGTGACAATCCGTAAGTGTAACTGTAGAGTAGGTCTGCATCTTACGTTCGAAACTTACATACGTATTTACTTCTTCATTGTGTTCTTCGTTTGACATGTAGCTTTGATCGACGGAACTCACGTGAACTGATATTTTAGAAGATAGGTCGTGCAGGGCATTTTCTTTGGCTTCTCTTTGAGTGTCGCCACTGCCTTCACCCCATATATATAGGTTCTCGTTGGCCTTAATTTCATCGACGGATTGTGCATAAAGCCCCAAAGGTATGAAAGCAATAAACATACCTAATGCCCAAAAGCGCAATGTAAAGATACTTGCAAGGGAGGATTCTTGTACTCGATTTTGGATAGCCCGAGCTTTTGAATCAGCGTGTGTTGTTGTACAAAGTTTCATTATATCTACTATTTATTATTCAAATCATTCCTTGTTGCTTTCGAACCTGTACTATTATTGAAAGTACATTTTATTCATTAAGGCATGTCTTGAAAATACCATAATAAATTTATCGGTTCTTGTAGATTCCCCAAATCCCTATCGGATTAAATACTATTTAAAATGAAAAGACGTGGGAATCTGTACCTGTTACTCGTCCCGCGCCCAAGGCCTTCGCATTGCCCTATCGTAGTAGAACGAGCAACACAGAAGCCCACGCTGATATGTAGGGTATGACGGCTAAGGTATGGGTACACCGAACGGTGTCCAAAGAGACCTTGCGCACAATATGTCATACGTTTATTACATATCCCGCAGACATCTACTGTTGCTTTATCCTTGACTACGATTTAGAAGTTGCGAAGTTCTGGGTCGCCAAAGACAAAACGTCAAGTAAACGTCTTTTCTTATATGTCAAAGAATTCCCACCCTAACCTCCTTTTCATACGAAAAGGCTCAGCGTGGGTTCTTTGGCTGCAAAAGTAGTAAATATTTGGAAATAAAGAGTTGTTAATTGAAATTAATTTTCTTTATGCTGTAAAAAATCGCCACATGGTTCTTAGCTTTTCATTCATCGGGTAGCTCCTTTATTTATAATGGTTCTCTATCTATGTTCACGCCATCGCGGTGACGTGAATCTGTCACCGCGGTGGAGTGCTCGCGCCACCGCAGTGGCGTCTACACGTCACCGCGATGGCGTGCGCTTTTTTAGAGATACAACAGGGGACATCCATACAGACGTCGAACTACATTTCAGCGCTCGTAATTCATTATCAAGCGAAGCATGCTTCGCTACTGCACCTTGTCAGGGCAAAAATAAAAATCGTTTACACACAGAAAAGGCTTCCCCTGTCTCTGCAGTCGCTTCGCTAAGGATGGCGATAGCTTATCGCAACTTGTTCTTGATGAAGTGCGGCGCTACAATCTTATTGTAGTAGATGAGCGAGCCGAGGGTGAGCAGGGCACCGAGTAGGTATCCGTAGCTGAGCGATGACACCTCGGCGATGTAGCCGCCCACAAGCATGCCGATACCGATGCCTACGTCCCATGAGGTGAGGTAGGTAGAGGTGGCAGTGCCGCGCTTTGAGTTGGGGGCGAGGTTCACGAACAGGGTATTGTAGGCGGGAAACATGGTGCCGAAGCCTACGCCCAGCAGCAGAGCGGTGGCAAAGAAGATGAGTGTGCAGGCCGTGGCATTCCACACGATGATATAGCGGCAGGCGGCCAGCAGGGCAAAGCATACGAGCACTATATACATGCCCCATGCGATGAGCTGGGTGAGGCGTCCGCGGTCGACAAGGCGGCCTGAGAAGATACGCGAGATGGCCATGCCCACGGCCATGAAGGTGAAGAAGAGGCCGGTGTTGACGGCCAACCCCATCTGCTCGGCATAGAGGGCCACGTAGTTGGTGGTCATGCCGTAGGGGACTGACATGAGCAGGAGGCTGAGGCCTGCAGGCAGACCCTTCTTGAGGATGAAGCGGTCGAAGGAGAGGGGTTCGCGCACCACACGGGGCTTGGGCGGTGTCTTCACCAGCGCAGCTGCTACCAAGCCTATAAGGGTGGCTACAAAGGCGATGGCGAAAATGACGTCGTAGGAGACACTGCCGTGGAGCATCAGGCCGAGCATGGGGCCGATGGACATGGCGAAGTTGTTTGTAAGGCCGAAGTATCCCAGTCCCTCGCCGCGACGCTCCGAGGGGAGGATGTCGATGACAATGGTACTACCGCCTACCGAGGTGGTGCCGAAGGCCAAGCCGTGGGCCACGCGGAAGAGGGCGAAGAGGGTGAGCGTGCCGGCAAACCTATACCCTGCGAAGATGGCTGTGAACACCGCATAGGCCACAAGGTAGAGCGGCTTGCGGGCAAACATATCGATGAGGTAGCCCGAAAAGGGACGTATGCAGAGCGCCGATACGGTGTAGCACGAAAGGATGATGCCGATGAGCGTGCCCTCGGCTGCAAACACTTCGGCCAGATAGAAGGGGAGCACGGGGACCAGCATCCAAAATCCGAAGAACATCAGGAAATTGGCTGCCAGCATGAGGCAGTAGCTGGGGGTGAAGAGCATTTTGGTTGATGGATGATGGTTGATGGTTTAGAGTTTTAAGTCGCTAAAGTCATTAAGGTAACTAAGGTCAATTCCCTCAACTCTCAACCCTCAACCATAAACCCTAATTCGCTGCTTCAAACTCCTTGAGGAAACGGACGTCGTTCTCAGAGAACATGCGGAGGTCCTTGACCTGGTACTTGAGGTTGGTGATGCGCTCGATACCCATACCGAGGGCATAGCCTGAGTATACCTTGCTGTCGATGCCGTTGGCCTCGAGCACGTTGGGGTCTACCATACCGCAACCGAGGATCTCTACCCAGCCGGTACCCTTACAGAAAGGACATCCCTTGCCGCCGCAGATGTTGCAGCTGATGTCCATCTCGGCCGAAGGCTCGGTGAAAGGGAAGTAGGAGGGGCGCAGACGGATCTTGGTGTCCTCGCCAAACATCTCCTTGGCAAAGAGTAAGAGGGCCTGCTTGAGGTCGGTGAACGATACGTTCTTATCCACGTAGAGTGCCTCTACCTGATGGAAGAAGCAATGTGCACGGTAGCTGATGGCCTCGTTGCGGTATACGCGTCCGGGGCAGATGATACGGATAGGGGGCTGGCTGGTCTCCATGACGCGACTCTGCACCGATGAGGTGTGGGTGCGCAGAATGATGTCGGGGTGTGCCTCGATGAAGAAGGTATCTTGCATGTCGCGGGCAGGGTGGTCTTCGGCAAAGTTCATCGAGGAGAACACGTGCCAGTCGTCCTCCACCTCGGGACCGTCGGCCAGGGCGAAGCCCATGCGGGCAAAGATGTCGATGATCTCGTTTTTCACGATGGAGAGCGGGTGGCGTGTGCCCAGCTCTATGGGGTAGGCTGTACGGGTGAGGTCCATCTCGGCAGCACCGCTGTCGTTGGTTTCGAAGGCCTCTTTGAGTTCGGAGATGCGCTCTGTAGCGCGGGTCTTCAGTGCATTGAGTCGCATGCCCACCTCTTTCTTCTGCTCGGCGGGCACGTTACGGAAGTCGGCCATCAGGTCATTGATGGCGCCCTTCTTGCTCAGGTACTTGATGCGCAGTGCTTCCAGCTCTTCTGCGCTATTGGCGGTGAGGGTTTCCACCTCAGCCATGAGTGCTTCTATCTTGCTTATCATAATGATATTTTATATTTCGTCGTTAAGAACGTGCAAAGTTATACAAAAACGATGGAATAATCAACGAAAACGCAGGATTCTGCAGGGGATACATCATCCATGCAGCTTCTGCTCTCTATATATCGATGGTGGCATGCCGAAATAGGTCTTGAATACCCGGCTGAAATACTGCGCATCGGGTATGCCTACTTGTGCGCAGATGTCGACTACGGCCAGTTCGGAACTGCACAGCAACTCCGCAGCACGCTCCATACGGCATTTGCGCAGATAATCGTTGGGCGATACTCCCATCAGCTCACGCACCTTACGATAGAAATTCGTACGCCCCATACCAAACTGGGATGCTATGATGTCGATATTCAGGTTGGGATTGCGCATACGTGCGTTTACGACGCGTTCTAGCTTACGGCAGAATCGCTCGTCCTCTTTGCTGAGTACGATAGGCACGGCGGGCTGCTCAGCAACCGGTTCATCTGCGGTAGTAGGCTCTTTCTCTTCTGCCACTTCAGTGATTGCTGGAGTTGGAATATCCTCTGTTGGGGCTGAATCCACTTGCACCAACTCGCTATCTTGTGGCTGAGGTTCTGCGACTTCAAGCTTTTGGGGCTCAGCCTCTTCGACCTCGGCTTCTTCAACCTTGGTTACAACCTCTTTGTTTTGTATCTCTTGTTTCGCCTCATACTGCTCATTCTCTTCAAACCAAGCAGAGAACAGATCGTTGGGAATAGCCGGACGACGCTCATTGATGGCATGCTTGCGAGGCTTGGCTTTGTCGGGCTCTTCTTCTGCCGGCTCTTCGGGCATAGCCGCTTCTATGCTATTCTGTGACTCCTCAGGTGCGGATTCTGCAACAGGTTCTTCGGGTTCTTCAATCTTGGCGGTCGTTTCAGTCACCTCTTGCTCCTCTTCTGCTAAGGTCTCATTGTTGTCTTCGAGACTTTCCTCAAATGGTGAGTTGTCCTCCTCTGCCATTAGCGGAGCTGCTGGCGCTTCGTCTTCTATCTCGGGATCGGAACTGTCATCTTGGGGTGAAACATTCTCTTGAATGTCGGCAGGCTTATCCACCGTATGCAACATGCGCGACAGGTTTGCCTCCTCATAGCGCATCATGCGTATGGTGTCACGCAACTCCTCCACTTCCTTTTTTAGTGTTGCTGCCTCACGGGATTTGAGCAGAGACCATACGACAGCAATCAAAGTTGTTACTATCAATATACCCCCAACCACTAGCCACGAAGTAGGTAGTGCGGTCATTATGATTAATGCCAAGTTTGTCATTATTATAAAACGTATGTGCAAATTTAGCACGAATTCCGTATTTGGGCAAACTATCAATCTAAATAATTTAATCTTATAAATAAAAATAGCCGACACAGCAACAGCAATGCCGGCATCTTTCTTAGATAATCCTCAACTTCTATTCCACCTTTTCGCCGTTCACCTTTACGTTCTTCAGCGTAAAGTTCTCCACATAATCCTTATGTATCTCGGGCTTGTCTGAAGCCGTCACATCCACATCCTCGAAGGTGAAGTCCTTGAGGCTATACTGGTCAATGGCGCTCTTCACGTCGAATACCACCTTGCAGTCAATCTTGATGTCGCGCAATGTCACGTTCGAAGAATAAGAATAGGGCACATCTTCGCGACCCTTAAGGTCGAAGAACTGGGTCCAAGGCTTCACGAAGAGCATGCTCTTCACATTGCCTCTGATACCCTCCACGGTGATATACTCATAGTTCTGCTCGGTATCGGGGCGCATCTTGAGCCACAGCATACGGGTGGCATCCTTCACGTCGCAGTTGCGGAGCACGACATTGTGGTTGTGCAGCGATTCGCTACCGCAGGTGAGCATACTGTGGCAGAAGCCGTAGGTGCAGTCCTCGATGAGGATGTTGCGGTTAGGACCGTTGTTCACCTTGTCCTGATGTGCCCAAGGTCCCTTGCCTCCCTTGAGTGCGATGGCATCGTCATTGACTGAGAAGTAGCATCCCTTGACATGCACATCGGTACATACGTCGATATCGATAGCGTCGCTACTGGGAGCCTTCACGGGGGCTCCTGGTGCGAAGATGTGGAGGTCAATGAGCTTCACACGGTTGCATTGGTAGATGTGTGTGGTCCAGAAGGGCGAGTTGATGAGGCGCACACCTTCGAGATGCACGTCGTCGCTGCTCTGTATGAACACCAGGCGGGGACGCATCTCCTCGAGGTTGGTGCATTGGCGGTTATACTGACGACGGATCCAGAACTGTTTCCAGTAGCGCAGGCCGTTGCCATTGATAGTGCCCTTACCAGTGAGGCGGAAGCCGTCGCAGTCGATGGCGTTGACAAGTGCGGCAAAGTACTTGAGGTTTTGGCCCTCCATGCGAGTGTCAATCAGTTGGAAGTCGCCGATGAAGTCGCTTCCCTTGAGCACTGCACCGGGGTTGAGGTGGAGGTGTGTGCCCGGCTTGAAAAAGAGCGAACCGCTGAGGAAGGTACCCTCAGGTATCACGATGGTACCGCCGCCATTGGCTGCAGCCTTGTCAATGACTGCCTGTATCTGCTCGGTCTGTAGCAGGGTACTGTCGCGTACCACCCCGTACTCCGTGATATCATAGAGTGAAGCGGGTTTCACCTTCTTCGTGCGCTTGAACCATTCGGACATCGCTGTTCCGTCAGGCCATACATCCTTGGCATTTACTGACATACTGCCGGCAAACAGCGCCATCATTAGCAATAAATTTGTAAGTGTCTTTTTCATAATCATCTTTTTCTCGTTGTTGATATATAGAGCGAAGATAAATAAAAAAAATGAATAATGGTAGTGATACTACCCAAAAAGTTTCTTGAGAATATGATTATGCTTCAGGAGAGCTTGGGCGTATGATGAATTTGTAGTATCTTTACGCCAAACCAATTATCTATATTATGCGCTATCTTAGAAACAACTATACAGATCCTTATTATAATATGGCATTTGATGAGTATGTCTTGGAGCGGTTACCACTCGAGGAACCCCACTTCTATTTGTGGCAAAATAGACCTGCAGTCATTATAGGGCTTAATCAAGATGCGTTGGCGGAAGTGAATGTGGATTATTTGCGGGAGAATGGTATTGCTCTCGTGCGGCGTGTGACTGGAGGGGGAGCTGTATATCATGACTTGGGGAATCTGAACTATACTATTGTGGGGCGCAGTGCAGATTTGAACAGGGATTATCCTGAGTATACAAGGTATATGTTGCAGGCCTTGCAGGCATTGGGCGTTGAGGCTGAGTTGTCAGGACGTAACGATATTCTGGTTGATGGGCGTAAAGTGTCGGGCTATGCCAAGCGGGTGTATAAGGACCGGCTCATGGTGCATGGTACGCTGATGTATGATGTAGATCTAGCAGTACTGGAACGGGCATTGGATCCATCTGATGATAAATTGGCAAGAAAGGGTATTGCTTCAGTACGTAGTCGTGTGGCCAATTTGTGCGAATATCTCCCAGAAGTGTCGGGAATAGACGATTTCCGCATGCGATTGGAGCAGTATTTGTCAGCGAACTATCATGATGATGAGGTACTCTTAAGTGAAGAGCAGCATCGGGAGGTGTCGCGCCTGGCTCATGAGAAGTTTGAAACAGAGGGGTGGACTTATAAGCGTTCGGTACGTGGTGTGGAGGACAAAACGCTAATAATCAGAAAGGGACGCTTTGCATGTGGAACGGTCATGGTGGAGCTGCGTGTGATAAATGGCCGGGTGGTTTCTTGTCATTTAAATGGGGATTTTATAGGAAACTTATCGCCCGGATTGCTGGAAGAGGCGCTTGTAGGAGTAAACTATGGGTATGATACGCTGCTGGAGTGCTTTAGGACGATTGATGTGGGATGCTTTCTCGATGGTGTGCAGCCCGAAGAACTGGCGCGACTAATAATCGGAGATGGGGTAGTGGGTATGTGATAATAAATAGAAAGGAGAGGGGCTCCTCTCCTTTCTTGATGTCTAATAGCTTTAATCCAATTCTTGGTCGGCTTCGTATCCGCCTAGCTCGCGAATCTTGTTCTTTAGCATGGCAAACTGCTTGAACAGGTCGTGCACAGGCTTGTCGCCATCCTTGTGCATAGGTGCCTTGCAGTAGAATGAAAGCCACTCCTGTATGCCCGAGAGACCTGCACGCAGGGCAACGTCGGAGAAGAGCACGAGGTCAAGTGCCAAGGGAGCGGCCAGGATGGAGTCGCGGCAGAGGAAGTTGACTTTAATGGTCATGGGGTAGCCCATCCAACCGAAGAGATCGATGTTGTCCCAAGCCTCCTTCTCATCACCGCGAGGTGGGTAGTAGTTGATGCGTACCTTATGATAGATGTTGCTATATAGCTCGGGGTATACGTCGGCATCGAGAATGTTCTCTACGGCGCTCATCTTACTGCGGCGCTTGGTCTCGAAGTTCTCAGGGTTGTCGAGTACGATACCGTCGCGGTTGCCTAGTATGTTGGTTGAGAACCAGCCATTTACGCCGAGCTGGCGTGTGAAGAAGGCGGGCGCGAGCACGGTCTTCATCATCGTCTGTCCGCTCTTGAAGTCCTTGCCAGCAATGGGCACTTGGCACTCCTCTGCGAGTTGCCACATAGCGGGGATGTCAACGCAGAGGTTAGGAGCTCCCATGACGAAGGGGCAACCTTCGCGCATGGCTGCGTATGCGTAGCACATGGAAGGAGCAATGACGTTGGTGTCGCCAGCCTCGAGGGCACGCTCGAAACCTGCCAAGGTGTCGTGGGCATCGGCATTGCGAGCTACAAACTTCTCTGTGCTGGCAATCCATATCACCACTACACGGTCGCAACCATGCTGGGCCTTGAATGTACGTATGTCTTCACGCAGTGCATCGGTACGTTCCTTCAAAGTGCCTGTCTTTACGTTGGGACCATCGATGTTGGTGGCATACTCCTTCTCGTAAAGGGCCTTGTAAGGCTTGATGGCATGGAGCTCATCAGCCACAGGGGCGATGTCGCGCTGCTTCAGCACATCGGCCTTGATTGCAGCTTCGTAAGCGTCGTCTTCGTAAATGTCCCATGCCCCGAATACGATGTCGCCAAGTGGCGCTAAGGGAATAATGTTCCTGACGTCCTTGTATACTTTGTCTTCTCCCTTGCCTAGACGCATGATGCCATCGCAAGCAAAAGAGCCGATGGGCTTAGCAAGACCTTTGCGTGCCATAAGTGTGCCGATGATAGTAGTGGTCGTTACAGCTCCAAGGCCTACACACATCACACCGAGTTTCCCACTTGCAGGGCATACCTTTGTATTGTTCATATTGTGTCTGTTTGTTGTGTCAATTGATTCAATATGCAAAGTAACGGCTTTTTTCTAAATATAAGTGCCTAAAAAGGATAATTTTTTTCTTTTCGTTACATTAAAATGGTCTCTTTGAATATTTCCGCAACGGTGGGGTGGGGGAATACTACGTGTTCAAGTTCCTGTGCGGTCATGCCTTGCTCAATGGCAATGCATGCGCTGCTGATAATCTCACTACACGGATTACCCAACATGTGAACGCCTAGTACGCGGCCCGATTCCTGGTCGGTGATAATCTTACATACACCCTCGCCCCCCTCGTTCTCGGCAACGAAACGCCCAGAGTAGGCCATGGGTAGTTTGTGGCAGGTGTATTCAATGCCTTGTCTCTGTGCCTCTTCTTCCGTAAGGCCAACGCCTGCCACTTCGGGATTGGTGTATACGATGCCGGGAATGGCATCGTAGCGCATCGTGTCGACGTGTCCGCAAAGGTTGTTGATGACAACTTCAGCCTCACGGCTGGCTGTGTGGGCCAAGAGAGAAAAGCCGGTGATGTCACCAGCCGCATAAACTCCCTCCACGTTTGTGCGCATGTGCTCATCGACTTTGACGGCACCGCGCTCAAGTGCCACTCCCAGTGTCTCCAGCCCTAGCCCTTGAGTGTTGGGGCGGCGTCCTACGCTCACCAATATCTTATCACCTTCGACGACATGTTCGGCTCCTTCGGTATCAACAAAGGTAACCCTGTGCCCCTCTATGCCCGTCACCTTGCAGGAGAGATGGAAGTGCACGCCCTTCTTGGTATAGCGTGTGCGCAGCATAGCGCTTATCTCCTTGTCGAGTGCTCCTAAGATTTCAGGTAGCATCTCTACCACATGTACCTCAATGCCTATACTATTATATAAGGAGGCAAATTCCATCCCGATGACACCGCCACCGATAACGACCAGACTTGACGGTGCCTCCTTCATGGCCAATAGCTCGCGATTGGTGACGATGGCATCGTTCGCTTGCAGGTCGATCCCGGGAATAGGGGGGATAAAGCTCTCCGATCCTGTACATATTAGGAGATTCTTAGCTTCGTAGCTCTCTCCGGCTGCACTGATGCGGATGAGCCCCTCTTCGGTACGTCCCTCTATCAAGGCTTTGGCCTTGACGACTTGTACACCGGCATTCTTCATCCTCAGTCCCACGCCAGCTACAAGCTTGCGTATTACCTTCGTCTTGCGGTCGGTCATTTTCTTATAGTCGAGTTCAACCCCTTCGGCGCGTATGCCATACTTCTCGCTACCGCGTGCATGGTCATAGAGTTTGGCGCTATAGAGCAGTGTCTTCGTGGGGATACATCCCTCGTTGAGGCATACACCTCCGAGGTCTTTTTTTTCGAACAGGATTGTGTTCATGCCATTCTTCCCGGCCTTTTCTGCGGCAACGTATCCTCCAGGACCGCCGCCGATGATTGCAATGTCAAACATGGTATATGATTTTTTTATGGTTTATTCGTATCTGATGCCTTCACATAGTTCCTTGACGAGTTGCGCATATCGCTCTACTACGGCTGCGGTATAGCGTGCGCCTTTCTCTGCTGATGCAGAACGTGGATTGCCAATGCCGGTATCAGATGATACCTGTTGCCAATGGCGCGGTATCCATGCCACCTTCTCGCGCAACATCTGTGAGGTGAAATTGCGCGAGGCTCCATCACCCGCTTCGCTAAGGTCTACCAACTCGGGGTGATAGTGCATCATTACCGATGTTTCCACCTCATCGGCATGGTCTCCAGGTTGGTCGAAATAACCAGCCTTAGGGACGAAGGTATACCATTCGCTGCAGGCGATAAGGAAGTCGGGGTAATCAATGGAAAGGTCGCGAATCATACTCTTGAAGGTGTTCCCTCCATGCCCGTTGATGATGATTATATGGCGATGATCTTGAGCGTAGAGAGAGGCTACGATGTCGGTGAGTATCGCTTTCTGTGTTTCGTAGCGGTAGTGGATGCAAAAGGGGAGTTCACGCTGCCCCGGGTTTTGTGAACCTGCCGTCACATAGGGCATCACCATACAGCGCAGTCCGTAAAGGTCGAGTGCCTTATGAGCAACATCCACGGCAATGTCGTGGCTCAAGATACAGTCGGTGAGGTAGGGGAGGTGCAGGTTGTGCGGTTCGGTAGCTCCCCAAGGAAGTAGCACCATATCGTATGCCAGTGGTTTCACCTTGCCATAGCTGGTCATGGCTAGGTCGAGCTCTCTTTTCATCGTGTTTCCGTTTTTTGTGCCGTAAAGGTACGGAGAAACGGACGAAAAAGCAAGCAATCGGGCTACTCTTTTATGTATAGGTAATTGTTGTCGAAGTCAAAGGCTACAATGTGTCGTTCCAGGAAGCCGAGTCCGATAAGACCTTCGGAGGTAAATCGTTTGAATTTGTTGGTTACGCATATTGTAGGCTTGGCAAACTCGTTGCCCAAAATATCGCACTGCTCCGGGACAAAAGCCTGTATGGATATACCACCGTTTGGGTCGTATGCAATAGGGGCGAGGGCTATCTGCCCATTGGGTTCGAATAGTTCTGCCACTTTGGGCCTATTCCCTAACAGGTAGAGCAGCATGGGGTTGCCTAGGTCGATATTGAAATTACCTTCTAGCTCAGATTTGATTCCATTGGATGTAATGCTGATGGTGGTTCTTATGGCAGGCATTCTCTTGTAGGTGCTGCGGTTTATTTTGTAGCGCCTCCCTTGCCAGCTCCTTAGCTCTTTGTGGGTGAGCATCCGCATCTCTTCACCCTTGATGTCGAGCATCACGATATGGCTATTCCAATCATAGGAATGCTTTAGCCGTTGTATGGGGATGGTGATGGGAGTGTCGTTCTCATAGTTGGCCAGGATGAGAATCTCTCCTTCATAAGTAACGGGTCCCATGGGAATCTTCCCCTTGCCCAAGTGGGTGATGCGGTATACTATTCCGCCTAGATTGATCGTCCCGCTCATCACTTCTGTGTTAATGGGGTGTACCTTCACGCCTAGCTCCTGCCTGTGGCTGAAAAAGTAGCTGCTATCAATGAGGGCGGCATGTATGCCCGACTCTATCATGACTGATGTCAGCAGCTTGTGGTTGCATAGCGTGTTGAAAGCGTAATGCCCGCTTTTAGTCTTGCTAAGGCGCATTGTGCCTGGACTGACGGCATATTGTGCTGATGCTACATAACATAGCATGCAACATAACACTGTGTAGAATAGTTTTCTTGGCATCATATATCTCTTTGTTAACATAAATGAGTGATAACCCCGATTTTCATCATTGTTACCACTCATCGTCGGAAAGAGGCGACTCGAACGCCCGACCCCTACGTCCCGAACGTAGTGCGCTACCAACTGCGCTACTTTCCGATTGCGCTGCAAAAGTACAAATAAAATATGAAATATGGTTGATATTTATGATTTATTTTTTTTCACTATGTAATTCTAGATAAATATATATTGAAAATCATCTGGTATATCTACAGTGTTTGGGAGGCTCTACTCTGATCTATAGGAAAGTATATGTATGGTAACTCCTATAGCAATCACCATCATGAGGCATTTGAGCCAGATGGGGTCGAGGATATAGGCACAGAAGAGGAGCGATGCCCACAGCATGGTGAGGATATACACCTTGACACGACGAGGAATCATCCTGTTCTCGCGGAAATTGCGAATATAAGGTCCTAACTTGGGATGGCTCATCAACCAGTCGTACATACGTGAGGAGCCACGATAGTAACAGAAGGCGGTGAGCAGCAATAGCGGTGTGGTGGGCAACACAGGCAGAAAGATGCCGATGATGCCCAACACAAGGCTTAGGGTACCGAATATAATATAGAGAAACTTCACGCGTTTTTACATATCATAGTCCAGTCCATCGCCACCGGTGCTGTACTCGGGCGACATGCCTTCGTCCATCTTGCGCGGTTTCTTGGCACGCATATTACCGAAGCTGTAAGTAAGGGTGGCACTGATGCGACGTCCACCACGGAAGTTGCTGCTATCCTGATAGAAGTTGTCGCCCCACTTCACGGAATGGAAACGGCGTGAGTTGAGCAGGTCGCGACCGTTGAGCGAGAGGCTCCACTTGCCTCCGGCAAACTGCTTGCGTATACCGGCATCGAGACCGTAGTTGGGGGCACGGTAACCCTGGGCTATCACGCTCTTGGCATTGTACATACCGGTGAGCTGCAATGACCACGCCTTGGGCAAACCCATGCTGGCCATCATACGGAGGTTCCAGGAGAAGTCCTCGCTGGCATCGCCATGGAGGTTCTCTCCATTGGGCATGATGAAGTCGAAGGCTTCGAGCTTATAGTAATACATGTTGAGCGTAGTGGTGAGGTCGAGCTTACCGAAGAAGCGGTTCTTGCCCACAATCTCCACACCTGACGAGAGCGACTGCGCCACATTATCCGAGGTGCTGTACATGATACCATTCTGCATGTAAGAGATGCGCTGCATGATATCGTCGGTGGTGCGGTAGTAGGCCGACACGGAGAGCATGTGGTTCTCCCACGACTTGAGGTAGTTGAGTTCGAAGGCATTCGAGTACTCGGGCTTAAGCAAGGGGTTACCATACGAGATGTTGGTAGAGTCGGTAATGTTCTGGAACGAGTTGAGCTGACCTCCCCACGGACGACGCACACGCTTGGTATAGTTCACCTGCAATTCATTGTCATTGGGCAATTGGTAGGAGAGGAACACGCTGGGGAAGAGCTGGAACACGGGCTTCATGGTTTCGGGATGCGATACAGTCTCACCATTCATCTTATGATGCGAATCGGTAAACACCTTGTAGTACTCACCGCGGAGACCAACCTGATAACCGAAGTTCTTCCACAGTTTGCCTGAATAGGTGGCATAGAGGGCGTGCAGGTCGCGGTTATAGATAAACTTATTGTAGAGGCTCTCAATCTCCTGCTGCTTGTCGGGGTCGGCATAGGTGCTCACGGGGCTGTTCTCGCGGGTAAAGGTGCCGCGATAGCCTGCCTGTAGCTTATGGTTCTCGTTGAAGGCATTCTCATAGTCGAGCTGCAGTTCATAGTCCGTGTTGTCCATCGTGCTTTCCTGCAGCTGATAAGAGTACAGGTCGGGGATATGGACTGATGAAGCATCGGGCTGTACGAAATGTGTGGTCTGCTCATACACATTGCTACCGCTGTTGCCCCATGCGTGACGCGAAGCGGTGAAGTCGAGCCAATGGGTAGTACTCCACTCGTGCTTATAGCCGAGGCTGAGGTTATACATGAGCATGTCGCCGGTGCTCACGGTGTTGCGGGCACGGGTGAAGTCAACATTCTCACCCACCATAGTGCCTCGACCGGAAGTGTAGTCGATCGTATTGGTGCGTTCATTGTTTCCCATCATGCCCATGAGGTCGAATGAGATATGGTCCTTCTGCGTAGGATGCCAGGTGAGGCCTGCACGGGCAAACACGTTGCCCCCCTTCATGTTGCCACGTCCCAATTGGTCGAGGTAGGTGGTGTCCGTGCCGAGATAGTTCTCGCGGTAGCTCTCGTTCTCGTTCATGTGGCGACGCTCGCGGTAGCTCACGTTGGCATAGGCATCAAGCACGCCACTGCTATAGTTGATATTGGCACTGGCATTGTAGCCGCCAAAGTCGGTATCGTACATGCTGGCACCAGCCTGCGCACTGCCGTAGTAGCCAGCCTTGCGGTCGCGCTTGAGCACGATGTTGATGATGCCCACCGTACCTTCGGGGCTATACTTGGCCGAGGGGTTGGTGATGACCTCGATGCGCTCGATGCTCTCGGCAGGCATCTGCTCCAGGATATCGCCTTGGTTGTCGGCAGTGAGTCCCTGCGCCTTGCCGTTGATCCATACGGTGACACTCTCCGAACCACGCAGCGATACGGTGCCCTCGGTATCCACCTCCACGGAAGGAATATTCTGCAAGATGTCCGATGCCGAGCCACCCGTAGCTGCAATGGCCTGGTCTACGTTGAACACCTTCTTGTCAATCTCAAACTTCATCTGCGAGCGTATGCCGGTAACCTCTACCTCGCCCAATGTTTGGGCATCTTCGTCCAGAGCTATCTGTTTGTAATTGGCATTCTTGGCCGATGCTGAGAGAGTAAACTCACGCGTAGCATTCTGATAGCCGATATACGATACGGTGAGCACGTAGCTGCCATACTTGAGTCCGTCGATACGGAATACTCCATCCACATCCGTGATGGCTCCTCCGGCCATGCTATCACTCCCTTTGGGGATCACCACTGCGTTGACAAATTCAATGGGTTCGCTTGTCGCCTTATCCACAATCTTACCTCTCACACTACCTTGCGCCATCATTGCAAGCGGCGCCAACACTCCTACAAGAAGGAGGAGAAACTTTTTAGTCATTCGGTCTATCTTGTTTTAATCGTTATTTCCTGTACAGCTTTTTTGCAAAAATTATGCAAAGATACTTTTAATAAGACTCACCTTTATTAAAAAGGTTTAATTTTTAGTGTTTTTTTGCTTTTGGGGTACCGCACTAATTTTAACGACTTTGTTGCTCGTCTGAGAATCTCCGGCCTCAGGTGCTCAATGGATTTAGCATTTTGCTCGCCTAAACTAAATTTATCTGACGATGAAGTCCGAGCCGTTCGCTGATAAATTGTAAGTAAACTTACATTTAGTTCACTAAATTTAGACTTTCTTACGCTCAACAATACAAGTAAACTTGCATTGTCTTCGCTAAATCGAAAATTTGCACTAATTTTGCAGTCAAATTCAGGCGCCCTCGTAGTTCAATGGATAGAACGTGGCTCTCCTAAAGCTAAAATATGAGTTCGATTCTCATCGGGGGTACTTGATAATTGACAATTCACAATTGACAATTGATAATGAAATAAAAAAAAATCTGTGGCAATCCGCAAAATCAGTATCATCCGTGTGCCATAAAAAAATCAAAAATCATAAATCATAAACCATAAATCATAACACATGTTTGTAAACTTTACAGGTTACCATTTGGTGGAAGAGTACCACAAATGGAAGAAACAGAAGAGAGACCAAGGGGTAAACAATCCTTTGGCGAAAATCATCAAGTTGGCAGTGGTCATTGCCGTAACCGTAACTATCTGGCTGTTGCCGACATCGGCATTCGGTATCGAGGGACTCACCGTGGTGGAGCAGCGCATCATTGGCGTATTTGCTTTCGCTACACTGATGTGGGTGCTCGAGGCTATACCGGCATGGAGCACCTCGCTCATCGTGGTGGCGCTGCTGCTGTTCTCGGTGTCGGACAGTGCGCTGAAGCCTCTCGTGACAGGTTATAATCCCGAGGAGCTGGGCACAGTACTCAAGTATCAGGATATCCTTCACTGCTTTGCCGACCCCATCATCATGCTCTTCATCGGCGGATTCATGCTGGCCATCGCGGCCACGAAGTATGGCCTCGATGCCAAGATTGCCAAGGTGCTGCTGAAACCCTTCGGCACACAGTCGCGCTTCGTATTGCTGGGCTTCATCGTGGTGACGGGCCTGTTCTCGGCCTTCATCAGCAACACGGCTACTGCGGCCATGATGCTTGCTTTCCTGGCTCCCGTATTGAAGGCGCTCCCTGCCGACGGTAAGGGTAAGATTGGCTTGGCTCTCGCTATTCCCGTAGCTGCCAATATCGGCGGTATGGCTACGCCTATCGGTACACCTCCCAACGGTATCGTGCTCAAGTATCTGGAACCTATGGGCCTGGGCATGGGCTTCGGTGAGTGGATTGCCTTCATGGGCCCCATCACCATAGCGCTGCTCTTCATCGCTTGGGTAATCTTGCTCAAGCTGTTCCCCTTCAAGCAGAAGACTATCGTGCTCGATATCCCCGACAACTCACAGAAGGGCTGGCGCACGACATTGGTATACATCACCTTCTTTGCCACCATCGTGATGTGGCTGTTCGACAAGAACCTGGGTCTCAAGACCAACGCCGTGGCTATGCTTCCCGTAGCCGTGTTCTGCGCAACGGGTATCATCACCAAGCGTGACTTGGAGCAGATCAGCTGGTCTGTGCTC
Organism: Bacteroidaceae bacterium; assembly: GCA_045594245.1. Classification (GTDB taxonomy): domain Bacteria; phylum Bacteroidota; class Bacteroidia; order Bacteroidales; family Bacteroidaceae; genus UBA1189. The sequence goes on from JAZNYG010000039.1 coordinate 22,603, forward strand.
TGGATGGTGGCCGGTGGCTTTGCCCTCGGCGTGGCGCTCAACAAGTCGGGCTTGGCTCAGCATATGATCGATGCTATACCGTTCGGCTCATGGTCGCCGCTGGTTGTCATCATCGGCTCAGGCCTGCTGTGCTATGCGATGGCCAACTTCATCTCCCACACCGCTACGGCTGCACTCCTCGTGCCCATCCTTGCTGTGGTAGGTGAGAGCATGTCAACCGCACTGGGTCCTGTAGGCGGTGTGGCTACCTTGCTCGTGGGTGTAGCTATCGCTTCGTCGGTAGGTATGGTGCTTCCCATCAGTACACCTCCCAATGCATTGGCATATGCTACGGGTCTCATCGAACAGAAGAATATGGTCAAGGTTGGCCTTATCATGGGCGTTGTGAGCTTGCTCGTAGGCTATGTGGTACTCATCCTCTTGGGTACTAACGGCTTGATTTAATTGTTCATTTCTATTTGTCTTATACATAGGAGGAACTAGTTCCTCCTATGTTTTTATATTAATTTCTGCCAAGTAGGATTCTGTAAATATAGATAATTCAAGAGGGTGAATCCAACCTTTCTGGTTTTTTGTGAATTAAAACCTTGGAATAAATAATGGTTTAAGTTATTTTTGTATATCTTTTTGGAAATAATGCAAATAATACATTCAGTTATCAGTTATGAATAAATACACAGTTTTATTAGTGGCCTTGCTTGCTGTCGCGATGCAGGGACTTAAGGCACAGCAGAGTTTTACTGGCCACCAGCTCTCCGAGGAGGGCGCTTGGTGCTGGTTTGCCGACCCCCGCGCTACCCACTACACCAATGAGTCGGGCACCATCAATGCCTCGTATATCGGCTACATCGATGTACACGGCAACGTCAAGGCCCTGCAGATCGACTATCTCACAGGTCGCCGCACCGAGGTGCTCGTGCGCAGCTACTTCCAGCCCGACGACCATAACAACCCCACCTTCCTCGTCCTCCCCGACGAGCGCGTACTCATCATCTACTCGCGCCACACCGATGAACCGGCATTCTACTACCGCGTGTCGAAGTACCCTGGCGACATCACCATCTTGGGTGAGGAGAAGTGCATCAAGACCAACCACAACACCACCTACCCGTCGCCCTTCCTCATGAGTGACGACCCCGAGCACTTCTACCTCTGTTGGCGTGGACTTGGCTGGCATCCTACCATTGCCCGCCTCACCCTGCCCGATGAGAACGATGATGTAGAGATTGCATGGGGACCCTACCAGATGGTGCAGTCCACCGGTGCACGTCCCTATGCCAAGTACTACAGCAACGGTAAGGACAAGCTCTACATGACCTACACCACCGGTCACCCCGACAACGAGTGGCCCTGCTGGCTCTACTTCAACGTCATCAACCTGCACCCCACACAGGGTGCCGACGGCAGCGTTACCGTAGCCCCCACGCTGGAGGATATCAAGGGTAACCACCTCTCCACGATTGCCGATGGGAAGTTTCGTGTCAACAAGAGCGCCGAGTATAAGCAGCAGTACCCCTATACGCTGGTCGATGCCCCCACCGGCTACCGCGACTGGGTGTGGCAGATTGCCTGCGATGAGGCTGGTCTCCCCGCCATCGCCATGGTACGTATCGATCGCACCAAGCAACACCATCAGTACTACTATGCCAAGTGGACAGGTGATGCATGGTGCCTCATCGACCTTGCCTATGGTGGCGGACGTTTCCACCCCTCCAACACTGAGTATTGCTATTCGGGCGGTATGGCCCTCGACCCCGAATGCCCCGGCACCGTCTACCTCTCGGTACCCACCAAGAATGCTAATGGCGAGAGTATCTACGAGATATGGCGCTACCTTGTGGCCTCCAACGGTCAGGTGGTGATGAAGGATCAGATTACCCGCGCCTCGGCCAAGAACAATGTGCGTCCCTTCGTGCTCCCAGGCTCCAAGGATGCCCCCATGCGTTTCATGTGGATGCATGGCGACTACGCCTACTGGATAGTCAAAAAAGGCTTCCCCACAGGCTTCCCCACCGCCATCCATGCCGACTATGCATTCCTTGATGCCACTCCTGATATCTCCAGTAAGAAGGCTTTTACCATCGACCTTCTTGTGGGCCTTGATGCAGACAATTACCATGGTACATTGCTGAGTACCGAAAGCTTCACTTATGGCTTGGATAGGGAGACTGTCAAACCCTATGTAAAGATTGGTGATGCCGTTTATTACAGTTCCAATGTTCTGTATACATCCGATAACTGGGCTACAAACTGTACAGGAACGCATGGCGATAATTGGCCAACTCCGATGGATACCGTAAAATTGACTTTTTCATACGATGGACTGCGCTTGACGGTATACCGTAACGGACTTGTTGATCAGGTAATAGAGAAGCGTGGCTTGAAAGCCAAAAAGATTTCTACGGGAGAATCCATGGGAATAAAAAGTATCGACTTGAGAGTGCGTTAAATAAGGTAAGTATATACAATAGGAGGGGCTTTCAACAGTTCCTCCTAATTATAAAATTTTACATTGTGCATATCCGTCCAGTAGATAAATATGGAAGGATATTATAAAAAAACGAAAAATGCATTTAATATACCTATTTTTAATGGCGGAATGCAATAAAATGCGTACTTTTACACGTTTTTTGTAAAAAGTATAGAAATGAATAATACCCCACTGGTAACGAAGAACCTCATAATCATCAATGTGCTGTGCTTCTTTGGCGCAATTGTCGCCGAGAAGTATGGTATCAATCTGAATGATGCCTTGGGGCTTCATTATTTTGAGTCAGAGAAGTTTAGGCTTTATCAGCTTATCACCTATATGTTTATGCATTCGGGTTTCGAACATATTTTCTTCAATATGTTTGCCGTATGGATGTTTGGCCGCATACTTGAGACGGTGTGGGGCCCTCAGCGTTTTCTCTTCTATTATGTGCTGTGTGGCATTGGTGCGGGCTTGGTGCAGGAGGTGACTCAGTATTTCGAGTTTATACCTTATATGGCTGATATGGCTCAGCTCTCGGCATATGCCCCCGAGGCTATTGTGCCTATCAACGGAGTGTCGCACACGGCGGGTCAATGGCTTGTTATGTATGAGCGGGTGATCAGTGTGCCCACGGTGGGTGCTTCTGGCGCTGTGTATGCTATATTGATGGCTTTTGGGATGATGTTTCCCAACCAAGAGATATTTATCTTTCCCTTGCCGATGCCTATCAAGGCCAAGTGGCTTATTATCGGTTATTTTGTCATAGAACTAGGCATGGGTATCATGGGCAATGATGGTATTGCCCACTTTGCCCATCTTGGCGGTATGATTTTTGGATTCCTGCTCATTATGTATTGGCGAAAGAAGGGAGGGGGATATGGCAGGTATTATTGATGACCTGAAGCGGACGTTCCGGCAGGGTAATATCGTTGTTCGCCTCATCTATATTAATGTAGCGGTCTTCGTGATTGGGTTGCTGCTGTCTGTTGTACTGGGCCTGTTCAATGTCAATATCAATTATTTCTTACGCGACTTGTATTTGCCTGCGGATCTGCTCCAACTGCTGCGCCGTCCGTGGACGCTCATCACTTATATGTTCATGCATGCGGGGGCGTGGCATTTGCTGGGCAATATGTTGTGGTTATATTGGTTTGGCAAGTTGTTTCTGTATTTCTTCTCATCGAAGCATTTGCGCGGGCTGTATGTTGTAGGTGGCCTTGCGGGGGGGCTGCTCTATATCATCGCGTATAATCTGTTGCCGGCTTTCAGTGCCCAGCTGTATAGTGCTACACTGGTAGGTGCCTCGGCTTCAGTGTTGGCTATTGCTATTGCTACGGCGGTGCGCGAACCTGACTTTAGAATCAATCTGATGTTTATTGGACCAGTGAAATTGAAATATTTTGCCCTTTTCATCGTACTTTTTGATGTTTTGTACGTGGGTTCCAACAATGCTGGCGGACATCTCGCCCATCTGGGTGGAGCATTGGCTGGTTGGTGGTTTGTACGGGGACTTGGGCAGGGGTACGATATCACTCATTGGGTGAATGTATGCATTGATGCTATTGGTGGACTCTTCCGCAAGCTTGAGCGTAAACCTCGCAAGCCTAAGATGAAGGTGCATGTCAATAATGCCACTGGTAATCGGGCAGCTGATTACCAGTATAATGCTCAGAAAAGGGCACAAGCGGATGAGGTGGACCGCATCTTGGAAAAGCTGAAGAAATCGGGCTATAGTAGCCTCTCGGAGGAGGAGAAACGCAAACTCTTTGAAGCAAGTAACCGATGAAGTGGTATCTGAAAATTCTTTCTATCCCCATTCTCCTCGTCAATCTGCTGGTGGCGGTGCTTTTGGTGTGCTGTGCTTATTGCCCAGTGCTCCCAGCTGAGCATATGCCGTTGTTGTCGTTGGCGGGTCTGGCTTTCCCTTTCGTGTTGGCTGCCAATATGGCGTTCCTTTTTGTATGGTTTCTTTTGTACAAGCCCTTTATGTTGGTACCAATGGTAACGTTTGTCATCTGTTTTTCGCAGATACGGGCCTTTGTTCCCATTAATATTGCCCGCCAGAGGCCTCCTGCGGAGAGCATCAAATTGATGTCGTATAACATCCTCAGTTCTAATCTCAAGGCTTCTACGGCTAATCGTGAGAATCCTTTGATTAATTACCTTGAAGGGTGTGGTGCCGATATTATTTGTTTGCAGGAATTCCCTTTTGCCTCGCTCAAAAGTAAGGGTGCAGAGGACTTGCTCGCTGAGTATCCATATCGGTCATACCAATTATCGGATCTCTCGGAACTGAAATCGCATTTCCTCTGTTGCTTGTCGAAATATCCTATCTTGAGTGTGGAGAAGGTCGACTTGAACTCTACGGGTAATGGATGTGCCCGCTACCTGATCCTTCATGATGCAGATACTATCGTGATATATAATTGTCACTTGCAATCAAATAGTCTCAATGCTGAGAACAAAACGACTTACGAGCAGCTACTTTCCGATCCTGACAAGGACAAGATAAGGGCTGAAGGCACGCGCGAACTTGTGAAGAAATTGCGTGAGGCCGCTTCAAAACGTGCCACGCAGGCCAATGTTGTGCTGGCTGAAGTGCGTAAGGAATCGTCGTCTTATGTGGTCGTATGCGGTGACTTTAACGACTCGCCTATCTCCTACACCCGTAAGGTCTTTTCTGAAGAACTCTCCGACGCTTTTGTGCGTAGTGGCAATGGCCCAGGATTTAGTTATAATCGAAACAAACTATTCTATCGCATCGACCATATAATGCATTCCAAGTCATTTGAGGCTTATGACTGTACGGTAGACCGCTCTATTCAAGTGTCGGATCATTATCCAATATATTGTAGCTTGAAAAAAAAATGATTAGAGTCGTTTCAAACTTGATCACATTCATCGAAATTTTACTAAGCCTAGAATTAAAAATGTATTGATGACGTTCCTATTCAATAATCTCCAATAGCTTATTCCTAATGCGTCTTATTGTAAGAATTTTTTTTCGTGTCGTTTTTGTTTTGTTTATCTTGAGTATAGGCATTGTGGTGTTGTATCGTTATGTGCCTGTTCCTTTTACTCCGTTGATGATACGAAATGCACTGAGTGGAGCTGTTAAAGGTGAGAGTATCACGTTCTATCATGAATGGGTGCCTTTATCAGAAATTTCGCCTCACTTGCCTAGTGCAGTTATCGCTTCTGAAGATCAACGTTTCTATAATCATGACGGTTTTGATTGGAAAGAGATAAATAATGCTATCGAGGAACATAAGGCCGGTAAACGTAGACGTGGAGGGAGTACTATAAGTCAACAAACCGCCAAGAATGTCTTTACCTTCTGTTCATCCACTTGGTTACGCAAGGCTATAGAAGCTTACTACACAATACTTATTGAATGGATTTGGCCTAAGGAACGTATTCTTGAGATTTATCTCAATAGCATTGAGATGGGACCTCGTATATATGGTGCTGAAGCCGTTGCGCAACATCATTTTAATAAACCTGCTTCTGGACTTACTCGAGCTGATTGTGCCCTCATTGCTGCTACGTTACCAAATCCGAAACGATATAGTTCAAAGACGCCATCATCATATATGCGTCGGCGCCAGAATGATATTCTCAAGCAAATGAAATTGATGAGAAGATAGATAGGTAGAAAGAAACTGGGTTGAGATTTATTGCCTGTGTTTTGCTCTATAAGCCAATGCGTATAATCGCATCTGCTTCACCATGGCGACGAGGCCATTGCTGCGGGTGGGGGAGAGGTGCTCTTTGAGGCCAATCTCCTCGATGAAGTAGAGGTCGGCATCCACAATCTCTTCGGCGGTATGGCCGGAGAGAACCTGCACCAAAAGGCTTACAATGCCTTTGACGATGAGGGCATCGCTCTCGGCTTGGAACACGAGGCGTCCGTCCACCTCATCGGCCTGCAGCCATACGCGGCTCTGGCATCCCTCGATGAGGTTGCTGTCGGTCTTGTACTCCTCGGGTAGCGGCTCCTGCTCACTGCCGAGGTCGATGAGGAGTTGGTACTTGTCCATCCAGTCGTCCAATTCGCTGAACTCCTCGATAATTTGGTCTTGTATTTCGTTGATACTCATTTTCTTTTCCTATTAAACACAGATTACACGGATTTCTCTGATTAATTACTGTGTATTACGTTCCTTAAAGTCTGTGTAATCTGCTCAGTCTATGGCGCATCATCACTTCCTTAAATCTGCGTAATCTGTGGTTTCTTTGGTTTTCTTATCGTTCATTATAAATTACCTGCATCACGGTTTGCCCTACGGCACGGAGCACAGCGGGGTCGATGTTTTCCATCGTGTCGTCCATGGTGTGCCAGGTGGGGGCAAAGCCCGTCTCGGGATAGTGCCCAATGATGTCGATACAAGGAATGCGGGCTATCTCATTGATGGGCAGATGGTCGTCCGTAATTACTCCGCCATCGGCATAAGGGAACCACCCTCCGTGACCACTGGTATGAGCAGCTGCCCACACTTTGTCAACAACATGCTTGGCATAATAATCCGAGTAGCCCTCACGATGGAAGCGGGCATCGCGGCCACCCACCATATCGAGCAGGATACCAAAGCGGGCCATATATTCCTCTACATGAGGCACGCGGGCCCAGTACTGAGAGCCCAGACACCAGGTGATGCCATCAGTGGGTTCCTTATCTTCGGCATGGGTGCCATAGTCCTCGGCATCGAAGAAGATAATGTCGATACCGATATCGGTGGGCTGGGCCTGCAGTTGACGGGCTATTTCAAGGAGCACGCCCACGCCGCTGGCGCCATCATTGGCTCCGAGGATGGGTGTACGGTGGTTCTTGGGGTCGGGGTCGGCATCGGCCCATGGTCGACTGTCCCAATGAGCACAGAGGAGCACGCGCTTGCGAGTCTCGGGTTTGTAGGAGCCGATGATGTTGCGGGCGGCGAGGGCGGTGCCGTCATAAGCACGCAGGGTGACATGCTGTGAGGTCACCTTGGCCCCGAAGCGCTCGAGCTCCTGTGCCAGCCATTCGCCACACTGGCGGTGAGCCTCCGTATTGGGTACACGCGGCCCGAAGGCTACCTGCTGTGCGGTGTAGTGGTAGGCACTATCTGCATTGAAGGTGGGTACCACGACCGCCGCCTGCGGCTGCGCTGCTTGCGGGGCCTTCTTGCCACCACAGGCAACAAGTAATGCCACACTCAACAGCAGAAGCGAGAACGGGATGTTATAATTTTTAATTTTCAATTTTTAATTCTCAATTTACTTGTTCAACTTCCAGGTGCAGCCATCCTTGGTGTCCTTGATTTCGAAGCCGAGGGCGGCGAGCTCGTTGCGTATCTTGTCGCTGGTGGCCCAGTCCTTGTTGGCCTTGGCGATGGCACGCTGCTCGAGGAGCATATCGACAACCTTGCCGAAGGCCTCCTCGCGACCGCTGTTGTTGCCGCTCTGCTCGGCCTTGATGCCGAGGATATCGAAGAGGAAGAGGGCGAACACCTCTTTGAGCTCGGCCAGGTGGGCAGCGCTCAGGGTGGCCTTCTTGTCGATAGCCTGGTTGATGATGCGGGCGGCATCGAAGAGGTGGCTGATGACGATGGGTGTGTTGAGGTCGTCGTTCATGGCCTCGTAGCACTTGGCACGCAAGCCAGTGACATCGATCGATGAGCTCTCGGCAGGTGCGATACGACCGAGGTTGTCCCACGCCTCGAGGAGGCGGCTGAGGCCCTTCTCAGAGGCTTGCAGTGCCTCGTTGCCAAAGTCCACCGTGCTGCGGTAGTGTGCCTGCAGGATGAAGAAGCGGATGGTCATGGGGCTATAGGGCTGCTCGAGCAGGGGATGCGAACCGGCAAAGAACTCGCTGAGGTTGATGAAGTTGTTGTATGACTTGCCCATCTTCTGTCCGTTGATGGTGATCATGTTGTTGTGCATCCAGTAGTGCACCATGTCGTCGCCCTGGCTGGCTACGCTCTGGGCTATCTCGCACTCGTGGTGGGGGAACACGAGGTCCATGCCGCCACCGTGGATGTCGAAGTGGGCACCGAGGTATTTCTTACCCATGGCCGTGCACTCGCAGTGCCAGCCGGGGAAGCCGTCGCTCCAGGGTGAGGGCCAGCGCATGATGTGCTCGGGCTGTGCCTTCTTCCACAGGGCGAAGTCCACGGGGTTGCGCTTCTCGCTCTGTCCGTCGAGGTTGTCGCGGCTGGTATTGAGCACGTCGTCGAGGTTGCGGCCCGAGAGCTTGCCGTAGCGGTGGTCGCGGTTGTACTTCTCCACATCGAAGTATACCGAGCCTTCGCTCTCGTAGGCGTAGCCATTGTCGAGGATCTCCTTGACGAGGGCTATCTGCTCGATGATATGTCCTGAGGCATGGGGCTCGATGCTGGGGGGCAGCACATTAAGTGCCTCCATGGCCTTGTGGTAGCGGTTGAGGTAGTGCTGCACCACCTCCATGGGCTCGAGCTGCTCCAGGCGGGCCTTCTTGGCTACCTTGTCCTCACCCTCATCGGCATCGTGCTCGAGGTGGCCTACATCGGTGATGTTGCGCACGTAGCGTACCTTATAGCCTAAATGCTGCAGGTAGCGGAAGAGGATGTCGAAAGTGATGGCGGGGCGGGCGTGACCCAGATGGGCATCGCCATATACGGTGGGACCGCACACATACATGCCCACATGATTCTCGTGCAGGGGCTTGAAGAGCTCCTTGCGGCGTGTGAGCGTATTATAAACGAATAATTGGTGTTCCATAATGCTATAATGTTTAAGAAAAAGCAAAGTTAGTGCAAGCCGAATGAAATGCCAAATTTATTTGAGCATTTCTGAGGCGCAGCCTAATTTCTTCTTTACAAAGCAAAGACAGAGTTAGTGCAAAATTTCGATTTAGCGAAGACAATGCAAGTGAACTCGTATTGTTGAGTGTGAGAAAATAGGTACAAACATTATCATTGATACCTTTTCAAACGGAGAGGAGCACCGGAATCGGCTCCGATGCTCCTTCAATATAAGAGACTTAATACAGGATGTATTACTCTTCGCCTTCCTCCTTGATGCCTAGAGGAGTCACCTTAATTTGGGCTATACGCAGGATGCGTGAATACTGTGTCTCGCGAGAAGTAACACATCCCTTAATTGCTAGTGAAGCCTCACCAAAGCCTCCGACTGAGAGAGAATCAAAGGTGAAGACAGTGCCTAATTGGTCGTTGGTCTGTAAATCCTTACCAAGTATCATCCTTTTGAGTTTCCCATTTTCGCTAGTATACTCAAACGTAAGATTAAACTTCGAAGGCAAAGTGTCTGTCTGTGTGACGTCGGGCGCGAACACAATTTCTACAGTGTAATTATAGTTGGCCAATAAAAGTTTGCTCAATTTAATTGTAAGATCGGGGTTGCCTGTCACTCTAATAGACTTATATTCCCAATAGCAATTATTAGGTACATTCCACGAGGCATCGCACTCAATGAGCGTAACAGTTGATTGATAATATTCTTCAGTGTTGCCTGATGTGGTGAACTCGTCATCATACAGATTGATTGCATATTGGGCAAAGTCATCGTCTATGAAGTCGAGGATGTAGAGTATGCCATCACAACATTCGTATGTGGTAGTACACAGAGGCTTGAGTGCTGCTATGCGCTCGGGGGTTAAGTAGTCGTTCCAATGCTCTTTGATGACTTCAGCACAAGTGCCTTTTACGGCTATATAGGGATAACGGTCTGCTAATGACATCCACGCGCTATCTGAAGGCATCACATAGCCTGTCTTTGCATAAAGTGCGGGGTCTATTGTAGCTCCATAATAGAGCATAGTGGGCTTACCGGTATATACGCTTTGCTCCTTGCTGTAGAAATACTCTTCTTCGTAGATATCGCTGTTGCTTGGGCGAAGGACAAAGGTACGGATATAGTAGGTAGTCTCAAAATCGAGATCGGCAGAAGAAAGGACATAGTTGCCTGAGAAGGATTTAGACTCGCCAAATTGTACGTCTATTGCCCCCTGCTCAAAGTCCTCTATAGTTAGGCTTTGTCCCTTGATGGGCTGGAGCAACTCTCCAGTTTCAATAGTTACATTGGGGGTTGCAGCATATAGTATGCCCCAATTCTCTCCATAAGTGGGCGGATTCTTCAAGATGAAAGGGTCATCGGTATGGAACTCTGCGGTGAAGGTGATGTCAAGTTCTTTTCCGCTATGCAGTGTCGTCTTGGTAATCCGGGTATAGTCGTCGTCGTTGACTATGGCTTTGCCTTTAAAATCAAAGCCATTGACAGCCTCCATCGGGATTTCCAGTTTCGTCCCGTCTGTCTTGTGTATAATCAAGGCCTTTTGTGCAAATAGTCCCATAGAGAAAATGGCACAAAGTCCTGCTAAGAATATTCGTTTCATAATTGTCGATATTAAGTCTTATTTATATTCGTTAAGTAGATGAGTGGGGCATAGTTCTATATAGTCCATCATGAATTGGCTCTTTCCGTCATCTGCCGGGTTCACATTCTTGAAGCGCAGATAATGGTCTGTCTTACCATCAGTGGTGAAGGTGGTGATGATGCGGCGTAGGCAGCCTGAACTGCTTCGTTGGGTCTGTCGTTGGCCGCCTGAGTTGATGTAGCAATAGTCTAATCCCTTTCTGTATCCATTGACAAAAAGTAAACTGTCGTTCTGGGCAATAGCCTCCGGGGTCTCCAAATAATCATCGCTGACCCAACCAATTTCGGGATAATTGGCAAGTAATCTAAGGTCAACCGTATCACACAATTCTCCATCAAGGTAGAAAGCACTAATGGTACGTTTTGTATTTGTTGAATATCCCATATTGAGTTCATAGGTGCCAGCTGGCACAGGAGGCAGCTTGATGGCAAAGTCGAATGCGCCAAGTACTAAGAATTCATCCGTTTGCAGATTGGCCCAGGACCAGTTGAACAAGTAAAACAATCGAGTGCTTGCATCGTATACTTTGATGTTTTTGAGCGCATTGTGAGGTATGAGAATCTCTCCAGAGTTCTGCATACTGGGGTATGGGTTATTGATGCGCATGTCATTGTTGAAAAACTCAGGTGACATGGTAGAGTTGTTGATGATGATTTGCTCGTCAAGCACTACCTCTTGGGTTTGCTTGTCGTAGGCAATAATGTCGTTGATGTAATGGTAGTAACCATTCACTGCTACTCCTTGGAAGTTATAATTTGAGGCGTTGACAATTTCAGCACCCTCTACAAAAACATCTCGAACAGGCAGGGTGCGCAATCCACGACGATTGATAAACACTGTTTCCTGGCCAGACAGCCAAGGCGAAGAGCACTTCATCAATGAATGGGGCATCATGGTCTCGTACCAGTCGGCTATATCAATCTTATTACGGTTGTATTTCTCTTTTACTGCACCGGATCGGTCGTTACTGATACCTGTAGCTGTCAAGTTTGACTTTGTGGCTCTCCTATCAAGCAAGTGATATGACACGAAGCGATTGAGCGAGTTTCTGCGGTCGGTAGGGTCGGTAATGCCAGCATCTTTGGGATACACTTCATTGTATACGTTCGCTGCATACGCTTTCAGGTCTTCAATATTATGGATGCCGTGTGCGGCGTATACTGAGTCGGTCTCGGCAAATACCGTATAACCTTTCTTTATTGTGCTCAGGGCATAACACAGATCACCATCATAGAGACCCAGATAAAATTTGTCCTTTTCGGACCAATAATCGTAATCAAACACCTCGAACAAGGAATCACTCATATGGGTGAGTTGCAACGCCTCGCAGAAGATGCTGATATTGGGGTCCTGCGCTATGATGGCGGGTAGCTTGTCGGCGTGACTAAGCTCGCCGTAGGTGATGCTATCAATAAGTTCGACAGGGATGTCGTTTTCGTACCAATGGCTGTTGATATGCAAGTATTCTTGGGCATTCGCATATAGTGCTGTACAGAAAACCATTATGGATAGTATATGCTTTTTCATCGTTTCAGCAGTTTAAAGGATTGTTTGTCATCAATATTCAAAATGTAGGTGCCTGGTGTCAAGTTGTCAAGCGACACGGAGAGGACATTGCCATTCATAGAAGACTCTGTGATGACGTATCGCCCATCTAGTGTATAGAGCCGTACCTTATCGGCACCGCCGACACCATTGATCAGCACCTTTGACTGGTCGAGCATGGCTATACGGATGGTGTCTTCTGCTATGGGCGCCTCGATGCTTGTAGGGTCGTAAGGCTTGAAATAGAACTTGCGCACCTCTTCGTATGCGTAGCTTATCTCGCCAACCATCAAATTGTTGTCACAATGGACCACACGTGGTTTCTTCTGCAATGAGAGTTCCATCGTGGTTCCCGCTTTGGTCTCAATGACAAGCGTGCTGTACTCGTTTTGTGCTTGCACCATCATAGTTGCTATGAAGGTGAGCATAATGAAAAATGTTTTTTTTCGCATAAGCATTCTCTTTAGTTATGACTGACTTTCCCATAGCCTGTTCTGCCATGATGAATATTGAGGGCATAGGACTACTTCCTGCAATTAGTAATACTCTCTCTTTAAGGAACCTTTTTTATTTAAGCTAAGTCACTCGGCGAAAGATTGAACAAAGGTAGAGAAAAATTGGGAATAATTAGTAATGGAACCGAATTTTTGTAAGACAGATTGTGCTTTGTCGTGATAATACAAATGACATATATGCTGTAGACAATAATTTGCAAGAAATAATCTGCGAAACATTGCAAAACTTGTGAGGATTTAGCAGAATTCTTTTTAATTTTGCAGTTTAATTTACAAGACTATAAGTAATGAAGAAGATTTTCTACACTTTATTGGTGCTCTTTGTGGGCATTATTCAAACTGTTGATGCCCAGCAGGAGGCGTCAAGCATTATTGAATGGAACGGCAAGAACAAACGGCTGATGATGCGTGCCGACTCTCTTCTAACTTTTAGCTATAAAGCTACCGAGAATGGAACGCTGTATATTTACTCTGACGATCAAAATGTATCGGACAATATGCACGTGAGCATTTGGGGAGGATGGTATCACGATGGCGCATACGATGCCGATTCTCCTCTGCAAGAGGCTGGTAGTTACGAGAATGGTGTAGGCATCTATGCATGGATTAAGGTGCTCGCTGGTGATGAGATACGCTTTACCCTCTCTACCCCCGAAGAAGCTGAGGGTATTATGGCCATATTTACGCTCAAGAGCCTGTTCTTTGGAGAAGATGTAAAGGGCGATTCGTGGGAGACTCCTATAGCCCTAGCACAAAACGCAAAAACAGCACTACCTGTATACCGTAATTATGACTCTGACTATTTGGCTGACCTGAGCTATGCCACCTTCTGCCGCTTTGTGGCACCGAGTGATGGTGTTGCCAGTATCTTCACTAGCCAGTATCTTATTTATTATATAGAAGAGGAATTATATGGCGGCATTGACATCCCGTTGCAGTATGCTACACAAGATATGGCCACGGATGATCATGAGTTCGTTGTGAAGAAGGATAAGGCATACATCATTATTGTACCTAATAGCCGCCCCACTGAGGTTACTTTTAAGATGGTGAGTGACCGCTTGGGAGAAAATTGTAAGGCTCCTATTGAATTGATAGAGTTTCCTGCTGTACTTGATCTTGTGAAGGGGAACAATTTCTACCGTATAGACCTCGGAACTATCGGCGACAAGTATATTATGGAGTTGCAGACTGCTGTAGGATGGCAAGGTACCATCACCTACCTTGACAACTGCGACTATGAGACTGAGGAGTTGCTTCCTGCCGCTATTAACGGTGCTGCTAGCAGCTATATCTATAACCTTGATCCATTATATATGGGTAGTGAACTCATCATCAACTTCAACCTTGTCGATGTGCCCAATGCAACTGATGCTGCAACAATTTCTTTGCGCGAACCTAGGGAGGGCGAGAGTTTTGATAAGGCTACAGCCATTAAAATTGGAAAAAATGTTTTCAACGGTGTTGCACGCGATTATTGGTTTGTATATACTTCTGATAAGGATGCTGAGATTTCCGTGTCTTCAACAGGAACCCTCAAGCACATGCTCTACTCGCGTGGTAGTGGCAACATCATCAACGAGTATAATGTATATCGTATTAGTGAGGGGCAGAAGCTCTATATGTGTGTGAATACCACGGCTGATGGCCCAGGTAGTATCACTCTCACCGAAAAGGCTGTTGCAGAGGGTGACTACTGTGACAATCCTATCCTGTTTGATTTGGGCGAGGACATTATTGTCAAGGACCGTGGTGACAATGTCTCGAACTTCCGTCAGTTCGCTGCTGAGAAGTCAGGCTTTGCCATCCTAGAGACGACTTCTAAAAATGTTATTAACAATTATTGGAGTATCTATTTCCGTGAGGATTGTGATAGTAAGACCATCAGTTATGTGCGTAGCGAGACCACTGACGCATCAGGTAATGTCGTTGCTCGTGCTTATAAGATTCCTGTAGCGGAAGGTAATAACTATCTTATCGAGATTATGGCATTTGCTAACAATGGGGCCGACGTGGTATTCACTACTCGGTTTGAAGAGGCGAACGAAGGAGGTGTCTGTGCTACAGCTATTGAGATCAATCAATTAGGTGATACCATTGCAATCAGCAATACGCCCGAGACAACAATATGGTACAAATATACAGCCGACAAGGGTGGCTTCTATACTACCTATGCAAAGATTGGACGTGGGTCGAACCTTAGAGTGAAGATAGGTGACTGTGATTCGGATGAAATAAATGCCTCGGACGATAGTCGATACAGCAATGCCTATATGGCAGGCTACAAGAAGAGCAAGGTGTATGTGGAGAAGGGGGAGACTTTCTATATAGGTATAACCATCAACGCAGATCCTGGCGATACCGATGGTACCAATTATTATATTGTTCCAACCTTTGCCGAATCACGCCCAGGCGAACGTTTTGCTGATGCTATCCAAGCCGAACCTGGTACGGAATACACTTTAACAACTGGCATCAATGGCTATGATACTTGGTACACTTATACTTTGCCTGCAGGCACAGAGACCACCATTAACATCAGCAGTACGATGAAAAATTATAGCAGTCTCATGTTCTATGTTGATGAAAAGACCTCACTTTCGGCCTATAAGAAGGACTTTACGCAGACCAACATCTTTAATGAAGAGGAGGTGATGATAGGAAAGAACTACGTTTTCCCAACTCTGGAGACTGACCGTACCATCTATATTAAGGCACCGATTGCAGCTATTGCAGAACCTGTGGTATGGAAAATCGTAAAAGAAAACAATAATGAAGGTGAAGGACTTGACGATATAAAGGGATGTCTTGTTGCTACTGTTTATCCTAATCCTACTGATGGACTCTTTTATGTTAATGTTCCTACTGTAGTTGGAGATGCAACTATGGTCGTGGTAACTCTATCGGGAGCAACTGTTTGTACTGCTCGTCTGTCACAAGGGCTTAATGCTATCGATCTTCGTGGTCAGCTTTCCTCTGGTATCTATATGGTGACAATTAACAGTGAAAGACAGGTTGTCGCAAATAAACTAATAGTACGATAGACTTTCTTTTATGTTTGTACTGTTGTTCCTAGGGACTGTGATTATATGCTAAGTAGTGACTTCAATTTTTATATATTGGCACTCTTTTAGATGTGGCAATAATTATTTCTAGGGAAATAGGCCTTTTAAGAATCAGTTCTGGTTTTGATCGGGAGTGAGGAGGATAAGCTGCTCGGAGTTTTGCGCAAAAGAAAAGAGCCTGGAATATTGCCAGACTCTTTTTCTTTATAGAATAGAGTAAGTTAATAGAATAGATAAATTATTTTATTATAACCTTACGTCCCTTGAAGATATAAATACCTGATGTGGGATTCTCTATCTGGCGACCTAAAAGGTCATAATAAATACCGTCATTCGGAACAGAGATTGCAGGAGCAATATCCGTTGTATCGAACTTGCCTATCGGAACGAATTTCCACATAGCAGCCGTCTTAGTAAACTGTGCATAGCCATTGGCTGTAGACTGCACGTTCCACAAGCCAGACGCTGTTCCTATGGTAAGGCCATACGCCTCCTCAGCAATCGCAACGGTATAAGCATCGGGATCCACTGTTCCGTTCACATAAAGATATTTGCCGCTGACACCTACGGCCTTCGCTGTTTGCCAATTATAGATGTAGTATTGTCCCTCGGTTTCACCTGGACGCAGGTAGAACCAGAAGTTACGGTCAGTGGCATCGGCGAGCTCGCCTGTACGAATGGCGCCATTATAGCGTCCTGCACCCTCAAAATGATAGGCATAGGCTTCTGTATCGAGACATTGGAGATAATAGCACATCACTTCGCTGCCTTCAGAGGCTTCCGGTAGTGAGAGCGCCTTTTGATAAGAGGTCTTCACCTGATTGTGAGCCGACTCAAGGGCGACAAAATATGCCTCCAAGTAGTTTTTCCCAGATTCCAGAGCTTGCACCGCCTCATCATAAGCGGCCAGCAATGCCGCCACATAAGCCGGCAAGTTGGCATCAAGCACGATAACATCGTCATAAAGTTGCAATTCCGGTTCTCTCGCTGCAACAAGTTCGCCTAACGTAATATCCACCCATGCCATCAACTGCTCCAACATAGCCTTCATTGACGCAGTATGGTTATCCACCACGGCAGCCAATGTCCACTGCGACATGGATGACTTATCCGATGAAGCAATCACATTCTTACCTGCATCACAAGAGAGGAAACAGTCAGGATTAGACACACTCTGAAGAAGGAAACGGGCAGGTTCCACTTCAACAAAGATAAATGGAAGCGCGGTCTCGGCAGTAGCAGCTGTAGCCTTGACACGAGCACCCTCTGCAGCCACTGACACATATAGCTGCGATTCAACATTCTGCATATAATACTGTCCATCCTCTTCGCCAGGAACAAACATCCATTGCTTTCTCGCGTTACCTGCGGGAGCAGCAAACGTTACTTTAAGACCTGCAGTGGAGTATTCTAAAGAGGTGTTTTTATAGCCAACTGCACCTAATGCATAATAGTTTTCGGTATAGAGCGGCACCTTGGCCTCGCTATTGGCCTGCATGTCGGCTATAGCCTGATTGAGCAGTGCCAGCCACTCGCCGTATGTGTGTACCGAGGTATCGGCATTATCGACAACGGCCTGTATCTCGGCCACAAGGCTTTGGAAACCGGCCAAGTATTCCGGCTTATAATACCCCACATACGTCCCGGTATCATCTGTCAGCGCGAGCATGCTCTTGGCCTCGGTCAGGGCCTTGCGCAAAAACGTCAGTTCCATATCGCCGGCCTCCTCATAGATTTTCACACGCGTGCCATCATATCCTACAGCCATAATATAGGCCGAGGTTGTATTCATATCTTCGGTTTTAGGATAGAGTACCTGAGTATAGGTATGACTGTCATTGCTGCCCAGGCCATACATGGTGATACGCAGGAGCTCGCCTAGGACGTTGTAGGTCTCGAAGGCTACAGCGCTCTTCACCACATTGTGCTGCACGGTCACCTTGTTGCCGCTGAGCTTGCAGCCCTGCCCCATTACCTCGGGAGTCTCCAGCTTGAGGTTATCACGGTAGATGTGGTAGTTATGTCCGTTGATATAGTTGATTTCCTCGGTGAAAGCAGGGTAGCCCTGCTCCTTGACGTATGCCCTGAGTGCAGCAATCATCTCTTCGGTGATAATATTCCATCCTGCGCCATAATCCTCAATGTAGGCGTGGATGGGACGGAGCATGCCGGCCTTCTCGAAGAAGGGGAGGAGATCAATCCTTGCACTGTCGCAGGCGAGCTTCATCCAGTTGACCTGCTGCTTGCCATTGGTATTGTATGCGGTGCCATAGTCCGGTGTGGTACGGATACCCTCGATGACCATGGGGATGATGTCGGGGCACTTGCCAGCCAATGTTCCCCAGAGGTTGAGCTGCCAGAAGGGTACAAGCTTGACGAAGTGATCGTAGTTACGCGAAGTGGTGGTCACCGTACCTATACTCTTGCCATCGGCATCGATAGCCGCTACCGTCTTTGTTGCCGGTGTTGTTCCATGATAGTCGGGGCCGTCTTGCAGCTGCCATGCCACTCCCTTGCGGATAGCCTCCTCAAAGTAGGTCTGCATACGTCCGCCACGCATACCAGCGTACTCATCGATGCCGCTGGTCTCATCCTCGAGGCGGAGAGAAGCCGGCTTGCCTTCTGCATTGCGGTTGCCCGTAAAGTGGAACTGCGCCCATGAGGCGTAGATATTGTTGGTGGTTTCGCCACAACCCGACCACTTGAAGCCAGGTGTCACCTGATTATTGTGCCCCCATTCGTGGCCTACACCCCAAAAATCAAATTTGGCAGCATCAGGGCACATGATTCCGCCCAAACTGTTATAATGGCAATAGGCACCTTCGCCCCCTGCCGCCATAAATCCATAGTTTGTAGCGTAAAAAAGTTGCCTATTCTTTACTTGACGGCCATACCTACTCAGTCCCATAATATCACGTTCAGCCCATTGCACCTGTTGATAAAGTGTCATGGTGGAATCCACATTGTCGGGGCAGTATTTCAGCCATGCCGAAACAGGATAAGCCAACTGGGCATGCTCCGAGCGAGTAATCAAAATAGAATGATCGTTTGTTGAACGTCCCTTGAGCAATGTCTTCCAATCCTCATTGGTCATTGTGGCTTGATCCCAATAACCTTGCACAGGTGCATTAATAAAATGAACTTTCACGTTGGGGGCTTGTCTAAACTCATCGGTATAGTAGTCGACAAAGACATTACCCTCGGAAGTGGCTGTGATGAAGTTCATGCCATTGCGCAACGAGTAGGAGCTGCCATCCTCATTGACATACCAGTTTCTTATTTTCAATCCCACGGGATAGCCAGCAATACCGCTCACCATGACGATACACGACTCCCCCGCCTTCAGATACACTCCCGTAGGATTCTCATAGTTATTATACAGGCTGCTGATCTTAAAGGTGTTTCTCACCGTGGCCGGTGTCATGTAGGCCTCGTACTCACCTACACGGAACTTCCTGTATCCCTCGGCATCGGCAAGCAGGTTATCCACCAAAGCCTTCACATCGGCATCTACGATGCCCTCACTGCCGGTCACTCCGGGCTTGAGCTGTGTAAAGAGTCCATCGGTAAAGTACGGGGCAAAGGCTTCGGACTTGCTGTCGTCAATGGCATAGGGTGTAATCTCTGCTGCCGAAGCGAAGCCATTGGCACCGGACTTGATAGTAAAGCGCACCTTGCCACACTCGACACCGCCATCGGCCAGATAAAAATCATATACAACGCCGGCACCATTGAGGTAATATGTCCCGACATCCACGAAGTTGCTTCCCGTGGTGGTAGGACAGTAGGCCACCGTCACCTCATTCCAGTTTCCATTGTTATTACCGTCCTGGCGAGGAGTGTATCGCACATAGTCGACATGCGCGGACTCGGCAAATGCCATCGTAAAGGTCACGGGAAACTTCGTCGGGTTGTTTCCCCATGTGCTGTGCCAGATTGTGGAGGCATTGCCGTCAGCAGCCAATGCAGCCTCATTGCCCGGCTGTGCACTGCTGGCCACCACACTATTGATTGCCACTTGGGCATCCTGGGCAGAAAGGCCCCAAGCCACGACCAAACACAAGAAAAGATTTACAAATCGCTTCATATTGATTACATATTGATTACAACACTATTTCAAAGCACAAAGATAGTTATTATCTCTGGAAAAATCTAACGAATGAGGGGAAATAATGATGGCGGCACTGGTGTTCAATGACTTATGAGAACTTATGATGAAAGCCTCTCCAATGCAAAAGTGCAAGGAAATGAAAGGTAATGAGGACGAACGGTTTTCAAATCATTACCCGATAACGAGGTAAGTTTATAGGTCGTTGGAGTTTATTTCTACTCTCTGCCATATTCTGCATAACAATGTACAACTCGCTGATAACTAATTTTGTAACCAAAAAGAATTGGATTATGCGAAGTACATTTAAGGTGCTGTTCTATGTGAACGGAAGTAAGGAGAAAAACGGTATTGTTCCCATTATGGGGCGAGTTACAATCAATGGTTCGGTGGCACAATTCAGTTGCAAACTGACCATTGCAAAAACAGTGTGGGATGCCAAAGGTAATCGGGCAAAAGGCAAGAGCAAGGAGGCACGAGACATCAATTTGGCTTTGGATAATATCAAGGCCCAAATCATCAAACACTACCAACGCATTTCGGATAGAGAGGCATTTGTAACTGCCGAAATGGTACGCAATGCCTATCAGGGTATAGGAACAGAGTATGAAACCCTGCTCCGAGCATTTGACAAGGAGAACGAAGCCTTTGCCAAACGAGTTGGTAAGGATCGTTCTCTGAGTACATATCAAAAGTACCTCACCGTAAGGAAATATCTGGCGGAATTTATCAAGGTACACTACAAGCGTACTGATATTGCGATGAATGAACTAACCGAGGATTTCATTCGTGATTATTGCTTGTATCTGAGAAATGAGGTTGGATTGGCTCAATCATCAGTGTGGATATACTCCATACCATTGAAGCACATAGTAACCACTGCTCACTATAATGGCAAGAT
>JAZNYG010000040.1:0-2530 GCA_045594245.1 Bacteroidaceae bacterium
TTTTTTGTTGGTTTTTTCACACATAAAGATACAAAAAAACAGTGACACCTGCAATTGTTTTATGAATTTATTATCTGTATATCAGATAAATAAAGAGGAGAATTTGCGAAATTAATAGCCCCTAAATTGACGAAGAACCAAACATCATTTCGTCAACGTCAACGTTATCGTTGAAAAGCCACAGCTTTTCTCAACAGCCATCACCCGAAAAGCAGTAGGTTTACTAAAATAACACAAAAAAGCACGAGAACATATCAATTTATAGATATTTATCGCTATATTTGCATCGTAATACCAATATATGGATATATGAGTAAAGATGTCTACACAACAAATCAAGACATAATCATGCTACTCAGCAGGCGGCTGAAAGAGTATCGTCTTGCAGCGCGGATTAGCCAGAAAGAGATGGCCGAGAGGTCGGGGGTAGGCCTGACCACCATCTGTCATCTGGAACAAGGGGTAAACAAGAACATCACCCTCAACAATTTCATCTCACTCCTTCGCGTAGTCGGTATGGAACAGCGTCTTGAAGACCTCTTGCCCGAACTCCCCATGCCCCCGATGGCATTGAAGCAAATAAACAAGTTTATCCCTAAAAGAGTAAGGAGAAACAGCGATGATACAGAATCTTGACGTGTTTTTGTGGGGACGCAAGGTAGGCACGCTCGTGACATACAAGGAACGCTATGCCGAGAAGATTTGCTTCTATTATGACAGCGACTTTCTGAATGCAGGATACGATATCGCTCCATTGCGAGCCTCCATCAACAGCCCCTCCGTAAGGAATGGTTTGCCGGTGTATGCCGATAGCGACAAACTGTTTGGCGGCCTGCCCTCCTTCATAGCCGATTCGTTACCCGACCATTGGGGAAATCGGGTGTTCAATGAGTGGGCCAAGGCGCATGGCATAAGCACACGGAGCCTGTCGGCTCTCGACCGCTTGGCATATATCGGCCGTAGAGGTATGGGGGCCTTGGAGTTCCTTCCCCCCGCAGCAGAGGATCTGGAGCAACCGTTCAAGGTAGAGATTGCAGATCTCTACAGGCTTGCCCAATCTGCATTGACCGAGGCCAAGAATTTCAAGGCCGAGCTACACCCCGACCTGATGATAGAAAGCCTTTTCAAGGTGGGCACGTCAGCCGGAGGTCGAAGACCCAAAGCAATCATCAACATCAACTTGGAGACAAACGAATGTTACTCCGGACAAGTGGCAGCCCCAAAGCTGGGTTTCGTGCCGATGATTATCAAGTTTGACGAACATTCAAGCGTGCCCACCACACGCATTGAATATAGCTATTATCTGATGGCCAAGGAAGCAGGTTTGCAGATGATGCCTTCTTATCTCGCTGAGGGCTCCGGGGCAGTCCATTTCATGACCGAGCGCTTTGACCGTCAAGGCGGCAAGAAGCTGCATATACAGACTCTGGCCGCCATGAAGCCTACGGCAAACAGCTACGAAGAGCTGTTTGATGTGGCTTGCCGTCTTGGAGTGCTCCCCTCAGAACTGAAACAGCTGTTCCTATCGTTGACAATGAATGTACTGGGAGGTAATGTGGATGACCATAACAAGAACTTCAGTTTCCTAATGGCCGATGATGGGGCTTGGCACATAGCCCCAGCATACGACTACACCTTTGCCGTAGACCTGTCGGCACCAGGCTATATGAACCGCCATAGCATGACCATCAACAATAAGAATGTCGATATTGAACGAAGCGACCTGCTTGAACTGGCCAAACACTACAACATCAAAGGGGCCGATGCACTCATAGACAAATGCCTCGAGGCTGTAAGTAAATTTGAGTACTATGCAGACAAGGCAGGCATCGACGGTCAATGGACTCAGCAGATAAAGGAAGAAATCAGCTATCGGGTAAGTGTACTGGATAAATAAGGACATCCGCACCAAACTGTTCTTCAAATATAAGATTGACACCACTTGCCTCTCCTTAGAAGACATGTAATCGTACTCTATATTCATTATGTAATAACTCCCGACTTCTACGAGGTCGGGAGTTATTATTTATTCTACATGAAAGCTCTCATGATTGCATAGAATTGACTGAGCAACTTTAATAGCATCCGACTTTAATTCATTCTCATCCTCTACTGCGTCGAGGACTTTATCCGCTACCCAAAGGGTGAGAAGTTCTTTTTCGTCAACATTGAAATAGTTGGCAATTTGAATTACTTGTGTGCGTTTTGCACGTCTATCACCTCTTTCAATTTTTGAAAACATAGGAGTGTCAATCTCAAGAAGGGATGCTAATTGTCTTTGTAATACACCATTCTCTAACCTTAGTTCTTTTATCTTTTGTCCTAACAGCATCTTTATCTTAATTTTACTATTTACCTATAATTTCCCAATGACCACCTTTATTAGGTCCAACTCTTTTAACAACTCCTGTATCTTGAAGATGCTTCATATTAGTCGCAATCCAACGGCGAGATATACCAATCTTTTCTGCAATCTCAGAAAGAGTTACATTTGGGTTATTCCTAATTTCATTGATAATTTGTAGTGCAG
>JAZNYG010000041.1:0-7487 GCA_045594245.1 Bacteroidaceae bacterium
AGAACAGGATACTGAAGATCAAGTCAGGGAGTGACGAGGTATTCAGTTCAGGAACTTCCTTGCTTCCACCTTTATTAAATTTTCCCATGATTAGTTTCCTCCATACTTTTTGGGTTCAGCCTCTGAAATCTTCATCGGATAAACACCTGTTACAGCTAAACGCTCATCTTCTGTCAAATCGCGGAAGAACTTACCGAACTTCGCACGTGCGAACTCATCACGCAATTCATTGTATGCCGCCATCAGCTCATTCTGAATCTGGAAGTATACGTCATACTTTGTACTGCGGTCGGTTTGCACTGAGATGATATGATTCTTTGTCACCGGATAAGCACCGAGAAGTGGCAGAGGGGGATCAGCAGGGTGGAACTCAGGCATGTTCTCCTTATTT
Source organism: Bacteroidaceae bacterium (assembly GCA_045594245.1). Taxonomy (GTDB): domain Bacteria; phylum Bacteroidota; class Bacteroidia; order Bacteroidales; family Bacteroidaceae; genus UBA1189. The sequence continues at coordinate 392 of JAZNYG010000041.1, forward strand.
TCGGGATTGGCAATAAACTCTTTAGCAATCTCACGCAAATCAGAAGGCTGAACATCCATTCTTGTTACACGCTTTGCTTCATCACCATAGTAGTACATAATCTCGTTGTTCATATTCACTGATACAACCAGAACATTTCTACCCTTCACCTTAACATCCTCTTCTTGCTGATTTGGATCTGGCGGCTGGGGCAAACGACGTACCAAACCGGTATCCGTATCCATTGATGTTGTAATCAAGAAGAAGATCAACAGGATGAACGAGATGTCGGCCAGTGAGCTACCATTCAATCCAGGAACTTTTCTTTTCTTCTTTGCCATAATTAAAATCTCCTATAAATTATGACTTACTTCTTGAAAATTCCTGTCAAGCTTGCTATCAATGCGATTGCAGTTACAACGAGCAATACATAAATTGTATAAATGATAGCATCTGTTGCTTGCAACCAGAAAGCATCTTCATAAAGACCTGTACCAGTCATGATAGGCGACTTGCTGCCTACGAACCATGAGATTACCAGAACAGGAAGGAACAACCACAAGCCAACCTTAGCTAAAATCTTGCCAAACTTCGGCATGTTTGATTCAATCTTACCACCCTTTGCAGTAACAGCACCAGCAATTGTACATACGGCACAGATAGCAACCAGTGCATACATCCAATACATAAGCAGGTCTGTAAACTGAGGTGACTTATAGTAGCCACTAGGCAGTGACTCCATATTTCCAAATCCAACGCAGAAGAACAATACCAATACCACTGCAGAGAGTGCTATCAGCACGTAATATACGATGGACGCTATTTTACTCGCTTTCATTGTTATTCTCAGTTAACGTGTTTATTACTTCTTCAAGTTATACTTCATGATCAAATCCAAGAGTGTGATAGAAGAGTCTTCCATATCTGTGGTAAGAGCCTCAATCTTAGAAAGGATGAAGTTGTAGAAAATCTGAAGTACAAGAGCAACAATAATACCAAAGATAGTAGTAATCAAGGCCACCTTCATACCACCAGCAACAACGGTCGGGCTAATGTCACCAGCCTTCTGGATATCGTCGAATGCCATAACCATACCGATTACAGTACCCAAGAATCCGAGTGAAGGAGCCATCGCGATGAAGAGAGTTACCCATGAGCAGTTCTTCTCAAGAGCAGCAGACTGAACGCCACCGTAAGAAACCACTGAACGCTCAACAACATCGATACCCTCATCAATGCGCAACAGACCCTGATAGCAGATAGAAGCTACAGGACCGCGAGTGTTGCGGCAGATATCCTTAGCGCCCTCAACATCACCCTTAGCCAAAGCAGCCTCGATAGCAGCCATGAGCTTCTTGGTGTTCACCTCAGCAAGGCTCAAGTAGATGATACGCTCGATACAGAAAGCCAAACCAAGAACCAATGCGATAGCAACCAATGACATGAAGCTTGCATCACCCTCGATAAACTTTGTCTTAAGAGCCTTATGCATACCACCAGTCTCTTCCTCAACGGCAGCCACAGGAGCTTCTACTGCGGGTTCCTCTACTGCAGCTGAATCAACGGCTGCTGAATCTACTGTCTCTGTTTGTGGAGCTGCTGCATCTTGAGCAACCACAGTCTGTGTCAATCCTACTGAAAGGATTCCGAACATTGCAACTACTGCAAAAAACTTTTTCATTGTGTGTTACGTTTTAATTAATAATGTTATAATTATACTAAATTCATTTATCTCACATGCGGAAAGAAGGGGATTCGAACCCCTGATACGCTTTTGACGTATACACGCTTTCCAGGCGTGCCTCTTCAACCACTCGAGCACCTTTCCAATAGCATCTTTCTAGGATGCTTTCTTGGAAAACGGGTGCAAATTACGAATATTTTCTCTATTTCGCACCATTTTCGGCTACAAAAGTATTGATTTTTTTTCTTGCAGCCATAAAAAACATGATTATTCTTCAAAAAAAGTTACTTTTTATACATTTTGTATTACACTAGCACAGCTATAGCCCCATTTTTATCACAAAAAAATGGCAGTATCGTAGGAGAATTCAATCCAAAAACATACCTTTGTAACGGTATTCACTAGAAGCATATTATAAATAGGTATTATGAAAGATTTTCTAAAGTACACATTGGCCACCATTGTAGGTCTGATTGCATGCACGATTATTGTAACAATTCTCAGTATTGTGTCCCTCGTTGGAATTGCAGCTTCATCCAACACAACAACTACCGTTGACGAAAACAGCATCTTCAAACTGGAGCTGAAGGGGGAAGTGACAGAACGTATGGTAGACAATCCATTTGCCGCACTCATGTCGGAGGAGCAAACTGCACTTGGCCTTAACGATGTGTTGGGCAGCATCCGGAAAGCAGCAGAGAACGAATATATAAAAGGTATCTATCTGGAGGCAGGAGGTATCATGGCTGATCCTGCCAGCATAGAAGAGATACGTAATGAGCTCATGAGATTCAAGCAAACCGGTAAGTTTATCGTTGCTTATGGCGACAACTACACGGAGTCTGACTACTATATCTGTAGCGTGGCCGACAAGGTGATCCTTAACCCACAAGGTATGGTTGATTGGCATGGTCTGGTTTCACAGACTATATACTTCAAGGACCTGCTCGCCCAACTGGGCGTAGAGATGGAGGTATTCAAGGTGGGCACCTACAAATCGGCCGTTGAGCCTTATACCTCGATGGAGATGAGCGACGAAAACCGCGAGCAGATTACCGCCTACATCACCTCTATTTGGAACAACATGGTGGAGGGGGTATCACTATCACGCGGTATCAGCGCCAAGCAACTCAATGAGTATGCCGACCGCTACATCGCATTTGAGGGTGCAGAGGCTAGCCTTACGGCAGGACTTGTCGACACCTTATTATATATGGACGGCACCAAGGCGTATCTCAAGGAGAAAATGGAGATTGAAGACAAAGAACGCCTACCCATATTGTCGCTCAAAGACGTTAAGAACATCCAAAAGAATGTTCCCCTTGACAAAAGCGGAAATATCATTGCCATGTACTATGCCGAAGGACAAATTGTGGACGTACCGTCAACAGGTATGACGACTGCACCTGAAATCGTAGGGAATAAAGTATGTATGGACCTTCGCAAGCTACGTGATGACGAGACGGTAAAGGCTGTTATCCTTCGTGTAAACTCACCTGGTGGAAGTGCCTTTGCCTCAGAACAAATATGGAACGAAGTAGTCAAACTAAAGGAGAAAAAGCCTGTCATCGTATCTATGGGTGGTTATGCAGCTTCGGGTGGCTATTACATCTCCTGTGCAGCAGATACCATCATCGCACAACCTAACACTATCACTGGTTCTATCGGTATCTTCGGTATGTTCCCCAACCCTCACAAGCTAATCACAGACAAGCTGAAACTGAATGTCGAAACAGTAAAGACCAACAAACTTGCCGACTTTGGCAGCATGAGCCGCCCCTTCAACGCCGACGAGCGTGCTATTATGCAGCGTTATATCAACCAAGGATATGCCACCTTCGTTAAGCGCTGTGCCGATGGTCGCGGCATGAGCACCTCAGATATTGAAGCTGTAGCACAAGGCCGCGTATGGACTGGCGAGATGGCTATGGGACTGGGATTGGTTGATGTTTTGGGCGATATAGAGACTGCCAAGGAAATTGCAGCCCAAAAAGCGGGAATAGACAGCTACACCCTCATCAGTTATCCTGAGGAGAAGGGCGCTTTCGCTATGTTTATGGACCAAACCAAAGAGAGCTACATCGAAACACGTATAGGAAAGGTTGCAGGACAATTCAAAGACGAACTCAACCTAATCTATAACCTGGAGAATATGAGCAATCTACAAGCTCGCATGCCTTATAACATTCACTTAATAAACTAATATTATGAGTGAAGGCCCCCTCAAGAGACATTGGATTCTTACTCCTGCTACTTTTTTATATGGAATTGTAGTAGGAATAAGGAACAAACTCTTCGATTGGAAGTTTCTTTCTTCCGAAGAGTTTGACATACCCATTATCTCTGTGGGGAACCTCACCGTAGGAGGCACGGGAAAAACTCCTCATACCGAGTACCTTATCGAGTTATTAAGGGAAAAGCATAAGGTAGCACTGCTAAGTCGTGGCTACAAACGAAAGACATCTGGCTACCGCTTAGCGACACCCAATAGCACCTCGAATGAAATAGGTGATGAACCATACCAGATCAAGCAGAAATATCCCGACATACACGTTGCCGTAGATGGCAACCGCCGAAGAGGAATACACCATCTGTGCGACAACAATGTTTCGAAAGACTCCGAAGTCATATTCCTCGATGATGCATTCCAACATCGGTATGTAACACCTGGCATCAACATCGTTTTGATAGACTACAACCGTCCTATCTATGAAGACGCGCTCATGCCTACTGGAATGCTACGCGAGCCCGCTTCAAGTATCCATCGAGCGCATATAGTCATAGTCACCAAATGTCCGAACGACATCAAGCCTATTGATTTTCGTATCGCGGCCAAGAATCTAGAGCTACGACCGTATCAACGGCTCTATTTCACCACATTCGTATATGGTGAACTAAAAGCCTTCGCAGAAAACAATAAAAGCAAGCCACTATCAACAATAACAACAGACACACACATCTTACTCGTTACCGGCATTGCATCACCAGCACCTTTGGTAGAAAAACTACACGAGTATACCAGCCATATCACCCACTTGGAGTATGGAGATCATCATCAATTTACCCATTCTGAACTTTTGACCATCAAAAAAAAGTTTGACAGCATCGACACCTCCCCTAAGCTGATTATTACAACAGAGAAGGATGCTGCTCGACTTGCCGTATACGAACTTGACGAATCCCTTAGGGACAATCTCTATATACTACCCATCAAAGTGGAATTCTTGCAAGACCAAAAAGAATCGTTCAATAAATTCATCATCGACTATGTTAACAAAAATTCAAGAAACCGCATCATTCATCAGAGAACGAATGCACACAAGCCCTGAGACAGCCATCATCCTTGGCACAGGATTAGGTAGTCTTGTAAACGAGATAACCGAGAAATACGAAATCAAATACGAAGAAATCCCCAATTTTCCCATCTCTACCGTTGAAGGGCACAGCGGTAAACTAATCTTCGGCAAGCTAGGGAACAAAGACATTATGGCCATGCAAGGCCGTTTTCACTACTACGAAGGCTATTCGATGAAAGAGGTTACTTTCCCCGTACGTGTGATGCGCGAACTGGGTATCAAGACACTCTTCGTATCCAATGCTGCAGGTGGTATGAACCCTGACTTCGAAATTGGCGATCTGATGATTATCACCGACCACATCAACCACTTCCCAGAGCACCCACTACGCGGAAAGAATATCGACTACGGGCCACGCTTCCCTGACATGAGCGAAGCATATAACCACAACCTTATAGCACAAGCCAAAGAGATTGCAACCGAAAAAAGCATTCGTGTGGTCGAAGGTATATATGTAGGAGTCAGTGGCCCCACATTTGAGACTCCTGCCGAGTATAAGCTCTACCGCATCTTTGGTGGCGACGCCGTGGGCATGAGTACTGTACCAGAAGTAATCGTAGCCAAGCACTGCGGTATACGCGTGTTCGGCATGTCTGTGATTACAGATCTTGGTGTGGAAGGTAAGATTGTAGAAGTCACTCATGAAGAAGTACAGGCAGCTGCCGACAAAGCACAGCCATTTATGACAGAGATTATGCGCGAATTGATTAATAGAGCATAAGAATAAGGGAACCTGGGAATACAGACGACTCCAGAACTTCCTCCAAATAAAACGCTATGAACAAGACTCCCATCTCTACGCTCGGCGAATTCGGCCTTATCCGCCATCTCACCGAAGAAATCAAGTTGGAGAACAGCTCTTCAATATACGGAATCGGCGACGATTGCGCCGTATTGGAATATCCCAACAAACAGGTACTTGTTACCACAGACCTTCTGATGGAGGGCGTACACTTCGACCTAATCTACGTACCACTCAAGCACCTTGGTTACAAGGCTGTGATGGTAAACCTCTCAGACATCTATGCTATGAACGGTACTCCGAGACAGATAACGGTGTCACTCGCTATCAGCAAACGGTTCAGTATAGAAGACATGGAAGAACTATATACTGGTATGCGACTCGCTTGCGAGGCTCACCATGTAGACATTGTCGGTGGCGATACGACCTCCTCACTAACAGGTCTAGCCATCAGTATTACAGCAATTGGTGATGCTCCCAAAGAAAAAATCGTTTATCGTAATGGAGCTCATGAAACAGACCTCATATGCGTATCCGGTAATCTTGGAGCAGCCTATATGGGACTACAGCTACTGGAAAGAGAAAAGAGTGTATTCATGGGTGAGAACGATGCACAACCAGACTTTGCAGGAAAAGAATACCTGCTTGAGCGTCAGCTCAAACCCGAAGCGAGAGGAGATATCATCCGCGCACTAGACGAAGCTGGTATACAGCCCACAGCAATGATGGACATATCAGATGGACTCTCATCTGAACTATTGCACATCTGTAAACAGAGTGGTACCGGATGTCGCGTATACGAAGAACATATACCAATGGACTACCAAACAGCGGTTATGGCTGAGGAACTGAACATGAATGTCACCACTTGTGCTCTCAACGGTGGCGAAGACTATGAACTACTATTTACGGTACCTTTAGCAGACTATGACAAAGTAAGCCAAATCAAAGACATACGACTCATTGGCCACATAACAAAACCAGAATTAGGCTGTATGCTTATTACACGTGATGGTGGCGAAATGGAGTTTAAGGCTCAAGGTTGGCAAGCACTTACCGACTGATTATATTACATTTTCTATTCACAAGCGTCCAATTAACCGGCCTTCCAGACTGGGAGAAGGTTAATTGGGCGCTTTGAGGTATTTAAAAACATCGAGGGGAGTCACCCTGTTGGATGACTCCCCTCTCTCAAAAACGGCGGCTACCTACTCTCCCACTTGCGCAGTACCATCGGCGCGGTCGGGCTTAACTTCTCTGTTCGGAATGGGAAGAGGTGGAACCCCGACACTATAACCACCTGAATGCCTTTTAATGTCATTTTACTGACTATAG
>JAZNYG010000042.1:0-11378 GCA_045594245.1 Bacteroidaceae bacterium
TATCTTTGTCGTTAGTTTCATATATAATAGGAATCAAATCACACTCTAAATAATCAAAACAATGGATCAGGAACTTTTGAAACAGGTGACCGAGAAAGCCAATGAATGGCTAACTCCGGCTTACGATGCTGCTACTCAAGCAGAAGTGAAGGCTATGCTCGAGAAGGACGACAAGACAGAGCTTGTAGACTCTTTCTATCAGGATCTCGAGTTTGGTACAGGTGGATTGCGCGGTATCATGGGCGTTGGTAGCAACCGTATGAATATCTATACCGTAGGTGCAGCAACTCAAGGCCTTGCCAATTACCTCAACAAGAATTTTGCTGGTATGGAGCAAATTTCGGTTGTTGTAGGTCATGACTGTCGCAACAATAGTCGTCTGTTTGCAGAGACCGTAGCCGATATCTTCTCGGCCAACGGCATCAAGGTATACCTCTTTGAGGACCTTCGTCCCACACCCGAAATCTCATTCGCCATCCGCTACCTCGGTTGTCAGAGCGGTGTCAACATCACTGCCAGCCACAACCCCCGCGAGTATAACGGCTACAAGGCCTACTGGGACGATGGCGCACAGGTGCTCGCTCCCCACGACAAAGGCATCATCGACGAGGTGAACAAGGTGAAGGCTACCGACATCAAGTTCCAGGGCAACAAAGACCTTATCCAAATCATCGGTGAGGATGTAGACAAGCCATTCCTCGATGCTGTACACACCGTGATGATCGACCCCGAGGTAGTAAAGCGTCATGCTGACCTCAAGATCGTGTATACTCCCATCCATGGCTGCGGCCGTGTGCTCATCCCCTCTGCCTTGGCCGACTGGGGCTTCACCAACGTGAACTGCGTAGCCGAGCAGATGATTAAGGATGGCAACTTCCCCACCGTCATCTCTCCCAACCCTGAGAACCCCGAAGCGCTCACCATGGCACTCAACCTCGCCAAGCAGCTTGATGCCGACCTCGTGATGGCCTCTGACCCCGATGCCGATCGCGTAGGTATTGCCTGCAAGGACGACAAGGGCGAGTGGGTACTCATCAATGGTAACCAGACCTGTATGATGTATCTCTACTACATCATCACCCAATATACCAAGCTGGGCAAGATGACCGGCAACGAGTTTGTGGTGAAGACCATCGTGACTACCGAGGTCATCAAGGAGATTGCCGAGAAGAACAACCTCGAGATGCTCGACTGCTACACCGGCTTCAAGTGGATTGCCCGCGAGATCCGTCTGCGCGAAGGCAAGAAGACCTACATCGGTGGTGGTGAAGAGAGCTACGGCTTCCTCGCCGAGGACTTCTGCCGCGACAAGGATGCCGTGTCGGCATGCTGCCTGATTGCCGAGGTGGCTGCATGGGCCAAGGACAATGGCAAGACCCTCTACGAGTTGCTCATGGACATCTACGTGGAATACGGATTCTCCAAGGAGGTAGCCGTGAGCGTAGTGAAGCCCGGTAAGAGCGGCGCCGACGAAATCAAGCAGATGATGGAGAACTTCCGCGCCAATCCTCCCCGAGAGATGGCCGGCATCCCCATCGTATGCAGCAAGGACTACAAGACCCTCGAGGCCCGCGATGCCGAAGGCAACGTGACCAAACTTGAGATGCCTGAGACATCCAACGTACTGCAATACTTCACCGCCGAAGGAGACAAGGTATCGGTACGCCCCTCAGGCACAGAGCCCAAGATCAAGTTCTACATGGAAGCCAAGGGTACCATGGCCAGCCGTGCCGACTATGCCGAGGCCGATGCCAAGGCTGCAGTCAAGATTGAGGCTATGAAGAAGTCGCTGGGTATCTAAGCTTTGATACATAACAATAAGAGAGGATGAATTTTTTCGTCCTCTCTTATCATTTTAAATGTATAGACTGGTGTGTCTATATAAAACTCTTCCAACGCTCATAAGCCTTGGCGGTAGCATTCACTTCATCCGCCTTGGGTTCGATGACTGCCAGTTTCTGGAGTGAGGCAAAGGCTTCCTCCTTAGTTTGGTATATACCAGCTCCGATGCCTGCTCCCTTGGCCGCTCCTACAGAGCCGTCGGTATCATGGAGCTCGATAGTGGCTCCAGTCACATTGGCTAAGGTTTGGCGGAATAGGGGACTGAGGAACATGTTGGCATGTCCGGCATGTATTTGGCTTACCTCCATGCCCATCTGTTCCATAATCTCTATACCATATTTGAAAGAGAATACGATACCCTCTTGTGCTGCTCGTAGCAGGTGCGCTTGGTGATGGGTGTTGAAGTTGAGCCCGTGGATACTGCATCCGGGTGCGCTGTTCTCGAGTACGCGCTCTGCACCATTGCCAAAGGGCAGTATGCTCAGCCCGTTGGCACCAATGGGTACTGTGGCGGCTATATCGTTCATGGCAGCATAGGATACTCCTTCAGACAGCATATTGCGCCTGATCCATGAGTTGAGGATACCTGTACCGTTGATGCAGAGGAGCACACCTAAGCGTACCTGTTCTGCAGTATGGTTGACGTGAGCGAAGGTGTTGACACGTGATAAGGGGTCGTAGTTGACGTTGCCCAATACACCATACACTACGCCCGAGGTACCTGCCGTTGAGGCTATCTCTCCGGGGTTGAGTACGCCGAGCGATAGCGCATTGTTTGGCTGGTCACCTGCACGGTAGGTCACGGGAGTGCCTGCTGCGAGTCCCAATTCGGCCGCTGCGGCTGCCGTAAGCTCACCTTGCGGTGCAAAGGTAGGTCGTATGGTAGGAATCAGTGATGAATCGAAACCGTAATGACGCATCACATCGGCAGAGAGGCACCCCTCCTTGAAGTCCCAGAAGATGCCTTCCGAAAGTCCCGACACGGTAGTGCACGCCTCGCCCGTGAGTCTCAGGGCAATGTAGTCGCCGGGGAGCATAATCTTGTCAATCTTCTCGTATAGGTCCGGCTCATTGTCCTTGACCCAAGCGAGCTTGGAGGCGGTGAAGTTGCCCGGTGAGTTGAGCAGATGGGCTAAGCACTGCTTTTCACCAATGCTCTTGAATGCTTGCTCTCCGTAGGGTACGGCCCGTGAGTCGCACCAGATGATGGAGGGGCGCAGAGGATTTCCCTGCTTGTCCACGCACACCAGTCCGTGCATTTGATAGGATATGCCGATAGCAGCAATCTCATCCCCTTTGGCGTGTACGGCAGATAGTATATCGGCGGTTGCCAGCTTCAAGTATTGCCACCAGCTTTCAGGGTCTTGCTCTGCCCATCCTGATTGGATAGCAGTGATGGGTGCTTCGGATTTGGGGTAGAAGGCCGATGCGGCACATTGCCCGTTCTCTACTTCTACAAGGCTGGCTTTCACGGACGAGCTACCTATATCGTAGCCTATCAAGTATCTTTTCATAATGTATGGTATGTGTGTTAGTATTATGCAAATGTAATGATTATCTTTGGAAAAACAATCGTGCATATAAATAAAAATAGGGCAACCCACGAGGGTTACCCTATCCTTATTGTCTCTTTATGCTACTGAGTATTACTCGGCGAGCTTGTTGTCAGAGCCCAATACATTCACAATCTTGTGCATGTAGAGCTTCTTCATGTTGTCGCGAGCGGGGCCGAGGTACTTGCGGGGGTCAAACTCAGCGGGCTTCTCAACGAATACCTTGCGGATAGCAGCGGTCATGGCAAGACGGCTGTCAGAGTCGATGTTGATCTTGCAAACAGCAGACTTAGAAGCCTTGCGCAACTCCTCTTCGGGGATACCGATAGCATCCTTCAATGCACCACCGAAGGTGTTGATGGTCTTCACCTCATCCTGGGGTACTGAAGAAGAACCGTGGAGTACGATGGGGAATCCGGGGAGCTCCTTCTCTACACCTTCGAGTACGTCGAATGCCAATGGAGGAGGAACGAGGATACCCTCTTCGTTTACAGTGCACTGCTCGGGCTTGAACTTGTTGGCACCGTGTGATGTACCGATTGAGATAGCCAAGCTGTCGCAACCTGTGCGGGTAACGAAGTCAACAACCTCTTCGGGACGAGTGTATGTGTGGTGCTCAGCTACTACGTCGTCTTCAACGCCTGCCAATACACCGAGCTCACCCTCAACGGTTACGTCAAACTGGTGTGCATACTCAACAACCTTCTTGGTGAGAGCTACGTTCTCCTCGTAGGGGAGGTGTGAGCCGTCGATCATCACTGAAGAGAAGCCCATGTCGATGCAAGACTTGCAAGTCTCGAAGCTGTCACCGTGGTCGAGGTGAAGCACGATCTCGGGATGCTCGCAACCGAGCTCCTTGGCATACTCTACAGCACCCTCAGCCATGTAGCGGAGAAGAGTCTGGTTAGCGTATGCACGAGCGCCCTTAGATACCTGGAGGATTACCGGAGACTTGGTCTCAACAGCAGCCTGAACGATAGCCTGGAGCTGCTCCATGTTGTTGAAGTTGAAAGCAGGGATAGCATAGCCGCCCTTGATTGCTCTTGCAAACATATCACGGGTGTTTACAAGGCCTAAATCTTTGTAATTAATCATTTTGTTTAGATTTATATTGTTATACAAACATTATTCCGTTGCAAATTTATAACTATTTTTCCTAAATACCTATATTAAAGAGGTAAAACAATCTTTAAATTTGCAATTCAAATAAATAATTCGTTACTTCGCACTGATTATGAAAAGTCTGTTTTGCAAAACCGTTGTGTCGTGTTGCATAGGTCTATTGGCAGCTTGTACGGGCCCTGTAATAATTGATGAGGAGGAACCAACTCAGCAAGGGGGCGATGTGCATATTCCCGACTCGGTGCCCATCATTCACGAAGGCACTTACGCCTCGCCCTATTCGGTGGGCGAAGCACTCACTTTGAAGCGGGGGCGTGAAGTGTGGGTCGCAGGATATATGGTTGGTTGCGTAAAGGGCTCTATGGCTAACGGATGCAACTTTACTTCTGAGGCAACTACCAGCAGCAATATTCTCTTGGCCGATACCTTTCCTACGGGTGCAGAATATGATTACCTCTATTGCCTGCCTGTGGAGCTGCCCAACGGTTCGGCCGAGCGTGATGCGCTGAACCTCTATGACAATCCCGAGAATTATCATCGTAAGGTGAGTGTACAGGGCAACCTTACTCTCTATTTCTCTGTGGTGGGTCTGAAGCAGATAGCCGATTTCTCTTTTGGCGAAGAGGACGATGATAATGGAAACGACAACGAGAACGAAGAAGATAACAAAGGCGATGACGAAACCAAGGAAGACCCAATCCCGGAGAATAGCAAGGACTATCCGCTAAGCATAGCCGAGGGTATACGTCTGCAGAGTGAGGATGAGTACAAACAAGTGTGGATAAAAGGCTATATAATTGGCTACACGACAAGCAATGGTAAAATATACCGTGATCTTGTTGAGATGAAAAGTGCAGCAAAAACTAATGTGGTGGTGGCCGACAGCATAGGTGAGCAGGATTCTTCCTGTATGATAGCCGTACAGCTCGTTCCTGATACCTCCTACATATGCAAGGCTGTCAACCTATATGAGCATCCCGAAAATCTACACCGACAACTTATAGTAAAAGGACGTATGTTCCCCTATCGTGGAATGAACGGCTGTGTCGATATCCCTAACGGATTACTACAAACAGACTCTACAATTGATGAAGATTTCTATTTTAGTCTCGAATAATGTTTTAGAAAAGGCGATGCGGACCCCTAAGGAGATATTTTTCCTTCTAAAATATCGTTAAGTCAAGAAAAAGTTGTAAGTTTGTACCACGTTATATAACCAACTTAAAAAAACAACCAAAAATCACAACGTATGAAACCGACATTATTTGTTTTGGCAGCCGGTATGGGCAGCCGTTACGGTGGTTTGAAACAGCTCGACGGACTGGGTCCTAACGGCGAAACCATCATGGACTATTCTATTTTCGATGCTATCCGTGGCGGATTCGGCAAGATCGTATTCGTTATCCGTAAGGACTTCGAGCAGGACTTCCGCGACAAGGTATTGAGCAAGTATGAGGGCCATATCCCTACCGAACTCGTGTTCCAGGCTATCACCGACCTTCCCGAAGGCTTCACCTGTCCCGAAGAGCGCGTTAAGCCCTGGGGTACCAACCACGCCGTACTCATGGGTAAGGATGTTATCAACGAGCCTTTTGCCGTAATCAATGCCGACGACTTCTATGGTCGCGATGCTTTTGCCGTTATGGGCAAGTGGCTCAGCGAGCTCCCCGAGGGCAGTACAGGCAAGTACAGCATGGTAGGCTTCCGCGTGTGCAACACACTCAGCGAGAACGGTAGCGTAGCCCGTGGCGTATGTGCTACAAACGAGAACGGTATGCTGACCGACGTAGTAGAGCGCACCGAGATTATGCGTGTCGACGGTGAGATCTGCTACAAGGACGAGAATGGTGAGTGGATTGGTGTAGGTGAGCAGACACCCGTATCCATGAACTTCTGGGGCTTCACTCCCGACTACTTCAAGCACTCTGAGGAGCAGTTTGTTGACTTCTTGAAAGAGAATATCGACAAGCCCAAGGCTGAGTTCTTCATCCCGCTCGTAGTAGACAAGCTCATCAACAGCGGTTCTACCTGCGAGGTTCTTGATACCACAGCCAAGTGGTTTGGCGTTACTTATGCTGCCGACCGTCAGGCTACAGTAGACAAGATCCAGTCACTTGTTGACGCTGGTGAATATCCCAACAAGCTATTCTAATCATTGCGTAGCTATATCATAGAGGGGCATCCTAAAATCGGGTGCCCCTCTTTTGTTTGTGTCAGGTTAGATAGAACCGCTATTTTTTGCTATCTTTGCATGGCATAGTAAATAAGAATAAAGTTATAGCAATATGATTACAGTTTCAGATTTAGCGATTCAGTTTGGTAAAAGAGTATTATACAAGGATGTTAATCTAAAGTTCACCAACGGCAACATCTACGGAGTCATTGGCGCTAATGGAGCAGGCAAGTCTACCTTTCTGCGCGCTATAAGCGGCGACTTGGAGCCCACCAAGGGAAGTGTAACCCTTGGCCCCGATGAGCGTCTCTCGGTGCTCAGCCAGGACCACTTCAAGTGGGATCAATATACGGTACTCAACACCGTGCTGAAGGGTCACACCGTGCTTTGGGATATCATGAGCGAGCGTGATGCCCTGTATGCTAAAGCTGATTTTAGTGATGAGGACGGATTGAGAGCTGCCGAGCTGGAAGAGCGGTTTGCCGAATTGGAAGGATGGAATGCCGAGAGCGATGCCGCTGCCCTGCTTAGCGGATTGGGCATCAAGGAGGACAAGCACCATCTGCTGATGAGCGAACTGAGCGGTAAGGAGAAGGTGCGGGTCATGTTGGCCCAAGCCCTCTTCGGGAACCCCGACAACCTGCTTCTCGACGAGCCCACCAATGACCTCGACATGGAGACTGTAACCTGGCTCGAGGAGTATTTGAGCAATTTCGAGCACACCGTATTGGTGGTGAGCCATGACCGCCACTTCCTCGACTCTGTGTGTACCCACACTGTGGACATCGACTTTGGCAAGGTGAGCATCTTTGCCGGCAACTATAGCTTCTGGTACGAGAGCTCTCAGCTCGCCCTCCGTCAGGCACAAAATCAAAAGACCAAGGCCGAGGAGAAGCGCAAGGAACTGGAAGAGTTTATCCGCCGATTCAGTGCCAATGTGGCCAAGAGCAAGCAGACCACCAGCCGTAAGAAGATGCTGGAGAAGCTCAACGTCGAGGATATCCAACCCTCATCGCGCAAGTATCCCGGCATTATCTTTACTCCCGAGCGCGAGCCGGGCAATCATATCCTCGAGGTCAGCGGGCTACGTGCCGAGATGGAGGATGGTACCGTGCTCTTCAGCGATGTAAACCTCAATGTGGAGAAGGGCGACAAGATCGTGTTCCTCAGCCGTGACCCACGTGCCATGACAGCCTTCTTCGAGATCATCAATGGCAACCGCAAGCCCCATGCCGGCAAATTCAACTGGGGAGTAACCATCACCACCGCCTACCTGCCCCTCGACAATACTGAGTTCTTCGACACCGACCTCAACCTCGTAGATTGGCTCAGCCAGTTTGGCGAAGGCAACGAAGTGTACTTCAAGAGTTTCCTTGGCCGTATGCTCTTCAGTGGTGAGGAGGTCCTGAAGAAAGCCAATGTCCTCTCCGGTGGCGAGAAGATGCGTTGCATGATTGCCCGCATGCAGCTGAAGAATGCCAACTGCCTTATCCTCGATACCCCAACCAACCACCTCGACCTCGAGAGCATCCAGGCATTCAACAACAATCTGAAACTGTATAAAGGCAATATCCTCTTCAGCAGTCACGACCACGAGTTTATTCAGACCGTTGCCAACCGCATCATCGAGCTGACTCCGAATGGCATCATCGACAAGATGATGGAATATGACGAATACATCACCAGCGACCTAATCAAAGAGATGCGCACCCGCATGTATGGATCCGACGCGGTATGATAGCGTCGGCGCCTTTGGGATTGGGTGGAAAAATTAGTGTCAGGCGAGAGAAAACGCAAATCTATTTTCAGCCCCTTCAATTTTTATCTTCGGGCGTCGAACTTCGTTTCCGAGTCGCAGCCTAATTAAAAGATGCAAGGCAGATTAAAGGGGGCAAGGATAAGACACAACTAATCCATCAATCTAAAACAAAAGCTTGAGATTTATTGTCATTATAAACAAAAATGTTTATTTTTGCGGCATGAATGAGCGGTTGACCATACTTAAAGGCATACATCCAGGACAGTTTCTTGATAGAGAACTGCGCCGTCGGAGTCTCAAGAGCAAGGAACTTGCCCTTGCCGTTGGCGAGCATCCTCAAACGCTCAGTGCCATCATCCGTGGCAAACGTGCTATGAATACACCGCTGTCGCTACGCATTGAGCGTAACTTGCAGTTAGATGAAGGACTGCTCATGCAATTGCAAGTATTTTTTGAGATAGAGCAGGAGAAACGCAAGCAAGCCTCGCAACATCATCCCGATCTCAGCAAATTTCGTCCAGCCCTATTTTGGGACACCACTATAGACCGCATTGATTGGACTAACAATCGCCGTTATGCCATACAGCGCATCTTTGAGCGGGGCATCGAGGGCGAAATCCTTGAGGCCATCCGCTTCTATGGTACCGATACGATACGTGAGACACTGAGCGAATGCGACTCTATGCATAGCACAGCGCTAAAGGAAAACATGAGCAAATATCTCTACCATGTCTAAGAAACTACACTACAATACGGTATCTCCCCTACTACGCGACATCCTCTCTCAACTGATGGCGCAGCCCGAGCTTACCCCTTTTTGCTTGGTGGGAGGGACATCGCTTAGTTTGCAGTTAGGGCATCGCATATCTATTGATATAGATCTATTTACTGACGCACCATATGGTTCGCTCGATTTTCATGCCATCCAATCCAAGTTGCGCAGCATGTTTCCCTATTGCCAAGGCGACTGTGGTGATATTGTAGGCATGGGAGCCTCCTATATCATTGGTAATAGTGCTTTCGATTCTATCAAACTCGACCTTTTCTATACCGACCCATTTATACGCCCCATCAAGGCTATTGATAACATACGCATTGCATCTATCGAAGATATCATCGCCATGAAATTAGACGTCATTGGACGTAAAGGTCGCAAAAAGGACTTTTGGGATTTACATGAGCTGCACGATAAATACGCAATCGCTGAGATGCTCACCCTTTATGCAGAGCGTTACCCATACAATCACACTCGTGAAGAACTACTTCTTGGTCTAACTAACTTCTCACTTGCCGATACTGACCCAGAGCCTAATTGTCTGCGTAGTAAGGCATGGCCTCTAATAAAGTTGGATTTTATGGAATGGTGCAAATAAGCGGTGTTTCTTTCACAACGACAATAGGAATAATACCCACACCCTCGACAATGACATTATCATAATGAATGTCTTTGAGTATCCGCTTGGTTAAGGATGGTGGTGAACTTGATTAACCAACAAAACTCATAAGGGTTGTTCGAAGATAAATCCACAGAAGGCCTTCGGAGTAGGGCGAATTTACAATTCAACGATTTACCATTTACAATTTTCCATTATGTCATTTTGAGCGTAGCGAAAAATCTCTGTATCATCGCTTAATTACGCCTATTCTTCGAAAACCTTCTGTGGATTTTGTGGGTATGGAGATGCCCTGATGCCTATGGCGCTAAGTCTTGAACGAAACGCTCTGGTAATGTGTCTAAAAAATCAGACAATGTTTTGTGTTTTTCTAAACTCGGATTATCATAGAAAAACTCGTATATTTTTTGCACTAAATGTTTCATTATACCAACTCGCTTTTAGTTTTCATTATTTGTGCATCTACTGTCAAATACATCTTCAAACAAACTCATTTCTCGCTTGGCAATACCTAATCTATTTGCTAATACTCGCCAATCCTTGACAGCCGTTACAACTTCGTTGATGATACCCGTTGCAACCTCTGGTGTGAGCATATACTCCTCACACGAGTCAAGCAGAATTGACAAATCTGCTTTGTTGGTCTTGCTGTTAATTAGCAAACTTTGATGGTCATTCAGCGTTGGGTTCATATCATATGCAGGCGATAGTGTCCACCCTTTTGCAGTGAGCAGAAAACCGTGGTTACGGAAATGGTCGTCGCTGTTGCCTACGCATATATTGAATGCAACTCGGCGGAATAGTTCTCGCAAGTTTGTATCAACATCGGTACAGCCGCTAATGATAAAATCAACAATGTCAATATATCCGTGTCCTGTTGTAGCGTTATCGCCATCATTTAACCCGAGTAGTGTCATTGCCGATGCAAAATGTATTCTCTTACCATCCTCTGTTCTATCAAAGCGACGAGAAAGAAGCGTGTGATGCTTATCGTTTAAAGTCGGATCGTAGCCATGTCGTTCTGTGAGCCAAGGAGTTGTTAGTCTCTCTTGTCTTCCTAAGACCGCTTGGCCTCCGACTTCAAAGGTGCTTGAAATAAACGACAAGCATCATACGCTCCTTTCTCGTCGTTTTGATAGAACAGAGGATGGTAAGAGAATACATTTTGCATCGGCAATGACACTACTCGGGTTAAATGATGGTGACAACGCTACAACAGGACACGGATATATTGACATTGTTGATTTTATCATTAGCGGTTGTACCGATGTTGATGTGAACTTGCGAGAGTTATTCCGCCGAGTGGCATTCAATATCTGCGTAGGCAATAGCAACGACCATTTCCGTAATCACGGATTCTTACTCACGGCTAGGGGCTGGACACTATCGCCTGCATACGATATGAATCCAACGCTGAGCGACCATCAAAGTTAGCTTATCAATAGCAAGAACAATAAAGCAGACTTATCTATTTTGCTCAACTCTTGCGAGGAGTATATGCTCACACTTGAGGTTGCCAAGGGCATAATCAACGA
>JAZNYG010000043.1:0-27588 GCA_045594245.1 Bacteroidaceae bacterium
GATGGAAGGAACGGTCAATAAAATCAAAGGTATTAAGAGAAGTATGTTCAACAGGGCTGGGATTAATTTATTGAGGGCGAAAGTATTGCATGCGAACTATGGAAGAGGCTACAACTTGCCCCTAAATTGACGAAGAACCAACATGTTTACCCGTTTTCGGTCAAGGTATCGGTAATCGCCCATAACACGCTATCATATTGCCAGTTATCGACCGACACCCCCGTTGCGGGGTATCGGTCATGTTGCAGCATGTGCAAGCAACATTTTTTTCACCTACTCGCCGAATTCCTTACACCTACAGAAGAAACTCCTTACGCCTTGCCAGGCCAAAAATAAAAAAACGTTTCACCTCGAAGAGTGCAGCTTGCTGCTTATTGCAGCCGGATGGCACACACAAGCATTAGCGCGTGTGATTCGTGAGATTCGCGAGATTCGCGTGAAGTTCAATTATTTATGCGAGAGTATTCTTATGCGTCAGCCCTGTAGTTAGTATAAAAATATTGCAAGGCTCTGATCAAAATGTTAGCCGACGCGGAGCATTAGCGTCGGTTGCGACGACGGAAGGTTTATCTTCCCAAAGGAGTTATTGCAAGGCTCTGATCAAAATGTCAGAGCCTTGCAATAGAAAAATTCTCTTTGTCCAATTTGGAAATTGCATGTATGCAATTCAAAAACCGCCTTTTTCGGCCTCCAGAAATCTGACGTTTTGCTACCCAAACAGACAAAATGCTGACATTATGCTACACTCCACACCCACCGACACCCCGCAACAGGGGTGTCGGTCGATAAATATAATATATACAGTATGTTACAGCTAAAAACCGATACCTTAGTCTAAAACAGGAGAACACTATTTTGTCAACGTCAACGTTATCGTTTTCGTTGAAAAGCCACTGCTTTTCTCATCTACCGACACCTACGCTAAAAAAGCAAAACTCATTTTCTCCCACGAATTACACGGATGACCACGAAACGAAGTTCGCCGCCCAACGGGGCCAAAGGCAATCTTATTGGTTGCCTAAAGATGCAATAATACAGGTATATATTTAAGCAATAATTCCGCGAGTGTCATCCTGACAAAGCGAAGCGACGGAAGGATCTCGCGCAGGGACATTTTGAGATGTTTCACTTCGTTCAACATGACACGAGGCATCTTGGAGAACATTAAGTTACATCTGTTGACTTTAATTCATCAGCACGATAGTGCCTATAGGTTATCGTCTTCGTTATCGCCATCGTTGATAGATAATCCGTGTCATCCGTGGGCGGCATATTAACTTAGTCTTAAGAGAATTTCCATCATTCCTCAGTTGCAATTAAAGGAATAGCAGCGAATAGCTCGAGAGCTGTTGCAGTCTCCTCTATCAGTTTGGAGCGTACAAAAACTTTTGTTTTATTATCAATTACTTCACCCAAACCCTGCATAAGCATTTTCGGACTAGCAGCACGCAACTTCTCCACACAGGCAAGAGCATAATCACTCACCCCCATCCCTGTACGCTCTATCACAATCTGCTCATTGATTTCAGTGTGATTGTTCAAGAAGAACCAGCAGTCAAAGACATCACGCGGAGAAATTCGTTCCCCCATTGCACATAGTTTGTGCGCAAACATATCGGGCATTTTCATCACGCGTATATCTGTTCCGGCCAGGTTGCGTATCTCATAATGATTATCATACTGCCGATTCGATATTTCTACCTTCAGCATACGTTCGCCCTTCCCATAATTGAGCACAAGCAGAATACCATAATGCTTGATAGCCTCATCATCTATCGTACCAAAACGCTGCAGTATGCCACGAACCTTAACAAAGACCTCACGCTCTTTGGTTGGGTCAAGCAAGTTGAAGTCCAGATCGGTAGAGAAACGGGGCAGATTGTGGAAGAACATCAGTGCAGTCCCACCCTTGAATGCCAGCAGGCGGCACAAGTCCTTGTCACGGAAGATTAGTCCCAAGATCTGGGCCATGTACAGTTTATGTTTATCCTTGTTCATACGCTATAGTCCAAGCAAATTGTATACACGTTCGGCAAGCACCGATGAATTATAGTTAGGCAACAACTTAAGCACCTTTTTCTTATCAAGGGGGCGCAAATTATCGAAATAGCAGTTGCCGTTACTCAGATAGAGCATATCAAGAAAAGCTCGCTCGGGTGTAGCAATATTGATATTATCTTTAGTAACAATCCCCTCCATTCCAGCCCATAGTTCGTAATTAATCTTACGGAACGAATAGCTGTGTCCATCAACATCTATCGTACGCGACAAGTAGCTCACCGATGTTATCGTCGAATCATATTGAAACACCACTCCTGCACGTTGCAGCACATATTCAAGCGAGATATATGAGGGGCGGAATAGGCTGCATGCCATCTCTTCAACATTATAACCTTGTTTGGCATAGATTCCCCTTCGAGGATTCAACAGCACTCCCTGATGGGTATACCGGTGCATCTTGACAGCCAAAGCCGATGCACTTATCTTGCTATCAATCAACAATAAGGACTGAGGGGTAAAAACAGTTCGGCTACTCCTCAAAATCTCCACCAATAGACTATTCTGTGAACTCATAATTATCAATTATGCAATTATCAGTTCACAAAATTACAAAATAGCATTTAATTACACAAGCGATTGAAGAAAAAAGTGTATCCGTAAATATCCGTGCCATCTGTGGGCAATACATCAGTTTAGAGTTTAGTGTTTAGAGTTTAGAGAGCCATCCGGAAGATAACTCATAATTAACAACTCCGTTGTTGAGCTTCGGCTGCGTTCGCAGTAAGAGTTTCAATCAAGCTTGACTCTTGCTCACTGGCACGAACCTTCCTAACTCCTAATTAATCAAACCACTGGCGCACCCTCTCCCTCGCCTTGCGCTTGACCTCCTCATCAATCACCACCAGCAATTTGAATATTGCCCACAGTATAGCAGCATCATCAATGATGCCCACCACAGGGATAGCATCAGGGATAAGGTCCACCGGCAAGATGAGGTAGGCCAATGCCCCAACAATCTTTGCCTTATCCTTTGCCGACAATGTGGGCGACTGCAGGGCATAGTACACCACCAGAGCCCAGTATCCCAACCATTTCACTGCTCCCATTACCCAATCCAATATCGACTCATTAGACTTATACATACTCTCGTTCTTCTGATACTTTTCCATATTACTCATACTTTATTTACTTTTTACGTTTCACTTATATTTTCCACAAATGGGCACGAATCTACACAAATATAACAGGACATAGACATATTGAAATCCAGGGCTGATGTGTCAAGATATTCCTGCATAAATATTTGAATTCCACGCAGATCTCGCGAATCTCGCGAATCACACGCGCTAATGCTTGTGTGTGCCATCCGGCTGAAAACACTCGGCAAAGCCGACAAGCGCGGGCGAAGCGACGCGCCTTCTGCGAGATTTGCGAGATTCGCGTGAAATAATTAATTGATTCTATGACAGTAAATAGATAGTCTTTGTAGATATTTCTGGTGCGTCTGTCCTGATCGAAATGCCTTTAATAGGTTATCGTCATCGTCATCGTTGATAGATATAATTCGCAGGCTATCTCCTCCTCCGTTTCCCCCTACTCGGCATCCTCACCGGAACATAGTGTCCCCGATTATCCATCACGTATGGCCTGCCCTTTATATATATGATATCGTCGGGCTCCTCATACGCATCACACTCATCGTAGTCCTCATCATCCTTCAGAAGATAGGGAATCAAACGCCCGTCGGGGTACTTATGATACACATTGCCATCAATGATTGTCAGCTCCGTGCCAGCAGGGAACTCCCCCTCATAGTGCTTGTTCTTACCACTTAGTGCCCTGCCAACGGCATACCCTGCCACACCACTAGCAGCCACCGCCGCAACACCCTTGATTGCCGTCTTGCGCATCTCAGGATTACTCCAGATAATTTTCAATCCTTCCAAAAGGTTCATTTCTATTCCTCCTATTTATTAAAGGTACTAAAACAATTTGTCTTACTTCCACGATGCAAAACTATCGCGAGAGTAAGACAAAAGTAGTCTGAGCAAGAGGAGAAAATTTGCGGAAATAAAAAAAGTTGCAAAAAGAACTATAACAAAACAGTATCTCACACTAGCCTCATAATAAGAAGTAAGTATCTGGCAAAGAAAAAAATAGTACCAAAACGGATGGTTTTTGGTACTATATATGTTCTTCACAACTTTCAGACAAAGAATATCACTGCCTCTAGTATCTAATCTAAAGCTATCCTAAATTATCTGTTGTGTTTCTCTTTCCCTCAATACATATTAATGAAATTCCAAGATTATTATCATTAATATCTTCGTTAATATTGTCTGCTTTATCATCGAATTCATCAAGTAACACTTCTATCGTATCTTTTATTTCATCACCACATTGCCTTTTTTCTTTCTTGCTGCTAAAATTCTTTCTTCTAAAAAATGTTTTCTGTGTTATTTCTAATAAATCCCAAATCATCCATGACCAATCATCAATTATTGGTTGAGCTTTTGAAACAAAAGTTCCACCTACTTGAAATTCTATTAATCTTATAAGTTGCTCAGCAAATGATAGAGATACGTTTAAAGACTTATTTGCTGTCGCACAACCAAATAAGGGCTTTCCTGTCACATTATTAATTAGTAGATATTGGGCTCCTGAATGGATTGTCTTAGGATATATGTCGCGTTCTTCCCCATTCAAATGATTTGCTTTTTTATACTTAAAATGAGGCCATTTTGTATAAAGGATTAATTGATGAGGTTCATAAATCGTTGTTGCGGACTTATTCTTTGTTACTTTGGCCTGCAATAATAATGCATTATATATTGCATCCTTTCCATCTATCTCTTTATAAACAATAAGCAAATCGCCTATTTCAGGAGAAGACATGCTAGAGAATTTTGGATCAATAAACTCGACTAAAGGCTTTTGATGTATAAAACATCCGCATACTCGAAATTCAAGGTAAGGAATATAGTTTGTTAGTATTTTTTTTAATGCATTCGGGAAGTTACAAGTCAAAGCGGCTATATAATCGGGTTCTTGTGGATTAACTAATTTTGATACTATGCTAGTCAATTCTTTTTCAATCTCCGTAGATAGCTGATTTTTAATAGAACTGTTAATATTTGCCATATTACTTATACACAATATAAACGTGATATATTTGATTCTTAGAGGTCATAGGGTCATTCTCACTCTCTTCTACTCTTTGGTTGTCACACTTAGAATCAGATATGTACTTTTCTATTAATAAAACTTCCATCTTGTCGATAAAGGATTTATGTTTAGAAGAATATATAGATTCTATTTTATCATAAGCTCCATTATACCCGTTTAATCTTTCTAATAGGGTTTGTCCTGTTTTCCCAATTTTAAATTTATTGCATGTAGAGATTATATTGTCTATCTTTCTGTATAATAGGACATGTGATAATCTCTTTATCCTATATACCTTGTGTTGGCTAACACAGCCTCTTCTCTTTATTTGCATAAATATTAATTAGCAATTATACAATCCTCTTCAACTCCCCGAACAGCAAATCCTGTATCTGAACACGGATTGTGTTGTCAGAGATAAAGTCACTTAATTCTTTTGAGTAGTCTTCACTATCCTCTGAAAGTACTGATTGAGCCTTTGATATAGATGCAAGAATTGCGGATGAGAACTCTCCACGAACAATGTTTTCGCTATTTTTCAAATCGTCGTATGAGTCAATCATGCTATCTTGTAGTTCCTTAAGAGCATAGATATAACGTGTGATTTGTCTGTTCAGCAAAGAGAGAACTTTTATTGCAGGACTAACATCTTTTGTTTGTTTTGTGACAAAGGAGTCAAAATCCTCATAGGTCTTTTCCAGTTCATGTACAGACAGATTCCACCATTCACCTAAAGTGATTCTTTCCGTTACACTATTCCAAAGCGTATGAATATCATTAACTATGCTTTCCCTAAACTTACCCAATTGACCTTCCGCATTTTTAGATACCAGTCCTAATAAATACTTTGTATTCTTATCTTCTTCGTATGTCTCTTTTAGACCTTCAATTTCTGCCTTGAAATCAGCAATCTCTTTATTCGCAGACATATTATATCTTACAGCATAATCTGCGACACATAGAATAAACTCATCTATAGCCTTGAAGCAATCTTCTTTTGTTGTCTTTTTCGGTGGGTTGTTTAGGAAATTAATAACCTCTTCTGTCTTTGTTTTAGCTTGCAAGAAATATTCGGGCAATAGTCTGATATATTCTTCTAATGTTGAAATTGCTTGTTCCAACTCCGTCCTTTTAGCTGTAGTCTCTTTATATTCCTCCCAATATCTTATAATCTTTTTATTAGTATCTCCACTAATAGTATCTTGATGCAATATATCCAAAAGCATTACATATAGAGCAATATCTTCCGATTTGGCTTTTATGGCATTCGCATCACTATATAACTGCAAGTTATTTTGGAATTCCATACGGGTATCACAACCTTTGTTTAAATCAAAGAATATGCGATGCAACAAAGCACTATTCGTATCATCAAGACTGAACTTCTTTTGATATATTGTTATTAATTCATCAAAGAAACGACGTAGATGGTCATCTGGAGTATTCAACAAAACAAAATTCAAAGATTCAATATTAGGGATAGCCTCCTTCATAACAGAGCATAACTGATTAGCATACTCCTCTTCTGACACTAGTGGCTTTAGTACCCGATTATTCTTAGTTACAATATACAATTCTGATAACGAGGTATAGACCTCCTCTTCATCAGTTGCCCAATCATAATCAATAGTAATCTTCTTTACCAAATTCTCTCCACAAATATTTCGGAAAGTAGGATGAGGATTATCTAAAAAGTCATGAACTTTGTCATTACCCTGAATTGTCAAGTTAGGTATATATCCATTCTTAAAGGCTGAAATAAGGTTGTAATTATCTTCTGCACTATAATGTTGAAACAATTCTACAATATAATTTCGTTGTTTTTCGTTTAACTCCACTTTGGAATCAAATAGAATATGTACTGAAGCTTCTCTACCTTTACGTTGTTTATTTATACAAATCGTGTATTGCGCCTCATCCTTAATTACCACATCAGCTGCCGTACCCAACAATAGTTTTATAATATCCTTATTATGCAATCCTATCAATACGGCTTTGTTCCCTTCTATTCTTCTATTGAAGAAAGTTGAGACAAAAGAATTCAACTTTGCAAAAGTGTCCCTATTCTTTATATCAAATATCAGCTGATTTAGCTTTTCTTCTATATTTCTCATAGAATTCTTGTTTTCAGTATATATATTACCTGACGTTAGCTTTTAAGCCTTGCAATTCTTCTTCAATCTTGACAGACAACTCTTCTTTTCCGTCTTCAATTTCATCTTTAATGCGGAGGAATTCTTTGGTGTCACGATTGTAGAGGTCTGTTTCAGAAGACATATCACTTTCAAGGTCTTCATAGACTTCTCCTAAGTATTTAAGGATTGTCTCTTCTATATTTTCCTTCCATTTCACCTCGTTAAAACCACCTTGCAATGCATCAATCAAACTATTCTTCAAATTATTCAATTCGTTTCTTCGTTGAGTTGGTATAGCTTGATATACATTTATTGCAGCAATAACCAAGGGTATCAAGCCACACAAAGAGATTTTCTTAAGTAAAGGTATACTTGGGAATATCATTAATACGCCAAGGCCAATACCTACCAATAAAAGATTTGTGGGGTTCTTAATAAGTTCACTAAAATAGTTGATAGTAGTATTTGCGCTATAAGTCCTTAACGCATTACTTATATCATCTTGAACTTTATTTTCATTTCTATACTGACAATCCCATTCAAAACGGCTTGTTTCAAGAATGTTTTCAACACGACCAGACAAATCCTTCTTCGTTTGTCTATCAAACTGCATTTGTTCAATTATGCCTTGAACCTGCTCTCCCAATACCGTAAGATACTCCTTATTTAAGTCAGTCATCCTACTCTTGTGAATAGCAAATCGGTCGGTAACATTATCCTCAAACTTATCAACTAAGTTTTTCAAATCATTATAGGACGCAAGGCTTCTCATCTCATTGACTCTCTCTCGATACTCACGCGTGCAATCTGATATCACACGCTTTGCCTCTGCAATGAATCTATCCTTCGCACGCTTAATTCTAACATTCTTATTTAATGTTTCTTCAAACGAGAGTATATCTTTACTATTGGGAAGCCATTGATTAAATTCTTTATTGATGTCAGCCAACAATTTATCCAACTTAATCTTCAACGCACCGAATTCCTTAGACAACTCCATTACCTGTTTCTTATAAATCGGAGCAATCTCTGTACGCGCCTTTCCTATCGCCAACTTTTTATTCGTTATCTGATCAAGAATGATACGTCTAAGCGAATCAATATTTTTGTGTTCATTACCATTTTCATCCTTTATCGAAGATACTGCTATCAAGTTTACACAATACTTCTTCAAACTTGGCAAATGCTCCTCAATCAGTGATTGTGCCTTAGCAAGCATGGCTGTCTCATCGTCACAATCCATATATAGGTCACTCTTCTTCCACAAATCCTGATAAGTCAGAATAGGCACAACTGGGATATTAAGATTTTCAACAAAATAGCGTATATGACGAGCGGCATCCTCTATTTCATCGACTTTCATTACAACTAAAGCCATATCCATATACTTAAGATAATTGGCTGTAGTTACTTTGTCTGTAAAATAAGGACCACCCAAACCTGGCATATCTACTAAAGTAATATTATTGGCCAAGAAATTGCTAGCAAATCCACGTCCACTTGTAGGCAATGTCAGTTTATAACTTTCAACACAAATGCTTTCGTCATCATTATTACTTCCAACGCTACCAATAAGTTCATTAATTGATATTTGGCGTGGGAGTTCTTCGTTAGAAACGATAGCAAAAGCTTGCGCCGTAGGATAATCATCGAAATCCACCAAAGTTACCTTAGATGTAACCACGCCCTCTCCCTCAGGAAGTCTACAATCATCATCCAACTTAAACAATGCATTTACCAATGCTGATTTTCCGTGAGAGTAACGTCCCAATAAGCCAACATAAATTGGAGAAGAAATAACAGACTTCGCATGTTCTATATCGTCTACTATTTCTTTAATTACATTATTTTTGAGCCCCCTGAAACTTCTTCTCAAACCTTCAGTTTCAATGCTTTCAACGGCATCTTCACTAAAGTTCCTTTGAATCATTTGTTCGAAATCATTCAAAGATTTCAATATTTCTTCTTGTTGCATAGTTATATGTGTATTACATCTGTTTCACATCCAAATAAACCATATTCAAAGCGCCCGCCTTCTTGATGTCCAGACCATAGACACGCATAAAGGCATCGGCCACGAGTTGACCGCCATTGGTGGTAACGGGATTGCTAAACGAGGAGGTGGACACGTCGACCGACATGCCGCGCTCGAGGCGGATGCCGTTGTCGTTTTTCATTTGCTTCACTGTAATTCTGAATAGTGGCATGATATATTAAATTATTAATTATGAAAATTGCGATTTAGCGAGAGTAAAGACTGCTTGCAGGCTATACCGAGCATCAGCAATTTCAACGTTTGTTAATTCTGAATTATTGCTTGTGTGTTTCGTTACTTTAAAGATACAACTGCAAGTTTACTCATTTATTAAACATTTCGCAAATATTCTTTACATTTTCTTACATTTCCACACAAAAAGAAGCACGGGACCGAGTTCTGGGCATCATTGAAACCGGGCATCTGGAAAAGCCTTGCAGAATGAATACAGAAAACATAGCCCCATGCTTTTGTATACAGAGTAGCACACATCGTGCACTACGCCATGAGCGTATACAAAACACTGAGAGCGATTGATTTTCTCCATCGGCCTGCGTGAAATTTTCCAGATTTCGGTTTCGCGGAACGGAGCCAAAAAACGCTTCTTTATGTAGGTCATAGTTCGCTTGCGAGCTATGACGGTGCAAAGATAGCAATAAACGAGCGAGAAATATGAAGTTTACTTCAATATTTTTTGCAGCGAGTGCCGCTATCTTCTTGACTTGTCATAAAAAGGTACGCAATTTTTCGGAAATCAATACACTGCATGGGGCTATTTTTCTGCTCTACATATTTATATCTCCCACAAATGACACGGATTTACACGAATCTTTTTCATCATCAACTGAACTTAGACTGATTGAACTGCTTTCACTAGTTATCGTTATCGTTACACGCAAGCGTGTATAATTCGTGGTTATCCGTGTAATTCGTGGGAGAAAAAATATACCATTCGTGGGAAGCAATCAGTTGACAGTCTTATTAGGATGCGAGAGATAAGACTTCATCTCATCCATACGTTCATCGAAACGGTAGGCACCATGAACAAGGAGCTCGAGAGCTTCCATCACGGTCTCGTTCGATACATCGGGAGCTTCTTTGAACTCACCAAAAGAGACCACCAGCGTATCGTCGTCAACGAGATAGTGCTTAAGCACACTGGAGGGGTTGAGTTCGTTGCAGAGGTCGAGCGCCACACAGCGAGGCACCTCTGAGGGGAAGGATATGGAAAGGTCTAAGTAGGTGGGGTGATTTTCGTAAAACTCGCACCAAACCTTCAATCCCTGAAACTTGAAGAGGACACCAGCCTCTTCCCACTCGCTCTTGAAGCCCTCCTCCTCGAGAAAGCGCTTCATCAATTCTTTTACGTTCATAATATTATTCTTTATTAAAATAGTCAACGGACAACAGACAACAGACAAAATCGGGGTCTATGCCTTCGTTTCCGGCAGCGAAGTTACACACTTCAGCGCCATATATAATTAAGGAATAAGAACAATATCTGGAGCCATTGAAAATAGTACCAAAACCACCCAGTTTTGGTACTATTGAAAAGTTTGCGTATATTCGCACCTGTTAATGGTTATGGGTTCCTCACACTCTACGATCTAAACTCTAAACACTAAACTTTAAACGAATTAACGATTAACGTTATATATGAAAACACTTGACCCTATCACCCAAGACAAGCAGATAGCCCTGCAACTGATGATCAATGCCCAGCTGTTTGCCCCATCCACCTCGGCACTGGCCAAGCGGTTGGGCTACAAGGGCAAGACATCGCTCTACCGCATACAGCAGGGCGAGGCTTCGGCAGGAGCTATCGACGAGGCGTGGGAGAAACTGAAATACTTCACGGGGTGTAACGACGACCAGCTGTATGCTACATCACGGGCCGTAGCGTATGCCGCCAACCTGAAACGTCTGGTACAGCACGAGGGCGAAGGCAAGGTGGAGAAGAAGAATCAACACAAATGGGTGCTGCTGAACATACTGAAGCAGGAGGAATATCGCTTCTCCGAAAACTTCCAACGCGATGTGTGGCCCGACCTCATGGAGCTGCGCAACAGCGATGACACTACCTTCTGGATGATGATGGCGAGCTACTATTTCGATGCAGAGGGGGCCGATGCATACAGCAGGGACTTTGACCTGCTGACGACATTGGAGGGTATGCACCACCTGCTACAGCTCAACTACGAGAGCAGCGAACGGTCGCAAAGGAGCGTAGCCAACATCATCCGCAAGGAATACCTCGCCTTGTACAGCAAACAATGCACCTGGGATATGGTATACTATGGCTACATCGTACTGATGCAGTATGCCGACCCCGACGTCATGGAAAAGACACTGGCACCCTACGTCACCTACAATCTGGGAGAGAACAGCTTCTGGCGAGTGCCCAGCACCATATATGAGAAGGGGGCACACGTGTGGCATCTGCTGGAGATGCAGATGATGGAGAGCCGACACGGCATATACTACGCCATAGAGTTGGAGATGGGACGCAACAAGGAGGAGTTCCGCCTAGTGCAGATAGTACCCTTGCTATTCAACGAAGACCTGGACTTCGTACAGCTGGAGGTCACAGACAAGCGCATCCCCGTCATCGGCAAGTATGAATGGGCGAACGACTTTCATACATTATATATAGAGGTAGACAAGGAGGCACAACAAACATACGGCATACCCCATACATTGCAACGGATCGACCTTGCCAACCCACAAGGCAAGGACGAGAAGATATGGGCCAACGTACTGAAGGAATACGACAAGCAAACTCCAGCCAACATAGAGGCCGAGCTCTTCCACTTCGAAGGAGTAGAGGACTTGGACGGCTATTACGACATAGAAAACGTAACCATTGACCGCCACACCTTAACCATACGCCTCACCGACAAAGCGGAGGGCATGACCGGCGACTACAGCATCAGCATCCACAAATATGCATTCCTGCGTACCCTCCTGCCATCAGACATTATCAGCATCATCCGCCCACTAAAAACAGGCGAGCCCACCTTCCGCTGGGCATTGCAAGGCCACATGATTCCAATGAAGGAATTTGCGAAGAGCACCATTAAGTAAGGCATTGGATGGAGGGAAAAACTTTCCTCACTAATCATATCTCAAATTAAGACTTTTTCACTATCTTCGCAGAGTAAAAGACGGGACATGTAACTACCAACATAAAACAAACTAATAATCAAACTTATGTCAAAACTATCACGACTATTTGTGAGTGTCGCCCTCGTCTTGGGCGGCATGGTTACCGTGAATGCTCAGCACACGGTGAAGGGTACGCTGGTAGATGCCGAGACACGGGAGCCGCTGGTGGCGGCCTCAGTGCAGGTGAAGGGCACTACCTCGGGCGTAGTAACGGATTTGGATGGACAGTTCTCCATCGAGTCAAAACAGGCGAAGCCTACATTGGTATTCAGCTACATCGGCTATCAAACGTTAGAGCAGAAGGCCAACAAGAGCAACATAGGCACTGTGGAACTGATGCCCGACGCCGTGGCTTTGGGCGACGTGGTCATCACACAGTCGGTGGCCATAGCACGCAAGACTCCTGTGGCTCTCTCGACCCTCGACCCCGTATTCATTGAGGAGAAGATAGGTACGAAGGAGTTTCCCGAAATCTTGAAATCGACCCCGGGCGTATATGCCACAAAGGCTGGCGGCGGATTCGGTGACTCGAAAATCAACATGCGTGGTTTCCAGAGTGCCAACGTGGCTGTGATGGTCAACGGCGTGCCCATGAACGATATGGAATGGGGCGGCTTGTACTGGAGCAACTGGATGGGACTGACCGACGTGACCCGCAGCATGCAGACTCAGCGCGGATTGGGAGCATCAAAGGTATCGGCTCCGTCAGTGGGTGGTTCCATCAACATCGTCACCAAGGGCCTCGAAGCCAAGAAGGGCGGTACGGCATCCTATGCCATGGGCAACGATGGTTATAACAAGATGCTCTTCAGCTTCTCTACCGGCCAGAACGACAAGGGATGGGCATTCTCGTTCCTCGGTTCGAAGACCTGGGGTGATGGCTACATCCAAGGTACCGACTTTGAGGGTTACAACTACTTCGTGAACCTTTCGAAGCGCATTGGCCTCGACCATCAGTTGTCGTTCACTGCCTTCGGTGCTCCACAGAAGCACTACAAGCGCGACAACTACGATGGCCTCACCATCCAGGGATGGCAGCAAGTGGCCAACTACATGAAGGGCGACAGTCCCTACAAGTACAACCCTACCTACGGTTTCGGTCTCAATGGCGAGCGCAAGACCTCTTCATACAACGAATACCACAAGCCGCAGATTTCACTCAACCACCAGTGGCAAATCAATCACAAGTCATCGCTCAGCTCAGTGGCTTACGTGTCGATAGGCCGCGGTAACGGTTACTCTGGACAGGCCGTAAGCTCTACCCTGCGCAACTATTGGTATGGCTCGAGCGACGGTGTGCTCAACTTCAACACCATCAATGCTGCCGACTACGGCGACTACTTCTCAGGTGATGCGCTGAACCAAACCTACACCTTGCGTCATGCTGATGGTACCTTTGCCTACGACCAGATTCAGTTGATGAACCAGGCCAGTGAGGCGGGTGCGCTCATGGTGATGTCAAAGAACCCCAACTACCACAACTGGTACGGATTGGTATCGACCTACACCACCCAGATTGGCAAGTACATCGACTTCTACGGCGGTATCGACTACCGCTACTATAAGGGTACGCACAAGAACGTGCTCTCGGACCTCTACAACGGTAAATTCTTCATCGACAGCAGCAGCCGGGCCGGTGTTGACCCCAAGAACAATGCAGCAGCGCTCAACCCCAACTGGGTGAACCAGAAGTTGCAGGTGGGCGACGTAGTATACCGCGACTACGACGGCTATGTGATGCAGGAGGGACTCTTCTTCCAGGCCGAATATAATAAGGATAAGCTGGCAGCCTTCGTTGCCGGTTCGCTCAACTACAACAACTACTGGCGCTACGACCGCTTCTATTACGATGCCGAGCACGCCAAGTCAGACGTAGTGAGCTTCTGGGGCTACACTGCCAAGGGTGGTGCCAACTACAACATCAACGACAACCACAACGTATTTGCCAATATCGGTTACATCAGCCGTGCCCCCTTCTACTCAGGCGGTGCTTTCCTGAGCGCATCGAACAGCAACTCTATCAACCCGAATGCTGTGAACGAGAAAATCTTCTCAGTAGAGGCTGGCTACGGTTTCCACAACAAATACCTCGACCTGCACTTCAATGCCTACTTCACCAAGTGGATGGACAAGACCATGGCTCGCTCAAGCGCCATCGAATATGAGGACGGAACAGAAGATCGCATCAGCATCAACATGGAGGGCGTGGATGCCAAGCACATGGGTGTGGA
The DNA here is from genome assembly GCA_045594245.1 of Bacteroidaceae bacterium. Lineage (GTDB taxonomy): Bacteria > Bacteroidota > Bacteroidia > Bacteroidales > Bacteroidaceae > UBA1189. The sequence continues at coordinate 14,733 of JAZNYG010000043.1, forward strand.
GCTCGACTTCACTGCAAAGCCCACACGCTGGCTTGACATTACCGGTATGCTGTCAGTGGGCGACTGGACCTGGGACAGCAACGCTACCGGATACTACTACAACTCACTGGGTCAGCCCGTGGCTAACGTAGGTAAGGGTACTCTCGCCTCTGCAGCCGGTGCCGAAGACCATGCTTGGGCTAAGCTCAACCTCAAGGGAGTAAAGGTAGGTGGTTCGGCTCAGACAACAGCAGCCCTCGGTGCACGCGCCAAGATTACTCGCGACCTGAGTGCCGGACTTGACTACACCTACTATGGCAACAACTATGCAGACTTCTCTATCAGCACCAGCGACATCGCCTCTGGTCAGACCAAGAACTACACCACACCTTGGATGATTCCTGCTGGCGGACAGTTTGACCTCAATGCTTCGTATCGATTCAACATCGGCAATTGTCGTGCCACCTTCATCGGAAACATCGACAACCTGTTCGATAACCTCTATATCGTAGATGCATACAGCCCCGTGGGCGACAACTCATGGCAGAAGGCCTACCGCGTATTCTATGCCTTCGGACGCACCTACTCAGTACGCTTGAAGATTAACTTCTAATACATATTAATATATTAAGGAATATGAACAAGAAATCATTATTATACATTGCCGCCGCGTTGGTGCTCTTCGGATGTGAAGACTACAACGAGCAGAACTTCGACGGCTACAAGGATTTGGCAGTGCCTACCGATGTCAAGTCTATCAACTACACCTTGAAGAAGGCCGACTATGCCGACCTATTCAAGCTCGCAGCGAACAAGGACGTAGCAACCAGTACTATCAAGCAGAACGAAGATGGTTCTCTCGACAGCACCATGTACGATGCATTCGAGGCCAATAAAAGCAACAACTACTTCACCGACCTCGTGCCTGCCGAGCTCTACCTTCCCGCCTTCTTGGCCGACAAGTGGAGCACAGCTACCGATGGTTCGTCGGCTATCATCACGGTGAACGAATTGGCTGAAGTTTCCGAACTGCACCAGCAGATTGCTCAAGCATATAGCTACGAGCTTTCAGAATACGACTATGAGATGGTATGGGAAGAGGGTGAAGGCTATGAGTTCTTCTGTCCTTCACGCCAAGCAAGCAAATACATGAACCGCATACTGAAAGACAACTTCGACGATGCCGAAGTGGGCGAAGTGGTTTTGGTAAGCTATGAATATGCTGAGAATGACCCTAATAGTGGTAATGGAGAGCAAGAAGACAGCGAAAAGAAATATGACACCATCAGTGAGATTATTGAAAATGGCGCTGGCGAGTACGAAGTAAAAGGCACTGTGGTGGGAACTTACGCTCGTGGTTGTTTGATAAACGACGGAACAGGCTATATTCTCTATTATGCCGGTTCGGCCACGACTGCCGCAGTTGGCAACGTTGTCACTATCAGTGGTGCAGTTACCGAATATGCTGGTTTGTGTCAGTTCGGCAACACATCTACACTTACGGTGGTGTCAACAGAAAGCCAATTCACCTACCCCACTCCACGTGTATTGAGTGCTACTGACATGGATGCCATGCTTACAGCTCCTGCAATTGAATATGTAAGCTATACTGGTACTCTCACTATCAGTGGCTATTATTACAATGTAACTATCGATGGTGCAGAAACCGCTATCGGTAGCATCTCCTACCCAGCTGAAGGATTGGTTGACGCTTCACTCGACGGACAGAAGGTGACCGTAACCGGCTATTTCATCGGTGTGAGCAGCGGTATGTACTTCAACACGATGGCAACCTCAGTAACAGCAGCCGATGCAGCAGCAACCGCTCCACGCCGTGCCGCAGCTACTGCCAATACCACCTCCGTGCTCGCCCTCTACCAATGGGACGGCACTACATGGAAGACCATTGATGCCGACGTGATACAGCCTGCAGAGTATGAGGCCATGGGCATGAAAGGCAGCATCAGCGACCCTGCCACATACATTCCCATGTATCTGGAGAAGAACTATCCCTATGCCGTAAACAAGCAGGAGACCACACTGGTGTATTACAACAAGAGCAACAAACTCGTTGTAGAGAACTATATATATAATGGTAGCGAATGGACCAACACCGCTCTTGAAGAGGGTGTATACAACTTCAACCTCATCGATGGCCAGTGGGTATACAAGACCTTCAAGTGCGTACCTGTCAGCGAAGTTACTGAGAGCGGCATCTACGTCATGGTAGCCGACATCAAGGTTAACGAGGAGACAGGCGTTACCGAAGGACGCCTCTTCAGTCCGCTGGGAGAGAACAAGAACTACGGTTATATGCCCTATGCTAGCGTCACCATCAACGAAGAGGGTATCATAGAGGCTTGCGATGCAGCAGAGAACGCATTCCTCACCGTTACTGCCGTAGAAGATGGATTCACCATGCAGGACAGCTATGGCCGCTACATCTATATGAAGGGCGATTACAACTCGTTCAACATCGGTACTGAGATGGTACAGCCTGGCAGCAGTTGGCTATTCAACGTCAACGAGGATGGCACCTACAGCGTAACCAACACAATGAACGATAAGGTCATCATGTATGACACCCAATATACTTCATACGGATGCTACCCTGCCAAGACTGATACACGTCTTTATGTAAACGTATTCAAGATGACAACAGAGGAATAGGCTATTATAAGGGAACTTTTATCCTAATCAAGAAAGTCATCAGACTATTCAAATAGTTTGATGACTTTTTCTATACAGTTTTAACCTATAAACAAAAGGCAAGGAGCACGCCTTACATAAAAGGGGATAAAGGCTTTGCATTGTTAAAAAGAATAGTTAACTTTGCAACCAAGATACTAATTTTCTATAAACTAATACGAATATGAAAATCCTACTTACTGGTGGTGCGGGCTTTATCGGAAGCCACACATTGATTGAACTCACAGAAGCTGGTCACGAGGCTGTAGTAGTTGACAACCTGGACAACTCGTCTCCCATTTCACTGAAGCGCGTAGCCAAGATTATTGGCAAGGAGGTGCCTTTCTATAAGGTAGACATCCGCGATCGTGAGGGTATGCAGAAGGTGTTTGATGAGCACAAGTTTGACGCTTGTATCCACTTTGCAGGCTTGAAGGCTGTAGGTGAAAGCTGTGTTAAGCCTCTCGAATACTACGAGAACAATATGAACGGTACATTCGTGCTGCTCGATGTGATGCGCAAGAATGGTTGCAAGAACATCATCTTCTCATCCAGTGCTACTGTATATGGTGATCCCGCTATCATCCCCATCACTGAGGAGTGCCCCAAAGGCCACTGTACAAATCCTTATGGACAGACCAAGTCGATGCTCGAAGAGGTGCTTATGGATGTTCAGAGAGCCGACAATGAGTGGAATGTGGTGTTGCTCCGCTACTTCAACCCCATCGGTGCTCACAAGAGCGGTACCATCGGCGAGAACCCCAACGGTATACCTAACAACTTGATGCCTTACATCACTCAGACAGCTGTAGGCCGTCGCGCTGAGCTCGGCGTATTCGGCAACGACTACGACACACACGATGGCACTGGCGTTCGTGACTATATCCACGTAGTTGACCTCGCTCGTGCTCACGTAGCAGCATTGAAGGCTATCGTTGCCAAGAAGGGCATCGCTATCTACAACATCGGTACTGGTCACGGATACTCTGTGCTCGATGTAGTGAAAGCATTTGAGAAAGCAAACGGTGTGCCCGTACCATACTCTATCAAGCCACGTCGCCCGGGCGATATCGCTACTTGTTACTGTAACCCAGCAAAGGCTGAGGCAGAATTGGGCTGGAAAGCTGAGTTCGGTATCGAAGAAATGTGCCGCGACAGCTGGAACTGGCAGAAGAACAATCCTAACGGATTTGAGGAGTAAAGCGAACTCTTTATTATTCTAAACATACAAAAAGTGAGCAGAAACCCTGCTCACTTTTTTCATTTTATTCAGGCTTAAATACTACCAGCCTGCCCTACTCCACCCCGCAGCTGTATACCAAGAAGTGGAACGAAACTTTTCATTCAGACTGGAATAAATGCTAACAGCTTGTGGAACATAGCAAGATACTCCACCATAATTATCCAGGTCAATATCCTGCATTCGAGCATCATTAGAGTACCACCAAGCTGTAGACCTAGCATATGGAACCGCTCTATCAAATACATTCTTCCAACGAAGATAATCCGCATCTTCAGCTATCAACCGCAACATATAGCCATTCATATCATAGAACTCTGGACGAATTCTACTAGATATCGGATAATAGCGCTGTATGCTCTCCATAGAAATACTCTGACGCTCGGGCACATACTTTATCACCATCTCGGCCGTAATGGCTGCCAAGTCATCAAGATAATCACAATCAATCACCGAGAGCGACACGCCATAACGTTCAGAACCATCACCGTAAACACTTATTACATTTTCATTATATGCACTGTAGTATTCGTGGATAACACCCTCTGCATCAACTGGTATCCTAAACAACGGCTTAACCATACGTTCATATGGAGCTCCTGGATTTGGAATCTCAGCAGGAGATGCTATGACATAACGAGCCACATGGCGTAATTCATATGCGACTTCAACAGCTTGCATAAAACAGGCATCAAACATGATAAACTCAAAGCGAGGGAAATCTACTAAAACCTCAGCAACAGCATCAAGATCCATCTTCGACCCGCTATTAGAGTAACTACTATTACGTTCATTATCTATACAGATGCTACGTTGCATAGGAGCCTTAGCAGGTAGCCACGCATCACCATGCGACCAGAAAATCAGTCCATAACTTTGCGAAGGAGAGTTTTCCGCAACCCATTCCATCACTAAATGCAGTGTTTCTGTATCTCCAGAATTATGCTCTTGCTCATAGCAATGAAGTATCTTAGCTACTGGTCGACGACCATCCAGCTTCTCTACAGAAAGTATACGAGGCAGATCCGTATCATCAAGATACACAAGCAGACGACTATTCTTTGGGACATCTCCTGCCGCTTGTAGCATTTCGTCAATATCCTGTTGGTGAAAGTTACCACCTGAAAGACTATTCTCAGCAGCCATATACACCAATACCGTACGGTCATATATCTGCGACTCCTCTTCCGAGCAAAACCAATTACACGATGTCATACCCAAGAGTATAAACATCGTGTACACATACCTTAATACAATGCCATGAAGCTTCACGTCACTTGTCATTCTTTACGGAAGGAAAAAGCATCAGTACCTATCTGTTTAAGCAATACCTTCTTATTCTGACGATACTTGTTACGCATCTTCAGATAGCGTTTTTCCAATTTATTCTTATTGTCCGAATAGATTACCGCACACGTCTGATTGATCTCGCCGAGCGTACCCTCCAGATACACCTTCATCTGCATCGAATAATAGGCGTAGTTCTGTATAGACGCGTCTTTATTGATAATGATGCTGTCGAGATACTGCACGTCGGTCATATACACTACCGAATCGTTAAAGTCGATGGACACACCATACATATACACACGCTTAGGTTCGTCAGCCTTGACCTTCTTCTCCTTGGGAGCCGCGAAGGACGAGAGCAGCACGATGCCCAACAAGCCAAACAAAAACTTCAACTTTCTCATACGCGCGTACCTTAATTATATAAGAGTTATCCCAAATATGACTTTAACAACTTGCTGCGCGAGTTCTGACGGAGGCGACGGATAGCCTTCTCCTTAATCTGACGAACACGCTCACGAGTGAGTCCAAACTTATCGCCAATCTCCTCCAAGGTCATTTCCTGTGTACCGATACCGAAGAACATCTGCAGGATTTCCTTCTCACGGTCGGTCAGCGTAGAGAGAGCGCGGTCGATCTCGGTAGAGAGCGATTCGCTCACCAATGAGCGGTCGGCCATAGGAGAGTCATCGTTCACAAGCACGTCGAGCAAACTGTTGTCCTCACCATCCACGAAGGGGGCATCCACAGAGATATGACGGCCCGAAACCTTTAAGGTATCGGCAATCTTGTCTACGGGTATATCGAGCTCGTCGGCCAACTCCTCGGCTGAGGGGCGACGCTCGTTCTCTTGCTCAAACTTAGAGAAGGCCTTGCTAATCTTGTTTAACGAACCTACCTGGTTGAGAGGCAGACGCACGATACGAGCTTGCTCGGCCAAGGCCTGAAGGATCGACTGACGAATCCACCATACGGCATAACTGATGAACTTAAAACCACGAGTCTCATCGAACTTCTCCGCTGCCTTAATCAAGCCCAAGTTACCTTCGTTAATCAAGTCGGGGAGGCTCAATCCCTGATTCTGATATTGCTTGGCTACCGACACCACGAAGCGCAAGTTTGCACGGGTCAGTTTCTCCAACGCAGCACGGTCACCTTTACGGATGCGTTGAGCGAGCTCTACCTCCTCATCTACAGTAATCAACTCTTCACGACCAATTTCTTGAAGGTACTTATCCAACGAAGCGCTCTCGCGATTGGTAATACTCTTTGTAATTTTAAGCTGTCTCATTTCGAAAAATACGTATTTCAGTCAATAAACCAAATTAGCTGCAAATTTAGCGCTTTTTTTTTACATATTCGCAATCCCACAACGAAAAATACTTGTAAAAGTATCGGTGGTTTCTCTTTTTTACGAAAAACCACCGACTTTTATAGTTTATTAGGAAGCTATCCTGTGTTACTCGCCTTCAGAGAGGTCTACGGCATAGTTGGCTCTGCGTCCCGACATATAGTAACCAGAGATGAACAGTGCACGCTCGGGCGATTGATTGGCAGCCTTCAGCACATTGGCCAAGTCTTCCTCGCTAGTAATCTTGTTGCCATTGACCTTGAGGATAACGAAACCCTTCTTGATGCCAGCCTCAGCAAACTTGCCCTTGTCGACACCTGTCACCTGCAAACCATAGCTCACACCGAGGTGGCGCTTCACATCATCATCGATTGGTTGGAAGGCAGCGCCGAGCATATCGAGGTCGAATCTCTTCACCACCTCAGTGTTGCCCTGCATATTCTTCAGCGTAACATCAAGTGTCTTCTCCTTCTTGTCGCGGATTACGGTCACCTTCACCTCATCACCAGGACGATGCTTGGCGATATTCTCCTGCAGCTCGGCCATATTGTGTACCTTCTTGCCCGCAATCTTCACAACGACGTCGCCCGGCTCTATGCCTGCAGCCTTGGCACCACTGCCATCGGTCACCTCAGCCACATACACACCTTCCACAGTGCCCAGATCCTTATCCTTGGTACGCTCATCGCCAAGGTCATAGCCACTGATGCCAAGGATAGCACGCTGCACAGCGCCAAACTCCTTCAGGTCATTGACCACCTTAGTCATAATGCTTGTAGGAATAGCAAATCCATAACCGGCATAAGCACCTGTGGGCGACGAAAGCACAGCATTGATGCCCACCAGTTCGCCACGTGCATTCACCAATGCACCACCACTATTACCTTGGTTAATGGCAGCATCTGTCTGTATGAACGATTCTATACCTCCATTATATACGCCCAATGTACGTGCCTTAGCGCTCACGATACCGGCGGTTACCGTAGAGGTGAGGTTGAAGGGATTACCTACGGCAAGAACCCACTCGCCCACCTTCAACGCGTCAGAGTCACCTATGGGCACGGTGGGAAAGTCATCACCCTCAATCTTGACCAAAGCAAGGTCGGTATTGGGATCGGTGCCAATCAGCTTGCCCTTGAACTCCCGGTTATCGTTCAGTTTCACATCAATCTCATCGGCACCCTCTATCACGTGGTTGTTTGTCACGATATAGCCATCCTCCGATATGATGACACCCGAGCCAAAGCCAACGCGTGGCTGCGTACGCACCTGTTGCTGACGTCCCATACCATCGCCGAAGAAGAAATCGAAGAGGTCGGGCATCTGCTGCACTGTCTGTGTCTTGCCCAACTGAGTTGACTTGATATGCACCACTGCATGGAGCGAATTCTCAGCCGCACCAGTCAGGTCCACAGGTTGCGCAGGCTTGTTGTCGCCAAAGATCGCAGCAGGCATAGCAAAACTGCTGTCTTGCTGTACAGACATCACCACTTCATCCCCTGCATGCTTCTCCATCAGCGTATAGGTTGTAACACCTGCAACCAAAGCACTTCCAAGCATAAGAGCCGAATAGCCAAAAAACTTTTTAATTGTCGATTTCATAACTACTTTATCCATTTAGGTTAATTGATACATCCGTTTAACTTATCAAGTGTTTAACTTTCGAGTGCAAATATAATAGCTTTCCTCTTCACTTATATCCACCTTCCACCATTATTTACTACAAATTAACACAGCACGCCATCGATTAACAATCGTTTATAATAAACATCCACAATTAGCCCCAAAGCATTTAACTGCATCCACTTTATTCCATTCACAATTCTAACAGTTTCATTCATTAACAAATAAATCCTACCGTTTTTTCGCTTAATCATTTTTTTGCAGTACTTTTGTTCCCTCAATCAAAAAAGGTAAAAAGATGAATAACGATACACGTGAAAATTTCGGAAGCAAAATCGGAGCCACACTTGCTGCAGCTGGTTCTTCTGTCGGTTTAGGAAACATTTGGCGTTTCCCCATTGAGACTGGTCAAAATGGTGGCGCCGCATTCATCATCGTATATGTTGCTTGCGTATTATTGATGGGCATTCCCATCATGATGAGTGAGTTCATTATCGGACGACACACTCAAACTAATACTGCTGGTGCTTACCGTATGCTGGCTCCAGGAACGCCTTGGCGTTGGGTAGGGCGACTTGGAGTGCTCTCGGGATTTGTTATCCTCAGCTACTATTCTGTAGTAGCCGGATGGACAGCCGAATACACGATGCTTGCTATTGGCAACAGTTTTGACGGAAAGACCCCAGCCGATTTTCCCAAGATATTTGCGCAGTTCGTAAGCAATCCTTGGAAGTCAGTGTTCTGGATGTTGGCTTTTATGATTGTTACCCATATCATAGTGGTGCGTGGAGTAAAGGGGGGAATCGAGAAATTCTCAAAATTGATGATGCCCGCCTTATTTGTTATTCTTGTGGGGTTGGCAATATGTTCTGTGATACTTCCTGGCTCTTCCCAAGGATTAGAGTTCTTGCTTCGTCCTGACTTCAGCAAAATCACCGGTTCGACAGTACTTAGCGCTATGGGACAAGCTTTCTTCTCGCTCAGCCTCGGACTCGGCTGTCTATGCACCTACGCTTCCTATTTCACGAAAGAGACCAATATCGGTAAAACAGCTTTAAGTGTTTCGCTCATCGACACTTTTGTTGCCATAATGTCGGGGTTCATTATCTTCCCAGCCGTATTCAATGCAGGGTACACGCTCGACAGTGGCGATATTGGTCCCTCACTCCTTTTCATTACTATGCCCAATGTCTTTGGACAGGCTTTTAGCGGAATGCCGGTTTTAGCCTATGTAGTGTCGGTGTTCTTCTACTTCCTACTCGTTTTGGCAGCTCTTACCTCCACCATATCGATGCACGAGGTGGTGACAGCCTATGTAAGCGAGGAGTTCAATATGGACCGCCGTAAGGCTGCAATAATAGTGACACTCGCTTGTTCTACGGTTGGGGTAGTGTGTGCCCTCTCATTCGGGCCATTTGATGGAGTAAAGATTTTTGGCATGACAATCTTTGATTTCTTCGATTATGTATCGTCGAATATATTTCTCCCTGTAGGAGGTATGTTTATCGCGATTTTCACAGGTTGGTACCTTGACAAAAAGCTAGTGCGTGACGAGATCACCAATCTCGGCACTCTACGTGCTCCATACCTGCGTATCATTATCTTCATCCTCAAGTATATCGCTCCCGTAGCCATTGCTTGTATCCTCCTGGGGCAACTAGGAGTTTTCTAACCAGACCGCATTAACAAAAGCAGGAGTCAATTGACTCCTGCTCCACCATAAACATATAACCAAAAAATCTATTTATCGGAGAATTCCTTGATGCGCTGTTCGTCTTCAAGTTTGCAGATGAGCAATTGATCATTGTTTTCGGCAACGATGTATCCATCAAGTCCGATGATGACCACCTTTTTCTCTTGTACGGTATGTACCACGCAACCACGGCTTTCATACATGCTGATGTCTGAACCGATGCAAACGTTTCCCGCCAAGTCTTTGTCCATCTGTACATGCAGCGATCCCCACGTGCCAAGGTCACTCCATCCAAAATCGGCAGGGAAGACATATATTTCATCAGACTTCTCGAGGATGGCGTAGTCTACAGAAATGTTGGGACATTCGGGGAAGTGCTTGTCTATCTCTTGCTGCTCATCAGGAGTATAGAAATGAGGCATCAAGGCTGTGAAAATCTCGGCAATCTCTGGCTGATATATGCGGAAGGCATTGACAATGGTGTTGACATTCCAAATGAAGATTCCTGCATTCCAGAAATAGTTGTTTTGACGGATGTATTTTTCGGCAGTTTCTACGTCGGGTTTCTCCTTGAAAGAGTCTACACGGAATATCTCTTTGTTTGATGTGGAGGCACTGCTGAGATCTGCTTCGATGTAGCCATATCCTGTTTCGGGACGAGTTGGTTTCATGCCCAGTGTGAGTATGGCATCTGAAGTCTGGGTGTAGTCGAGTGCTGAAGAGATGACACGTTGAAACTCTTTTACATTCATCACCACATGGTCACTCGGAGTGACCACGACATTGGCCTTGGGATTACGAGCCTTGATTTTCCAACATACATAAGCGATGCAGGGAGCGGTATTTCGACGACAAGGTTCCTTGAGGATATTGCTCTCTGGTATATCGGGTAATTGCTCGTGAACGATATCGGCATACTTTTCAGAAGTTACTACCCAGATATTCTCTTGAGGGCATAACCCTTCAAATCGATCTACAGTTAGCTGTATCAATGTGCGGCCACAGCCCATTACGTCAATGAATTGCTTGGGACACTCTTTTGTGCTCATCGGCCAAAAGCGGCTGCCTATGCCACCTGCCATTATTACCAAATGGTTGTTGTTGGATGCCATTGCTAATCTTTTTTAACTTTGTGTAATGCAAATTTAGTTATTATTCCTTAACTGGCAAGGTTTAGACACAAAAAAAGCGGGTGACAAAGTCGACCCGCCTTCTCTTATACCTTATAAAATATCAACAATACATGTTGAGAATAGCTTCATAGAGTTCTTGCTTGCCGCTAATCTGTTCGGGCTCTCCATGCTGTTTGGCATAGGCTACAAGTTCTTCAATTCCAAGCTTGCCCTCCTCGAAAGCTTTGCCTTCGCCCTTGTCGAATGACGCATAACGATCGGCAAGCATTGTCTGATAGGGTGATTCTTCGAGTAATGCTGCTGCCGACTCCAGAGCACGAGCCATAGCATCCATACCTGCAATGTGGGCAATGAAGATATCCTCCAGGTCTGTCGAGTTGCGACGTGTCTTTGCATCGAAGTTGGTACCACCATTGCCGAAACCACCATTACGGATAATATGGATCATAGCCTGAGTGAGTTCATAGTTGTCGATGGGGAACTGGTCTGTATCCCAACCGTTCTGATAGTCACCACGGTTGGCGTCAATAGATCCTAACATGCCATTGTCAACAGCTACGGCAAGTTCGTGCTCGAAGGTGTGCCCAGCCAGTGTGGCATGGTTTACCTCTATATTTACTTTGAAGTCTTTGTCCAGACCGTGTGCTTTGAGGAAGCCGATAACTGTTTCTGTGTCTACATCATATTGATGCTTGGTAGGCTCCATTGGTTTGGGCTCGATGAGGAAGGTGCCAGTGAATCCCTTGGAACGGGCATAATCGCGTGCTTTAGTCAACATCATAGCCAAGTGTTCCTTCTCGCGTTTCTGGTCGGTATTGAGCAAACTCATATAACCTTCACGGCCACCCCAGAATACGTAGTTTTGTCCTCCCAACTCAATGGTAGCATCAATGGCATTCTTGATTTGTACGGCAGCACGAGCCACTACATCGAAATTGGGATTTGTGGCTGCGCCATTCATATAGCGTTTGTGGCCGAACACGTTAGCTGTACCCCATAGCAACTTGATGCCTGTCTCCTCCTGCTTTTGCTTTGCATAGGCAACAATCTCTTTGAGGTTGGCCTCATACTCCTCGATGCTGTTTCCCTCGCTCACGAGGTCTACATCATGGAAACAATAGTATTCGATACCAATCTTCTGCATGAATTCGAAACCGGCATCCATCTTGTCCTTGGCGGCTTGGATAGGGTCTGCTGATGCATTCCAAGGGAACTCCTTAGTGCCACCGCCAAACTGGTCGCCACCCTCAGCACAGAGCGTATGCCACCAAGCCATAGAGAACTTGAGCCAATCCTTCATCTTCTTGCCCAGCACAACCTTCTCGGCATCGTAGTAACGGAATGCCATCGGGTTTTTACTCTCTTTGCCTTCAAACTGAATCTTGCCGATTCCTGGGAAAAATTCTTTAGCCATATTCGTATTCTTTTTCTTTAATTGATGCTACAAAGATAATACAATAATACGTACAATCAATTTTTTATGACAAAAAAGTCTAGATATAAGTTTCTCCATACCGTTAGACATAGATTATTATAGATACAATACAGATTGCTTATCCTAGAAAAATGCAATAATATTTGCGTTTTTGCCAACCTTATACTATTTTTGTCGTGCGTTTTGTTTCGAAGCCCTCATGCGGGGTGTAGGATGAAAAGGGAATCGGGTGAAAGTCCCGAACAGTCCCGCTGCTGTAAGCTCACTAGAAACGCTGTCCAATCATACTTTGCCACTGCCTCTACGAAGGTGGGAAGGCGGACAGATGGAGTAAGTCAGAAGACCTGCAAAACGAGAGAGATGAGATTTCCGCCCTGTTCTTTCGAGGAAAGAGAGCTTGGCTATGTTGTTATTCATACCGTTACGA
>JAZNYG010000044.1:0-7657 GCA_045594245.1 Bacteroidaceae bacterium
TCACGCGAAAACGCATCATTTCACTCGCGTTTGCCATCCGGACGGCTACATACGAGCGATAGCGATGTATGATTTTGCGAGATTTGCGAGATTCGCGTGAGATAATCATGTCAAATAGAGGATATAAACAGGATATTTCAAAGGGAAGAAATTATAATGCGTTTTCCCTGAAAGCATAGGCATTTCTTATTTATTGGCGGCGACAATACGCGCGAATGGCCACGACCAAGTGCGCAGATGGTGGCGACCATTCGTGTGGATGGTCGCCATCAAACGCAGAAAAGTGTAGGCCGAAAAAATGAGATCGATAAGGACTTTTGGGAGGTTTTAGCCTGACTTGTTATGTGCAGGGGGAGAGGTTGACAAGGGCTTTTTGATGTATTAACTTCGCGTTGGAATTAACGAAAACGATGGCTAAATATGGGATTAATGATATTATATCGCGTAGCATATCAATTGCAGAACAAACGGTATCTCGGATGTCGTATCTTCGCGGTGTCATTCAACGAAAACTAAAATGATGACGAAGACTCTGCGAGATCCCTCGGCGCTTCGCTTTGTCGGGATGACACCCTAAACTCTAAACATTAAACACTAAGCACAAAACTCTAAACAATATATATTATGAAGAAAATCTATGTTTATGTAGGGCAGTTGCGCGGCTGGATGCAGCGCGTTGCCAAGCGTGTGAAAAGAGAATTGTTCTCGAGTATGAATAGCAAGGTGGACGGCGAGATCTTTCGCGCCGCCCAAGATGACAAGTCGCAGGTGGCTACGGATGAGGGGACAGAGGTGAACGAAGTTCGAGTTTCGAAGGTCGAAAGGCGTCATAGTAACGATGACGGTGAATCTCCCAACTCAAATGGAGAGACGCTGCTGGTGAGGGCCGAGCGCTACTTGTGGGAGCGGTATGAGTTTCGGTACAATGTGTTGGCGAGGTGCTATGAATTCAAATTGAAAATTGAAAATGGAGAATTGAAAGTTCGTGCAAGCGAGCGCAATGATAGTTTACTTGCAATTGCTCAGCGAGCGAAACCAAATTTCAACGAAGTTAAAGTTGGGTCCTCCGAAGATGTCCCACCGAGAAACGGGAAATGGAGGGTGCTCGACGACGAGCAGCGCCGCTACCTGCTGATGCAGTTGCAGCATGCGGGCATCAACGTGCCGTACATCAGTCACATACAGGCGATAGTGGACTGTGGGCGGGCAATGCGGTATAACCCCGTGGTGGAGTATCTCACGCATCTGCCCGAGTGGGACGGCAAGGACCATATAGGCGAGGTGATGCGGAGGGTGACGAGCGATGAGTTTGCCCTCACCCTGCTGCGCCGCTGGATGGTGGCGGTGGTGGCTCAGGCCCTGGGGCGCATGGGACGGTATGGCAACTGCCTGTGTCCGCTGCTCATCAGTGAACGACAGGGATGGGGCAAGAGCCAGTTTACCAAACTGCTGATGCCGCCCGAGCTGATGGTGCACTATACCGACACGTTCAACCTGGCGCAGGAGGAGCAGTGCCTACGCAAGATGGGGCAGCACCTACTGGTGAACCTCGACGAGTTTGACCGCCACTCGGCCACGGCACATGCCACGCTGAAGGGGCTGCTGCAGCTGGCGGACATTAAGGTGAAGCGCCCGCATCGTGCCCAGTTCGAGGAGATGCCGCGGATGGCCTCGTTCATCGGCACCAGCAACCGCCGCATGCTGCTGCGCGACCGCACGGGAAGCCGCCGCTACATCTGTGTGGAGCTGTCGGCACCCATCGATGTGGACACGCCCGTCGACCACGCCCAGCTCTATGCGCAGGCGCTGCACCTGCTCGACGAGGGCATGCGCTACTGGCTCGACGAGGAGGAGACGCTACGCCTGGAGGAGCACAACGCACCGTATAAGATGGAGCATGGCCCCGAGGAGCTGCTGACGCAGCACTTCACTCCCGTGGCGAAGAAGAAGCACTACGCCGATGCTGAGCTGTGGAGCGCGGTGGCGGTGTATGACTATCTGCACCGCATAGACCCGCTGCTGATGCGGAGCGTGGAGCGCACCACCTTCGGCATGTATGTCCGTCGCATGGGATTCGAGCAGGTGCGCCGCGAGAATAAGAGGTACTTTGCAGCAAAGCTGCAGTGAAGAGTGAAGGGGGAAGAGGGAAAAGTGAAGAGTGAAGAGGAAAGAGGGAAGAGGGAAGAGGAAAGAGGAAAGAGGAAAGAGTGAAGAGGTAAGAGTTAAAAGAGAAGAGGGAAAAGAGAAGAGGGAAAAGGGATGCATCGCGGGCCAACTCTTCACTCTTCACTTTTAACTCTTCACTCAAAATTCCTGCCAGGCGGCAAACATGTAATTGCATAGGGCGCAATGAACGATTTTTGCGGTGTGTTTTTGTACGGATTTAATCTCATAATGCGCTTATAATGAGTTTGAAATGTTGATTATGGATATAATCTCCAATGAACAAAAAGACAAAACCTGCTAGGCGACCCTGGCAGGTTTTTCTCTTCGTCAATAGCTGTTGTGGGCAAGCGAGTTCGTGAAATTAAAGTTGTTTTTTATTATGGAAAGCAACCATTGTAACTGAAAATAACGTATCTTTGCTACAAGCGAAATAAGATAAAAAAATGAAAATAGAAGAAGCCATACTCTACTGCCATGCAAGCCAAAACAGGGGCATGCGAACTGAACAGATAGCGGAGATGATAAACCGCAACCACCTGCATATCCGTAAGGATGGGCAGCCCGTAACGTCAAATCAGGTGTATGCGGTGATTTGTCGCTATCCCGATACCTTTACAAAGGCCGAGGGGCGGATAATGTTGATGATATAATGGGAAAAATGAGCAGAATAGAGAAGGAGAAGAGGGTGGTAGGCCTAATGGTGAGGCTCTATTGCCGGCGATGCGAGGGAAACAAGGTGCTCTGTAGCGACTGTTCCGAACTGCTCAGGTATGCCGAGGCACGTCTCGACAGATGCCAGTTTGGCGAAAGCAAACCCACCTGTAAGAAGTGTCCCGCTCACTGCTATAAGCCCGACATGCGTGAGCGTATGAGGAAGGTGATGCGATGGGCAGGCCCGAGGATGATGCTCTACCATCCCCTCGAAGCCATCAAGCATCTGATAAGGGAGAGATTATAGATAATAAGAACAATACTATGTTGAAGTATACATTCAAAGATAAAGTAGTGATTGTAACCGGTGGTGCCAACGGAATAGGCCGATGCATTGCCGATGAGTTTCGCAATCAAGGAGCTGTGGTATATGTGATTGATAAGCAGAAGGGAGAGCACTTCGTTGGGGACATCTCCAAGAAAGAGGTGCTGGAGGCTTTTGCAAGTGAGGTGTTGAGCAAGCATGAGAAAGTGGATATCATCATTAACAATGCCTTGCCACTGATGAAGGGGATTGATGAATGTTCCTACGAGGAGTTCCAGTATGCGCTGAGTGTAGGAGTGACTGCACCGTTCTATCTGGTGAAGCTCTTTATGCCTCATTTGGCAGAGGGCGCATCCATCATCAATATCTCTTCGTCTCGCGACCGAATGAGTCAGCCACAGACCGAGAGCTATACAGCAGCCAAAGGTGGCATTGCAGCACTCACTCATGCCTTGGCAGTAAGCCTGTCGGGACGAGCAAGAGTGAACTCCATTTCTCCCGGCTGGATAGATACGGCCTACACCGTTTATGAAGGTCCCGATGCCACGCAGCAACCTGCGGGCAGGGTAGGGAACCCTATGGACATAGCCCATATGGTGCTGTTCCTTTGTAGCGACAAGGCCGGCTTTATTACGGGCGAGAATATCTGTATTGATGGCGGCATGACCAAGCAGATGATTTACCACGGCGACTGTGGCTGGAAGTTGGAGAAATGAACATTCAGACAATGATGAAAGCATACACATACATAGAAAAAGGAAAGTTCGCTTTGGTGGAGAAGCCGAAGCCTACTCTCGTTGAACCTACCGATGCCCTTGTTCGCGTAACAATGAGTAGTATCTGCACCAGCGACCTGCACATCAAGCACGGGAGTGTACCTCGTGCCGTGCCAGGCATTACCGTTGGACACGAAATGGTCGGTGTAGTGGAAGAAGTGGGAGCAGAAGTTACCCAGGTGAAGCCAGGCGACCGAGTTGCCGTCAACGTAGAGACCTTCTGCGGTGAGTGCTTCTTCTGCCAGAATAGCTTTGTGAACAATTGCACTGACCCGAATGGTGGTTGGGCATTGGGATGTCGCATCGATGGCGGACAGACGGAATACGTTCGTGTACCCCTTGCCAGTCAAGGGTTGAACCGCATTCCCGATAGCGTTTCCGATGAGCAGGCATTGTTTGTGGGTGATGTCCTGGCCACTGGCTTCTGGGCAGCTCGCATCTCGGAGATTACCGAGGAGGACACCGTATTAATAATAGGCGCTGGGCCCACGGGAATCTGTACGCTGCTCTGCGTGATGCTGAAGCAACCGAAGCGCATCATCGTTTGTGAGAAGTCCGAAGAGAGACGCCGTTTCGTGCAAACGCATTATCCCGATGTGTTGCTCACCACGTCCGAAGAATGTAAGGACTTTGTCTTGCAGCATAGCGACCACGGCGGAGCCGACCGCGTGCTCGAAGTGGCTGGAGCCGATGACACCTTCCGCTTGGCCTGGGAGTGTGCCCGCCCCAATGCTATTGTAACCGTGGTTGCCCTTTACGACCAGCCCCAAGTCCTTCCCCTGCCCGACATGTATGGCAAGAACCTCACCTTCAAGACCGGTGGTGTGGATGGCTGCGATTGCGAGGAGGTGCTTCGCCTTATTGAAGCCGGAAAGATTGACACCACTCCCCTCATCACGCACCGCTTCCCGTTGAGCGAAATCGAGGAAGCCTACCGCATCTTCGAGAATAAGTTGGATGGGGTGATTAAGGTGGAGATAGTGGACAAATGATACTGTTTTTTCGCTTGGAAAAGCGAAAAAAAGTGCCCGATAGTCTGCGAAAGTTGTGATTTTTTTTAAACTTTCGCAGGCTATCGGGTGTTTTTTTAGGAAAACATCACTAAATTTGCATGTAGAAATCAATGGGTAATCGTATGGGACAAATTATAGTTGGCAGAAAAAAAGAGCTTGCTCAAATTAATCAGTACTACAATTCTGGCAAGGCAGAGTTTATTGCCGTGTATGGAAGAAGACGAGTGGGAAAGACATTCCTTATTCGTCAGCATTTCAAAAATCAGTTTGCTTTTGACATGACGGGAGTTATGGAGGGAAGTAAATCAGAGCAGATGACTGCATTTCACACAGCCTTAAAAATATATGGATATAAAGGCAAGAAGAATCAGAACTGGATTGATGCATTCTTTGCACTTCGCCAATTGCTTGAGTCTAAAATAGAGTCTGGAAAGCGATGTGTTATATTTATCGATGAATTGCCTTGTCTTGATACCCCTAAGGCTGGTTTTGTAAATGCACTCGGTCACTTTTGGAATAATTGGGCGAACTGGCAGTCGGAGATAATGTTGATTGTGTGCGGATCTGCAACATCTTGGATGGTGCGTAATGTGATAGATAATCATGGAGGTCTTCATGACCGTATCACTCACGAGATACATCTGCACCCCTTCACACTCGGTGAGACAGAAGAGTTTTTTGCAAGCAATGGATTTGTTTGGAATCGCTTAAGTATCATGCAGGCCTATATGGCAATAGGCGGAGTGCCATACTATATGAGTCTGTTTGAGAAGACAGATAGTCCTGCAACGGGACTTGATAGATTATTTTTCAGTGGCAACGCCGAACTAAAAAAAGAATATCGCAGACTGTTCTCATCTCTATTCAAGAATCCGCAACCATACCTTGAAATCATTTCGTTACTGGCAAAACACCCAAAAGGCTTGGCAAGGGAGGAAATTTGTGAGAAACTGAATAGTTCAAATAATGGCAGATTGGGTGATATGCTTACCGATCTTGTCTATTGTGATTTCTTGCGTAAGTATAATATACGAGAGAAAAAGATAAAAGCAAACTCGGCCATCTATCAATTAGTAGACTTCTATACCATTTTCTATAATACATTTGCAGGCAAGAATATAGTAGAAGAGCATTTTTGGACTCGCAATGTAAATACTCCAGAGGTTACCGCTTGGTATGGCCTTGCCTTCGAGCGTATCTGTAAGGCACATATTCTACAAATCAAATCGGCACTGGGTATTGCAAGTGTATCAACGGAATTCTATACATGGAAGACTTATCAAATAGAGAATGGCGCACAGATAGATATTATCATCGACCGCGCAGATAATACAATAAACCTTTGTGAGGTTAAGTATTGTGAAGATCTGTACAGTCTTGACAAAGAGGAGTTCCTTAGAATTCAGAATCGAATAAGCGCATTTAAAGCAGTTACAGGAACACGAAGTAGCATTATCCCTACGATGATTACCACTTTTGGAATGAAAGAAGGCATGTATAGCGACCAGATAATTGCAAAGATTGATATGGATGCCTTATTTTGATTATGCGATCAATAATGATGCAACCTCCGGTGTCATCAGCAATCAGATGGGCTATGTGTGCTACGGTGATCATCTACACGGCTTTAGGGAGACAAGTTCATTAGACTATGATCTATGCATAAGGGAAAGCAATATCTTGTTGCTCCTTATGTGTCTTGATATTGAATTATTTATAGCTTGTAAAATATTAAATAGGTATTAATTCTCACTACTGTCCACTTTTTTAGTGGACAGTAGTGAGAAAATAGGATAAATGATATGGATGAGAATAAATCAAAGCATGGGTTAGTGAAGTTCATATGTGTATTAATGTTAATCCAATTGATGGCGTTACTTGTCCTTAATACAATCCCTTTAGGTTGTGAATGCGCATATGGATGGAAAGAAGAATTCTTTAAGATCTTCCATTTGCACTGAAGACAATAAACGTAACCCTCAAGGGTTGCGTTTATGTTCATATTGTTCTTAACGGATTTTTCTGTCAGCTATTTTACTTTCCGATGCAACACATTTACACTATTGATTGAAAGCGTTTTAGCCTTTTAATCGGTACAACTCGCATTTTCACAATGACACGGAAAATACTCACAAATTCATCGTGTTGAAAATCAACGATTTCGATATACGTGTTGTACCGCGCTTTTCTAGCTCATTTTCAAGTTTCGGTAGACGCCAAATTGAAGTGATTCGTATTCAGCCTCTTACCGCATTTGCGTTCCAAATGATTTCTTATGCAAAGATACGCTTTTTAAGCGATAATCAATAATGATTATCAATGATTTTTATCTATCTGTATACATATGGACGAGATAAATGTATAGTTATTTTTCTTTTGTAAAGCATATTTTTTGTTATTAATGTATCAGATATAAGAATTTATCAATATATTTGCATAATAAATCATTGTACACGATAAGTAAATACATAAAATACTTATTAAATTAACGTGAAAGATAAGATAGTATGACTGATTATTATGAATATTCCATACCTGAATTGGTGAAGTTGCTTGGTGCTAGATTCAAGGACTATCGTTTGCGTTCTCATATGACGCAAAAGGATGTTGCAGAGCAATCTGGAATTACGGTTAATACCATTCACAAATTCGAGAATGGTATAACAGGCAATATGTCATTGGGAACATTCTTGTCGCTTATGAAAGCCATTGGTCAGATTGATGCA
>JAZNYG010000045.1:0-26567 GCA_045594245.1 Bacteroidaceae bacterium
ATTTTCTTTTATATGACGCTTATTCCCCTTGTTGCGCCTGAAACACGCTTTTCTGTAGCTCAATCTCCTCGCGAAGCTGCTCTACGGTAGGCAAGTAAGTGAGATATTTGGCTTGGAAGAGGCGCTCATTATCGTGCATCACCGAATATCGTGCCATATCCTCGCTTGTCTCCGAGCAAAGGATAAGACCAATGGTGGGATTATCGCCTTCGGTACGTTTCAGTTGGTCGTACATCCTTACATACATATCCATTTGGCCTACATCCTGATGAGTGATGCGCGAGGTCTTGAG
The DNA here is from genome assembly GCA_045594245.1 of Bacteroidaceae bacterium. Classification (GTDB taxonomy): domain Bacteria; phylum Bacteroidota; class Bacteroidia; order Bacteroidales; family Bacteroidaceae; genus UBA1189. The sequence goes on from JAZNYG010000045.1 coordinate 293, forward strand.
GTCCACAAGAAGGAAGCATTTGAGGATATAGTTATAGAATACCAAATCGATGAAGTAGTCGCCCATGTCAGTGCGGATATGTTGCTGCCGCGCGACAAAAGCATATCCCTAACCCAGCTCCATCACAAATTTCTGTATGTGTGTGATGATAGAAGCCTCCAGCTTGGTCTCGGTAAAGTCACTATTGTGAGACAACCCAAGGAACTCGGCCACGACAGGATTCTTGATAAACTCCAGCTTGTCATTCTGGAAGTCGGCTGTCAACGCCTGCATCTCATCGCGCACCGCCTCCTTGGCTTGCGATTGCAGCAGGCGGTAATAATACTGCGAAGCAATGTTTCGGTCGAGCGTACGTGAGCTCCATCCCTCGCTAATTGCCTCGTTCATATACCAGTTGCGGGCGGCATCATCAGTCACACGGAGCAGTGCGCGATAATGTGTCCAAGCAAGTGACAAAGATTTTCCACTCACTGCGTGGAAAATGTCGGGGAAACACTTATAGAACTGTGCGAATTGATACAGATTGGTTTTAGCAAATCCTTTACCATAGTTCTCGGTGAGGTAGTCTGCTAATTTCACAACCACCTCTTTGCCATATTCAGCACGGCTTTCACCCTCTCACACTAACGATAGTGCGAGGCACACCACTAGTTTCATATTATCCGCCGCGACGAAGAAATACTACATTATTGCCTATAAGTTATATCTCTTGTTGTTATAGACAATGGAGTTAATGTTCCATCCTCCATTTTTTTCCATTCTGTCCTTTTTATCCAATTGTCATGCTCATCATATTCATATTCGTATAAGAAATGTCCAGGAACATTATAAGTAGAGTTCGTTTCTGCTATTTTGCAATTAATTGTTTCTACAATGTCATGTTTGTCATTCCTGATTTTTTCACTAATACGATTTGAGGATTTTACCTTACACACATATCCATCTTGATAAAAATAATGAAATATCATTGTATCTACTAATCCATTACGTAAATTAAGATAGCGATGAATTATTTCCTCCTTCTTCTCTCCATTTTCATAGATATATTCTGTTTCTGATGAAACTGCACCAGATTTGTAGGTAATGGTGTTCGTTATTTTATCTCCATCATTGCAATATACTGTCAAAATATTTTCTCCGTCAATATAATCATTATAATTATCCACACAAAGGAAGCCATTCGCATACCTAAACTTCTTCTCACTATTTATGGTATAATTGTTTTTCTTTTCATCCCATGAAACCTCCGCTTGTGATGTAAGCTTATTATCTTCGTCATACAAAAAGAATTTGGAAGTACCGTCTTCTCTATATACTATATATTCATACCCATGTTCATTAAATTTAAAGAGTGAATTTTCACCATATTTTTGTTTTTCACCAGCCACAATCCCGTTTGCAGAATTTATCGGTTCATACGTCACGATCCGAATTTCACTTACATTTCCTTTAATATTATATTTCTGCAAATCATTCATAGTTTCATTAATAGGAGTGGCGGTACTTTTCGAGCAACCGCCCAAACTAAGTATAAAAAGAATTGCAAGGAGAGCAATAAAGCTGTTCATGCAAGAATGAATAGATTTCTTTGCAATACTTTTATTTATAGGTTTGATGCCTCCTAACCATACAACCATTTCCCCATCCCAGTTAAAATGAATGGATTCTTTTCCTTGAAGATCATTGCCGTCGAATTTATAAATCTCTTTGAAAGAAGGGATTTCCTTATGCGTAATAGTAACAACTAGTAATTCCGTTTTTTTAATTCCTTCAATTTTAATTCTGTAAGGTGAATCCGCTCTTCTTGTCGACGGGCTGATTTGTCTGCTTTTTTCCATATACTTTAGTCGTTGCAAAGCCTATAAGTCTCTCGAAATCAGCGTTAATAATTTGTGCTTGATTATAGATACAAGAAAAGCGTAGAGACTTGTCGCGCTCATCGTATAACTGGCATCGGCAAACGCCATCGTAGAAATGAACTGAGAAACAAATACCCCACGCTGTTGTATATACCGTGGGGTGCAGCATGGGCTGTACTTGTGTGGATATACAAACAGAATGAGCGTTGCATTGTCCTCATCCCTCTACGTGATTTTGCCGATTTCGTTATACGGGATAAAGCAAGAAACGCATTCTTGATCCAAGGATTTCTCCCCTCGGATGCTGCAAAATTAGTATTTTATTTTTTTTAATTCAATACAAATACACCATTATTTTTGACAACGATGCAAACGCTCGAATGAGATAGTTGTTTCTCAGAAGTAAATAAAGCACGTTTACGTGCACGAAAAAGGGAAAACATTGATGAACTATTAAACGATACTCCCAACCTCAGGAGAGGTTGGGAGTATAAGGCCACGATTATAAGCCAAGAACGAACGGGACGCGTTGTTGAATTCTGAATTGTGAATTATTAATTCTATTTAAGTGATATTCTCACTATCACAAACCTTCGCGAAAGCGTCTGTCCGGGTTTACTCCATAGGCAATTCGTTTTATTCGTTAATACTGTATTGTTTACTTACTCCGCAAAGGTAGCTAAACCCTGCGAGAAATGCAAATCTATGTTAGTCTTGTAAGGTTGGAATACCTCATTTCTTGTTTTGCAGAAATTTGCAGAATTCCACAAGGCTACGTTGTATCACGCCTCCAACCTGTAGTTGCTCCTTGTATTGTGTCACCATCGTTGGTGACATGCTGCGATTAAGTGCATAGCGCACAACATCCATATCAGCATCTTTGCAGAGCAGAATACCTATACTCGGATTCTCATTGGAACGGCGTTCCTCTTGGTCAAGCGCCTCCAAGTAAAACTCCAATTGTCCTAAGTCTTTGGGATGGAACTCGCTTGTCTTTAATTCTATTGCAACCATACATTGGAGTAGACGATGATAAAAGAGCAAATCGACCTTAAAAACCTTTCCACCTACATTGATTCTATATTCTTCTGCAATGAACAGAAAATCTTTGCCCAGCTCAAGGATAAAGTCCTTCATATGCGTGACAATCTCTTTTCTCAGTTTGGACTCCTTGTACTGCAACGGAAGCCCCAACATGTCCAAATAGACTTTTTCCTTGAACAAGACAGGCGATGAAGGGTACACCTTTGCCATTGTCTCAGATTGTACTTGCTTACCGCCAAGTATGGAATTCATTGTATTGGTAGTAATGGCTCGTGTTAACTCCTTATTCTGAAGTCGTTCACGTCCTGCATATAGAATATAGAACAATCGTTCTTGATCACTCTTGCATCTATTCAAAATGATTTGGTGATTAGTCCATCCGGTGCTAAAGAGGACTTTGGGGATTTGTGCCATTTCGAATGGCACAACTATTGGCTCTACAGTTTGTGCCGTTTCAAATGGCACAATTTCATTACACTCCATTATGCATGTCTCGGCGAGCAATGAAGCAAAAGATTGTGTTGAGTAGGTATCGTATAACTGTACCATTTTGTAAAGAGTGCGGTAGCTCCATCCTCTTGATGTCGGGTCTTGCGTGTGTATATATTCTGCTAATTGACGCACTACACCATCACCCCACTGTGATGATTTCAATTTAGATGACACATATCCACCTACCTCCCACATCATCTGCAGAGATTCGCTATTGACCATACGAACAACCCTATTGCGATGGGCAGAAATAATAGTGTATACTTCTGCAAAATCCTTACTGATGTACAATGGTTCTTCTTTCATAAGTGTTAGTTTAATTCGCAAATGTACGAATTAAATCAGAATTATCTCCTACAGAGTGAAATAAAATGTGTTTGCGTTTGGCGGAAAGCTTCATTTCATGTCGGAAGAAAGCAGCCCACCATCCGCTCAATTTTCACACTGCGATACTCCAGTCTCACTGTGGTGAGACTGGAATTTCTGTGTGTAGAGACTGCAATCTCTCTATAGTGAGACTCGAGTCTCACTTTGTTGAAATTATTTGGTACTGGGATGTGGTTGATATACTGTATGGTGTGAGCGACTGGAGACGGGCTTGCAACTGTGCGGAATCACCAATCGTATTCCTCCACGTAGGCATCGAAGTCGGGGAGGTCGGTGATGCCTAAGCGTGTCATGGCTTGGCGGATGTGCTCTTGGGTAGCGGGGTCGATGAGGCGCTCGCCTGCACGGAGGCGGAAGTAGCGGGTGTGACCAAAGTCGTGCTCCAGGGTCTGGCGCAGGACATTGGCTTGGTGCACGGTGAGGCCCGAGAGCATCTTCACGAAGCCGCGGGCATAGCGCACCTTCGCGGCCGAATGGAACACGGGACAATCGCCCTCTGTGGCAGCGAGGTAGGCGGGGTTGATGATGGAGATGGACTGCTCGTCGGGCGACAGCATTTGCAAAGCTACGCTGCGCAGACACTCGGCTGCACGCGGGCAGTCAGTTTTGATACACAAGCGGAAGGTCTTGGGCATGGGGCGAAGTGAGGTGGTATTCTTCATAGCGGAAGTCTTTTATATCGCGAATTTACAAAAAAAATCCCGCAATGCCATAGTCTATAGAGAGAAATAGATTATTATCTCTAAAAAATCCCTAAAAGCGAAGTTTGCAATATTTATCCGTCTATAAATGTAATGAACTGCTCCTGTAGAGGCGATACTTTTGCACTCCTGTTTGTTATTATTAACGAAATATTAGAAAATCTGATGGAGAAGACAAATTACTACAATCTGCCCTACAAGGCTGTGAAGGAGCTGTTGCACACCGACACCGAGCAGGGACTCACCGAGCACGAGGCAATGGAGCGCCTCAGGGAGTATGGCTACAACGAGTTTAAGAAACGCGAGCACACGACGCTGTGGCAGAAGTTCGTGGCGCAGTTCAAGAGCTTCATGATTATCGTGCTGCTCATCGCGGCGGCCATCTCGGGTGTCACGGGCTATATGAATGGCGAGGGCATCACCGATGCGCTCATCATCCTGGTCATCCTCGTGGCCAATGCCATCATCGGCATGGTGCAGGAGTCGAAGGCGGAGCGGTCGCTCGATGCCCTAGAACGCATGGCCGCACCGCGCTGTAAGGTGGTGCGCGATGGGGAGCGCCGCATTATAGAGTCGCGCGAACTGGTGCCGGGCGACATTGTGGAGATAGAGACGGGCGACAGCATCCCTGCCGACCTGCGCCTCACCGAGGCCATCAACCTGAAGGTGCAGGAGGCTGCGCTGACGGGCGAGTCGGTGCCCGTGGAGAAGAGCACCGAGTCCGTCGAGGGTGATGCCTCCATAGGCGACAGGGTGAACATGGCGTTTGCCTCGTGCAGCGTCACCTACGGCCGCGGACGCGGCATCGTGGTGGCTACGGGGCCCGACTCCGAGATGGGCAAGATAGCCGCGATGATAGAGTCGGTGCCCGAGATGAAAACGCCCATGCAGGTGCGCCTCGACCAGCTGGGCCGCGTGCTGGCCATCGTGAGCCTCGTGGTGTGTGGCATCATTTTCGTCATTGGTCTCTGCTACGGCCGTCCGCTGATGGAGATGTTCATGACCGCCGTGAGCCTTGCCGTGGCTGCCATCCCCGAGGGACTGCCTGCCGTGTCGACCATCGTGCTCGCCCTGGGTGTACAACGTCTGGCCAAGCAGAACGCCATCGTGCGCAACCTGCCCTCTGTGGAGACGCTGGGCAGCACCACGGTCATCTGCTCGGACAAGACGGGCACGCTGACGCAGAACCGCATGACGGTGGTGGAGATAATGAAAGCCCCCCTCTTATCCCCCCAAGGGGGGAGGATAGGCTCCGCGATGATAGAAACTTCCCCCCTTGGGGGGAATGAGGGGGGCCTAACTGCTCTTATCGCCGTGCTCTGCAACGATGCCGTCATCAGCCGCGAGGATGATAGCGTGACCACCATTGGCGACCCCACGGAGACGGCGCTCGTAGACCTTGGCTTGAGGTTCGGCATTGACAAGGACGCGCTGCTGGCCGAGATGCCGCGCGTGGCCGAGGTACCCTTCGACTCGGAGCGCAAGCGCATGGCCACCATCCACCGCACTGCCTCGGGGCGCTACCTCGTGGCTGTCAAGGGCGGAGTCGACGAGGTGCTGGAGTGTTGCACGAAGATGGGTATCGATGACAATGCGCAGCCCGCACGCAAGACTTCATCTATACGCTCGTTCACGGTGCGGAACGTCACCGGTGCCGATATCCATCGCATATTTGAGAAGAACGAGGAGATGGCCTCCAAGGCACTGCGCGTGCTGGCCATCGCCTATAAATATATGGATGAGCTGCCCGGCGACATCAGTGCCGCAAGCATCGAAGAGGGCCTCACCTTCGTAGGCATGGTGGGCATGATAGACCCGCCACGCGAGGAGGCTCGCCTTGCCGTCGAGCAGTGCCGCCGTGCAGGCATCAAGCCCGTGATGATTACGGGCGACCACGCCCTCACTGCCTCGGCCATTGCCACCCAGCTGGGCATCATGACCACTGGAGACCGCGTGCTCACAGGCGCCGAGGTGGAGCGGCTCACCGATGATGAGCTGCGCGAGCAGTGCGGCAGCGTGGCCGTCTTTGCCCGTGTAGCCCCCGAGCACAAAGTGCGCATAGTGAAGGCCTTCCAGCAGCGCGGCAACGTGGTGGCGATGACGGGCGACGGTGTCAACGACGCCCCTGCCCTCAAGCTGGCCGACATTGGCGTGGCCATGGGCATCACCGGCACCGACGTGGCCAAGGAGGCTGCCGATGTGGTGCTGGCCGACGACAACTTTGCCACCATCGTGACCTCTGTGCGCGAGGGGCGCCGCATCTTCGACAACCTGATGAAGAGTATCCAGTTCATGGTGTCGACCAACCTGGGAGAGATCATTCTGCTGTTCGTGGCCGTGCTGTGCAACTTCGACATGCCGCTGCTGCCCATACAGCTGCTCTTCATCAACCTCGTGGGCGACAGTCTGCCCTCGCTGGCCCTCAGTGTCGACCACGCAGCGAAGGACATCATGGAGCGTCCGCCCGTAAAGCCCCATCAGGGCATCTTCACCCGTGCGTTCACCACGAGGGTCGTATTGCAGTCGCTCATCATCGGCGCAGCCTCGCTGGGTGCCTATATGATAGGCATGGAACACTCCATCGAGACCGCCCGCACGATGACCTTTGCCGTGATGATCTTCTCGCAGTTCACGATGATCTTCAGCATCCGCGCCGGCCGTCAGTGGTTCACCCATCGCTTCTTCACCAACCGCTGGCTATGGCTCACCATCGTGCTGGTCACCACGCTGACGCTCCTCGTGATGCTCGTCCCCGCCATGCAGACGCTCTTCAAGCTCACCGCCCTCAGCGCCCCGCAGTGGGGAATGGTCATCGGCCTCTCCATCGGCGTACTCATCGTGAGCGAACTGCTGAAGCTGCTGACAAGACGGGTAAAGTGATTATCCGCGAACGCTATACTACGCAATAGGACTCGCCGAAGGGCGGGTCCTATTGCGTATGAAGGTGAACAAGGGTGTGGCATATTTCTCTCTTTATTGTAGAATAAACCTACTTGTCAAAAAAATCTGTATCCTCGTGTAACAAATCGACATTCTCTCCGTCATAAGGGTAGAGGCAATCATTACACGGACACAGACAAGGTGACGCACGAAGAATTCAAAAGGCGGTTTATGCCATTGCAACAGATGCTCTATCGCGAAGCATATCGGATGCTTTGCGACAGGTTTGAGGCAGAAGATGCTGTGCAGAACCTCTATGTGCGGTTGTGGGAACAGAAAGAGCTGCTCGACCACCTCGCTTCGCCCGAAGCTTATTGCCGGACGGTACTACGCAACATCTGCATAGACCGCTGGCGAGCCATCAAGGCACGCGATGGGGATGTGGAACTCGTGGAAGAGATTACCGAGGCTAATGCGCCACCCGATGTGGAGCATGAGGAGGTTACGGAGTTTCTCGAACATTTTCTTGCCACGTTGCCCGAACAGCAGCAGCGGGTGATGCGGATGATGATGCAGGGAAACAAGGCCGAGGAGATTGCCGAGGTGACGCAGCTTGCTGTAGGAAATGTGAGAACCATCGTGTCGCGCATACGGCAGAAATTCAGAGAATTGTATTATAAACGATAAGGAGTTTTGATTATGGAAGAAAAACGATTGAGAGATATGATTGAGCGGTTCTTCAATGCCGAACTGACGACAGAGGAAGAGCTACTGCTCTGTCGCTTTCTTTATGCAAACGATGTCCCGGTTGAACTCCGCACAGACCGCGAGGTCATCATTGCGCTATGCGGTACGCTCGAAGAGGCAGCTCTGCCCGAAGGAGCAACCGAGCGGTTAGAAGCGATGCTCGATGGGTTGGAGGCCGACGCGAAAGGAGTGCCGGTTACGACTGCTGCTGGTTTATCAGTACAAAGGAGTATCTTTCACGCACTATGGAGTAAGTACCTTCTTCGCGCCGCCTGTGCAGCAGCTGTGGTGGTAGCCGTATTCCTGGCCATACCCTATGGTGACGATAAGCATACAGACGAGGGAACAACCCTGGCGATGGTCGATGATGTGGACAAAGACACCTTCGACAATCCTGAAGAGGCGATGCAGTGCTTCATGGAGGTTTATAATGATATAATGCTTGCCATGAACACGGCACGAGACAACACCCATGAGGTACACCAAGCGCTGACTCAATCGGTGATGATTAACCTAAACTTATTTAAACTTGAACCAACAAAAAATAGAGAATTATGAAACGATACATTTTATTGACCTTGACGATGCTTGTGCTTTACACGGGTACCCTGTTTGCCCAGTCAGCACAGCCCCGCGAGAAGAGCGAGGTGGAAATCTTCATGCAGCAGGTGGCGAAGGAGGTCAAATCCAACGAGATTGACTACGCCTACATCTCCACGAGCATGTTCAGGCAACTGCTGTCACAGGCGCTTTCAATCGTTGATAGTGACATCAAGGAAAAACTGGGAGTAGACAACATCTTGAGTTCGGTGATGTATATGCGCCGCTTCATGTCGACAGGCCGTGAGGGGTACGAACTATTGCATAAGGCCATGCAACCCTTCTTGGAAGAGGAGGAGGAACTGATGGGTATGCAATTGAACTCCTTCAATAGAGCCGATGGAGGGCTTTCGATTGTTTATAGCAATCCGAAGAATGTGCTCATCATAAACGAACAAGAAGGAGATGAAGACTATTTCATGGTCATCTTTGTCTCGGGAGTTTCGTATGAGAATTTCATGAAGGTAACGGCCAATGGCGGCTTGATATTTTGATTATAACACGGACTGATTATGAAAAAGTGGATATTATGCTTCATCGCCGTATGCTCGGCAATGGCGATGCAAGCGCAAGAGATAGATTGGATGGGATTAACCAGATTCTCCGATGAGTTGGAGGTACTTCAAGGTGAACACGTGTCGTGCGACACGATGACGCACCGGGAGCTGCTGGACTATCTGGATACGGAGATTGTCAGCGATGCGGATGAGCTGTTCACCAAGTTGGACAAGAAGGACTTCCGGCTCATCAACATCGGATCCGCCGATGGCATAGGTCGCGAAAGCATCTATAAGGTGCTCGACAAATACGAAGTTACTACCGCTGAAGTCTTGTTTGGCATTCCCCTATTGCTCTGCAATCGCAGTAATGGCGACCTGGTAATACTTTTCGTGGGCGATAAGGCATCGCTGATGGTTCTCGACTACGGTGACTCGATAGAGGTGCTCTACCTGAACTCCGACTTGATGATGATTTTCAAAGAAATCTTCACCTCGATGGTGATCAATGGCGACGGTGGCAATATCACCATAGGTGAATCGGGAGACCTACAGTTCAGTTACTCCTTCAGCAGAACGAGGGATAAGGACGAGGAGGAAGAACCGAAGGTGTACTCGTTCGACCAACAATCTGACGGCACCGAATATTTAAGTTTCAACGAGGATGTCAGCAAAGAGACTGCCAATGCAGAAAAGGTCCAAGAGATCGCTGACCTCAAAAAGCCCGCGTTCGTACTGAACCTCGAGACTGGCTGCGTCAATGCGGCTATCCCCTCTGTGCCAGAAGATATAAAGAAGGATATGCAACCCTATGCGGCCTATGGCGTATATGACTGGATCAACGGCCTGGGCTTCGGTAAAGGCATGACAGACAGCGCCGACCAGAAGTCCGAAATCATCCTCCCCGAAGATGTGGCACGGCTCTATGCCGTGAAGCACCTGCCGCAAGAGAAGTGGAACGAGGAGGGCTACTCGCCGATGCTCAAGGCGATATACCAAAAGGAGTATCAGGGTGGCACACCTGCCGTGCTCTACCGCCACTCGAAGAACGAGGCGGGCTACAAGGACATGCTCAGTGACCTGGGCTTCCTCTTCAAACTCGAACTCGGCGATACCTACCGAAACCTGAAGGTGACGCAGCAGAGCGAGCGCGAGGGCAGACGTTTCGTACAACTCTATGGCGAGGGCGGCATCCTGATGTGCGTGTTCGAGTCGGCCGAAGACAAATACTGCCACATGAGCATCCTCATCGGTGGTGCTGGCGGCTTCGAGCAAGCAGTCAACGAGTATGTCATCGGTGGAGAGAGAGACATTGCCACACGGTGCAACATCATCATCAACAGCGACCTCTCGGGCGATTCAGGCGGTATACACTTCACCACCGATGAGTACTTCTTTGCCGGCAAGTCGCACAAGAGCGGTGTGCACATCGATTTCCGTTATTGGGATTTGTATACAAAATAAAAGTTCTCTTACCCCCTCCGCTCCATTACGCCCTGCTCCATTACGCTCGTCCCCCTTAAAGGGCGACAGTTCCTTAAGTTAGTTTCGACGGACTCTGCACTCTCCCTCTTTAAGGGGGAGTCCCCGTAGGGGGAGGGGGTAACAAAAAAGAAACAGATTCAACAACTTAAAAACTCAAAACAATATGAACAAAAGATTATCATTGACAACGATGCTTGCTATCATAAGCTTCGTGTCGCTCGTGGCACAAACCACAGCACTCGTGCCCTACGTGGGCGGTTACTTTGTAAAGAGCGGCGATGAGTGGACAGAGTATCGCCCTGCCGACAAGGTGGGCAAGTGGAGCACCTACAAGCAGTACAAGGAGAACGACATCTTCTTCTATGTGAAGAACAAGAAATGCAACTTGGCCATTCCTAAACTGGGTAAGGACATAATCTTCATCGACCGTGAGAAGAATGGTAAGTGGGAGCAGGTGTACACCACCATCGACGTGCACCACCAGTGCACCGAGCCCGACGGACTCTTCTACTGCTACAACGATGGCCGTGGCCGCGAGCATAACGGCTACTTCGTACGTCTCGATGGTGGCGTATGGCACGAATATGCCCCGGGCAAGAAGCGCGGCGTGTGGGCCGAGTTCAAGCAGACAGGCGAGGACAAGGACTACTTCATCGTGGAGAGCACCGAGAACATCGTGCGCATCCCCAAGAGAGAGGGACTCAACTTCATCATCACCAAGCCCGGCTACGACGGCTGGCGCGGAGGCTACACCACGAAGGCCATCTATGACCGCTCGGCAGCATATCTTTACCATTTCGATTTCGAGTACCATGGGACAGCGAAGCGGGGAAACAACTTCAAACTCAACAAGAAAGGTGGTCGCATCAGCCTCGACAACAAGTGCAACCTGCAGATAGCCTTCGGTGGCAAACACTACGACTTCGTGTACCAATCTATTGAGATTGTCGAGGGACAGGGCGGATTGTCGTCACTCGTCTCTAAGGGCAGCGAGTGCATCCTCATTACCATCGACAAGGACAACAGGGTAATGCTCTACGATGGCAGTGCCCGCGTAGAAAGCAAGAGGATAGGTGAGAAGGTTCTTCTCGTTGGAGCCAGCGGCAAGGATTACCGCGCCATCATAGAGCAGCTACGCATCGGTACGTTCCGCATGTAAATATATTCTTCATTGTAAGAATTGGCGGAGCATGAAGGGCACTTTTCTTGAGACTTGGGTGCCCTTCATTTCTTCGTTCTATTGTCGGTTCACAAACGTCAAGGCACTTGGTTGCAATTACATGGCAATTAGTAAAAATCTTCACCCTTTTTCTCTTACTCTCACAGATTCTTATTACTTTTACTTCTTGAAAACAATTTTGTGAAAATCGAACCCGCCATGAAGCAGATAATAAACCATTTCACCGACAACGACCTCTACACCTTCACCTGCATGTACTATGTGCTGCAGAAATACCCCCGTGCCGAGACCGAGTACAGCTTCTTTGACCGCAACCGCACTTGTTACCCTAGGGGCTTCGACGCCCTGCTGCGCGAGCAGCTCGAGCACTTGGCCGAGGTCACCATCACCGATGAGGAGCGCGAGTATATGACCAGCGCCTTCCCCTTCCTGCCCTATTGGTTTATCAATGTCTTCCTCCGCGGCTTCCGCTTCAACTCCGCAGAGCTCACCATCACACAGGACGAGGAGGGGCATCTCGACATCAGCGTCAGGGGCAAGTGGTGGAGCACCATCATCTGGGAGATGCCCATCCTGGCCACCATATCGGAGCTGATGCACATACTCAATGGCGATGCCGAGAAGTACGATGCCGATGCCGAGTATGCCAAGAGCTTCGACAAGGGGTGTCAGATATGGCGTGGCGGACTCACCCTGGGCGATATGGGTACGCGTCGCCGCTTCTCCTTTGCCCATCAGGAGCGCGTCATCGATGCTCTGATGCAATCGTACCGCGAGGTGAAGAACGAGACTGGCGGACAGTGCGGCCGCTTCACCGGCACATCGAACGTCTACTTTGCCATGAAGAAGGGCATCCCCTGCTTGGGTACCATGAGCCACCAGTGCATCTCGTTCGAGGAGATCGTGAGCGGCGTCTTCGAATGCAACTACAACGTGATGAACAAATGGTCCGAGGTGTACGACGGCAACGTGGGCATCTTCCTCTACGACTGCTTTGGCGACCGCGTCTTCTTCAATAACCTTTCCAAGCGCATGGCCATGACCTTCAGCGGTCTACGCATCGACAGTGGCCGCGAGGAGGAGCAGGTAGACCTCATCGTCGAGAAATACAAGCAGCTGGGCATCGACCCCATGACCAAGCAGGCCGTCTTCAGCAACGGACTCGACATTGCCCGCGCCATCGAGATACACCGCTACTGCGAGGGCAAGATTGTTGACAGCTACGGTGTGGGCACCTTCCTCACCTGCGACGTCACCGGCTGCTCGCCCATGAACATCGTCATCAAGCTCGTGCGTGGCCGCATCACCGAGTCGCGCGAATGGCACCCCTGCGTGAAGCTCTCGTGCGACAAAGGCAAGACCCTGGGCGACAAGCAGAAGTGCGATTACCTCGTGTCGGTGCTGAACAGATGATCCACCCTCACTGCTGTATGTCCTCGATGCAGACGAGCTTGTTGGCGATGGCGTAGATGATGAGGCCGGCGGTGCTGTGTATCTGTAGCTTCTGCGATATGTTGCGACGGTGGGTGGCCACGGTGTGCACCGAGAGGCAGAGGGTGTCGGCAATCTCTTTGTTGCTCAGTCCCTTGGTGATACTGATGAGGATGTCCTTCTCGCGGTCGCTCAGGAGATCCGACCTGTCGCGGTCGGTAGGGTCGGTGTCGGTGTCGTCGGTGTAGAGGATGGTGCCGCTCTGGGCGAGCTGCTGCTCCACGAGCTTGACGGCGGGCACGAAGAGGTGGTCCTCGATCATGCAGTGCGAGGTGAGGTCCTGCTCGCAGAGGAGGATGTCGAGCAGTACGGCATTGAGCAGGTAGTTGTTCTTCTCGGGGCAGTAGCGGATGATGATGTCCTTGAGCTCCTTGAGCTTGTCGCTCATGGGGGTGTGCTTGCCGGCAAAGTCCTTGATGGAGTAGTCGCGGCTGAGGAAGCCCTGCAGGAGCTGCTCTACGTAGGCGAAGACAACCTCGTTCTCGTGCTCCATGTGCTTGCGCACCTCGGCCACATAGTCGTCATAGAAACGGAGGATGAGCATGGCGATGTCGTTGCTGCCCGAGCAGTCGATGGCCTCGATGAGCTTGCGGCGCAGGGTGGGGAGGTTGAAGTCGAGGAAGTACTCGTGGGCCTGCTTGAGGTAGCCGATGAGCGAGGGCAGCGACACGGATTCGTGGCTGTAGGGCTTGTCGGAAACGAAGTTGGCTACCTCGAGGAAGGTGGCCTCGTCGACGCCGTGCATGTGGCACACGTCGTGCACGGTCATGTCGCCAAATCCCAGCGAGATGCCGAAGCGGCCCATCACGAGGATGAGGGCGTTGTTGTCCTTCACCAGGTGGCGCATCTTGTCGTCGTGCTTGTATGCGGTGTTGCTCATCTCTGTTTTCTTTTTTGTCGTTTAACGACACTGCAAAATTACATACATCTTTATAAATAGGCAATACTTAAAATTTGGTAAAATGCGATAAAAAATGCCGTGCGAAAATACCAAAAACAGAGTATTGCCGCCTTGTGAGGGGCGCAGTACCTTTGCAGCGTGAAATCAAATACAACGATTATGAGACGACTGAAGATATGCACGCTGCTGGTGGCCTTCGTGGGCTTGGCAGCTACGGCTCAGGAGAGGAGCACGCGCCTCACGCTGGGCGGATATGGCGAGGCGGTGATGACGCGCAACTTCTACAGCGACAAGTATATGCGCTATACCGATGCGGCCAACTACAAGGATGCCGAGGGGCACGGACGTGCCGACCTCCCACACGTGGTGTTTTATGTGGGCTACGACTTCGGCAACGGGTGGAGCATGAGCTCGGAGATAGAGTTTGAGCACGGAGGCACTGAGAGCGCCATGGAGATAGAGGAAGAAGAGGGCGGCGAGTATGAATCGGAGGTGGAACGCGGAGGCGAGGTAGCCCTGGAGCAGTTCTGGATTCAGAAGTCGTGGTCGAGGGCGGCAAACCTGCGCATGGGACATATCATCGTGCCTGTGGGCGGCACCAACCAGCATCATATGCCTACGGAGTTTTTCACCGTATACCGCCTCGAGGGGGAGAACACCATCATGCCCTGCACGTGGCACGAGACGGGAGTGAGCCTATGGGGCCGACTGGGCGACTGGCGCTACGAGGTGCAGGCTCTGGCGGGCCTCGATGCCGACCGGTTCGGCCGCAAGGGATGGATACACGATGGGGCAGGGAGTCCCTACGAATTCAAGATTGCCAACAACTATGCGGCTGCGTTTCGTGTAGACAACTACTCGCTCCCAGGACTGCGCATGGCTGTGAGCGGATATGCAGGCAATGCCTTCAAGAACACGCTGAGCGCCACCGAGGCCGAACGCTACAAGGATGTGAAGGGCACGGTGCTGATAGGCGCGATGGACTTCACCTACGATGCCTGTAACTGGATAGTGCGCGGCAACTTCGACTATGGGCACCTGACCGACTCGGAGCTCATCACCCGATACAACAAGACCATGCGCAAGGACTCTCCCTCGCCCAAGCAGGATGTGGCTTCCGATGCCATTGCCTACGGCATAGAGGCGGGGTACGACATCTTTGCACCGGTGGAGGCGATGCACGGGAAGGGGCAGCGACTCTACCTCTTCGGCCGCTACGAGGGCTACGACTCCATGTTCAGGACGGCCGAGAATGTGATGGACTATGCCTGGTGTGGATGCCAGCGTGTGGCGGCAGGTGTCAACTACTTCCCCTTGAGCGATATCGTCATCAAGGCCGAGTATAGCCACCGATTCATGGCCAAGGGCTACAACGACGAACCCTCGGTGTCGATAGGCATCGCCTACTCGGGATTCTTTAAGTGAGAAAGTTGTAAAATAACTAAATAACCCCAACCACAATGAAAAAGATTTTCAAGACAACACTTGCCATGCTGGGATGCATGGCACTGATGACTGGCTTCACCGCTTGCCAGCCCGACGAACCCGAAAATGTGACTCCCGAGAATGCCAAGGAGGAGCTGCTGCAGAGGGTCATCGCCGACTATGTAGACAAGACCATCGTGCCAACCTACAAGGGTATGGCCGACAATGCTATCCTGCTGGCCGATGCCTGCGTCGCCATACAGGAGGCTCACGGGAACGGAACGTTGACACAAACAATGATTGCCGAGGCGGGCAACTACTGGAAGCTGAGCCGCGACTACTGGGAGAAGAGCGAGGCCTTCCTCTATGGTGCTGCTGCCGACTACAACATCGACCCGCACATCGACTCATGGCCCCTCGACAAGAACATGATGGACTACCTGCTGGAGCTGCTGCGCAAGGGCAACAGCTGGGATGTGAGCAACCTGGGCTTCGGGCTGCTGGGCTTCCACTCGGTGGAGTATATGCTGTATGAGCTCAGTGCCGACGGTAACTCATCGCTGGTGCACAGCACCGACTACACGGCCGAGGAGATGACCTACCTCGTGGGCGTGGCCGAGGACCTGCGCGACCAGTGCGTATTCCTGGAGGCTTCGTGGGCTGGCGTGGACCAGGTGACGGCACAGAAGCAGGCCATACTGGAGGCTGCTGAGCTGGAGCCTGCCATGAACTACGGCGCCAACATGAAGATGGCCGGACAGGCGGGCAGCACTTACGTCACCTGCAAGGAGGCTGCTGAGGACCTCGTGCAGGGCTGCGTGACCATCGCCGATGAGGTGGCCAACACGAAGATGGGTATGCCCAATAGCGGTGAGGACCGCAACTACATAGAGTCGCCCTATGCGCTCAACTCCATCGTAGACTTCGTGGGCAATATCGTCAGCATTGAGAATGCCTATGCCGGAAGCCATGAGGGCGATGCTTCGCTGAGCGACTACATTAAGCGCGTGGATGCCGACCTCGATGCTCGCGTACGGGCACAGATCGAGGCTGCCAAGGCTGCCATAGGTGTTATCCCCGAGCCCTTCTTCAAGACAGCGCAAGGCGCGGCTACCGACAATGCTATCGACGTGGTGAACGCACTGGTGGAGATCCTCGAGGATGATGTGATGAATGCACTGAGTAAGGAAATGAAATAACGATTGACGATGATGAAAACGAACAAGCATCTGCTCCCCATAGCCCTCGTGCTATGTGCTGCGCTCACGGCCTGCCAGGAGGATGAGAATGTCACTGGCGGCAATGAGCAGGGTGGCACCACACCCGCCGAACTTCCCGACTGGTACTACGCTGGCGGACAGCTGGGCACTACGCCCTTGGCTACCTACAATGCCTTTGAGCAACCCACGCAGTCGGTACACAATGCCGGCATGTACCCTGCCTTCAAGAATGGCGAGACACTGTTTGAAGACCCCTTCAACACCCAGCACAGCGGACTGCGCTCGGGCCTCGGACCTACCTATATACGCACCTCGTGTGTGCACTGCCACCCCGGTTATGGCCATGGCAAGCGCATCGAGGCGGGACCTTTCGACACCAACGAGATAGGCAACGGATGCCTCCTGGTAGTGTACAACAAGGCCGACGAGAGCTACGTGAGCTGGCTGGCAGGTATGCCGCAGAGCCATGCCGTGGCACCCTTCAAGGCACCTGTCGACGAGAGCCAGATCATCGTGGAGTGGAAGGAACATACCGACCTGTGGGGCAACAAGTTCCCCGACGGAGAGACCTACGAACTGCAGTACCCCGAGGTGACCATGCCCAAGACGGCCATCTATGCCTACAATGAGGGTAGTGACGAGGTGCGTGCCCTCATCGATGCGCAGGAGTATGGGGTGAAGCTGGAGTCTACCATCGGCATCTACGGCACCGGACTGCTCGATGCCATCACCGACGAGGACATCATCGCTGAGTGGACCAAGCAGGAACTGGATGGCTATATGACCAACGGACTCAATACGGCCTACTTTGAGAATGGACAGTGGAAGAACTTCTACAAGAACACCGCACAGGGTGGCGACGGCACTCCCTACGTGCGCCGCTACACCTATGCCATGAGCCGCGGACCCTTGCAGGACGGTGCTGGCGCCAATGCCTTCTGGAACATCACCAACGCTACCCGCAGCGACCGCCGCTTCCACTACCTCGATGCAGCCGGCACCTACGCCAAGACCTCGGCACAGGACCCCGAAGTGCAGGCGGGATTTGAGGCCTACCTCAGCAATATGCTGCTCACCAACGACTCGCTCCGCGACACGCACCCCGCATGGTTTGAGGGCACGATGGAGGAGCGCATCATGGCCTACCTCACCGACAAGAACCTGCCCGTGGAGGTCACCGACAAGGAGTATACCGACCTCATGGTGTGGCATCGCGGACTGGCCGTGCCTGCCGTGCGCAACGTGCACGACGTGAAGGTGAAGCGCGGCAAGGAGCTCTTCGAAGAGATTGGCTGTGCCTACTGTCATCGTCCCTCATGGACTACAGGGCGCGATGAGGTGCGCGACCCAGCCCGCTTCTTTGCCGATGGCGACCTGCCCTCGTATCCCAATCAGACCATCTGGCCCTACACCGACATGGTGCAGCACAAGCTACACATGGTCAACGATATCCGCACAGGATGGTGCCGCACCACGCCTCTCTGGGGACGTGGCCTGCATCAGAAGGCAACGGGTTCGCCCACCGCAGACCGCCTGCACGACTGCCGTGCACGTACGACCCTCGAAGCCATCATGTGGCACGGCGTGAGCGAGCAGAGCGATGCCTATCAGACGGTGGTCAACTTCCGCGAACTGACCAAGGAGGACCGTGAAGCGGTAATCAAGTTCCTCGATGCCATTTAATGGAACTATTTTTAACGTTGTTCAATATAAGACTAAAAACACAGATTAACCCACGATAGTGTCATCCTGAGTGAAACGAACCTTTAGGTCGACGCCCGAAGGGGCTGAAGTCAAGGATCTCGCGCAGGGCCGACGCGGTATGATAGCGTCGGTTGCGACGGCAGCGCGGAGCATTAGCGCTGCTTGCGACAAAGGGGAGGTTTATCTCCCCCAGAGGAGCGTGCTTTAGCACCATTAACTTTAGTTTACCCGAGGAGTCTCTCCTTTCAAGAGGCTTTTGCGAGATGCTTCATATTCATTCAGCATGACACAAACGAAAACACCGACAATGACAACAACCTATCCCCGACTGCTCAAGACGCTCTCGTTTGGTACTCTGGCGCTGGTGGCGCTGCTGCTCATGGTGGCCACCATCGTGGAGAAGTTGCATGGCACCGAGTACGTGACCTCACACATCTATACCTCGTGGTGGATGATAGCGCTGTGGGCGCTGGCTGCCGTGGCGGGCACGCTCTACATCGTGCGCCAGCGTATGTGGCGAGGGGTGTGTACCTTCGGGCTGCACGTGGCGCTGCTGCTCATCCTCATAGGGGCGCTCACCACGCACCTCACGGGCATACAGGGGCGTGTGCATCTGCGTCAGTGGATGCCGCCTGCCAAGACCTACTACGTGAGCGATGGCACGGAGCGGGTATTGCCCTTCCGTATCGCACTCGACAACTTCGAGGTGGAGTACTACGAGGGCACCGACGCACCTAAGGACTATGTGAGCCATCTGCTCATCACCGACGCGCAGGGCAATACCACCGTGGGGACGGTGGCCATGAACAAGATACTCAAGCACAAGGGCTACCGGTTCTATCAGACGAGCTACGACGCGGATGGCCGCGGCAGCATACTCTCCATCAGTCACGACCCCTACGGCATAGCCATCACCTACGCAGGCTATCTGCTGCTGTTGGTGTCGATGATGGGCTTCTTCTTCGAGCGCAAGAGCGGCTTCCGTCACCTGCTGCGCACGAGTACGCTGGCCGTACGCATCGCTGCCGTGGTAGGCAGTGTATGTGGCGTCATAGTGGCTACGGTGATGGTGCTGAGCTACACCCATAGCGACGAACCGCTGATACCTGTGCTGCGCTCGCCCCTGCTGGGCATCCACGTGTCGGTCATCATGATGGCCTACGTGCTGCTCTTCTGCACCCTAGTATGTGGCATAGCGGCCGAGGTGCAGCATCGCCGCCGTGGCGACCATAGCCGTGCCATCGGTCAGCTCCACGTGGCCAGCCGCCTGATGCTCTATCCCGCGCTGATGCTGCTCATGGCAGGCATCTTCATCGGTGCCGTGTGGGCCAACGTGTCATGGGGCCGCTACTGGGGCTGGGACCCCAAGGAGGTGTGGGCACTCATCACGATGCTCATCTATGCCGCCCCGCTCCACAGCCGCTCTATGCCGTGGTTTGCCCGCCCCATGGCACTGCACCGCTACTGCATCCTCGCCTTCCTCACCGTACTGATGACCTACTTCGGTGTTAACTACCTGCTGGGCGGCATACACAGCTATGCGTGACGCGTGGTGCCTCCCAATCGGAGCCGTCCGTTAGGATTGCCAGAGCCGTTTGGCAAAATTATCAGAGCCTTTCAATAAAACTGCCGGAGCCTTTCGTTAGAAAAAATCTCTTTGTCTGATTTCCGAATTCTCTTTGTCTGATTTCGCTAACGAGCTTTAAAGCACTTTACCCCAATAGGTTGTCCGGCTGTCCTTGTACGCTGCAATCTGCTGTGCCTCACCTTTTTAACGAGGACAACCCAGGCTATCCCCGAGTTGTCCTCCCTGAACAGTGATCATAATACCATCAGATTTGATTTACAAGGCTTCTGCCCTGAAAGACATAAGTCGTTACTATTCTGCTTACAGGCAGAAAACATTCTCCCTGCAGGTAGAACATTTTCTCCCTGCAGGGAGAAAGCGCTCTCCTTGCAAGGGTAGTGAGTTCCCTTATTCAGTCATCAGGGACAACCCAAGGATGACCAAGGTCATCCTTGTTTACTTACTGGTATACAATGTGTTATTCCGTGCAAGGACAGCCGGACAACCTATTCAGCAACACTTGTTTTATATACAGTCTATAAACCTGCAGCTCTGCTGCTTAGTCTTCGTTTTCGTACAGTCAAAGGCTGTCTTATCGTTGCAATCTCCGAATGCTTTAGAAAAATTACCTGCAGTATGACACTCCTCGATAATTTGTTTGAATAAAAAACGGGGAATCGATAAGCTTTCTCGGGGATAATCATTATATTTGCGAATTAATACCATAGAATAGCGGTCAAAAGGTTCCAAAGAATAGAAAAATGTCGATATGGAGTAGACTATTAGGGATAAAGGATGCCTCAGACCTGAATAGATTAATAGGCCGAGAACAAACATCCACCTTGTATGATGCATCGCATTATGCAATAGTGGATGTGGAGATAAGTTTGAGGGATAATAAAATCCATGACATAGGTTCTATACGCTATGATAGGTCTACATTCCACAGTGCTTCTAAAGATCAACTTCTCAAATTTCTTGGTGACGTGGATTTTATTTGTGGACATAATATTATCCATCATGATGCGAAATATCTTTTTGGAGATAAAAAGATGCGCTGGCTTCTTGTTGACACTCTATATATGTCGCCTTTATTGTTCCCCGAACGTCCATACCACAAACTCATAAAGGACGACAAGCTGATGAGCGAACAGATGAATAATCCTGTGAATGACTGTAGCAAAACACAAGATTTATTGTTCGATGAAATAACACGTTGGAAGTCTCTGTCGGAGGACAAACGCAAATTGTTTGCTTCACTATTGATAGGTAAGGAGGAGTTTAGAGGGTTTCTACTTATGGTAGGGGCTGAGAGCATACCAGCCCGTGAGTTACCAGAACTAATTAGGAGCGTTTACGGAGGTAGAATATGTCATCATGCAGACATTGATTCATTGGTCAAGCAATATCCTTGCGAGTTGGCTTATGCTTTAGCATTAATTGATACTACGGATTATCGTTCCATCACGCCTAGTTGGGTATTGCGTAATTATCCTCAGGTGGAGTATGTGGTAAAACTATTGCGTGAAACTCATTGTAGTATTGGGTGTGACTATTGTAATTCTCAGTTAGATGTACACCAGAGTTTGAAAACTTTCTTTGGTTATGACCAATTCCGTACATATGAGAATGAACCTCTTCAAGAGAAGGCTGCAAGAGCAGCTGTGGATGGTAAATCACTCTTGGCTATATTCCCGACTGGTGGAGGTAAGTCGCTGACATTCCAACTTCCTGCACTGATGGCTGGTCGCTCTGTTCATGGACTCACTGTCGTGATATCTCCTTTGCAATCTTTAATGAAAGACCAAGTTGATAACTTGGCGGAAAGAGGAATCACAGATGCGGTCACAATCAACGGTTTGTTGGATCCTATCACTAGAGCTCTGTCTATCCAGAGAGTACAGGATGGTGAAGCTTCATTATTGTATATAGCACCCGAGATGCTTCGTTCCAAAACGATTGAGAAGGTGCTAATGTCGCGTCATGTAGTAAGATTTGTGATAGATGAAGCGCATTGTTTTTCTTCTTGGGGTCAGGATTTCAGAGTCGACTACCTCTATATAGGGAAGTTTATCCGTGAATATCAGCGAAAGAAAGGATGCAAGAGTCCTATTCCTGTATCTTGTTTCACAGCTACGGCAAAGCAGAAAGTTGTGCAAGACATCTGCGACTATTTCAAACGTGAATTGGATTTAGATTTACAATTGTTTGCATCGAAAGCTGCACGTACCAATCTCCGCTACTCTGTCATACATACAGATACGGATGAGGATAAATATATAAAGTTGAGACAACTTGTAGCAGAATTTGATTGTCCGACAATTATATATGTGTCACGAACCAAGCGAACTAAAGAGTTGTCGGCCAAACTGACCCGCGATGGCTTCAAGGCATTGCCTTTCAATGGTAAGATGGAGGCCGAAGAGAAGATTGCCAATCAAGATGACTTCATGAACGACAAGGTTCGTATCATTGTTGCCACATCGGCGTTCGGAATGGGTGTTGACAAAAAGGATGTTGGATTGGTCATACATTATGATATATCCGACTCTTTGGAGAATTATGTGCAAGAAGCGGGAAGGGCTGGTCGTGACCCACATCTCAACGCTCGTTGCTATGTACTTTATAAAGATAGTGACCTTGACAAGCATTTCATATTATTGAATCAGACCAAACTGAGCATAAGTGAAATTCAGCAGATTTGGAAAGCGATTAAGAGTCTTACTAAACAGCGCCCAAGGATTTGTTGTTCGGCACTCGAAATAGCAAGACATGCAGGATGGGACGATTCGGTCTCTGACATAGAAACTCGTGTCCGTACAGCCTTGTCGGCTTTAGAGCAAGGTGGTTATCTTGAGCGAGGGAACAATGTTCCTCATGTATATGCTACAGGCATTACGGTCAAGAATATGGACGAGGCAAGAAAACGCATCACTGAGTCCATTTTGTTTGAAAGTGATGAAATTGAAAAGGCTGTAAGAATTATCAAATCGTTGATTTCTCAGAAACAAATCAGTAAAGCACAAGATGCTGATGCCGAATCCCGTGTAGACTATTTGGCCGACATATTGGGCCTGACCAAAGGTGAGGTTATATCCGCTGTTGAGAGAATGCGGCAAGAAGGAATTCTGGCCGACAGTAAAGATATTTCAGCATACCTTCAAGATGCAGGAGACTCGGAACGAAATTCTTTAATGCTTCTCGAGCGTTTCGCAAAGCTGGAACAATATATCTTAAGCCATATCCCAGACGGTGCATTAAAAATATCCAGCAAACAATTGAATGACAATGCCGTAAATGACGGAATAACGATGTCCAAGGAAAAAGACATTCGGACATTGCTTTACTTCCTCACCGTGAAGGGCTATACACGGAAGAAAGAGGATGGCAATCACAACATGGAGATTATTCGTCAGGCCGATATGGAGTCTACCATCAGCCGCTTCGAAAGGCGATTGGAGATATGTCGTTTTGCCGTAGATTGGTTATACAAATTGGTAGCAGAAAAGTCTTTTGAGTCCAAACCGAATAATGCTGTCCAGTTTTCTGTCGTAGAACTTCTGAACCAAATAAAATCCAGCCATAATTCCCTCTTCAGCAGTTTTGAGACACTACAATTGGAGGACGTAGAGGAAGCGCTACTTTATTTGTCCAAAATCGGAGCGCTAAAGCTTGAAGGAGGTTTTCTTGTCCTTTACAATGCAATGGATATCCGAAGATTGAAGGACAACAAGTCGAGATACAAGGTAGATGACTACCGTATGCTCAATGAATTCTATAAACAAAAGATTCAGCAAGTGCATATCGTGGGCGAATATGCCAATCTGATGGTGAAGGATTATAACTCGGCGCTCCAATATGTTCAAGACTATTTCCAAATGGACTATAAGAAGTTCGTTTCTAAATACTTTAAGGGGGAAAGAGTTAATGAAATCCAACGTAATGTAACTCCTGGTAAATATGAACAATTATTTGGGCAACTCTCAAAACGCCAAATGGAGATTGTCTCAGACAAGGAGTCGCGTTGCATTGTTGTAGCAGCAGGGCCGGGTAGCGGGAAGACACGCGTACTTGTACATAAGTTAGCTTCATTGTTACTGCTCGAAGATGTCAAACACGAACAACTCTTGATGCTGACTTTTTCAAGAGCAGCGGCTACGGAGTTTAAGCAACGTCTGATGGAACTGATTGGTAATGCTGCACATTTTGTTGAAATCAAGACATTCCATTCTTATTGTTTCGACCTATTGGGGCGTATCGGGAATCTTGAAGACTCAAAGAATGTAGTTGCAGAAGCAGCTGAGATGATTAGCCAAGGCGAGGTGGAACCGAATAGGATAGGGAAGACTGTGTTGGTTATTGATGAGGCTCAAGATATGAGTGCTGACGAGCATGCACTTGTAAGAGCCCTAATGAATAACAATGAAGAGATGCGCGTGATTGCAGTAGGAGATGATGACCAGAATATCTATGAGTTCCGTGGTTCCAACTCATGGTACATGCTTCAGCTAGCACAAGAGCCGGGAGGACGTTTTATAGAGATGACAGAAAACTATCGTAGCTCACGGCACGTAGTAGATTTTGCCAATAAGTTTGCCAAAAACATAGACCGAAGGATAAAAAGTACACCAATCATATCTATGAGGGACAATGAAGGTTGGGTGGAAATCACTCACCATACATCAAAAGAAATGTATTGTCCCATTGTTAATAAATATCTTAGAAACAGCCGTAGGGGTAAAGCTTGTGTATTGACTCAAACAAACGAGGAAGCAGTGATTATGGTAGCTTTAATGCGCAAACAGGGAATAAACTCAAAACTGATACAGTCTATGGAAGGTTTCCGCTTGTACAATTTGGCAGAAATGAAATATTTCCTCAAACAAATCGAAAAGAAAATTGCTACACCTCTTATTACTGACGAATTATGGGAGGAGGCAAAGCAAGCTACCTACACCAGCTATGCGACAAGTCAAAGTATATCTTATATAAAGCGTTGCGTTGAGCTTTTTGAGCAAACAAATAAAACGAAATATTATAGTGATTTCAAGGAATTCATCTTTGAATCATCCATTGAAGACTTCTGCGACACATCAGATGCCGATGTAGTTGTGTCTACCATCCACAAAGCCAAAGGTCGGGAATTCGATGATGTTTATATGCTGTTATCGGATAATTACTCCAAAGATGATAATTTGATGCGGAGATACTATGTCGGAATGACACGCGCTAAGAACCGTTTGTTCATACATACAGACTCCCATCTTTTCGATAGGATAAAAGCAGACCAACATATTGTTGATACTAAGGAATACGCTATGCCTGAGGAGGTCGTATTGCAGCTATCACATAAAGATGTGAATTTGGGATTCTTTAAGAATCTGAAACGAGAAATACTTACGCTCAGATCTGGCGACTCTTTGAGTTATGACAATTTCATTTTGTCCAATAACTGTGCTAAACCAGTAGCCAGACTATCTCAGAATATGCAACAGAAGATGATGGAATGGCAAGAAAGAGGGTATATGGTTAAATCTGCATCTGTAAGGTTTATTGTTGCCTGGAAACCTAAAGATGCTCCCAAAGATGAACCAGAACATGCAGTATTGTTAGCTGATATGGTGCTATTCAAGGATTTTACTCAGTAGAGTATAACGCAAACGTAATAAAGTAAAAATTGTGTCAAAGCATTTCTCACCAGAGAACAAGAGTTGATCCAACATCATAAATATCAAAAACAATTGAGCGACCTTACTCCATAAGATCCAATAAACAATTGATCTCGGAAGTTTATAAAGCCTAAGAAATAATTAACTTTGCAAAAGAACATGAATAACAATATGACATCAACCGATTTGAAGCAAGCCGTTCAGACAATTAAGACGGCAATATTGCAGAGCCAAAGTCGCGCTGTAAGAATAGTGAGCGGCACGCAACTATCATTATACTTTGGCGTGGGGCTTTATGTATCTGCTAATTCTCGCAGAGGTACTTGGGGGACAGGAGCCATTGATGCCATAAGTGAGCAATTGCGGAGATAACTTCCTGGACTACGTGGCTCGGCACAAGACATCAGAAACATGCGCCAATTTGCA
>JAZNYG010000046.1:0-12795 GCA_045594245.1 Bacteroidaceae bacterium
ATAGACATACTACGCGCTTCGCTTATAACGCCCCCGCCCTACGGGCACCCCCTCTATAAACAGAGGGGGAGTTTGTAAAGCGCAAACAATCAATGATTAACTACCAAGAATCCCGTAAACTTCATAATGCGTTTTCCCTGAGAATGTCCTGCAAAGTTATTTACCGCTGCGCAAGGGTAACCTTGCCCTTGCGCAACGGCAGGGTTGCTGTTGGCCAACGGCAACCTTACTGTTGCGCAGCAGTAAATAACTTTCTCCTATTTAGACAGGGAATACGCATTATAAAATCGCTCTAAAATGATGTCTTAATAATCTATGTCCAATAGGTTCTTCTCTCGCAAATATTTGATTTCACACAGATCTCACGAATCTCACAGAGGCAGCATCGCACAAGGCTCGCAGCTTGTCGGCTTCGCCGAGTGTTTTCAGCCGGATGGCAAACGCGAGTGAAATGATGCGTTTTCGCGTGATTTGCGAGATTCGCGTGAGACAAAAAGCTGCGTGAAACGGGAATATTTTTATAATGCGTTTTTCTTACCTATTTAGATGGTAGGAATGCATAGCCTCGGGCTTGTCTGGCTATGGCTATACTTGGCGTATGGCGTATATGGAAAATTGTACTCAGTGTCCGCCGTCATATTGCTTTGTATCAGCGAGATTCATGATGTTGGCGGACACTGGCAGGTGAAAAACACAGAATGCTATTATGGTATTGCTTACTGCTCTCGCTACGCTGCGCCATTGACTTAAGCCCCTACAGGCGTCGACCTAACGGTTGCCAACCGATTTATGAACTTTCGCCAATAGGAAAAGGCCAAATCGCACGATGTATGCACTCTTCACTTTCGACACTTCACTAATTACCCATGTCGTCTATATACAAGTTATGGGAGCCGCGCCCCCATAACTCTGTTATCGTCATCGTTTTCGTCAACGTACACGCACAGCGTGTCAACGTCATCGTTAACGTTATCGTTAGAAGATTGCTGTCAATCGACAGCAATCTTCTTTCCATCCTTGATATAGATGCCACGCGTGGGATTTGCCACCTTGCGACCCATGAGGTCGTAGTATGAAGAGGTGCGTGAATCATACATTTGCATGCTCTCCATCGAGGCTTCTCCAATGGCAAAGTCCTGCGATTTCTTGACAGACCACAACAAAACATCGTAGGCGGTGATCTGTGTAGTGACGGTGCAGATGGTGCCTGCAGGGATATCGGTAAGCACACGCGACAGGGTCAGCGTATCACCGGGGAAAGCATGCACCTTTTCGGAGCAAAGAACCGTGTCTTTATCGTCTGTAATCGTTACGGTGAGTGTGATGGGAGTATCGGCATCGATGGGGCTGTCCACTTCATAGCGTCCACTTGAATACGGATCAACCAGATGAAGTTTGCCTGATGTCGGTACTTGTATGGTAAATGTGGCATTGTTGAAGCCATTGTTCCCCTCCTCTACATCGCATGCGGCCAACATTGTATAATCTCCGATGTAGGAATCCTGAGCATTATTGTCCTCATTAAACGAACTGATGTTCTCTACCGCCCACGAACTATGTGCGGCCAAATAGTCACGGACATCGCTGACCGCAATTTCCAGATTCCCGTGATTGCGCAGCAGACCATTCTTTCGTGGTGGCACAATACCCAAGAAACTTATGTGAACTCCTATATCTTTTGGCTCCCACCAATGACCAGCAAGTACATTGATGTAAATACCGTCCAGCGCCGTGCAGTCCACGAAGTTGAGCCTTTCTGAGAATAACAGATTGCACGATTCGAAAGCCATTGTTGACATGAAGGCGTAAGAGCCTACGTGCTCTACATCTATGAGAACAGATTCAAAATCATTGAGCGCCCTGTGCTGACACTTATATAGAATCTTCCTATCCGTCGAATAAATGCCAAAGGAGTCACAGTAAAGCAAGAGGTTGTCGTCGGGTACGACAAACTGGAGATAGTCCCAACATTCGTCTGTATAATTTGTATACTCGTCATCGTTCGAAGGGTAGTTCTGCAAGTAGGGAAATTTGCCCGGCACCACCACCTCTATGGTGCCGTCCATCAATATGGCAGTGAAGTTGAGCGTGTCAATGACCATGGGAAGGTGTATCTTCTCTATCAGTTTGTGGCACCATGTGTATTCGGGAATGACCTTGATGTCGGCATTTGTCAGGTCAAGCTCTACCAGTGACTTGCATTCGTTGATAGCCTTGAGGTCGGCACCGCTCACTGGCCCGCTGATGGCAAGTACCTGAGCCTCGCGCTTGATGGCATCGGTGAGTAAGCTGGGTAGCTGTCCCTCCTCACGGCATGTGATTTCTGTTAGCCTCTCCTTCTCAACGGTAGCAATCTTTTTGCCCATAAACGTGACATCATACTTCTCGCCCGTAAATTCAGGGAAAGAGATGTCGATAGCATACAATGAATAGCAGTCAGCATAAGGCGCCAACTCACGCATCTCAAGTTCTATGCTATTTCCCATATCCTTGGCTGCAAGGTAAATCTCCATACCGCAATTGCACGATATATAACCACCCACATGTAACGTATTGTTTACGAGTCTGAACTTCAAAAAATCAGTGTTGGATATGGGGGCTATACTCTCAATTATTCCCGGATCAATCTCTTTCCCTAATTCCACGCCTGCGCCTCTAACATTTCCTACATTAACAAGAAACTTTGCATTATATGCCTCAAACACCTCGCAGTAGGCGAGTGCCTGATTCTTGATTTCCTCGGCATGCGTCGGACGCTCGATACCATAGTGTAAAGAGCCAATCCCCTCTACCCATATATCGGTGATGGAGGCATCTTCTACACCACGAAGTCTAAGGACTCGCTGATTGTCGTACTTCTCTTCACTGAAGATGATATTTACTACATTGGTATCGGATACCGACTCTACCACCACCTCGCAGTCATCGTACAAATGGAATTTATCGCCCGTCTCGAGACCGAAATCAAAAGCGAGAGTCTCGGTAGCGGTGTTGACATTATAGCGATACACCTTCTGGGCTTCCTGACGATAGCAGATTGAGTCGCCAGAACATTTGAAGTACGTTGTTCCTCCCAGTACAATAGTGTCACTCAATCCATAGCCAAACACTGCGCCATTGTCTTGGTAGCCTAACCAACTTTTCCATGCATCGATGGTAGGAAGAGGGCCTGTAGTTGCAGAGATAGACAAAGAGCACAATGCTAGAAGTAGCATTACGATGTATGTTTTCTTCTTCATGATACAAACCTGTTTAGTTTATAAATGCAAAAATACATAATATTCAGGAAACGCCAACAAATAATCTATTTAATTGTTCCATTGGTAATTCTTAGCCGAGCACCTTTAGGTACGACAAACAATTTGGCATCTCGTAAGATGATTGTTCAACTTCCATCCTCACCATTAATCAGTAATAGGTTTTCGTCATCGTTAACGTTAACGTTAACGTTAAGTAGTAATCGGACTATTGCCCGATTACTACTTTCCGTCCATCCTTGATATAGATGCCACGTGTGGGGTTAGCTACCTTGCGGCCTTGGAGGTCGTAGTATGGGGTATCGCTTGTTTCTTGAATAAGTGGTAAGTTCTTGATACTTGTATTATCGTTTTTGTATAAATACACTCCGTTGTAAGTACAACTCAATAATTCCACCTCCTTACCCTCTGCAAGCATGTTATAGTCAAAGATTCCTGTCTTTAGCGACCCTATTCCTTCTACCCAGATGTCCGCGTTTTCAGGAGATGGGGAGTCATCATCGACCTCCTTGGATACAATCACGTATCGGCGCGTCAAGCCATCGTATAGAATGGTATCTCCTGATGCCACTACGTATCTGAATGAAGCATCTTCGGAATTGTTGTCTACTCCAAAGAAATAATCATGACGGTCTATGCCGAAGTCGAACAACAATCTGTCATTCTGCCAATATTGTTTGTCGTCTTGCCAACAAAAGTTTACTTCAAATGTTTCCTGACCGTCCGAATCACGTGTATGTTTGTAGATTTTCTTACAAGCACGATTGTCAACGATAGTATCTCCGTCTACCCACATACGAATCTCCGTAGGAGAGGCATCAAAAGTCCTGAATGTCCATTCCTTACCATCTGCTGCTATCGGGTCGTGATAGTAGATACGTTGCCCATTGTATGAACAGTCGAGCAGCGTCTTTACCTGACCGACACTAACGAAATCATTGGA
This sequence comes from Bacteroidaceae bacterium, assembly GCA_045594245.1. Lineage (GTDB taxonomy): Bacteria > Bacteroidota > Bacteroidia > Bacteroidales > Bacteroidaceae > UBA1189. The sequence goes on from JAZNYG010000046.1 coordinate 4,201, forward strand.
TAGAACGCCCATTCTCAACGAGCCGACCCCCTCAATCCAAACATCGGAATTGTATATGTCGGGCTGTGCATCTGGGTCATCAATCACTGTCAGACATTTGCGTAGTACACCATCTTTTAATACGATGTCCCCTACGTTGATTACCGTATAAGTTATGGAGTTGTCCGAAACGAACGTGTCACCTACTTGCAGCCCGAGATCGAACATTAGCTCGCCGTTCTGGTAATACTTGTCACCATCTTGCCGGCAGTAACCTATTTCAAGTGATTCTTCGCCTCCTTCCCATAGCTGCTTGGTGTGTTTGTATAGTCTCTTGCACGCCATACCGTCAACGATGGTGTCCCCATCAATCCACATATGGATATCGGAGAAATAGATGTAGTGGCCAGCTCTAATATGCCACTCCTTGCCGTCCATGGCGATAGGATCTTGTGCAACCACTTTACTTGCAACAACAGACAATACACTTAATAAAAACAGGAACTGCTTCATAAGCACTTAGATTTTATAGGTGGTTTGCAAATATAGTAAATTCTATTCACAAACCAACACTTGTAAGTGATTTATTTAATGACTCCTTGTAAAATATTCAGCCGAGCACCTTTAGGTACGACAAACAATTTGGCATCTCGTAAGATGATTGTTCAACTTCCATCGTCACCATTAATCAGTAATAGGTTTTCGTCATCGTTAACGTTATCGTCAGAAGACTGTTGTCAATCGACAGCAATCTTCTTTCCATCCTTGATATAGATGCCACGTGTGGGATTAGCTACGGGGCGGCCTTGCAGGTCGTAGTAAGGGGTATCGCAGTTGAAGTCCATGTAAATGTCATCAACACTCATCTGTGAAACATATGTCTCACGCGAATATAGCCAACACTTCTCATCCCAGCGTCCATCACTATTGATGTAAGTCTCTTTATCAGGGACTAGTACTGCGATAGTCCCTTCAGCCCCGAAGTTCATTGCGAAATCGCCCGTTACAATGGGAGGAACAATATCAAGGAACTCTACAACAATATATGCATAAGAGCCACGAGAAACAGTAATATTTTGCACAACATATTCCAACATGTTTCCTGACACTTCCTTCAACCCTTCAGCAAAAACTATATGAATATAACCTGCCACAATATCGGAAAAGGCATAATCCTTAACGGATTCTACATGGAATGTGTCAACCAAACTTACTGGAGTACATTTCTTCACAATGCACGACAAATACTCTAGGTTATCAGATAGATAATTTTCGTAACCAGATTCCTCATAAATATACCTTCCCCATGCTTCTGCTTTCTCATATAAATATCCGTACACTTCATCGGTTGGGTATAGGAGACTTTTATAAAGAATTTTCTGGTCAGGCGAATAGATCGCCAAATCATCCTCAGCCAATTGCACATTGCCCTCCACAAGCGAGAAATGCAAATAATTATTCCAAGAATAATGTAAGCCTGAATAATTTCTAATATATGGGAATTTTCCTGGTAAGAGTACTTTGACAGGATTATCCAGATTACTCAGCGATATTGCATTGGCATTCAGCGTGTCGATACATCTGGGCAGACATACTGTTTGAAGTTTCAAGTCTTTCCACGCGTATTCTGGAATTACCGTTAACTGAGCATCCATGAGGTCTATGGAAGAAAGAGCCTTACATGTATTCAAAGCTTTGATGTCCCCTTCACTAACACTTCCGCTGACAATAATTTTAGCGGCACTCTGTTTAATCTCTTCGGAGAGTAAAGTCGGCAATTCACCCTCATTATTACACGTTATCTTCACTTCGTTCTGCGCGATACTACAAAGTACAAGTAATAAACTCTGCAGAGTAAGTAATATTCTTTTCATAAGCACTTAGATTTTGAATGGTTGGTCTGCAAATATAGTGATTTATATTCGCAAACCAACCAGTGTTAATGATTTATTTAATTACACCCTTCGAGATTTTTAGTTGAGCGCCTTTGGGAATAACAAGCGACTTAGCGTCTCTCAAATTTATTGTGGCTCCGTCAGTAATGTTTACCTTACCTCCTGGCTTTACTACGATACGTGCATTATTGAGAGTCGCACCATCAATATTTAAGACACCATTTTCCCATACCACAATTTTACGTGAAGGCTCAAAATCTAATGTATCCTCATTGGCACCTCCTATATATAATAAGGATGCAAAAAGAAATAGAAAAAATTGTTTCATGGTGGTATGACTTAATATTTGCATGACAAATATAGGTATTCAAATAAGGGAACGCAAACTTTTTACGTTCCCAGAATGTTCCCATTTTTAACTGATTGATTCTGTGTATTGTTGTAGCAAGCGCACACTCAGGCTACTTGACTCGAGTATTGCCGAGCAAGGAGAATAGAGGCTCTGACAGCTCTTTCTTGGCACGTGACTTTCGTGAACGTACCGTCTGGGGAGATATTACAAAAAGATTAGTGATGGTATCAGTAGAGTAACCAAGAGATAGGCAAAGACAAGTGAGCAGAATGTCAGCAGAAAGGGTGGGCGTAGCAGAATGTACTGCAGATATAAGATCGGCAAAGCAATGTTTGAGGTCGGCTATAACGTTTTCGCGTTGCTGCTTATCAATATGCAACTGAGATGGCTGCATGAAGGTGTATGAAGCAGTCTGCCTATACCGCTGCAAACAAGCATCGTAAAGACGAGAGTAATAAGAATAAATTTCTTCGGATGTAAGGATAGATGCCGCCTCATGTTCCGTGTCCCCCCTGCTTATTCCATACAAGAGAGCTGCACGTATCTGTGCAAGCTCGTTATTCAGCATCAGGTTTTTCTTGAGGAATGCGTTCTTGCGCTTGCCGTATGCCAACCCTACCCCCATGAGAATCATGAAGAAAGCGGCTATGGCTATGATATTGTAGACAAGATTCTGCTTTGCCCGTTGCTGACGATAGAGAGCCATGGTGAAATCATTGCGAGCGGCATTGACCTCCGACTGTTGACGCAGTCGATAGATGGAATCAAGCAAGATTGCATGCTGAGTGATATAGTGCGAGGTAGAATCAGTATGATTCAAAAGTACTGACAATTCGGCAAGGCGCTTGTAGTTCCAGCACTGGGTGTGAAGTTCCTTACTCACCAACTGTATCTGAAGAGAAATTGTATATGCCGAATCATATTGTAGCTTGGTGCAAAAAACATCGGCCAAATAGCTGAGAGATGCAGCACGCTCATACAGATTGTCACACTGATAGAGATGACTTAAAACCTTGTCATAATCACCATCACGGTAATAGGCTATCTTGGCGTACTGATGGGAGAGCTCATCGATGCAATTTTCAGGCGAATGAGTATTGCATCGCACCTTATCGAAATAAGCCTCCGCACTGTCATACGACTTCTGATAAAGGTAGGCACAGCCGATATAGTAATCGCAATACCCAATGGTAGATGAGTCTCCATGTGTGATAGATTGTTGCTTGCATGATCGAAGAGACTGTAGGGCATCGTCGTACATCTCGCGATTGAGATAATGCCGCCCAAGATTCTGATAACACAACGCATGGTACCTCACCATAGTATCAGGGAAGAGTGTTTGAGCACGGAGGTATGCACCGATGGCGGCAACATCATCGTTCTGCTCGGTATACACGCAGCCCAAGGAGTACCATGCCATGGCAGCGCGGTAGCTCTTCCTATTCCTATTATAATAAGTAGTGGCGTAGCGGATGAGGGTGTCGGTGGTGAGCGGTACGTAGCACTTGTAGTCGGCCTGCGTGCGCAGGATGGCATAGAGTGCTCGCTCCTCATCGCCGAGCGAGGCGAAGGGGATGCTGTCGAGCGCGAGGCGCACGGCATCGGGCGCGGTGTCGAGCTGCGCCTCCAAGCGCTCGAGCTGGCGCATGTGGCCATGCCCGCCACACCCGATAAAGAGAGCGGCGAGAAGGAGTAGGGGGGATGCTGTGATGCGTAGCTTCATTAGTGTGTGCCTTGTCATTGCTACGCAAAAATAGGTATATTTCGTGATACGGCAAAAATGAAAGCATGAAAAGTGATATGTGGCTCTGCATGGGAATTTTTGGTGGAAAGTTTTCAATGAAAGTTTTGCTTTATTAAGATTATTTCAGTTACTTTGTCCAGTTTTAGATACTACGTATCTTGGACAATTAGGCTGATAAAATGAAAAACAATCTATATGAATAAGTTAGAAAAATACCTGAAACACCTATGTGCTCTTGTGCTCATAGGACTTCCTATAGTCTCGTTTGCAGAAGCAACAAAGGTTAATCTTGCGCAGAAAGCATTAAAACTTACTGTTTCGGCCAATACCGCTGATGCTGCCTATATTACCGATAACGGTCGGGTATATTATTGGAGCACCGAGGGGGCCGACCTCAGCCAGTATCATTTTGTGGAATTTGAATGGTCGGCCACAGCCAAAGTGGAAGAGACTACGGTCTATTGGGCTAAACCCAGCACAAACAAGGGTACAGCCCTGCCTGCTGATGCCTATCTCTGCTATTGGGATGGTGAGGCATGGAGTGAGGGCGTTAGCTTGAACGAGATAGATGAGTCAAACGTGACTACACTGGAAAGTACATTTGAAACGAAAAAGATGCGTATCTACATGAAGAGCGACTCCATCTGTGGCCTTCGCGAGGTGCGCATCTTTGGTTATGAGCGTGTAGTGGCGGGCGAACTCTATGAGTGGCCCGAATATAGTTCGAAACTCAGCTATAACTACCGCAACGACTATCCCAATGGGGTGGAGGCACCTACAAAGTTTCTCCCCGAGGACAATGGCCAAGTAGGCGTGAAAACCTATGGCTGGTGGGCTTTTGCATGGGGACCCGACCGTAATAAGTATGTGACCGATGAGGCCATCGATGGCATACTGAAGCGTATGGACGAGGATTTCGGCTACTTCCGCAATACATTGGGATGGCTCCCCGACAAGCGTGCTCGCAATGGCTATTACAGCACCATCTATCTGTTTGGTAGCGGATTGAAGTCCGATAATGCCAAGAATACCGACCGTGGCGGTTGGCAGGGGGCTACATGGTATAATGGCAGCAGCTGGCCTATGGTGAACCTCAGCTACTACCCAGTTGCCTGCTTTGATCCCGCCTTTACGTATGATGAATATTACAAGTCAGCGGTCAACGATGCTGCCGCCCAGCAGAGTGCTTGCGTGCATGAAGGCATCCATGCCGTGTTTGCCGACCTCGAAGGCTGTAAGAATGCTGCTTGGTTCCACGAGAGTGGCAATACCTCGATGCAGGCCGATGCCGAGCTGAGCAAGACTCCCAACGCCATCCCCGAGAGTATGGGATTCCTCAGCGCTGCCAATATGATAGCTCCGTTCATTCCTATTGAGTGCTATTCGGGTTGGTTGCTTGACGGCTCGTTTGGAGGTCCCGGTGCACAAGGAGTTGATGTATGGAATGGTAACCAACAGACTTGTACCTGGCGTAACCTTCTCGGTGGCTATCAGTATGGCGAATTGTTCCCCCACTTCCTTACAGTGACCTTTGGTGATGGCGCTTTGCCTTGGGTATGGCGCTACTGCAAGGACCGTGTGCTTGTGGGCATTGCCGACACGATAGGCGAGGTGGGTATCCGTAGGCTTATCCGTGAGTATCGTGTGAAGCAGGCGATGATTGATTTCGGCAAGTGGTCGAACGCCAGCCGTGCCCTGATTGACAATAACTGGCTTCTCTCCGTCAAGCAGGAGTGGGCACCCTATCTGAAAGAGGTGGAGGTATGGAAAGCTACTCCCTATGCCAATATGTATAAGTGCAATGAGACCGATAGCCTCGGATGGTGGAAACCCGAATATCGCACCACGCCCGGATGGAGCGGTGCCAATCAGATACCTATCCATGTGAGTGGTGAGAAGGGCGACATCGTGCGCATCTACTTCGAGCCCCTGGGCGACAATATGGAGTGCCAGCTTGCTTTCCGCTCAAAGCGCGGTAAGGTGTACTACTCGCAGCCCGTACAGGGAGCCGGTGAGGTGTCTATCGAACTGGCCGACGTGCCTGCCAACAATGTAATCATCGCCGTGGTGTGCAACACCGATTATATATATAAAGGTGAAGCCACTCGCAAGGCACACTATGACTACCGTCTGAAGATGATGGATAATGCCTACCAGCCGGCAAGCTCCAACTACAAGTGGTACAACTACCGTGGTCTGATTGTGGACAAGAACTTCGACAAGAATGACTACGTATCGGTAGATCTTATCGAGGAGTCGGTGAAGTTTGGCTTCACTACCGACAAGCAGGTGGTAAAGGCAGGCGAGACCTTGAATATCTCGTTTACCGGTGCTTCGCAATGGATGGTACAGGTGCGTATGTTTGCCATGAACGGACGTAACGTGTATAACCAGAGCCTCTTGCGTAATGGCGCCTACTACATCCCTGCCGATGTGGAGCCAGGCATGTATATCTTGCAAGCACAGAATGGACGTGAGATGGCGAGTGTGAAAATTGTGGTGGAATAACATAATAATACTATATGAAAAAGACGTATCTGAAAGCATGTGCATTTGCACTCCTCCTTGGTGGAGTGGGCATGATGCAGTCGTGCAAGGATGAATCGCTCTATGAGGAACCTGCATGGTTGGGCAACTCTATCTATGAGAGGTTGGAAGAGGAGGGCAACTATACTTATACGTTGCGCCTTATTGACTCATTGGGGCTTACCGACGTGTTCCGTCAGACAGGTAGTAAGACTCTCTTTGTTACGGATGACGAGACCTATGATGCCTATTTCCATAGCAAAGGCATCACGTTTGAAGATTTGAGCCAGTCGCAGATTAAGATGTTGCTCAACAGTGCCATGATTAACAATGCCTACCTCATCGACCTGCTGAGCAATGTGAGCGGCAATCCGCCCGAAGGGGGTGAATGTATGCGTCGACCTACCGCGGTGAGCGCGTATGACTCCGTATCGCGTATCCTACCGGCCCAAATGCCTAATACGCAATATTGGCAGAAGTATAAGGGAAAGACCGAGGGCATTGTGCTGCTGCGCGACAATACGCCTCAGCCTATGATTCACTTCTTGCCCTCTTATATGCGCAAGCATGGTATCACCAATGCCGACTTGGCCAAGCTTACTAACGGACAGTGCAATAGCGTGACCGACTCGTATGTCAACGGCATGAAGGTGATAGAGCGCGACATCACGTGCAAGAACGGTTATATACATAAGGTAGACGGTGTGATGATGTCGGCCGACAACATGGCGAATATCATCAACAATCACCCCAAGATGAGTACCTATGCATCGTTGCTCAACCGCTTCAGTGCTCCCTATTATGATGCGTTCGCTACAGCAGAGTATAACCGACTGTATAAGAATACCGACTCGGTATTCGTGCTTCGCTACTTTGCCACTACATCGGCTATAGGCGACAACAATGCCGACCCCAACGGACAGCCTGTAGATGCACAGCTGGCCTTCGACCCGGGATGGAACGAATATATCTACGACAATACCGCAGGCTATGACCTGCACTACGATGCCGGTGCAATGTTGGTACCCACCAATACAGCGCTTGACAAGTGGTGGAACGGAGCCGGTAAGGTGATACAAGATATGTATGGCTCGTGGGACAAAGTGCCGATGAAGGTGCTCGTGAAGTTGCTCAACCTGAACATGATCAACGCCTTCTCAGAGACCGTACCGTCGAAGTTTGACAATATCGTGGACAATGCCACCAAGGTGCCCATCGGCATCAAGCCTGAGGATGTAGACAGCTGCTTCATGGGATGTAATGGTGTGGTGTACATGACCAATCAGGTATTCACTCCGGCCGAGTACTCTTCGGTATCGTTCCCCGCTCTCATTAACCAGAATACGATGAGCGTTATCTATTGGGGTCTTGAGCAACTCAACTTTGAGGCATACCTCAACTCTATGGACTCGTACTACAGCTTCGTCATACCTACCAACAATGCCATGTTGGAGTATATCGACCCCTGTTCGTATGCGACCTATCCGCTCACTATCCTCTATCAATTCTACTACGATGACGAGAGAAAGACCGTGAAGGCCAACCGCTTCAGATACAATGTGGAGACCAAGAGCATTGTCGAAGGTGAAGAGCTGGTGGAGGCAAACAACGACGAAATCCTCGACCGCCTGGAAGACATCATCGACAACATGATTGTGGTGGGCGACGTAGAGGACGGACATACCTATTATAAGACCAAGGGTGGAAGCACCATCAAGGTGGCCAATGCCGGCATCGAAGGCTCGATGACTATCGAAGGCGGATGGCAAATCGTGGAGGGAAGCAACTCACCTGTGGTAACCCAAATCTACGACCTCAGCGAGAAGGGTAATGGTAAGTCATACGTGATGGAAACCGAGATGCCTCTTAGCAGCAAGCGCTCGGCCTATTCTATTCTGCGTGACACTCCTGAGTTCTCCAAGTTCTACGAACTGCTGGGCGGTAGCTCACTGATTGCAGAGAAGATGAGTGGACGATATACCTGTATCGACCGTAACATCAGCCTGTTCGATGCGTATAACTATACCATCTATGTGCCTACTAACGAGGCTATACAGCAGTTGCATGATGAAGGCTTGTTGCCTACATGGGACGACTAT
>JAZNYG010000047.1:0-11573 GCA_045594245.1 Bacteroidaceae bacterium
AAAAGCAAGAAACGCATTCTTGATCCAAGGATTTCTCCCCTCGGATGCTGCAAAGATAGTGCAAGGCGAGCAAGAAGCCAAATTTATTTGAACTTTTTTCAGCGAGCCGCAGCCTATCTTCAGATTGCGCAGCAAGCTAAAGGTATAAAATAATTGGGAATTAGGAGTTATGAAACGCAGTTCGACGCCCATAGGGGCTAAAGTCAATTAGGAATTATTTCTCTAATGTCAACAAAAATCTTTACAACCTTTACTTTCAAACAACGCAAACGCTCACCGAGATATTCGTTTCTCGGGTACAAAAGTAAACTGCGGTTTCTCATGTCAGAATAACGGACGCACTGGAACTGCATTGACCTCTTTACACCCGACTTGCAGGTTTATGATTTATTGCCTTACATCATTGCTGTCGGCAAGTGGCTCAATTACATCAGCTACGAAAAAATGAGATTTGAAGTATGAATGCCGATTTTTCTTTCGATAGGGCTCGTGGGTGTCGAAAACTATTCCTACATTTGCCATTCTCGCGTTGTGGGAGAAGGCACAGCGTGGAGAGAAGATTGGAAGACCTTGCACCTGAGTTCTTGTATGGGATAGGTGCTGAGGCGTAAGCCCCATACATATACATTATATATCCCTGTCCTCGACTCCGAGGATGGGGATTTCATTTTAAATCTGTTTTCCCCTTCCTGGTCGTAGGTGTCGGTAATCGAACATAAATCGCTGTATATAAATCCTGTACCCACCGACACCCCCGTTACGGGGTATCGGTGGGTAACAGTACTGTTTCGAGAGGGAATTTATATTTGATACGAGGAAAATCATTGCAAGCAAAAAAAATATTTATTACTTGACTTTAGCTGTTTCTTCTAGGCCAATAATTTTTTTATTACAGTAAATGCGCGGCATAACGCAAGGCTCTGATCAAAATGTCAGAACCATCCGTCAGAAAAATTCTCTTTACCCAATTTTGAAATTGCATGTATGCAATTCAAAAAGCCCCTTTTTCTGCGTGCTAAATTTTGACACTTTGCTACAAATTCCGCAGGTTTACTGACACTTTGCTGTTATATGCCTTCTATTTCTGACGGGCATTCCAATAGCCAACCCACCGACACCCTCAAGGTGGGGTGTCGGTGGGTATTCCGATATGAATCAATAACTTACAAGCAAATACCGATACCTTGACCAGAAAAAGGGAAAGACATGAAAATCAACATCGAGGCCGGTGCCGGGTGTGCCGTTCCTAACTCCTTAGAGATATTAATCGAATAGTTTCAAAATTCAGTCAAAATTTCTCTATTCAACGAATTATATGTACCTTTGCATCTTCATTAGCAACTTTTTATGAGTACATTCAAAACTTGGTTCAATAATGCGCGGCCTATATCGTTGCCGCAAAGTATGCTGCCGGCTATTACAGCGGTGGCTCTCTCGTATGGCAATGCCGAATTTTCGTGGATAGCCGCACTGGCTGCTTTGGTGGGTGTCATGTTCCTGCATTTGGGGATGAATCTGCTCGATGACTATTTTGACTATCGTGTAGGCTCGGCCGAAGCCCGCAAAGAGGTGGTGGGCGAAGGCTTCCGTGGCCGTATGGTGAAGTATCCCTACCTGACCTCGGGTGAGGCTACGGTGAAGCAACTGCTTGTGGCTATTGCCTGTTTCTTGGGTATCGCTGCTGTGATGGGGGTGATCGTATTGTCTATTCGTGGATGGATAATCCTGCTTTGGGTGTTGGCCGCACTGTTGATAGGTGTCTCTTATTCGGGTGGCCCGCTGAAGCTCAGTTTCCGTGGCTTGGGCGAACTGGTCATCTTTGTTATGTTCGGTCCGCTGATGATGAGTGGCGTGTATTACTCAGTGACGGGTATCGTAGACTGGAAGATATGGCTGCTCTCTACGGCTGTCGGACTGCTGGTGACGAATATCGTTTACTCACACTCGGTGCTCGATGCTGTGCCCGACAAGAAGATGGGCAAGACTACCATGGCTCACCTTATGGGCGGCAATAGTGGGCAGATAGCTCTCTCGACATTTATCAATGTAACTCCTTACCTCATCATTGTGGCGGGTGTGTTGTTGGGCTTGCTCCATTGGGCATACTTGGCTGTGTTGTTGGTACAGCCCGTATCGCTGTGGCTGGTAGGTTCGCTTCGCGATTTTGTCAATCATAAAGAGACCTCTTTGGAACCCAAGCGATGGATGGGGCCGATGGGCGACTTTGAACGTTTCCGTCAGGCCGGGCTCGACTGGTTCATGCTGCGCTGGCTCACAGCACGCAACATCGTAACCATGTTCTGCTTCATCATCATCGTGGTTAACTTCATTGTAAAGTAATATTAACTCAAGGAACTTGAGAACTTAAAACTCCAAATAACATGCGTAAACTCTTTTATCTTGCCTGGTGGTTCGTACGGGCGCGTTTCTTCGGTCGTCGTGCACCGTTGCAGACTGTACTCTTTATATCTGACATCTGTAATCTGCGCTGCAAGCACTGCAGTGTGTATGAACTCAAGAATCCGCATAACATGACCTATGAGCAGGTGCGCGAACATCTGCAATACTCTTATGACCAGGGTTCACGCTTTGTCGACTTTGAAGGTGGCGAGGTAACCATCTGGAAAGATGGCGACAAGCGTATCAACGACCTCATCGCTTTAGCCAAGGAGATCGGTTTCTTCTCATGTACCATTACCACCAACGCCCAGCTTCCCTTCAAGGGATCCACAGCCGATTCCATTTGGGTGAGCCTCGATGGAGTAGGCAAGTACCATGAGGAGGTACGTGGTAAGGGTACCTTCGCCAAGTTGGAAAAAAATATCGCAGAGTGTGGCCACAAGCACTTGAGCGTTAACATGGTTGTCAACACACTCAACTACACCGCAGTGGACGATACCATTGAGTATGCCAAGAACAATCCGGCCATCGAACAGATTTCTATCAACTTCCACACTCCGTTTGAGGGTACCGAGTACCTCGCTTTGGATATGGACAAGCGTGCTGAGATTATCGACCGTGTGCTGGAATATAAGAAAAAGGGCTATCCCATCATGAACTCCAAGTCGGGACTGAAGCTGATGAAGACCGGTAAGTTTACCAAGCGTTGCTGGGTGACCAACTTTATCTATCCCGATGGAAGCCGTGGACTCTGTGTAGGCGACGGTACCGACAAGTGCAATCAATGTGGTTTCTGCATGTCGGGTGAGATGGCTTCGGTATTTGCGTTCAAGCCCGATACTATCTTTGCAGGACTCAAGCTAAGAACATAGTCTGCCTACACCTAATTATATATAGGTGTATCCATGGATGCTTGTCGAGTAAGGATAAAGCCTCATTTGTATACATAATCGCACTATAGATGCTGTCTATGGTGCGATTTGTTTTTGCGCTATTGGAGTAATCGTTTTTTTCTTGTATCTTTGCATTCAAGATTCTATAAACTTTTTAATACGATGAAAAAACACCTCCTACGCATGGGCCTCTGTATGAGCCTTACTGCACTTCCCGTGTGCTTCTATGCGCAGACATCTCTCTCGTTAGTAGAACAACAGTTACCCAATCCTGACAACGAACCGCTCCCCGTGCATCCTGTGCCCCATCCTCGCCAGCTCAAATGGCAGGAAACGGAGTATTATGCCTTCTTCCATTATGGCATGAACACTTACACAGGCCTTGAATGGGGCAATGGAGACGAAGACCGCAAGACCTTTGCTCCCACGGCAGCACCCAATCCGCGCCAATGGCTCGAGACGGCCAAAGCTGCTGGCATGCGTGGTGGCATTGCCGTGGTGAAGCACCACGATGGTTTCTGCTTGTGGCCTACCGAGACGACCGACCACAATGTCACCAACTCTGGTAACGAGTATGGCCGTGCCGTCAATATTCCGCGCGACTTTGCCGAGGCTGCCCGCGACTTGGATATGAAATATGGTTTCTATATCTCTCCGTGGGACCGCAACAGTGCGCTCTATGGCACCGACCGCTACGTCAAAGAGGTCTTCCTCCGCCAGTGTGCTGAGATTGCCGAGTATGGCACCGACCAGTTTGAAATGTGGTTTGACGGAGCCAACGGCGGTAGCGGTTATTATGGTGGAGAAGGCGGTACACGCAGTATCGACCGAGCTACATACTATGATGTGCCCAACCTCCGTGATACCGTACATAAGGTATGCCCCGACTGCGTGCTTTGGGGTGTTGGCGGAGAGGCCCGTTGGATTGGCAATGAGGCTGGATGGGCCGGACAGACTAACTGGAGCACCGAGAATCGTGATTACTCGCCCGAAGGTAATGGCATGTACGGAACAGAGGACGGATGGTTCTGGCTCCCTGGCGAGAGTGATGCTAAAGCCACCAACCGCGGATGGTTCTATCACGATGGCGAGAGTCCCCATACTCCCGAGCGCCTGTTCCAAATGTACCTGGAGACCGTAGGACGCAACGCTACGCTAATCCTAAATATACCGCCCAATAAGGCTGGTGTATTGCCTCCGGCATCGGTAACTGCCCTTACAGAGACGGGCAAGCTCATCAGCCAGCGTCTGGGCACAGACCTTGCTCCTCAGGCTACAATAAGCACGAATAAGGTGCGCACCGCAGGTGCAAAACGCGACTATAAGGCCGACAACATGACCGATAATGATAAGGATACCTATTGGGCAACAAACGATGGCGAGGTTTCCGATACCATCACGCTCACTTGGGACAAGAAGCAGACGGTACGATACGTCGAGCTGATGGAGTATATAGCCAAGGGACAGCGTGTGCGCAAGTTCCACATAGAGACCTCGACAGACGGCACAGCATGGACCCGTCGTGCCACTAACGTGGAGACCACCACAGTAGGTTACAAGCGAATAGTACCGCTCAATGGCAGCACCTCATCAAGCTATGGTGAGGGATACAATGTGAAGGCACTGCGCGTTGTCATTGAAGACAGCAAGGCCTGTCCGCTCATCAGCCGAGTGGCAGTGTATTGAGAATTGAAAATTGAGAATTGAAAAAATGAAAGTTCGTGCAAGTCGAGAGCAATTGATGCTTGCATATTATTGCCGAGACGCAGCCGAACTTCTGAAACGAAGTTTTTAAATTGTCTCCTATGAGAAATTATATATTGTTAGCAACACTTGGTCTTAGTCTTGCAGCCAGTGCACAGACTATCAATTTTGAGAATACCGATTATAAGGGTCTTGGTGTATATGACACTTGGGAGGCATCGCCCTTCCGTACAGGAGCCCTCGAAGGCAATTATGCCGTAGTGGATAATCACCTCACAGCTGTGGAGGAGATGCTGGGCGAGGCGCCCAATCCTTCACAGAAGATACTTGCCGTGCAGCGCTCGCGCTTCGGCAGCAACACCTTTGGTGTACGCATCGACTTGAACGAGACTTTTGAGCTCACGCCACAGGTGCAGTACTTGCACGTGATGGTCAACCGTCCCTATGGTGGCCGTATCATGGTGGTGGGCCTTGGCAAACGTACCGACCGTCCGGCGCAGTCGCCCGAGACCGAGCAGTTCTGGGCCATGTCGACTACCGATGTCGCAGCCGACAAGTGGGTCGATGTGGTACTGCCCATCAAGGGCAATGGCGGTATCGACATCCATAGCCTGGTGGTGGTGCCCGACTGTGAGTCGCCCCACAACTACACCTCCGATGCTATCTGCTACATTGACAATATTGAAGTCAATGACAATCCGGCACCCAAGTTTGTCTATGGATACTATACCCTCAACTTCGACAAGTCGCAGCTCTATACACGCAGCGACCGCCGTGTCAATGGCATCAAGCTTACCACTCCCACCGATGGCGAACAGGTAGTGAACACTCCCGATGCCCCCAATACCATGTATGTAGACTTGGGTGGAAAGAGTGTCAATGCACGAGCCGGCGAGCAGGTGACAGCCGCCCTTATATATAAAGGTAACTGGATGCACGGATATGTGTTCCTCGACAAGAACAACGACGGCAAGTTCCATGCTGTAGTCAACGATGACCTCACCCTGCCTGCCGAGAGTGAACTGATGGCTTTCTCTTTCTATGGCGGTGACAATAATGACAACGGTAAGAACAGTGCTGGGGCACAACTCTCCGGGCAAAGCCGCAATACATTGAATATGCCGTCGTTCACCCTGCCTGACGACCTTGAGCCCGGCATCTATCGTTTGCGCTACAAGGTAGATTGGAACAGCATTGATCCTGCAGGAAGCCTCGATGCCAGCAATCCCATCATTGGCAATGGTGGCGGTATCGTGGATGTGCGCCTCAATATCCATGACGACAACTGTCTGGTCAACGACGCTAACCGCAATGGCGAAGTGCTGGCTGCTGACGGCAGCAAGCTGAGTGGCTATACTGCTCCGTTCGGAAAGCCCTTCGGCATCATCATGAATCCGGAGAAGGGATTCGAGTACTCGGGCATCATCGTGAAGCACGGCTACAACCTCTCGGGCGACAGTGTAGACACCTATGGCAATGTGCAGTGGGTGCGCACACACTTTGAGCGTCAGCAGTTTGGTGAAGACCATACCTTCACTATTCCGGCCGAGTGCATGGATGGTGATGTAGAGATTGAGGGTCTCTTCATCGAAGAGGGTACCTATGTGGAACCTCAGAAGCCTACCCGCTATACTACCACCACTGTCAAGGATGGCAGGTTTGAGGAGATGGTGCCCTGGTACACCATACAGATAGGCGAGCAGGGCTATGTGTTGGCCGATAACGGCACGGCTGCTCACATCGCACTCAACAACACGTCCGTCGATGTGGAGAACCCCGCTCACCTCTGGTGCTTCACGGGCAATGACGAAGAGGGCTACCGCCTCTATAATATGCAGGCTGGCGCTACCAAAGTGCTTGCTGCCCCCATTGCCATGCAGGGGACTACAGGTGGTGGCTCCTATCCAGTGTTGAAGGAGCAAGACAATCTGCCCAGTGGCTACACCGATCTCTGGCTGTTTGCCGACTCCAAGAATCTCAGTGCTACGGCGGGTGTGGAGCATGCCTATATGTACGAGATGGGACACCCTAATAATAAGGTGAACAATCGCGACAGTAAGTTGGCATTCTGGACGGGTGGTGCCGACAAAGGCTCTACACTGCAAATCAATTTTGCCCGATTGGCGAGCAGCATCAATTGCACCTTGGTCGAGGCTGCCGATGAGGCTATCTATGACTTGATGGGCAGAAGAGTCCTTCAGCCTGTGAATGGCCTATATATTATAGGTGGTAAGAAAATGTTTCTGAAGTAAGATACTCGCACCATCGTTTAAGAGCTGCCCTCTTCTGGGGCAGCTCTTTTTTGTGGTAGTAATATATATGTTATTCTAAACATCTCTTTACGGTTACCCCCACCCGCTCCGTCACTACGTTCCAACGCTCGTCCCCCTTAAAGAGGGACAGTGCTCTTTAGTTTGTTTGTTCGTGCGATTTAACTATCTAAAAGAACTGTCGCCCTTTAAGGGGGACGAGTGAAATGGAGCGTTAGCGTAATGAAACGGAGGGGGTAACTACAGATTGCCCCATATCATTACTTTTTTTATAAAAAAATCTTCAAAACTATTGCGCATTAAATAAAAAGCTATACCTTTGCAGTGTACTATTAAGGTAGTACACGTAAGATAAGCAAAAAGTATAACGATTAAATGATGTGAGTATGTTAAAGATTAGCGATTTAGCGTTTTCTTACAGCAACGACGACTGTAAGGTTTTCAACGATTTTTCGTTGAGTATTGAGAAGGGTGCAGTGTACGGATTGCTCGGACTGAATGGTACGGGCAAGAGTACGCTGCTCTATCTCTTGACAGGTCTGCTGCGTCCGCAGCAGGGTAGTGTGCTCTACAAGGGCGAGGATGTGAAACTGCGCCTTCCCTCCACACTGAGCGACATGTTTATCGTGCCCGAGGAGTTCGAGCTGCCCAAGATGAGCATCAAGAAGTATGCCTCGCTGCATAGCGGCTTCTACCCCAACTTCAGCTACGAGCAGCTGACGCAGAATCTGGCGATGTTTGGGCTCGACGATAGCGTGGTGTTCAACTCCCTCTCCATGGGTCAGCAGAAGAAGGCCTTCATGTGCTATGCCTTGGCCACCAACACTTCGCTCCTGGTGATGGACGAGCCTACCAACGGACTCGACATCCCCTCGAAGAGCGAGTTTCGCCGACTCATCGCCAGCAACATGACCGAGGAGAAGACCATCATCATCTCTACCCATCAGGTGCGCGACATTGACAGCCTGCTCGACCATATCGTCATCATCGACGGTTCTCAAGTGCTGCTCAATGCGTCGAGCGACGAGATCTGCCGTCGCCTCCTCTTCACTGAGCAGCCCATCTCGGAGCCTACCGATGGGGCGCTCTTCGTGCAACCCTCAGTGTCGGGCAACAGCGTCATCCTGCCCAATGCATACGATGAGGAGAGTCGCTTGAACCTCGAACTGCTCTTCAATGGTGTGTTGGCTGAACGGGAACGTTTCACGGAGTTGTTTAAATAAAACCGCAGATTTCTCAGATTTCACAGATTATATCCTTATTAAATAGGCAATACGATTGAATGTGTGAATACCGGATTGTTGAAAATCCGAGTAATCCGTGTAATCTGTGGTAAGAAATCTCGGTGGATAATTAAAAAGTCAATAACAATGAATACAAGCAATAATAAATTCAGTTTCGCACGCCTCGGTGCAGTACTGAAGTGCGATTTTGTGGAGCATCGCTGGAGCAATATCGCAGCTTTCTTCACTCTCTTTGTCGCTTTCTTGGTATGCCAGTTTACGCAGATGAACAAGCTTATAGAGATCAGTCATATCCATTCTTCCATCAGCCCCGAACAATACATGCCCTCGTTGGCTGCAAATTGTACGGCATTCTTTTATGGCGTATTGGCCCTGACGTTGATGTGTGCGGCCGCCGATATGTGCGGTGTGCCGTTAAAGACCAAGGGGCGCGGACTCAATTATCTGATGATGCCCGCCACGAATATGGAGAAGTTTGTAGCTCGCGCACTCGTCAATACCATACTGCTCATCGTGATGGCCTTCGCGGCACTCCTCCTTGCCGACCTGGTGCGTATGCTCTTCGTACCTCTCTTCGAGGTGAAGGAGTTCTATGGCTTCACGCTTCCGCGCATCTTGGTTGCTTTGGGCGATCCCTTCTCTGCGGCTTACAGTGCAGGGGGTGAAGTGTGGGGACTTACTGTTGACGGCACTGTCCGCGTGATAGGATTCAGTGCTTATTATGGTGCGGTGAATGTGACGACTATGGTCGCGGCGTTCCTTTTCGCCCACTCCTTATTTATATTGGGCGGATGCGTCTGGCGCAAGGCGGCCATCATTAAGATTTGGATTACGCAGATAGTGGTAACCAGTGCTATTGCTTGGATTGCTATAAAGCTTGAACCTTACGTGCTGCCTTGGCTGGGCGATGTGCTCACCTCGCTCTTCGAGACAGAGCAGCAGGCCGGCATGACGCTGATGAGCATTGCCATCCCCGTGCTCCTTGCCCTCACCGCCCTCAATTGGTGGCTCGGCTATCGTCTCTTCTCACGCAAACAGGTGGTGGCGCCCCAGCATCTTCGTGGCGGTAAGCATTTGCATCAACTGTTTCCTTCACGCAAATGATTTTATGCTCACACAGATCTCACAGATTACACAGAACTATAATTATGCTGAGTGTCTTGTCTCACGCGAATCTCGCGAATCTCACGAAGTTCGCATCGTTACACTCGCGAATTGTACTGCGCAAACACTCGGCGAAGCCGACAGCTGCGAGCGAAGCAATGCAGCTTTTGCGAGATTTGCGAGATTCGCGTGAGAAACAAAGTGAAACCTTCTGTGAGATTTCTTGGACGAGCCAAGCGCAAGCATTGTGAGATCTGTGTGAGACAAAAACAGCGATGTAAGAAAACTTCGCGTTTTTCGCGAGATTTGCGTGAAAAGATAAATTGTCTTTCCTAATAAAGAATAAACAATGAATACAATAAACAATAACTTCAGCCTCACAAGGTTGGTCAAGGTAATAGGGATAGACCTACGGGCCTATTCACTCTCGCGCCGTATGTATATCGGTGTCGTATTTATATTCCTAGCAACTCAGTTGGGCGCACTGCGTGAGTGTGTTACTTTCTACAAGACGGGCATGATAGAGTCTGCCCAGATGTTCGATCACTTTGCGCTCCAGCAGGCTCCTATATTCTATGGCTTCCTGTTCGGTATGATGCTCTTCAGCATAGCTACTGCGTATGGACTTGGTGGGAAGAGCGATGCCATCTACTACCTCAATTTGCCTGCCACCAATTCCGAGAAGTTCGTGTCGCGTGCAGTGATAGCCGTGATTGAGCCCATTGTGATGACACTGCTCGCCATGCTCACCGTAGACTTGGTGCGTATAGGCATCGTAGAGTATCGCATGGCTGTGAACCCCGACTATGTTGTGTTGACAGACGGCTTCAAAGGACTTACAATACCGTATCTGTTGAGTAAGATAAGTTGGGCTTTCTCTCATTGGTTTACCATTGGGGTAGAGGGTACTTGGTTGCCATCTGATGGTTATGTTTTGCTCTCTGCCAATCCTGAATATGTGGGTTATGCCTTTACTGCGTTTTGTGTGTTGGTGCTTGTCTGGATGTATTCTTTAGCATTGCTTGTAGGGCATGTGTGGAATAGGAAACCTACTGCTATGTTCTTGCTTCTTCTGTCTGCTTTGGTGTTTGTCATTATTCGGTATTATCCGTATGCGCTAAGGCTGCTGAGTCCAGTGCTGATTAAGATGATGAATAATCAGGAGTATGCTTGCATCGGTTTCGTTGTCTTTGACATCCTGCTTATGTGTTTGGTTGTCTTCAACTGGTGGCTCAGTTATCGCCTCTTCTCGCGCAAGCAAGTGGTACCTGTGAGCCGAGTGAACTTCTTTAAGAACAGAAAGGAGGCTGCCGTATGAACTTCAAGGACAACAACCCCATATACCTGCAGATAGCCGAGCGCATCTGCGACGAGATATTGCAGGGCACCTACCGTGAGGACGACCGCATTCCCTCGGTGCGCGAGTATGCCGCCATCGTGGAGGTCAACGCCAACACCGTGGTGCGCACCTTCGACCACTTGCAGTCGCTCGAAGTCATCTACAACAAGCGTGGCCTCGGCTACTTCGTAGCCAAGGGTGCCGTGCGCCGCATCACCAAGGAGCGCAAGCGCACCTTCCTCACCGAGGAGCTGCCCGAGCTCTTCCGCAAGATGGACTCACTGAAGATCTCCATCGATGAGCTGCGCGAGTTGTATGAGAATAGGGGACAGAAATTTTAATTCGTGAAAAATTGCCTTTAGCCCCTGCGGGCGGCGAACTCGTTTCGTGGATAATTACATGGCAATTCATGTTTTTATTTCCTTGGACACGAATTCCCGTGAATTGCCCACAAATTATCCATAAATAAAATTCGTGCAACAACATAAACAACCAATACAATGAAACCAACCAAACTTAGAAGTTGTCTTGAATTTATTTCAAGTTTAGTTAAGAATTATTTTCGAGTAGATTTGTCTTCTTTGGGTGCAGCAAATAGTGGTCTATTTGCAAGAACAAA
>JAZNYG010000048.1:0-6516 GCA_045594245.1 Bacteroidaceae bacterium
TAGAAGCGTTATGCTTATCTTGTAGATGAAAACCTGAGAAATTTTCAAAAAGTACAAGGATTGCATAATGGTTCTGCGCGTTTCGCGTGGACTGTTATCTCCATATTTGTACTTTGGGTTTTCTCAGGACCTTCATCTACGGCAGACCACGCTTCTTGTTTGAACTGTTTTGAGTATTATTAAAATCTAAATAACGGCTGAAATCATATTAACAGGGACGCTATGATTGAGGCTTATTAATAAAAACAGTCCCTAGCTTGTACTATTATGTTTATTTTTCAAAGATTTATTGAAGGTGGTTGGGTAACCATGAGTCTGCTTACCATCAATCTTGTGCTTTTGGTTGTTGCGATTTGGAAAGCACCACATCTTGTCAGAAAACTTGGAGTTTTGGCTTTAGGTATTACCTTGCTTTCGAAATCGGTAGATTTGATGCAAGTCTTCGATGAAGTTCAGGCTTATGGTGGTATAGAACAGGCTGTTTGGTGTGGTGGATTAAAAGTGCTTCTTATTCCCGTTGCGTATGCTGCGCTGATTTATGTAATCTCTGTTATTTCAGATATAGTTATATCTATGAAGAAAAAATAGAAAAAAGAAACGGCACGCCGTTCTTTATATCATGAACTGAGTATCAGGGTCTACGACCCGAGAAAAGCATCCTGCATACAGGAGAAGTCTATGAGGTCTGCGAAGAATATACGGAAGCGTACTTCGCAGGCCTCGTGGACTTCTCCGTTGCTTCTCACCCTTCCTTGCCATACGCCGCAAACCCTATCGGCTTACGATCAGTGGAAATTTGTTTCTGTTTATCGGCCAGCTGCGAAAGAGCCAAATATATATCATCTAGTTCGCGACGTGTATCTTCGCTAAGGTCATTGATAGCGGCAATAGTATCTTCGCTACCCTGTTCCAATGCCTTCATCCGTTGCTTGAGCTCTTCTATCTCTTTGATAGTGCCATTGGCTGAGGTAAGATACTGGCGCACGGTGACGAAAGCACGCATGATGTTGATGTTTATTTCAAAAGGTGTTTCGTTGTTCAGTACCGATGAGAGCATAGCCACGCTCCTATTGTGAAAAATATTGGAGCAAATTTCACATTTCTCGCTTGTTTCTTATTACCTTTGTTTGTTCGTATAACCGAGCTATATCATGAAAGAGATATATGTCTATAACTGTCCCTATGTCAAGCAGGTAGCAAAAGAGACGATTTGGGACTTTTCCACATCGGAAATCTATCCCTCATCCAGCTTTAGGATGGGTATAGCGAGCAAGTCGATTCGACAAAGGTTGACAGGCACATACAGGGTCATCACAGCTGAAAGCACCGCCATATCCATAGAATTTCGAGACAACAAGGCTTTGGTCGTACACACCGACAAAGGCCCATGTGAAGGCACGTGGAGCATTGGATTAGGTACGTCGGGGCGTTATTTTACCTATACAAACATAAAAGACATAGTCTGCTCCATGAATATCAATTGCCAACTTATAAAACAGAGGTATAGGTGCGTCTTCGAACGGGATGGTGTAATGATCCTTATCCCCATGAAGAACATAACAACGATGAAAAAGATATTGGATAGTTGGCCACGCTATGACAAAAGAAACTACGATTATAGCAGCTGCCTATTCCTTGTCAGAGAACAGGAAGGGGGAAACCGTCCACAAACGGTGGAACAGTTTACCTCTTATGTAAAGGATGTATACTTGGGCGAAGTGCTGGACAGGAAGATTGCCGGCACAATGAAAGAGAATTTTGAACGACGGGGACTTATCGTTCTCCTGTATATATTATTGGTTGTATTGTATCCCGTACTATGTATAGGGAGCATACTTTTGCTCCTACCTGTGTTGAATTCTTTAATCTCAGGTACCCTCTTTATCGCCTCATTGACTGCCATACTGATATTGTCCCTCTATCGGATCATATGCCTAGAGGCCCAATTTAAGGACCGGCAGATAAGTGAGGAGAAATCATACGCAAAGAGATTCAAAGAGACCCATGAAGCTTATGAAATCCCCAACGTCTCATACCAATGGACATTCAACAATGACTGGAAAGGCAGATGACTCAGCTATTGTTTATGATATTTTATCCATTCAAAAAACGGTGAATTATTATTGTTTCTTCGCTTGTCTTGTCGTATCTTTGCGACCTTGTATGAGAGATACTGCAAGGTATACTTATGTATTACATGTAAAAAG
This sequence comes from Bacteroidaceae bacterium, assembly GCA_045594245.1. Lineage (GTDB taxonomy): Bacteria > Bacteroidota > Bacteroidia > Bacteroidales > Bacteroidaceae > UBA1189. Next base: position 2,208 of record JAZNYG010000048.1, read on the forward strand.
TCATGAAGAAGTTACTTGTTTATTCAGGAATTATGGCCGTATTGTTGTCATGCCAGTCAAAGACTGCAAAGAATGTTTCTGTGGATAATGAAACTGCTCAGTGTGAGCATTCTCAGGTATATAAAGGGCTACTCCCTGCTGCAGACTGTTCGGGCATTGAGTACACATTGGGTATAGATACCGTGAACGACAGCTACCATCTGACTACCGTATATATTGATGCCGAGGGAACGGGAAAGAATCTTTCCTTCACTTCGGAGGGAAAACGGTCGATGATACATCGCGGAGAAGGGGAAGATGCTCGGGTGTTCTACAAGTTGACCCCTTGTGGCAAGGATACAGCTTCGGTGTATTTTATGGTCGTGAATGACTCCACATTGCGTTTGGTCAATGCCGACTTGCAGGAGCCGACGAATAAGACTCTTTACGATATAGTGACGACCGAATAGCGTCTGTCCGTCACTCCTTATTATATAATTAAAGATTCAAATGTGCTGTCTCGTTTATAGCTTGAATCGTTCTCGAATAAAAGCAAATGGAATCAACAATGAACAACTATATCTCCCAAACCCTTAACCTCTCGGAGCAGGCAGTGGCCAATACGCTGAAGCTGCTCGCCGAGGAGGCTACCATCCCTTTTATCAGTCGCTACCGCAAGGAGGCGACGGGCGGCCTTGATGAGGTGCAGATTGCTGCCATTGACACGGCACACAAGAAGTTGGTAGAGTTGGAAAAACGCAAAGAGACTATCCTCGCCACCATCGAGGAGCAGGGAAAACTCTCCGATGAACTGCGTTCACGCATTGCTCGCTGTATGGATGCTACAGAGTTGGAGGACATCTACCTGCCCTATAAGCCCAAGCGCCGTACCCGTGCCGAGGTGGCACGCACCAAAGGCTTGGAACCACTGGCCAAGATGCTGATGGCACAAAACTCCAACGGCGTGGAGTCCATGGCCATGCGCTTCGTCAAGGGCGAGGTGGAAGATGTGGATGAGGCCCTGCAGGGAGCCCGAGACATCATTGCCGAGTGGGTCAACGAGAGTGAACGCTCAAGGAACACCGTGCGCAACATCTTTGCCCGTGAGGCCCGCATCACCTCTAAGGTGATAGCCGGCAAGGAGGCCGAGGGCGATAAGTACCGCGACTACTTTGACTGGAGTGAACCGCTCTCTCGCTGCTCGTCGCACCGCATGCTGGCCATACGCCGTGGCGAGAAGGAGGGTTTCCTGCGTGTGAGCATTGCTCTGGCCGATGATACTGTGGCTGTGGAGCGCCTTGAGCGCCAGTTTGTGCGCTCGCAAGGCGAGTGCGCCGAGCAGATTGCGATGGCCGTGCGCGACGGATACAAGCGCCTGCTGCGCCCCTCCATCGAGACCGAGTTTGCCAACAGCTCCAAGGAAAAGGCCGACGAGGAGGCCATCCGCGTATTTGCCGCCAACCTCAAACAGCTGCTCCTGGCACCACCCCTCGGACAGAAGCGCGTGCTGGCCATCGACCCCGGCTATCGCACAGGCTGCAAGGTGGTATGCCTCGATGCGCAGGGCAATCTGCTGCATAATGAGACCATCTTTCCTCATCCTCCCAAGTCGGACTATGCCGGTGCAAGTCGCAAGCTGACACGCTTGGTGGAGCAATACAAGATAGAGGCCATATCGATAGGCAACGGTACGGCCAGCCGCGAGACGGAGCAGTTTGTCACCTCGCAGCGATACGACCGCCCCCTGCAGGTGTTTGTGGTGAGCGAGGACGGCGCCTCCATCTACTCGGCCTCGAAGGTGGCCCGCGATGAGTTTCCCGACTATGATGTCACCGTGCGCGGAGCCGTCTCCATCGGTCGCCGACTGATGGATCCCTTGGCCGAACTCGTAAAGATTGACCCCAAATCCATCGGGGTGGGGCAGTACCAGTACGATGTGAACCAGAATGAACTGAAATCGTCGCTCGACCGCACCGTGGAGCACTGCGTCAACTCGGTGGGCGTAAACGTGAATACGGCCAGCAAGCACCTGCTCACCTATGTGTCGGGGCTCAATGCCACGCTGGCACAGAATATCGTCGACTACCGTGCCGAGCATGGAGCCTTTGCCTCGCGCAGCGAGCTGAAGCGCGTGCCGCGTATGGGCGAGAAGAGCTTCGAGCAGTCGGCAGGCTTCCTCCGCATCCCCGATGCCAAGAACCCGCTCGACAACTCGGCCGTGCATCCCGAGCGCTACCGCCTTGTGGAGCAGATGGCCAAAGATCTGGGCTGCTCGGTGGGCGAACTGATTACAGATAGCACACGCCGTGCACAGATACAGGTAGACCGCTATGTGAGTGGTGATGTGGGTCTGCCCACGTTGCACGATATCATGAGCGAGCTGGAGAAGCCCGGTCGTGACCCACGCCAAGCTATTGAGGTATGGAGCTTCGACGAGCGCATCCGTACGATTGAGGATGTGAAAGCAGGGATGGTGCTCCCCGGCATCGTCACCAACGTCACCAACTTTGGTTGTTTCGTAGATATAGGCGTCAAGGAGAATGGTTTGGTGCATGTGTCGCAACTGGCCGACCGCTATGTGAGCGACCCTACCACCATCGTCTCTGTGCATCAGCACGTCACTGTGCGTGTGCTCGAAGTGGACTATTCGCGCAAGCGTATCAGTCTTACGATGAAAGGAATACAATAGGTCGATAGACATTACCAATAAGGCTATTTACCTAAAAAAACGTTTAATTATACACATATTAGAAAAAATAGTTTTAACTTTGCTCCGATATTTATAAATTGCCTTTAGTGTGTAAGGATAAATTGATAATAACCATGATAAAACAAAAAGTATGAAGAAAAAGGTTTACCTATTTGTATTGTTGGCTCTCTGTGTTTGTGGCATGCGCGCGCAATATGTGACACCGTCGGAGGGCGTGTTCCGTATCGTCAACGTAGAGTATGGAGCTGCCATGACCGAAAACTTCGTGAGCGGCAAGCTGCACTGTGCAGCCGTAGGCGATGCCGATGACTATGAACAGATGTGGGTGCTGAAGTCAAAAGCCAATTACTACACCATCCAGAACGTATTTACCGGTGCATATATCCAGACCGGCAACGCGGGCACTGAGGTGCCCTACTGGACGGGCAAGGATGGCAAGAGCTTCAATATTGTGGAGAATACCACCTGGGGCGGTTACAACATCTGGGACACAGGACTGGGCTACGGCCAGGGACTGCACAGCAAGGGCCCCGAAGGCAATATCGTGCGCTGGACTTCAGAGGCGAACAAGGCAGCCTCGGAGTGGCGATTCGTGAGCGTAGACATCACGGAAGAGGAAATAGCCAAGGCGCGTAAGGCATTCGAGGAGTTTGCCAATGCACGCAACAACGAGAGCGCCTTCCAGGCTGCCCTCGAGACGGTATTCGAGGACGACGCATGCACCGTGCTCAAGGCCGAGTATGCAGCGATGGACGACGCGGCACTGCGCACCGCATTGAGTGCCAAGGGACTGGATGCCACACTCGTGGAGATGGCCGTGAAGGTGAAGAACGACAGCTGGGGAGAGCCTAACGAGAAGGCCGGCAAGCCAGCATGGGACAGCCAGTATGGAAAGAAATTCCGCGTACAGCTCATCGAGCCCTATAGCGTGGCCGGAGAGGTCACCGCATGGTTTGGGCACAACGCACATACCAATATGGACAACCCCACCGGACTCTACATGAACAAGTGCCAGGTAGCCTATGTCATGGTGGAGGGAGAAATCAAGGAGGGAGCCGAGCTGTGGGCTTGCTGGATCAACGGACATAGCAAGATGCCTAACTACAACAACGGGTACTCTAATGGTGTGCGCCTGCATACGGGACTCAATGTGGTGCCCTTCGGCTCTGACGGCAGCGCACTGTATATCAACTATCTGGTGCATACATACAATACGGCATCGAAAACATTCACGCGCAAGCTGGGCGACTACGATGACCTCAAGGTGCATATCGAGGGCGGCTACATCAACGGCTACTACAATACCCACGGCGATGCCCTGTACACGGCCGATACCGATGCCGACTGGATGTACTACGAGGAGCGTGCCAACATGCGCAACATCACCATCCTGGGCCGCCATCAGGTGTTGCAGTTTGAACTCAACGATGTGACCGTCACCGAGGAAAACGGCAATACATGGACCGAGAGAGGACTGGCCAAGCTCTTCCCCGAAGAGCTGCCTGCCAGCCTGCCCGAGAACCAGCGCATCAATGCCATCGTGGAGGCATGGGACCGTATCATGCTGATAGAGAAGATGACGATGGGCCTGGTGAGCAAGGAGGTGGCCGACTCGATGAA
>JAZNYG010000049.1:0-8977 GCA_045594245.1 Bacteroidaceae bacterium
CAATACGATCACTAATAATTTCAACAATTGTTCCACTAAAAAACGTATTATTATGATGATGAAAAGACAAACCAGTCCGTGGGCACGGATGAAAGCTCTGTTCGTGCTCCCAGTAGCCTTCGTGGCGGTAGCCGTAATCTCTTGCACTTCGCCGAAGGAGAAGAAAGTTGATAACCAGCTTTCAAATGTCATGGTACATGGCGACAATCCACTCATTGTGTTTACGTTCGAAGATAGTACGAAAGTCTATTTCCAAGGTAAGCAACTTAATAGTGATGGCAATCCCAACTTTGATTACCTCAAAGTATGTGGGCTAACGCCCGAAAATATTAACGGAATTTCTGCATTGCAAAGCAGCGAAGCAGAAGCTATTTGTGGTAAATCTGGAGCAAATGGTGCAATTCTTTTTCAGGTTAAAGAAAAGACTGACAAGGAAGTACTAAAGGCTATGAGCCAATACCAAAAGAGCCAGGGTAATGAAAATCCTCTACAAGTCTCAATCGTAAAACCCAGAGATGGACGAGCTCTAAAGTTCGAGGATATCAAACCTACCGAAGAGGGCGAAATCTTCCAAGTCGTAGAAGAGCGTCCGCAGTTCCCTGGCGGTGACGCCGAACTGATGAAGTTCTTGCAGCAGAGCATCAAGTACCCGAAGGAGGCTCAGGAGCAAGGCAAGCAGGGCCGTGTCATCGTACAGTTCGTGGTAAACAAGGATGGCAGCATCACGGGCGACTCTATAGTTCGCTCCGTAGATTCCCAGCTCGATGCCGAGGCGGTGCGCGTAGTACGCAGCATGCCCAACTGGACACCTGGCAAGCAGAAGGGCAAGCCCGTACGTGTACGCTTCACGCTACCCGTAACATTCCGCCTCAGTGGAGATGCACCCAAGCAGACAGCCGAAATAAAGCAGCCCGAGGCGACTGGTGATGAAATCTTTAAGGTGGTAGAGCATCGTCCGCAGTTCCCTGGTGGCGACGCCGAACTGATGAAGTTTATCAATGCGAATGTCAAGTACCCGAAGGAGGCACAAGAGCAGGGCAAGCAGGGCCGCGTCATCGTGGTGTTTGTGGTAGAGAAGGATGGTAGCATCACCGATGCCAAGGTATTGAAGCCCGTAGATCCCCTGCTCGATGCTGAGGCATTGCGCATAGTAAACATGATGCCTAAATGGACACCCGGCAAGCAGCGCGGCAAGGAGGTGCGCGTGTACTTCACCATCCCCGTAACGTTCCGACTAAGCAATTAACAGTTCCACTAATCAAGCGACATTGTAAAAATACTTTCTTCATGATGCAATGTCAAATAGAGCGGGCACATCCGAGATGGATGCGCCCGCTCCGTGTTTTCTATATCTTATTTTTTGCAAGGAACTTCAAGTACGAGAGAAAGTTTTGTCAAGAATTTTCATAGGCTTGACAAAAGATTTTCACAGGTGCGATAAAAAATTATCACAGGCTCGACAAAACTTTATCAAGCCTATGATAACCATCTTTAGAAGGTGAGAATACGGAGTTCTTCCCGCTCTGCATCAAAAAAAACAGCAGAATTTGTCTGCCAAATAAAAATAATCAGTAACTTTACCCTCGATGGACATCGCGATAGTAGTTTATGAATGTTTTATCTCACAATAGTTATCGCTAAGCCACAAACATCCAGTAGATTGTATATGAAAAGATATAGTTTGATGATGAAAAGACAAATTACAATCAGTATGAGGGCGTGGATGAAAGCGCTGTTCGTGCTTCCCGTAGCATTCGCTGCATTGACCATTGTTTCTTGCAACTCGCCGAGAGAGAATGGACTTTATCCTATAAGAATAGGGAAGTACGATGTTGAGCACTACGGCATCAGCGACTTTGGCAAGTATCCCGAAGTCAAGATTATCTGCGAGCGAGATGGCCTGTTTGGCAATCAAAGCTATAGCATGTCAAAGGCCGGAGAAGAAATCGCACAAGGAATCAGGGCTTTCTTGAAGGGGGAGGGAAGAACCGAGTTCCTGGATATCTTTAACTTGGCTGAAGCCGACATTGATTCCGTGCGGATGTTTTTCCCTGGAGAGACGGACCTCTGTGGTAATATTGGCAATAATGGAGTGATGGCAATTTATGCATCACCGCGTGCTATCAGTAAACTAAAATAGCTACCATATGGTGTAGAGGTGCGTACCCGATTTTCCATCCCCGTGACATTCCGACTAAGCAACTAAAGAGTAATTTTCTAATTAAGTACCCCTTGGCATGAAACGCATTCTAATATCTTACCTGTGTCTATTTTTGGCCACTATCGTGGTGGCCCAGGTGAAGGTGTATACCTACCCGTCGGGTAAGGACAGTATCGAAGTGATGCACGACTACCGTGTGAGCATCTGTGCCGTGGCCGATGCCAGCGAGCAGTGGCTGCCCGTGACCACGCTGCGCTGCGATGTGGATATGCACCGTGTGCAGAAGGCCTCGTGGGCACAGTGGGAGATGGGTGAGCCGGTGAGGGTGCGGGTGACCAACCTGCGCGACGATGCCCTCGCGGCAGGCACCATGCAGGCCGTAGTGCGCCCCTCGGCATTGGGTATCGCCCCACGGAGGGTCGATGAGCGCACCATAGAGTTCACCCTCGACAGCCCCGAGTACCTGAGCGTGGAGTTTGGGGGCGACCGCAAGCACAACCTGCACCTCTTCCCCGAACTGCCCGAGACCGAGGTCTACAACGGCACCGAGGAGCACTGCATCAACTGGACGGGCAAGAACAATCACGACGTATTCATCCAGGATGCCCGCCTCATCTACTTCGGCCCCGGCATACACAAGCCCAAGGACCTGCCCAGCGGCGAAATCAAGATACCGAGCAATACCACCGTCTACCTGGCACCCGGTGCCGTGGTGAGGGCCAAGCTCTGTGTCGACCGCGCCAAGAACGTGCGCATCATCGGCCGCGGCATACTCGCCAATCCCCTGCGCGGCGTGGAGATTACCTACTCGAAGAACGTGCTCGTGGAGGGTATCACGATGGTCAACCCCCAGCACTACACCGTGTTTGGCGGCGAGAGCAGCGACATCACCGTGCGCAACATCAAGTCCTTCTCGCGTCATGGGTGGAGCGACGGCATCGACCTCATGTGCTGCCGCGACGTGACTATCGACAACATCTTCCTGCGCAACTCTGACGACTGCATCGCCCTCTACAACCACCGCTGGTGGTACTGGGGCGGCTCGCGCCACATACGCATCAGCCGTGCCAAGCTATGGGCCGATGTGGCTCACCCCTTCAACTTCGGATGCCATGGCGACGACCGTAGCCGCCATGGCGAGGTGCTGAGCGATGTGGTGGTCACCGATTGCGACGTGCTCAACGAAGATGGCGATGGCATCTTCTCGGTGCGCTGTGGCGACAAGAATCGCTTGCGCGACATCCATTTTGAAAATATACGCATCGAGGAGATAGAGCGCGGCGCACTCTTTAGCCTCCGCGTGCTCTTCAGCGAGAAGTACAACCGCGCCCCAGGCAACAGCATCCGCGATGTGAGCTTCAAGGACATCCACTTCACGGGCGACGAGTCGCACCTCATCCCCAGCGACATCACCCACTACGATGCCCATCGCAGGGTCGAGGATGTCACCTTTGAGAATGTCACCGTCAACGGACGCCCCTTCGATCCCGAAAAGGAGATCATATACAAGACCTCTACCGTAGACACTACACATTGAAGTTGCCCCGTCAAGCTCGCAACTTCATTGCAGAGGAGTGCGTGGCCAATGTCAAGATAGGTCGCGCTACCTCAGCATGGTGCTCCCCGCACACTCCTTCAGCACGTATGTGATGTAGTGGCCTTTCTTTTTGTTGTGTCGCGATAATCCCTACTTTTGAGGTGAATCTCGAAAGTAATCTGCACTCGCAGTGAAAAATATTCAAGTATACTTGATGTTTCTCGTTCATTATCACTATATTTGCAATCAACAATTGTCAGCAACAATAATAAGAACCATATTTTTTGCCATGAGAAAGAAAGTTTGTAGTTTAATGCTGTCTTTGTGTATTACACAAGTCATGATGGCTCAGCTCACCTCATTAGGGTTGGTTGAAGAGAGTGAGCTTGTTTCTAAGTGGAGTGCCATAAAAGAGGGAGCGTTAGGCTTTGTGCCCAAACTGTCCTTTAATGGAGATTACCTCTATGCAGCCACTCCCAACGGATTGTTTAGGAGCAGCAGCGCTTCTTTAGATAAGTGGGAGAAATTACCTTTCACTGACGAACTGGTTGTTGACTTTGCCGTTCATGAAGATACGTTGATTGCGATCAGTCGAAATGAACTGTTCGTGTCTGTAGATAACGGGCAGACCGTCAAAGCCTTGTCGAAAATAGAACTGATGGGTGATGATATCTCTTTGCAGGGAGTAGCAGTCTCTCCGACCGATGCAAAGGAAGTCATCGTTACCAATGGGTATCGTCTGGCTGTCACTCATGATGGTGGAGCCCAATGGTCAATGGTGGAAGATGTGCATTTGACGAAGTTGTACTATAATCCTTTGGAAACAAATAGTTTTATTGGGTTCAATAATAGTACTGCCATAAATGAATGCTACTACTATTACAGCACAGATGGGTATAGTCAATGGAAAGACAGTGAACATTTCTATGAAGGACTTGGAAACATAGCTGAACTTTATGACATAGCCTTTCATCCGACTCAAAAGGGTCGAGTGATTGCTTGTGGTCTAGGACGATATAGCATTTCCGATAGTCATGGTGCTTCATGGACGCATATTTGTGATTCCAGATATTCTCCGATAGTGAATGTTACGGATGTAGAATATGACAAGCGCGATCCGGATATACTCTATGCGGCAGATATGACAGCCAAGTACACCAATCAACTTACCATCCTTCGTAGCACTGATGGCGGATATACATGGGATAATTTTTATAGCGTAGCTGGAGAAGGAGCCCATGCGCTAAGTATCTCTCTGCAAGATAACCAATTGGCGATATACACATACAGCAAAGGTATCTTCCTGCTCGATGTGGATGCAGTAGAGGATAAGCCTTGCCTTGTTGCCGAGGGTAAGCAATGGGCGGTAGCTACATATACATATAAAAATGAGTGTTGGACCGATACCTATCGTCTGCAAGGCGATACCATTATAAATGGAAAAACTTATAAGATTGAACATGTAGCACGGTATGAGGATTTGTCAGATATGAAACCGTCGGGACGTTATATGCGTGAAGAAGATGGCAAAGTGTATAGTATTACCGATAAGGACCAGCGCGATGATTTCGTTTTCAACTATTCTATGGAAATAGGCGACACGCTCTTCTATAATCCTACGATTGATTATTATGGCAATATTTACGACTACCCAGTATGCCTTCGCCTTGTAGCCATACGGGATACGATAATGCCTAACGGTGATGGTCGGATAAGGAAATGCTATGATATGGAAGAAGGATTTCTTAACAGTGATGACGTATATGAATTCAATACAGGTGGAGAATCTTTCTATCATTCCTATATAGAAGATATTGGCTACAGCCGCAGAGGATTGTCCTCGTCTGAGATTGGCACTACGGGATGTGGGTATTCGCTCCTTTATGTGAAGCTGGACGACACGATGCTTTACCAATTGGAAGAAGGTGTCCTCTGGAAAGATAACACAGGCATCGAGGTTCCCCACGTTAATCATAGCGCACCCCTCTACCATGACCTGCAAGGCCGCCCCGTAGCTCATCCTACAAGTGGTATCTATATCAAGGATGGACGGAAAGTTATTCTCAGATAACTTTCTAACGTTAACGAAAACAATCTTATTCCAGTAGCGCGTCGAGGTAGCGCTGCTCAAACTCACGCGACTCTTGCACTGTATGATACTCCCTCATGCAGCGCAGGAGTCTGATGTGTACCGTCACGGAGTGGCGTTTCCTTTAAGCAGCTCGTAGTAGGTTGTCTTGCTGATGTGTGCCATAGCACACAGGTTTCTCACACTGATGCCGAGGCATACCACCTCATCGGCAATGACACGCCCCAGCGGAGACAGGTTTTTGAGTCGTTTTCCCATAATCTGTGGTTTTTGATGTTTTATTCTTTCCCACGGATGCTCACAAATCTGCATGGAAACATATCTGTGGTCATCAGTGTTGTCCTGTGGATAATAACAAACGCCCGATAGACATCGGGCGTTTGTTATAGTTCGGGATATGGAGATGTTATTTGTCGTCGTAGTGGCCGTAAGCTGAGAGCACATCAACATGCACTTCTGTCTCGAATATACGGTATACAAGGCGGTGCTTTTTCGTTATCTGTCGGATCCAACGATTATCGGGTTTTCCCTTCAATGGTTCGGGATGACCAGTGCCTGTCCGTGGATGCACAACGAGTTCGTTCAGCAATTTTACGACCTTTTTGAAACTTGTGGACTCGCTCCGTTTGAGTTTGGCAAGATCGGCTTCGGCTTCGGGTGAAAAGGTTATCGTATACATGACTACATGGCGTTGAGCCAGGCGTTCATCTCGTCTGGGTGAGTGAATGTGCGCCCCTTACCCTCGGCAATGCTGCGCTCTGCCTTCTCTATCTTACCGTAAAAATCTTCTTTGCTCATCAGCGCAGCATCGGCCTGCTGTTCCTTGACCAGCCGACGCAAGTACTTGGCTACACGCGGGAGCATGTTCTCGCTTTCGGCGAGGACACCCAAGTTGCGGAAAATCTCTGCACTTATCTCTGCTGTTGTCATAATAAATCGTTTTATTCGTTCATGGCAAAGGTAGTGCAAACCAAACAAAATTGCAACTCTTTGTGGCGGGAATGCCTTTGTTTTTTCTTCATCTTTGTCTGTAGTGTATTAAATAATGTTAACAGAATAGACCGTGTTCCTCCATATGCGTGGGAACACATTTGTTTTTTAATGGCTTACTTTGCGAAGTGTAAAGGATTATGGGTGATAGACTATCCGGATGGTACTCTAAACACTACACTCTACACACTAAACAAAGAAACCTATGATACAACTAAGTCTTTTCCGCGGTGTGCACGACACGCAGCCGCGGCCTGTCACCCTCGAGGAGGTGGTGACGATGATGCGCACGGACCAGTCGGTGCGCGACCTTACCGAGAAGCACCGCTATGCCCGCTCCACGGGCGACGAGCAGGGTGCCAGTCGTTACAAGAAGATGATGACGAGCTTCGGCGTGGCGGCACGCTTCGAGGGCGGGCGGCAGCAGAAGCATATCGTCTCCTACACGGGGATGTCGCTCGTGGATCTTGACCATATCCCTGCCGAACGGATGGGCGAGGTGCTCGCTCTCGTGCGGGGCGATGAGCATACGCTGCTGGCGTATACTACCTTGTCGGGGCAGGGACTTCGCATACTTTTCCGCTACACGGTTAATAAAACCACGGATTACTCGGATTACACAGATTCTTCTGTAGATGGCAGTAGTACACCGCGTAGTAATAATCCGTGTCATCCGCGTAATCTGTGGTTAGACAATCAAGAGTACAGGCGAGTATTCGAGCAGGGCAACGAATACTATTGTAATCTGCTTCATCTGCCGTACGACGAGAAGTGCAAGAATGCCACGCGAATCTCGGGCATGGCCCACGACCCTGAGGTATACTACAACCCCGATGCGGTGCCCATCGTCGTGGATATGACGAAAAAGCCCGTGGGAAGACCGAGGAAAGGGAAGAGTGAAGAGGTAAGAGTGAAGAGATGTGAGGCTGCCGTGCTGCGCGAGCTGGAACGGCGTGGGGTGGTGTACGAGGCGGGCAACCACAACAAGTACATCTCCGATGCGTGCTATATGATGAACCGCTACGGTGTGCCCGAGAGCGAGTGCCTGGAGTGGGCACTGGACAGGTTCAGCGACTATCAGGCCGAGGGTAACGATGTGGCCTCCATCGTGCGCTCATGCTACCTGCAGACCGAGGAGCACGGGACGGCGCGACCACCGAAAGCGGAAAAGGAGAGCCGCTATGCCTCCATCAAGGATATACAGGAGTGGCTCACGGAAAATAATATCAGAATAAGGCATAATGTGATAACGAGGAAAAGGGAGATCTCGTTTAACGATAACGATAAAATCAACGATAACGATAACGTTAACGATAACCAACCATCCGGCAGGCAGTCAACGCTTGTGCAAACGAGCGAAATGCAAGCAAGCTTGCGATTTCTCAGCGAGAGCAGCCAAGTGTCTATGACGAAGTCATTAACGTCAGCGTTATCGTCAACGTTTTCTTTCTGGAAGGAACTGGAAGATAAGAGCGTCAACTCCCTCTACTGCCGCTTCTGCTTAGATACGGGGCGTCAGGCTAAGATCTCGGACTTCTACATCATCATCGAGAGTGACTTCTACCCCGACTATCATCCGTTGAAGGAGTATCTGGAGAGTCTGCCTGTGTGGGACGGGGTGACCGACCATATCGACCGCCTGGCCTCCACGGTGCACGTGACGGGCTGCACGCAGGAGCTACACAACCGCTTCTTCAAGAAGTGGATGGTGGCCATGGTGGCGGCATGGCTCGACGATGGCACCACCAACCACGAGATACTCACCTACATCGGCGAGCAGGGCAAGTACAAGACCTCGTTCATGACGCATCTGCTGCCGCCTGCGCTGGACAAGTACTTTGCCATCAAGCACTTCAACCACTCCATGAGCAAGGACGACCGTCTGGCACTCACCGAGCTGGCACTCATCGACCTGGAGGAGCTGGACAACATGCGCCCCGAGGCGGTGAACCTCCTCAAGGCCATCACCACCGACCCTGCCATCAATCTACGTCCCGTGTGGGAGCGCTATGCCTTGCGACGGCAACACATAGCCTCGTTCTGCGGCACAGGCAACAACCCGCGCTTCCTCACCGACCTCTCGGGCAACCGCCGCTGGCTGCCCTTCATGGTGGAGAGCATCGACTCGCCGTGGGAGCGCACCACCGACTACGACGGTATCTATGCCCAAGCCTATGCGCTGTGGCAGCAGGGCTTCCGC
>JAZNYG010000050.1:0-47495 GCA_045594245.1 Bacteroidaceae bacterium
AACATTTCAACCTTCTCTGAGAAAGAGAAAGAACAAACATGGTTTCCGTGAGAGAATGGCTACCGCTAATGGTCGTCGTGTATTGGCTGCCCGTCGTGCTAAGGGTCGCAAGAAATTGACAATTTCTGACGAGTTCAACGGCTTGAAGAAGTAATTCTTTCATAAAAAAATAAAAAAGGAGGTATCGAAAGTGCCTCCTTTTTTTTGTATTTGTATTGTAAGGATTTGTTTTAGGCGGTAGTATCCTATCCTATGAGGTATTTTCCCACCTTAGGAATGCGTTGAAGCAGGATAGATACCACTGCCACGCAGATGAAGCTGCAAAGTGATGCGAGGAGTATCTCTACGGGGGTGGTCCAAAAACCGAGACATCCGTCGGTGCCAGTACCGAGCCAGCTACGAATGGCGCCGCTTATGGGTACCAGAATAATCAGATGACATAGATACATGCCATAGCTGGCTTTCGATACGGGGAGCAGCACTTTGCGGTAGAACCCTCCACATGCCTTTACCTTGCGGAAGAGCAATACCCACGCTATGGCCATCAGCGCCACACCTATTGAGTCGTTGTACCAGGTAGTCTCCCACCATACAGCCATATCCACCTTGCCTTCTATGGGGAATGTTCCGCCAGCAGTCTCCATCACCCTGCGTAGGAAGCCACCGAAAGTGATGGCAAAGCCCACAGCGTAGCAGGGTAGGGCGATGCCGAGGGTCTTGCCCCATGAAAGTTCACCTACGAAGCGGCGCAGGTATAGGCCCAGCAGCACGTAGCCCACGAATCCGCTCAGGTAGTAAAAGGTGCCGTAAGCATTCCAGCTACACTCGCCCCATAGCGGGTATGGAGCCTGGCGTGGTAACCCCGTGGGACCGTAGGTTATAGCCAAGCCGCCCTCCGTCATCCAGTCGCGTATGAGAGGCATCAGCGTAGTGAAGAGGCATATCCAGAGGTACACCTCCAGCTCTCGCTTGCTTACCTTTTCTGCCCATGGCGATAGCAGTGGTATGAGCAGATATACCCCCACCAGCATGTATACGAACCATAGGTGTCCGGATGCATAGTTGAAGTTGAGCAGAAGGCTTTTCAGATTGTCTATAGGTTCGCCCCATAGGCAGGCGTATACCAGGGTCCACACGACAAATGGTACGAGTATCCTCACGGTGCGGCGACGGAAAAATTCGCCTGCTGTGTAGCGCGATGGCAGTTGCAGATAGCTGGAGGCGATGATGAACAGCGGCACGCATGAACGCACGAAACTGTCGAACAATGAGGCCCAGAAGGCATCACCTTGCGTGAGGACTAGTGATCCCTCTCCGCCGAGGTAGAACGGCTCGGTGCAGTGTACTACCATTACCATAAAGCAGGCTGCTACACGCATCCAGTCGAGCCACACCAAGCGTTCTCTTTTCGGTGTTTGTAAAGTGTTGTCGCTTTGTGCCATAACTGCTCTATGTGACGTTGCTATTTCCCTTTTTCGAATTCCTCGATTCTTTCCTTGTTCTCCAAGAGGAAGTCGATGTCGTCGAGCGCATTCATCAGGCAGTACTTCTTGTAGCCATTGATGTCGAATGTCTCGCTATGGCCGGTGGTAAGGTTGGTGACGGTTTGGTTGGGCACGTCGACCTTCACCTCGGCTTGTGGGTTGGCGGCGACGGTGTCGAACAGTTCCTGTTGGAACTCGCGGCTCACGATGACGGGCAACACGAAGCAGTTGAGCAGGTTGTTGCGGTGGATGTCGGCAAATGAGCTGCTGATGACTACGCGCACGCCATAGCCTGCGATGGCCCATGCGGCATGCTCGCGGCTGGAGCCTGAACCCCAGTTCTGACCGCCGATGATAATCTCGTGTACGCCCTGACGCGGAGCCTCGCTGTATTCGGGGCGGTTCATCACAAAGTCTGCCACGGGACGGCCTTCGGCGTCGTAGCGGAGGTCGTGCATGAAGGCATCGCCAAAGAACTGCGGGTCGCGGGTGGTGCTGGCCAGGTAACGGGCAGGGATGATGAGGTCGGTATTGCAGTTGTCAATCTGAATAGGAATACAGGTTGACTGTATGATAGAAAATTTTTGTTTTGCCATAATTAATTACATTTTACGAGGATCAGTGACTACACCTGTTATGGCCGATGCGGCTACCACAAGCGGAGAAGCAAGGATGGTGCGGGCACCGGGGCCTTGGCGACCTACGAAGTTACGGTTGCTCGTCGAGATGGAGAGCTTGCCTGCGGGCACCTTGTCGGGGTTCATGGCCAGGCATGAGGAGCATGAGGGAAGGCGGAGCTCGAAGCCTGCCTCCTCGAGGATTTTGTCGATACCCTCATCGATGATCTGCTGGCGCACGAGCCATGAGCCGGGTACGAGCCAAGCCACCACATTGTCGGCCTTCTTCTTGCCCTTCACCACGGAAGCAAAGGCGCGGAAGTCTTCGATGCGGCCATTGGTGCAAGCGCCGAGGAAGCAGTAGTCGACGGGAGTACCTTCGAGCTTTTGGCCGGGTTCAAACTGCATGTAGTCGAGCATGGCGAGGAATTGGTCTCTGTCGGCCTCGGGCACCTCATTCAGCGTGGGGATGCACTCGTCAATGGCGATACCGGCACCAGGGTTGGTGCCATAGGTGATGCGCGGAGCGATGTCCTCGGCACGGTAGGTGACCTCTTTGTCGAACACGGCATCGGGGTCGGAATAGAGCTGTCGCCACTCCTCCACGGCCTTGTCCCAAGCCTCGCCCTTAGGGGCATACTCGCGACCCTTGAGGTACTCGAAGGTGATGTCGTCAGGGGCGATGAGTCCGGCGCGGCTACCCATCTCGATACTGAGGTTCGAGAGCGTGAGGCGACCCTCCATGCTCATGTTACGTACGGTAGAACCGGCATACTCCACGGCATAGCCCGTAGCGCCCGAAGTGGTCATTTGTGCCATGATATAGAGGGCCACGTCCTTGGCGGTGGTACCCTCGGGCAAGGTGCCCTCGATGTTGATGCGCATGGTCTTGGGCTTGCTCTGCAGGATGGTCTGCGAAGCCAGCACCTGAGCCACCTCGCTGGTGCCGATACCCATGGCAATGGCGCCTACGGCTCCGTGAGTAGAGGTGTGGGAATCGCCACACACGATGGTCATGCCCGGCAGCGAGAGTGCCTTCTCGGGACCCACCACGTGGATGATACCGTTGTCCTTGGTGCCCATGGCAAAGTGGCGGATGCCAAACTCGGCGCAGTTCTGCGCCAGTGTCTCCACCTGTTTGCGTCCTATGGGGTCATCGATGCGCTCCTGCTGGTCGCTCGGTGTGTTGTGGTCGGGCATTGCCACCACCTGTTCGGGGCGGAACACGCGTATATTCTTGTCTCTCAATGTATCGAATGCCTGCGGTGTGGTCACCTCATGGCAATAGAGGCGGTCGATGTAAAGTTGGGTGGGGCCATCCTCTACCTTCTGTACCACGTGGGCATCCCAGATTTTATCAAATAATGTTTTCATTTCCTTACTTAAACTTATTTATACAGTCAATATATGCCTCCACACTGGCTGCGATGATATCGGTATTGGCACCGAAGCCATAGTAGAGTTGGTTGTTGTATTCCACTTGCATGTGTACCTTACCCACATCGTCAGAGCCCTTGCTGATGGCCTGGATGGTAAACTCCTTCAGGGTCATGTTGCGCTTGATAATCTGCTTGAGGGCCGTGATGGCGGCATCGACAGGACCATTGCCGGTAGCTGCAGCCTCGAACGACTCGCCCGCAATCTTCAAGCCTAGGCTGGCCACGGAGCGTACGCCCACGCCACTGGTCACTTGCAGGTAGTCGAGCTTGATGTGGTGGTTCTCGCTGCGGTCGGCACCGGCAAGCATCAGCACATCGTCGTCGTTGATTTCCTTCTTCTTGTCGGCCAGGCGGAGGAATTCCTCGTACACCTTATCGAGCTTCTCCTGCTCCAGCTCCACGCCTAGCACGCTGAGGCGATGCTTCAGGGCTGCACGTCCGCTACGCGCAGTAAGCACGATGGCATTGTCGTCGATACCCACCTCCTTGGGATCCATGATCTCGTAGGTAGATACGTTCTTCAACACGCCATCCTGATGGATGCCGCTCGAGTGGGCAAAGGCGTTGCGGCCTACGATGGCCTTGTTGGGCTGCACGGGCATATTCATCAGCGAGCTCACCATGCGGCTCGTGGGGTATATCTTCTGTGTATTGATGTTGGTCTCGATGCCCAGGTCGGGGTGCGTCTTGAAGATCATCGCTACCTCCTCCAACGAGGTATTACCGGCACGCTCGCCGATACCATTGATGGTCACCTCTACCTGACGCGCACCATTGAGTACACCAGCTACGGTGTTGGCCGTGGCCATGCCGAGGTCATTGTGGCAGTGGGTAGAGAGGATAGCGCGACCAGCGGCAAAGGCATCGACATGCTCGTATAGATACTTAATCTTCTCGCCATACTCGTAGGGGGTGCGGAAGCCTGTCGTGTCGGGGATGTTACACACCGTAGCACCCGCCTTGCACACCGCCTCGATGACACGTGCGAGGTACTCATTGTCGGTACGTCCTGCATCCTCGGCATAGAACTCCACATCCTCCACGTAGCGCTTGGCATACTTCACTGCCGCTACGGCACGCTCAATAATCTCCTCGGGTGTGCTGTTGAACTTATACTTGATATGCGAGGGGCTGGTGCCGATACCTGTATGTATACGCTTGTGCTTGGCATACTTGAGCGCCTCGGCTGCTACGTCGATATCCTTCTGCACGGCACGGGTGAGCGCACATATCGTGGGCCATGTCACGGCCTTGGAAATCTCGATGACCGAATTGAAGTCGCCCGGGCTTGACACTGGGAAACCCGCTTCGATGACATCCACACCCAGCGCCTCCAGTTGCTTGGCTACCTGAATCTTCTCCACCGTGTTGAGCTGACAGCCAGGCACCTGCTCGCCATCGCGCAGCGTAGTGTCGAAGATGTACAATCTGTTATTGTCCATTGTCATTATCCGTTAATAAAGTAAAAAAGACCTTTCCCATCGTGATGAGAAAGGTTTTATCCATTATCCTATATACCTATTATATATAGACACATTTCTCATCCTTGCCACCCGATAATAGCAGCAGGCTATCCAGTAGTTGTAGAGAGATGGTACTATACATTTTGGTACTTGTTTGTATTATTCGGTGCAAAAATATAAACAAATTGCGTATAAACAAAATAATTCGAAAGCAAATCATAGTTTTTTGCAACATGAGTGCAGAGTAGATGGGAACGCTTTAAGAGAAAGAGAACAGACTATTCAAGCAACAACCCATGGCATAGGCTCTGCCGTAGCTATACGACGGGGTACTTTAAGGGTACTAACGACAGGGTGCAAGTGCGCAAGCAGACTGTGGCAGGACTTCATGTAGGGCTGGCTACGGCAGCAATTGTATGTCTAGCATTATGGCTCGTACAGGACGATGTGAACCGCCTCTTTACCGATAGCACTGAAGTGATGGCTATCGTGGTCGCTCTGCTTTCTATATTCATTCTATATCAATTCTTTGATGGCGTGCAGATTATCCTAGCCAATGCCCTACGCGGGCTTGCCGATGTGAAGGTTATCATGTGGGTGTCGTTTATCACCAATTTTCTCATCGCCATTCCATCGGGGTACCTGCTGGGATTTGTTTGTGATATGGGTTTTGCGGGTATATGGCTTGCCTATCCTGTCGGGTTTGTCTTCTCGGACCTCCTGGTTGGCCGGCGTGCCTTGCGCTTGATGCAATAATATCGGGCATGATTCTGGTATAGAAAGTCGTACTCGCTTTATTCATTTACTTCCGAAAGGCCTATAAAATGAAATTTATTTGCTCTTTCTTGTTACCAACCCATAATTTATCCTTATATTTGCCCCAAGGAACAACTACAAATAATCTATTATGCAAAAACGTATCGTGAGTACGCTCCTGATTGCTGCTGCTTTGGGGAGTGCGAGTATGGCGCAAACCGACCATTATGTTTCGGAAGTATGGTGCTCTGACCTGGGTAACGGGTATTATAAGAACCCGGTTCTGTATGCCGACTATTCTGACCCCGACGCTTGCCGTGTGGGCGATGACTTCTATCTGACAGCGTCGAGTTTCAACTGTATTCCTGGCTTGCCCATCCTGCATTCCAAGGATTTGGTCAATTGGGAGATCGTGAGTGCTGCTGTGCCTTATGCCCTGCCGCCTCTTGACGATACGGCTCCTCAGCATGGTAATCGTGTGTGGGCGCCCTCCATACGCCACCACGATGGCTGGTTCTATATCTTCTGGGGCGACCCCGATCAGGGAGCCTTCATGACCAAAGCGCAGGCAGTGGAGGGCCCATGGACCGAACCTGTGTTGGTGAAGGCAGGCAAGGGTATCATTGACACTACTCCCTTATGGGATGACGATGGGCGAGTGTATATGGTGCACGCTTATGCCGGTAGCCGTGCTGGTTTCAAGAGCGTAATCTCCATTTGTGAGCTTAGTGCCGATGCCTCCAAGGCGATCACGCCCAGCCGTGTCATCTTCGACGGGCATGGCGAGCATCCTACTTGTGAGGGGCCTAAGTTCTATAAACACGACGGCTATTACTATATCTTCCATCCTGCAGGCGGTGTGCAGACGGGGTGGCAAGTGGTGCAACGCTCCAAGAATATATACGGCCCCTATGAGATGAAGGTGACCCTTGCCCAGGGCGACACCAAGATCAATGGCCCTCACCAGGGTGCTTGGGTGGATACGCCTACCGGTGAGCATTGGTTCCTTCACTTCCAGGATGTTGGCGCTTATGGCCGCTTGGTGCATTTGCAGCCCATGGTTTGGAAAGATGGTTGGCCTGTGATGGGTGTTGACAAGGAAGGCGATGGTTGTGGCGACCCTGTACTCAAGTATCGCAAGCCCAACGTTGGCAAGAACTATCCTATCAATAATCCGCGCGAGAGCGATGAGTTTGACTCCTATGAGCTGGGCAAGCAATGGCAGTGGCATGCCAATTTCAATGAGAAGTGGCACTACTGCTATGGCCAGAAGGGCGTTCTCCGTCTCTTCTCATACCCCGAGCCTCAAGGGGCCAGAAGCCTTTGGGACGTTCCCAACCTCCTTATGCAGAAGCCCACGGCGCCCAACTTCACCTGCACGACGAAGCTCAACTTCACCACCTCTGAAGACTACCTCGGCGAGCGCACTGGCCTTGTTGTGATGGGACTCGACTATGCTGGTATCGTCATGGAGAATACGGCATCAGGCCTCGTCCTCAATCAAGTGGTATGCCTGCAAGCCGATAAGGGTAAGGCCGAGAAGGTGACGGCCTCGGTGCCCCTGCAGAGTGGCGAGGTATATCTCCGTGCCCAGTTCCGCGACAAGGGCCTCGATGCCAAGAACCCGCTCGATATGGTGGTGATGGTACAATTCTCCTATAGCCTTGACGGCAAGAAGTTCAAACCTTTGGGCGAACCCTTCCGCGCCAAGGAGGGCAAATGGATTGGTGCCAAGACGGGTGTGTTCTGCACTCGTCCGTCAAGCGAGAAGGTCGATGGTGGCTGGGTTGATGTGGATTTCTTCCGTGTGACAAAATAAAGAGGTTATGATGCGCAAGTTATTGTTGCTCCTCTGCGTGTTGCTTGGTATGCAGGCTATGCGGGCTGAGATACGCGATACCATTGTGGTGGCTCGTGATGGCACCGGGCAGTACCGCAACATTGCCGAGGCACTGGAGGCCTGCCGTGCCTTTATGGACTATGAGATGCTCATCTACGTCAAGGCCGGTACCTACAAGGAGAAGCTCATTGTGCCGGCATGGCTTGAGAATATCATCATTGAGGGTGAGGATGTGGGGCGCACCGTCATCACCTATGACGACCATGCCAATATCGACCATATGGGCACTTTTCGCACCTATACGGTACGCGTTGATGGCAATGGAATCACGTTCCGCAACATCACCATCGAGAACAATGCGCCTCAGATGGGACAGGCCGTAGCCCTCCATACGGAGGGTGACAGGCTCACCTTTATCAACTGCCGTATCCTGGGCAATCAGGATACGGTATATACCGGTGGCCCTCGCACCCGCCTCTATTTCCACGGTTGCTATATCGAGGGCACTACCGACTATATCTTCGGCCCCTCTACGGCATGGTTCGAGGCGTGTACGCTTCATTGCAAACGCAATTCCTACCTCACGGCGGCCTCTACGCCCGAAGGAGTGGATATAGGCTACGTGTTCAACCGTTGTCGCATTACCTATAGCGACGATGTCAGCAAGATGTACCTTGGCCGCCCTTGGCGCGACCATGCCTACACGCTCTTCATGCATTGCGACCTGGGCGATAAAATCAGGCCCGAAGGCTGGCACAACTGGAAGCGTCCCGAGTGCGAAGCCACAGTGCGCTATCTCGAATATGCCAATACAGGAGTGTCGGCAACTACGGACAAGCGTGCCGCATGGAGTCGCCAGCTCACCAAGCGTGAAGCCAAGGCGGTGACCCTTGAACGCGCCATGGCGGTGGTCCCCGATGGCTGGATGCCAAGAGCTGAGTAGGAAAGAACTTATTGGTTACATGGCTTTGGCTAGAGTGAATACGCTGATGCGTACATTGGGAATGGTGAGTATGGCCGATATACATGCGTGTAGCGTGGCGCCTGTTGTCGCTACATCATCGACGATGAGAATGTGCTTGCCGCTCAAGGCGGTAGCGTCGGTTATTTGAAAGATACCTTCGGTATTCTTCCATCGCTCCATTCGGCTTTTGTGGGTTTGCGTGTCGGTGTCTACGGCACGTATGATGCAGCGAGTATGTACGTCGACTCCAATGACTTGTCCTATGCCGCGGGCGATATAGTCGCATTGGTTGTAGCCACGCTTGCGTTGTTTCTTCTTTGATAGGGGGACGGGGACGATGAGGTCTATACCTTCGAAGAATCCGCTGGCTTGTAGCTCTGTGGCGGCCAAACGCCCCAAGTAGGTGCCCACTTCGGGGTGGTCGTAATACTTGAGGTGATGGATGAGGCTGCTGTATCGTCCCTCCTTATAGTAATAGAAGTACGCCGTGGAAGCCACTACTTCGGGCCATTCCATGAAGTGTTGCATCAGCAGATTGTCCGGAGTGCGCTCGTAGTGGGTGCGTGGCAGTTCCAAGAGACAACTCACGCAGAGGTGCTGCTCGCTGTGGGTAAGGCGGCGTCGGCATACCTTGCAGTAGCGTGGAAAAAGCAGATTCTTGAGGTCATCAATCCATTTCATCTCTTTATACAACGTCATATGAAGGAGTTATGTCTGCAACTCCCCCTCTGTTTATAGAGGGGGTGGCGCGAAGCGACGGGGGAGTTCCAAGCGAAGCGCGGAGAATGCATTCCTCTAATTGAGAAACTACGCGCTACGCTTGTAACTCCCTCCGCTTCACTTTGTTCCGCTCGTCCCTCTATAAACAGAGGGACAGTTATGCGGCTATGCCGAATCTGTAAAGTTATCATTATGTAATGGTCAATCCCAATAGTCATCGTCAACGTTAATGCACCTCCGTATCGCGGCATATTCAAAGCCTCGCCCTGTGGCAAAACGGGTGAGTTTGCCGTTTATCTCATACTCGCTTGTCCCTCGCGTGCTTTTGCGCTTAGCCTTGATGAGGTCGCGCAGAATGCTTAGATACTCCTCTTCTTCAATTGTTTCTATGGCCGACTTTATCGTCTCATTGTCAATGCCCTTCAGGCGCAGGCCCTGAGCAATCTTGATGCGTCCCCACTTGTTGAATCGGTATTTGTCTTTCACGTAGGCCTCGGCATAGCGCCGGTCATCTACGTACTTCTCTTCTACGAGGTGGCGCAGGATACGGGTGTGCTCCTCCTCGGTGAGGTCGTAGCGGCTCAACTTGGCCTCTATGTCGCTCAGGCATTGCTCGCTTACCGAGCATCGCGCAGCCAATTTATATAGTATCTCATCTGCAGTCATAACTCATAACTCACAACTCTTAACTCCTAACTCCAATCATCCTCTCATTCCCATAAATATCTTTCCGCAACTCCACATCCTGATAGCCGTATGCTTCGAATAGGGCCACAGTCTCTTTGCCTAATGCCTGATTGATCTCCACGTAGATATGCCCACCAGGGCGTAGTGCCTCCGTCTGCCCCAGCTCGGCAATGGCGCGGTAGAAACGTAGTGCATCGTCGTCGGGTACGAAGAGGGCAGTGTGGGGCTCCCATTCTGTGACTTGGACGCTCATGTCTGCAGCCTCGCTTTGTCGGATGTAGGGAGGATTGCTCACTAGTATGTCGTAGGAGTGGGGGAGGGGAGTGCCGAGGTCGAGCATGTCGTGTGTGAAGAAGGATACGGGTGCCTCGTTCATTCGGGCGTGTTCTTTGGCTACGGTCAGTGCCTCAGTCGATATATCACAAGCCTCAACCTTGGCTTGTGGAAGTCGCTTGCTCAACGCGATGGCGATGCATCCGCTACCGGTACCAAGATCCAGTATGCGTGGCTGTTGCGTGGCATGATCGCTAGCAATCCAATCTACCAATTCAGCCGTCTCGGGACGTGGAATGAGCACCGATGGGTTCACTGCAAACTCCATTCCGCAAAACGGGGCTCTCCCTTCGATGTATTGCAGTGGTTCTCCTTGCAGGAGACGGTCGATGATGCCCTGTAGCTGCGTCTCCTGTTCGGTAGTCAGCGTCACCTCTTCCTTGAGATAATATGAGGTGCTGCTTATGCCCAGCATGTCGCAACAAATGGTGCGTATGATGGTCGTGAGTTCATGCCCCTCATAGGTCGCCGAGAGAGCCGTCTGCAGTTTGTCAATCAGTCGTTTCACGCGTTTTTGCCGTTTAGGGTTTGCAATTCTTTACAAAAGTAATTAAATCTTTTCTTTGACTGCTCTTATTGTTGTTAATTTCTGCTGAATTTTGGAATATTTATTGTGTGGATTGCAATTTTTACCATACTTTTGTACGATGAATATTGTGTATTAACGCTAATACCAGAATAGAAACATGGACGAAAGAATGCTTAGTATCGCTTCGCACTTCGCAATCGAAGGCGACATTGAAATCATCAAGCCTCTTGGTGAAGGTTTTATCAACGATACTTTTATCGTTAAGACCGTAGGTAACACTCCCAACTACATCCTCCAGCGTAAGAATCACGCTATCTTCCCCGATGTGCCCGCTATGATGGACAACATCGCTAAGGTGACCGCTCACTTGAAGGAGAAGATTGCTGCTGCCGGTGGTGATCCTCGTCGTGAGGCACTGACCGTGACTCCTACCGTTGACGGCAAGCTCTACTGGAAGGACAATGAAGGTAACTACTGGGCAGTGTGTGAGTTTATCGAAGGTTCTGTGACCTATGATCGTGCCGACACTCCCGAACTCGCTTACAAGGGTGGTCAGGGTATCGGACGTTTCCAGGCTCAGTTGGCCGACTTTACCGAGCCTCTGGCCGAGACCATCAAGGGATTCCACAATATCCGTTGGCGTTTCCAGCAGTGGGACGAGACCATTGCAAAGGATCCTATGGGTCGTGTAGCTGAACTGAAGGAGGAAATCTCTTGGATTGAGAGCCGTCGCGAGCAGATGCTCGACTTCTGGAAGATGGTAGAGGAGGGCGTGCTCCCCATGCGAGTGACCCACAACGATACCAAGCTCAGCAATATCCTCTTCAATCAGAATGGCGATGTGCTCTGCGTTATCGACCTCGATACCTGTATGAGTAGCACTTCGCTCAACGACGTGGGCGACGCTCTCCGTTCATACACCAATACCGGTGCCGAGGACGATCAGGACCTCAACCGCGTATCAATGGATATCAACATGTTTGAGGGCTACATCAAGGGTTACCTTTCAGAGCGCAAGGCTTCGATGACTCAGAGCGAGATTGACTGGCTGGCCTTCTCGGGTATCTATATTACATACGAGCAGGTACTCCGCTTCCTCATGGACTATATTGATGGCGACAACTACTACAAGGTTCGTTACGATGGCCACAACCTCGTGCGCACTCATGCTCAGTACAAGCTCCTCACCAGCATGGAAGAGCAGTATGAGCGTATGCAGCAGATTGTACGTGAGGCAGTAAAGTAACATATAGTAAATTTGTAAATAGTAAATCAGAATTATGACTCAGAAACAAAACAAGACAGGCATTGCACTCGCAATATGCGGTCTGTTCTTCTTCGCCATCGGCTTTGCCTTGGGTATCAACGGTTTCTTGACCCCCGTGCTCAAAGGCGCATTGGACATCACTCCGGTGGTAGCCAACCTCTTGATTGCATTTAACTTCGTTCCCTTCTTGCTATTCGGCTATCCTGCCACGGTATGTATCAGCAAGATTGGTTACAAGGCTACGATGGCCGTATCGTTCGCGCTGTTTGCCATCGCTTTTGCGCTGTTTATCCCTGCTGCCAAGAACGAATCTTTGGCATTCTTCCTCACCGCATGTTTCATCAGTGGTGCTGCCAATGCCGTATTGCAGGCTTGTGTGAATCCCTACATCACCATCCTTGGCCCGCTCGAGAGTGCTGCTAAGCGTACCTCTATCATGGGTATCTGCAACAAGCTCGCATGGCCTACTACTACCGTATTCATGACCTTGGTTATCGGTAAGTCTATCGACCAGATTCAGATGGGCGACCTCTTCTTGCCCTTCTATATTATTATAGGAATATTTGTGCTGCTCGGCATCATTGCCCTGCTCGCTCCGCTGCCCGAGGTGAAGGCTGCCGGTGAGGATGAGAACGATGCTGCTGCATGTCCTTATGCTGAGGGTAAGACCTCTATCATGCAGTTCCCCCACCTGCTGCTCGGTTGCTTGACACTCTTCTTCTACGTGGGTGTTGAGACCATCTCATTGGCTACCGTAGCCGACTATGCTACCAGCTTGACTAAGGAGGGCGTTGCTCTCGCTGCTTCTGCTGAGTTGCTCGGTTACATTCCTTCTGTCGGTATGGTCATCGGTTACATCTGTGGCATTGTGTTCATTCCTAAGTACCTCAGTCAGGACAAGGCTATGCGCATCTGTGCATGGATTGCTTTGGTTGGCTCTGTGCTCGTAGCCGTACTCCCCGGTGAATATTCTATCTACTGCATCCTGTTGATGGCTCTCGGCTGCTCACTCATGTGGCCGGCTCTCTGGCCCTTGGCAATGGCCGACCTCGGCAAGTTTACCAAGCAGGGCTCTGCGCTCCTCACCATGGCCATGGCCGGTGGTGCTGTGATGCCGCTCGTGCGTGCTTGGGTTGAGGGACTTACCGGCTCGTTCCAGATGAGCTACTGGGTATGCGTTCCCTGCTTCCTCGTAATCTTGCTTTACGGTAGCAGCTGGTATAAGATTCGTAAGTGAAAAGCTATAGGGCAGTGAATCTGAAAACTGGACTTTGCAGTTTCTTGATTCGCTGCTTTATGGGATTTTGAAAATTTGAGAATTTTATTCGCTTAAACGAATATTAATGAAAAAAACGTTGCGAAGTTTGTTTGATTTATAATCTTTGCAGAAAGAAGTGAAAAGTTTTTATTACAATACCGTGAATAAACATTAATTACGAACCATTAAAACAAGAAAAATTAGTATTAACAAATTAAGTCTCAAAAAAACATGAAGAAAAATCTACGATTGTTGTGCTTGGGTCTTGCTGCCGCTACTATTACAGCTGGCTTTGCCCAAGAGAATGTGACTTCCAAGTTGAGAAACGCCGACATGGAACAAGGCGTTAGAGGTTGGGGCATCGATGGTGAGTCCAACATCTTTGGAAAGAACACAAAGATTGGTCGTCCCGGTTTCCATGGTGTAAACAACATGGTGCTCGAGAACTGGAGGGCCGATGGTACGGGATTGGACAATAATTCAATCTCACAGACCGTACGTGAACTTCCCGCCGGTACATACGTATTCGGTGCTTATGTAGCAGCCTCTTTGCAGGGTTCTGAGGAGTCAAACAAGGATGTTGTGGAAGGTGTTACCTTGTTTGCCAATGAGGCAGGTGTACCTGTCGCTACCGATAATCCAGACAGAGGTCATCTGATGAAGTGGGCTCATACTGGTAAGTTCAATGTGGCTGCTACCGTTGCTGAGGGCGGTTCGCTTGAAGTTGGCCTTAAGGTTGAGAAAACCAACGCCAACTATGTAATCTGGGATAACGCTACTCTTTACTACTTCGGTAATATGAGCGAGGCTGATGCTCTCAACGAGATGGCCAAGATTGACATGGCTGCTACCGTGGCTATTGCCGACACTTGCTTGGCTCACAAGATGAACGTTGACTCATTGGCGCTTCTTAATGAGGGTATTACCGCAGCAAAGGCTATTGCTACAGCCGACCAGCTCTGGCAACTTAACGAGGACCTCTACTGGGCAATCAATAAGGCTACAAAGTCTATTTCTGATTACCGCAGCTTCAATAACGTCATCGTTGCAGCTGAGGAGGTTGCTGCTGGTGAGTATTCTTCAGCTATTAAGAACGAGGTTGCTGCTCTGAAGGCTGCTATCGATGCAGCTAAGGCTACATACGA
The DNA here is from genome assembly GCA_045594245.1 of Bacteroidaceae bacterium. GTDB lineage: Bacteria > Bacteroidota > Bacteroidia > Bacteroidales > Bacteroidaceae > UBA1189. The sequence continues at coordinate 14,503 of JAZNYG010000050.1, forward strand.
AGCCGCTGCTACAGCTCGTACAGAACTTAACGAGCAGAAAACTGCTTTGCGTGAATCTGCCGAATTGGTAGCTCTCGATACCTGCTATGTCGTATTGGACGATTTGGAGACCTATGCAGATGAGTTGGAACCTACTGATGAACTTGGTGGTTATTCAGAGGATATGATTAACCAACTTATTGACCTTATCGGTGAGGCCCGTACAGCAGTGGACAATGCGTATGCTGGTGATATGACTGCTATGGATACTCGTCACGTATACGATAGCTTGTACAATGCTATCCAGTATGTGCTTGATAATCCTAATAGTGTAGACGCATTCCCCTTCACCGTAGGTGAGGCTGACGGTACTGTAGCTACTAAGACTGACGGTCGCTTCGAGTTTACATCCAAGACCTATAATGTGGCTTATCCTATTACAAATCTTCGTTTCACATTCTTGGAGTCATACAATGAGAATGGTGCAGCATGTTTGGATAGCGGTAAGTATCCGCAGATTGCTATTGCTGAGTTCTATCTCTACGATGGTGAGGGTAACCTGATTGAGCTTACTGAGGAGAACTTCTCTACCAACGCTCAGGAAACATCAGAAGGTCCGATGGCTAATATCTGTGATGGTGAGAAGGGTAACTTCTGGCACTCAGCTTGGAGCTTCTCTGTAGGTACATATCACTATCTCGAGATTGCAATCCCCGACGGTCTTGATTTGACTTCATTCAGCTTTGGCTGGACTTCACGTTACACCGCTCAGGTTGTTCCCAAGACTGTAGAGGTATCAAGCGTTTCTGAGGCTTCTTCTATGCTTGAGAGTGCTGTTCAGACAGCTAAGCAGATGAACGCATTTGCCGGTACCGATCCCGGTTTCTACAATGCTGACCTCTCTGCTTTCTGGAATGCTATTGCTGCTGCTGAGGCTGTTCTCGAAAACGGCGGTTCTGACGATGAAATGTACGCTGCTATTGGTGAGCTTGAGACTCAGCAGGGTCTTGTTGACGAGATGCAGATTAACCTGCCCGTTGCCGACAAAAAGTATCGTCTTGTAATCGGTTACGATGGCTTCTATGCTCATCAGGGTGTGCAGAAGGCTCTCTATGCCCGTGGCGACTCTGTAGTATGGTGGCAGACTGCTGGTGCTGACAGCATCGGTCAGGAGTTCGTACTCGAATCTCTCGGTAAACTCGAAGATGAGACACCTATCTATAAGGTACGCAACGTACATACCAACCGCTACCTCGTGCTTGACACCGAGAACAACCACGTGGCTCTCACTGCCGACAAGGCCGAGGCTGACACTGTGAAGCTCGTATCGCTTGGTGCCGGTGCCTTCAACTTGCAGGCTACAAGCGGTGATGCTATTCACGCTGGTGACCACAACAGCGGAACCGTAGGTGCAAATAATGGTGCATACGGTGGCCACCGTGGTGTAAGCTCTGGTCTCTGTTTCTATCCTGGTGCTTTCAACTCAGCTTCTGCATGGTTTGTTCGCGAAATGCACGCACTGCCTTACACTGCAGCTGTTGCCGGTGCCGACTATCGCTCTGAGACATTCCACCTCTACTCAGGTGTGAACACACTGAACTTGACTGCCGACAAGGCTTGCGCATTCACAGACCTCACCGTATATGACCTCTGGGGTAACGTAATCGCTGCCGACGTGAATGTTTCTGGCAACTCTGCTACTCTGTTGCTCGATACACTCAGCATCGAGTCATTCTCACTCACCTTCAAGAACAACGAGGGTGTAACTTCACTCGTGGTTAACGGTAACATCTCTAAGCTCTCTGAGTTGCAGGTAGCCTACGATGAGGCTGCTGCTGTAGCTCCCGAGCGTGGTACTGGGGTAATGCAGTATGCTAACCTCGATGCATACGATGCTGCTATCGCTGGGGCCGAGAAGTTGCTTGCTTCGGGTGGTACCGATGAGCAGATTACAGCGGCTATCGCTGCTCTCGAGAAGGCTGTTGCCGAGCTTGCTCCCAATATGCCTGATCCTGACAAGACATACTTCATTGTAAGTGCTCTTCCTGCATTCGAGGAGAATCACGGTGTGCCCATGATGCTCTATGCTACAGAGGATGGCACTCCTAGATGGATGTATGAGAATATGGATAAGCAGAACCGCTACTGGAAGTTCGTTCCCGACACTGAGGTTGAGGAGGGTGCTCCCGCTGCATTCTATCTTTTGAACGTAGGTACAGGTAAGTATATGGGTACTGCAAGTGGTCAGTCAAGTCCGCTTGCCATGGTTGATGAGATGGATGCTACTACCTCATACAACATCGTGTCTCTGGAGGGTACTACCGTAGCTATCGCTGCAACTACTGATGCTGCATTCCGTATCCACGCTAATGGTCACGGTGGTGGTAGCAACAAGAGCGGTAACATCGTGTACTGGAACTCTGGTCTTGGTACAGCTTCTATCTGGAAGATTTGCGAGACTGAGGCATACATTTCTGATATCGACTTCACCGAGATTGAGGAAGGTGCTGACGAGTATGTAGCTCCTGCTGTTAAGGGTATCTTCGACCTCTTCGGCCGTCGTATCGAGGCTCCTGCCGCTACAGGTATCTACATTGTAGATGGCAAGAAGCGCGTAATCAAGAAGTAATCACTCTTCTGATATAATTAAGGAAGGGTAGTCCTGCGGGGCTACCCTTTTTGTTTGCAGTTTCTGCGTGTAGAGATTGCAGTCTCAGTATAGAGAGACTGCAATTTCAGTATAGAGAGATTTCAATCTCAGTATAGTGAGACTCGAGTCTCACCGCACTGAAATTATTTGGTACTGGTATCATTTGGCGAGTCTTGCTTTGGTGAAGCAAACTGAAAACTCTACTTTGCAGTTTGGATGGTACGTGACTTTGCCAAAGCGGATTCTTTCTGTTTTTTAGTTTGAATAAAGATGTATTTATTGAAAAAAGATTGAGAAGATAGTATCTTTTATAATATTTGTAACGAAAATGCGAACTTGGTTCGTGTGAATGAAAAACACAAATTATCAACTAACAAAGAAAGAAAAACGAATGAGTATTAACAAATCTGAAATTCGAAGAATCATGAAGAAAAATTTACGTTTGTTGTGCTTGGGGCTCGCTGCCGCTACGGTGACTGTAGGCTTCTCCCAGGCTCAGGATGTGACCTCCAAACTGAAGAATGCCGATATGGAGCAAGGCGTAAAGGGATGGAGTATTGATGGCGAGGGGCACATCTTTGGTAAGAATACCAAGGTGAACCGTCCTGGTTTCCATGGAGTGACCAATATGGTACTCGAAAACTGGAAGGGAGATGCAACTACAGGCTTGAGCGATAATGCTATCTCGCAGACTGTACGCAATCTGCCCGCAGGTACTTATGTGTTTGGTGCTTATGTTGCTGCTTCTCAGCAGAATTCTCCTGAAGTGTCAAATAAGGACGCTGTGACAGGTGTGACTCTGTTTGCTAATGAAGCAGGCGTGCCTGTAGCTACTGATAATCCCGACAATGCGAAGAACAAGTGGTCTCACACCGGAAAATTCAATGTTGCCGCTACGGTAGCAGAGGGTGGCTCGCTCAATGTGGGTATCAAGGTTGAGAACACGACTGCCAATTATGTGGTATGGGACAATGCTACTCTCTACTACTTCGGTACTATGAGCGAGGCTGAGGCGCTCAACGAGATGGCCAAGATTGATATGGCGGCTACTGTAGCCATTGCTGATACTTGCTTGGCTCACAAGATGAATGTAGACTCGCTGGCACTCCTCAACGAGGGTATTGCTGCTGCAAAGGCTATCACTACTGCTGACCAGCTATGGCAACTCAACGAGGACCTCTACTGGGCTATCCGCAAGGCCAACAGCTCTGCTGCGGACTACCGCAACTTCAACAGCGCTATTGCTGATGCTGAGGTGGTTCTCACGGGTGAGTATTCTCCTGCTATTGCTGGTGAGATTGCAGCTTTGCAAACTGCTATTGATGCAGCAAAAGCTATCTATACAACAGCTACTGCCGCTCGCGTTGAGCTCAATGAGCAAAGGGCTGTATTGAGTGAGGCTGCTGCATTGGTGGCTCTCGACAGCTGCTATATAATATTGGATGAGCTGGATGAATACATCTCTGAACTGGGTGCTACCGATGAGTTGGGTGGATACTCAGAGGAGATGATTGCTCAGCTTGCTGCCCTTAGTGGTGAGGCTCGTACGGCTGTGGACAATGCCTATGCCGGTGAAATGACAGCTGTCGATACTCGCCATGTTTATGACAGCTTGTATGCCGAGATTCAGTATGTGCTTGATCATCCTAATGCGGAGGATGCATTCCCCTTCACCATTGGTGAGCCCGATGGTACCATCGCTACGATTGTTGATGGTCGTCATGAGTTTACTTCACGGACTTATACGATGGCATATCCTGTCACCAATCTACGCTTTACCTTTATGGATAACCACAATACCAATGGTGCCAAGGGCGATCGCTCTGGTTTCCCCGCTGTGAGCATAGCTGAGTTCTATATATACGATGGCGACGGTAATGAAATTGAGCTTACTGAACTTAATTTCAGTACCAATGCCCAGGAAACTACTGAAGGGCCGATGGTGAATATCTGCGATGATGACAAGGGCTCTTGGTGGCACTCTACATGGTCGGCCAAGGTGACAGACTATCACTACCTCGAGGTTGCACTTCCTGAAGGATTGGATTTGACATCATTCAGCTTCGGTTGGGTAACCCGTTATACAGAGCAGGTTGTTCCGAAGACGGTTGTCGTATCAAGCATCTCGAATGCGGAGAGCGACTTGCAGAGTGCAATCGCTTCGGCTCAGGCGATTAATGCCTATAGCGGAACAGCTCCTGGTTTCTACAATGCAGACCTCACCTCATTCTACAATGCCATCGCGGCTGCTGAGGCTTTGGTAGGTACAGACGCTTCTGAGGAGGACATCTACAATGCAATTGCTCTGTTGGAAACAGAGCAGGGTAAGGTTGATGAGATGCAGATGAATCTTCCTGTGGCTGGTAAGCAGTACCGTCTGATCAATGCCAATCGTACAGCATTCAATGTCTACAATGTGGAGTACGTATTGACTACCAAACTTGACACTGCTACCCATATGAATATGTTGCAGTGGGAGATTGCAAGTCCCGATAGTGCAGCTCAGCTCTTTACCTTCGAGACTATTGCAAATAAGGATGGTGCCCTTTATTATAAGATGAAGAACGTGTCTACAGGTCTTTATGTAGGTACTCCTACCAATGATGAGGGTGAACTCCAGAATACTGCGGCTCTGTTTGCTACATCGGATACGGTGACATTGACACCGGTAGGTGCAGGTAAGTTTACTTTGAATAACCATGGTCTAATCAATACCCTCGGCTTCAACTGGAGCGGAAACCCGAAATCAGGAACTATCTGTAAGTGGAACGATGCCAATGACCTGGCTTCACAGTGGTATATCTGCGAGATGGAGACATTGCCTCTTACTGCTTTGGTAGAGGGCGCAACCTTCACTTCTCCCACCTACTTCCTCTATGAGGGTGTTGATTTCCTGACAATCACGGCTGATAAGGCTACAGACTTTGATAACTTTGCTTTCTGTGGCGTTGATGGTAAGCCTATAGCAGATGTTAGTGCGGCTTTGGTTGCTCCTGGTGTAATGTCAGTAGAGTTGCCCGCTGCCGTATGCATCTTCTCGTTCACCTTTGATAATAAGGAGGGCGTTGCTCAGGTGACTGTGTCTTCCAACAATCTCTCTCCGCTGAGCCGTGCCTATGAGGCTGCTGTTGCTTTGGCACCTGAGCATGGAACGGAGGTTATGCAGTATGCCGACCTGACCGAGTATAATAAGGCTGTCGCTACTGCAGAAAAGATTTTGACCTCAGGTGGTAGCGATGAGGAGATTCTTGCCGCTATTGCTGCACTCGAGGCTGCTGTTGCAGGGCTTACTCCCAATGCTCCCGATCCTGACAAGACCTATTTCATTGTGAGTGCTCTTGATGCATTTGAAGAAAATCACGGTGTGAAGATGATGCTTTACAATAGCTCTACAGGTCCGAGATGGATGTATGAGAACGTGGATAATATCAACCGCCTGTGGCAGTTTGAAGTTGATACCGATGTGGAGGAGGGCGCTCCTGCTATGTACTACATTAAGAATGTAGCTTCTGGCGAATACTTCGGTGATGGTGCTTCTGCCTTGGTTGCCGATAGGGATGCTGCTATTTCTTATGCTATCACTCAGCTGCAGGGTACCGTTGTGGCTCTCGATGGTCTCGGCGAGTCTAGCAAGCGTCTCCATGCCAATCAGCACGCGAGTGGCGCAGGTAAGGGTGGCAACATCGTTTACTGGAGCTCAGGCCTTGGTACTGCCTCTGCTTGGAGAATCTGCGAGTCAGAGGCATACATCTCTAACATCGACTTCACCGAAATAGAGGAAGGTGCTGACGAGTATGTAGCTCCTGCTGTCAAGGGGACCTTCGATCTCTTCGGTCGCCGTATCGAGGCTCCTGCTGCTACAGGTATCTACATTGTAGATGGCAAGAAAGTTTTGATTAAGCGAGAGCAGAAGTAAGCATCGCTTACATTCTACTGAACGTGAAAAACTGAAACGAAGTTGGGCGCGTAATTAAGAAGTAGAATAAATCCTTGGACGCGATTAAGCTAGAGCGGGCAACCATGGTTGCTCGCTCTTCTTCGTTTAGTTTAGCAGGTTGAGTCTATGGAAGCATCCGGCCATTTTGTCTAGGACATAATCAATTTGCTCATGCGTGTGGGTAGCCATTAGGGAGAAGCGGATGAGCGTGTCGTTGGGTGCGCAAGCGGGTGGCACCACAGGGTTGACGAAGATGCCTTCGTCGAAGAGCATGCGGGTGACGAGGAAGGTTTTCTCCATATCGCGGACGTAGAGCGGTATGATGGGAGTTTCTGTGGCGCCAATCTCAAATCCCAAAGCGCGAAAGCCGCTGAGGGCGTAGCGGGTAACGTCCCAAAGGTGTTCGATGCGTTCGGGCTCCTCTTGCATGATGTGAAGCGACTCCAAGGCTGCGGCTGTGGCGGCAGGAGTAAGCGAAGCGCTGAAGATGTAGGAACGCGAGTTGTGGCGCAGGTAGTTGATGGTGTCGCGGTCGGAGGCAATGAAACCGCCGATGGAGGCAAATGACTTGCTGAAGGTGCCCATCAGAAGGTCTACATCGCCAGCTACGCCGAAGTGATGGCAGGTGCCACGCCCTCCAGGGCCTAAGACACCGAAGCCGTGTGCCTCATCGACCATGATGTTGGCGTTGTACTTATGCACCAAGCGCACAATCTCTGGCATAGGGGCTATGTCGCCTTCCATGGAGAATACGCCATCAGTAACAATGAGTTTGATGGACTCGGGATGGCAGCGGGCCAGCTCGCGCTCCAATGAAGCCATATCTCTGTGGCGATACTTACGTGGCATGGAGAAGGAGAGGCGACGCCCTTCTACGATGGAAGCGTGGTCCAACTCATCACAGATAACGTAATCTTCACGTCCTGTTAGACACGACACTACGCCAAGGTTGACTTGGAATCCTGTAGAATACACCATTACATCCTCTTTACCCACCCATTTGGCCAACTCATGTTCGAGCTGCAGGTGTAGGTCGATGGTGCCGTTAAGGAAGCGCGAACCGGCACACCCTGTACCATATCGTCGGGTGGCCTCAATAGCGGCTGCTATCACTCGGGGGTGATTGGTGAGTCCGAGGTAGGAGTTGGAGCCGAACATCAATACGCGACGGCCATTCATAATCACTTCGGTGTCTTGCTCGCTCTCTATACAGCGGAAATAGGGGTACACGCCTTTTGCCTTAATCTGTTGAGGCAGGTCGTAGCGAGCCATACGTTTACGTAAGAGATTCATTCTTATATATTATAGTATATCGTTACACTTTTTAACCCATCGGGGGACGTGGAGTATAACAACGAAGGCGCTTGGTTTGTTGTACGTAACTTTTTCTGCAGATTATTTGGCGGATTCCTTTTTGTGCTCTATATTTGCAGCCGAAAGCGAAAGCTGTATCGAATAATGAATCAAGATTTACATTTTCAACACTCAAAGGAAACTATCGGAACGTGCTTCACGGTGACGTAAGTCGTTGTGTATGTATTGTCGTTAGTTTCGTTCTTTGAGCGGTTGGACACCCTCCGACGGCTTCGTGGCTCGGTGTGCCAGAAGTATGGGGTCGGTAGGGGATGCAGGAGGGCCTGCGTCTCTCAATTATTGCTGTGGCTAATGGAAGCCGAGCATATGTAGCGTGTGTATCTACTAATTGTTAAATCACTAAATTCATTATTCTTATGCATACAAACAATATAACTTTTGATATTAATGCTGAGCAGGTGACTGTCTGTGGCAGAACCTATAATATACCTCAATGTGAAACCTGGCCACACGTGTTCGTGTTGTCAAAACTATACCTGAAACTCTACGGCAGAAACATCAATGCAGCTGCGGGAATCCCCCGCTTTGTTATACCTGAGACAGAACAGGAAAATAATGAACTGTCGCTTTTTGTCTCAAGTAATCAAGAAGCGTCGTTTATGTCTCCTACGGTGAATTTTGCTCTCTACCGGGAGGGAGAAAGCGACCCTATAGCCATCTACGAAGAAGAGATAGAGAAGTTGTCCGGTACCAGAGTCTATCCAAAGAAAAGCTTCGCTCCGTTGACTGTAGGCCGATATATCCTCTTGGGGGGCAATGTGTCGAGCGAATGTGATTCGAAACTTGTTGGCGCTGGCGGGGAGCGCTTCTATTGTATGTTTGATGTGCTCCCGACAGGGAGGGCGGAGTCTCATCCTGTAATACGCTCGGCTGAAGTGCGCCGAAAAGCCGATGCGGTGCGTGCTGGCAGGTATACTTCCGGTGCGTTGCATTTGAGGCTCGTGTTGGGCAGCAACTTGAATTCGAAAGGGGAGCTGAGCGCATCGTGCTACTCTGACGATTGGGCATTGATGGCAAAGAGTGACTGCTATCATCCCAAGGGACGAAATGCGGGCGATACGATAGGCATCACGCTGCGTAGCAAATGCATTTGGATGCCCGGTGACTATTTTGTGGTGCTGTCGCACAACCGTGAACCCTATGCACTTGTCACATTTCATTTTGAAGGAGAGGCTGTTACGAATTGCAAGATCCGCTCTTTGGCCACAACGGATACGGAATACCTACTGGTGAAGCATGTGGAGCGCGACGAACAGGATAGATGGCAGTCGGTAGAGAAATGTAGAGGGGTGAAGAGTGTGAGACCCCAACTCATCAGGGTATGTAGCAAGAAAAGCTTTAACAGCCTGTGTAGGGCGAAGGGCTTTGAAATGCTGCAGGCCAACTGCTATGCCAGTGTCAATGCGCCCACTTCATGCAGTGCCGAAGATTTGGCGCAGATACTGCCCGATTTCTTGGGTTTCGGTATGGAGGGAGTTGAAACGGTCGACTGCCGAGAACACGTGGAGTCCTTGCGTGAGGCTATCGATGACTGTGAAGAAAAAACGCTGGTGCTGTGTGAGGCTGGCAAACTTGTAAGTCCTGATGCGGCAGACAAAGTGCAGCTTCTGGAAGAGGCCATTGCTGACCAAAGCGTAGTGCGCAGCCTTATCTTCATTGCTGATGCTGAGACGCTGCGCCAGTTGCGTGCGCAATCCCGACTGATTGATGAGGCCTTGGCCGACGCACCGCACTTCGAACAGACTTGGCCGTCGGTGGCTGAAACAGTGGGCCTTATCTACGATGACGTGAAGGCTTCCTATCTCAGTCTTACCCCTGAGGCGGAGAATGCACTGGCCGAGCAGGTCATTGCCAACTATGAAACTGTGTGTCAGTGGGGACGGGAGCAACGTCTTGATTTCATAAACAGGCACCTGCTGGCAAGACTGCGTCAGCGGATATGTGAATATGCCAAGAATCAGGATGACTTGAAGGATGATCAGTTCAGTACAATCCTTGCCGAAGACATTGCCCTTGCTGAATGTGTATGTAAGCCTGTATCTGTAAAGAACACCAGCAAGGAACCTGGCTTTGAGGAAAGTATGGAGGAACTGAACAGGATGGTGGGACTTGCTGAGCTGAAAGAGCGCTTGGCCAATACTTTCCTGCAAATCCGTTTCAATGAGCGACGTCGTGCGCTGGGCCTCCCTGCCGATATCTGCGGTTCGCACCATATGCTGTTTACTGGAAATCCGGGAACGGGAAAGACAACGGTGGCCAAGTTGATTGGGCAGATATACCGTTCAATGGGACTGCTCTCGAAAGGTCAGGTTGTCTGCATGGACCGAACGACATTGGTAGGACCATATATAGGCCACACAGAGGAGAAAATGCTGGAAGTGCTTGAAAAAGCCAGAGGGAATGTGCTCTTTATTGATGAGGCCTATGCGCTATGCGACTCTACAAGTGACCGTAAGGACTTTGGCAATCACGTGATAGAGGCATTGCTGCCAATCCTTGCAGAACCGAATCCGGATATGCTTGTCATTATGGCCGGATATGAAGATGAAATGCAACGTCTTATGCAGATGAACCAAGGACTGAAAGGCCGTTTCCCGCATCAGTTCAACTTTCCGGATTACACGGCTGATGAACTGATGCAGATTGGCGATGATTTACTGCAGAGGTTGGGCTACGTGCTCTCTGAGGATGCTCGCCAACGGCTGGTGGAGATTGTCGGGCAGGTGTTGTCTTGTCGGGATCGCTATTTCTGCAACGCTCGTTGGATAAAGCAGTTTGTCGAGTCGGGCATACTGCCTGCTATGGCACGCCGTGTGATGCAGTCCGATAGTGGCGGCGCAGACAGAGCTTTGCTGAGCACCATCGAATGGTGTGATGTGGAATCTGCGGCCATGCAATATGCCTTGCAGAACAAGCCGCACAACTTCGCACTGCATCGCCGCATAGGCTTTGTGGCGTGAACAAAAAATCGAGCCGATGCATTGCATCGACTCGATTTCTCTTCGTTGGGCTACCCGGACTCGAACCAGGAAAGGCAGGACCAGAATCTGCAGTGTTACCATTACACCATAGCCCAATCGGTTTGTGGGTGCAAAGGTAGTGCAATTCGGGAAATACACAAAATAATTGGAGATTTTTTTTTATTTTTTTTGATTCTTTCCCTAAAAAAGGTCAAATAAAGTTTTTTTTGTTGTTTATAAGAGGCTGTTTTCGGGAAAACAACCTATCTTTGCACGTTAATATAGTATATGAATAGAAAAAGCATGAACGAAACCGAAGAACTGGTTAAGCGAATAGCCGAGGGCATTCAAGAAAAGAAGGGTAGAAATATTGTTGTGGCCGATCTCACGGATACGGACAACACGGTTTGTAAATATTTTGTTATATGTGAGGGCAATACCCCCACACAAGTTGCAGCAATAGCTGATTCTGTGAGCGATTATGTGCGTATCAATGCCAGTGCGAAGCCTACTGCAGTAGAGGGGTTGCGCAATTCCCGTTGGGTGGCTATGGATTACGGTGATGTGTTGGTGCATATCTTTGTGCCCGAGGACCGTGCCTTCTATAACCTTGAAAATTTGTGGGCAGATGCCCGCTTGAACATGATTCCTAACCTTGACTAATAAGTATGAGTAATCAACCGCAACGACCTAACAATTCGAACCAGCCCCCAAGGAAGACGCCGAAATTTAGTCTTTCGTGGGTGTATGCCATCATTTTCATGGTGCTGATGTTCTTGTTTATGAAGAACCCATCTGAGGAGGGCGTGACACGCAAGATTTCCTACTCGGAGTTTAAGGAGTATGTGAGCAACGGTTATGTGGAGAAAGTTGTCGCATACGATGATAATAAAGTGGAACTGACCATCATTCCTGATTCGGTGGCGCGTATCTTTGGCGAGTCTATGGCGCAAAGTGGCATGCCTGTAGTGATGACGGTAGAGGTGGGGTCTATCGAATCTCTCGACAGGTTCCTTGATGAACAGGGAAAGGCTGGTGCGTTCGAGGGTAAATTGGATTATAAGAAAAAAGACAATACTTTGAGCAACCTGTTTTGGAACCTCTTCCCCTTTGTCCTGCTGATAGGTGTATGGATATTCATCATGCGCCGTATGGGTGGCGGTGGAGCTGGAGGCCCTGGCGGAGTGTTCAATGTAGGTAAGTCGAAGGCGCAACTCTTTGAAAAGGGTGGTGCCAACCGCATTACCTTCAAGGATGTAGCAGGCCAGGCTGAGGCCAAACAGGAGGTACAGGAGATTGTCGAGTTCCTCAAGAAACCAGAGAAATATACTGAATTGGGTGGTAAGATTCCCAAGGGTGCACTGCTTGTTGGACCTCCGGGTACGGGTAAGACCTTGCTGGCCAAGGCTGTGGCAGGCGAAGCCGACGTACCCTTCTTCTCACTCTCAGGCTCCGATTTTGTGGAGATGTTTGTCGGAGTAGGTGCTTCGCGTGTACGCGACCTTTTCCGTCAAGCTAAGGAGAAGGCTCCTTGTATCATTTTCATCGATGAGATTGACGCAGTTGGCCGTGCTCGTGGCAAGAATCCTGCAATGGGTGGCAACGATGAGCGCGAAAATACCCTCAATCAGCTCCTTACCGAGATGGATGGTTTCGGCACCAATAGCGGTGTCATTATTTTGGCTGCTACAAACCGTGTAGATATTCTTGATAAGGCCTTGTTGCGTGCCGGACGTTTCGACCGCCAGATACATGTTGATCTGCCCGACCTCAATGAGCGCAAGGAGGTGTTCGGTGTGCATCTGCGTCCGCTGAAACTTGACAAATCGCTTGATGTGGATCTCCTTGCCCGACAGACTCCAGGATTCTCGGGTGCCGACATTGCCAATGTCTGCAACGAGGCTGCACTGATAGCTGCCCGCCATGGCAAGAAGACGGTGGGTAAGGACGACTTCCTCGCTGCCGTAGACCGTATCATCGGTGGTCTGGAGAAGAAGACAAAGGTGCTCACCGCAGAGGAAAAACGCACTATCGCTCTCCATGAAGCCGGGCATGCAACCCTTTCATGGCATCTGCAATATGCAGACCCCTTGGTAAAGGTGACCATAGTGCCTCGTGGTCGTGCTCTTGGTGCTGCTTGGTACTTGCCCGAGGAGCGTCAGATTACCACCAAGGAGCAGATGCTGGATGAGATGTGTGCCATTCTTGGCGGTCGTGCTGCCGAGGAATTGTTTACAGGCCGCATCTCTACAGGTGCCATGAACGACTTGGAGCGTGTCACCAAGCAGGCTTATGGCATGATAGCCTATGCGGGTATGGGCGACAAGTTGCCGAATCTTTGCTATTACAACACGCAGGAGCAGTTCCACAAACCCTATAGCGAGAAGACTGCCGAACTGATTGACAATGAGGTGAAGGCGCTTATTGCCGAGCAGTACGAACGCGCCAAACGTATGCTCCTCCAGTATCGTGATGGACATCGCCAGTTGGCCGAATTGCTGCTTGAGCGTGAGGTGATCTTTGCAGAGGATGCCGAGCGTATCTTTGGTAAGCGCCCTTGGGCTTCGCGCAGCGAAGAGATTTTGGAACCGGATGCAGAGGCGAAAGATAAAGTGGAGGAACATAAGCCTGCTAAGAAGAAAAAAGCTGAAGAAACCATTGAGGCCTCTCCTGCACCATCTGTGCCTGAAACTCCCGAATCGCCCAAGAAACCGCTTGAGCAATCTGAGGGCAACGAGGTGCCTTCGCTCTCTGATGCTCCTGAATATGCCAAGCCCACCAAGCCCAAGACAGAACGGGCTCGTAAGCCTAAGGAGGACAACCTCTTTGGCGGCTTCGATTTTGACCAAGACGACAAATAAGATGTTTCGACCGCGATAACCATAAAAGCACACGACGATATGAAGAACTTTATTATCCGCGCTCTCACAGGCATAGCTATTGTAGCAGTGCAAGTGCTATGCACATATCTTAGCCCTATAAGTTTGGCTGCGCTGTTTCTGTTGCTGACCGCTCTTGCGGTAAATGAGTTCTTGGGATTGTTGATTAAAAAAGGGAAAGTAAGGATAGGCCGCCCACTGATTGTGGCAGGCAGCTGTTATCTTTTCTTTGCTGTTTGGCTCAATTGCCTTACCGAGGCATCGTTGCTGGCGCTTTTTCTCCCTTATCTGCTGTTTATTATCTTCTGCTGTGTCAGGGAGTTATACAACGATGAAGGGAATCCTATTGTCAATCTTGGAGCCATCATGCTCAGTCAGTTGTATGTAGCGTTGCCGCTTTCACTAATCAACCTGCTGGCATTCTCTGACTGTTACTTATATGATTGCTCGATTAAGTACTATGTCTTTCCCTTGGCTATGTATGTCTTCCTTTGGTTGAACGACACGGGTGCCTACCTCTGCGGCTCATTGTTGGGCAAGCATAAGCTCTTTCCTCGAATATCACCCAAGAAGTCTTGGGAGGGGTCTATTGGTGGTGCTATAGTGGCTATGGCAAGTGCAGTAGCTGTTGCCCATTTCTTCCCTGTACTGAATGTGTGGCAGTGGGTAGGCATGGCTTTGGTTGTCGTGGTGGCCGGTACTTATGGCGACCTTACTGAATCGATGATCAAGCGTAGCTTGGATGTCAAAGATTCGGGTCGCATGCTCCCTGGGCATGGAGGCATCCTTGACCGGTTAGACAGCATGCTTTTTGCCATTCCCGCCTCGGTTATCTACCTTTACGTGCTCTCTTGGTGGTAATTTTACCTCAGACGAGCAAACTTTCCCTCTTTCGCACGCATTATATGAATAAAAAAGCGTAACTTTGCAGGCTCAAACTGGCATGCAGGGATGCAAGGCTTGTTTTGGGTATAGGAAAGACACGAAATAATTATCATTTAGAATATGAATTTGGACATTCTTACAGCAGTTTCGCCCATTGATGGCCGCTATCGCGGCAAGACCGCTCAGTTGGCCGAGTATTTTTCCGAGTACGCACTCATCCGTTATCGCGTACGTGTAGAAATCGAATATTTCATTATGCTTTGCGAGCTTCCCCTACCTCAGTTGCAGGGTGTAGATAAGGCATTGTTCCCCTATCTGCGTGGTATCTACCAGCAGTTCAGTGAGGCCGATGCTGCTCGCGTGAAGGAGATTGAGAGTGTTACCAACCACGACGTGAAGGCTGTGGAATACTTCATCAAGGAGCAGTTCGACAAGGAGCCTGCTCTCGTGCCTTTCAAGGAGTTCGTACACTTCGGCCTTACCTCGCAGGACATCAACAACACTTCTGTGCCCCTCTCAGTAAAGGAGGCGCTGGCCGATGTCTATTATCCGCTCATTGAGCAGCTCATCGCACAGCTCAATACATATGCTGACGAGTGGGACGCTATCCCCATGCTCGCCAAGACCCATGGTCAGCCCGCTTCGCCCACCCGTTTGGGCAAGGAGGTGCGCGTGTTTGCCTACCGTCTGGAACAGCAGTTGGCCGTGCTTAAGGCGTGCCCCATCACAGCCAAGTTTGGCGGTGCCACCGGTAACTACAACGCTCACCACGTGGCCTACCCGACACACGACTGGAAGGCTGTGGGCAACCGCTTCGTGGCCGAGTATCTCGGCTTGCAGCGCGAGCAGTATACCACACAGATCTCTAACTATGACTACTTGGCCGGTATCTTCGATGCCCTCAAGCGCATCAATACCATCATGATCGATATGAACCGCGACTTCTGGCAGTACATCTCTATGGAGTACTTCAAGCAGAAGATCAAGGCCGGTGAGGTGGGCTCAAGCGCTATGCCCCACAAGGTGAACCCCATCGACTTCGAGAATGCTGAGGGTAACCTCGGTATTGCCAATGCCATCCTCGAGCACTTGGCAAGCAAGCTGCCCATCAGCCGTCTGCAGCGCGACCTTACCGACTCTACCGTGCTCCGCAACGTGGGTGTGCCCTTCGGTCATATCGCCATCGCCATCCAGAGCTCGCTCAAGGGCCTCGGTAAGCTGCTCCTCAACGAGAGCGCTATCCGCCGTGACCTCGACAATAGCTGGAACGTAGCTGCAGAAGCTATACAGACCATCCTTCGTCGTGAGGGTTACCCCAATCCCTATGAGGCCTTGAAGGCACTCACCCGCACCAATACGACGGTGACAGGCGAGTCGATGCAGGAGTTTATCGATGGTCTTGATGTGAGCGATGCCGTGAAGGCCGAACTCAAGGAGATTGCTCCCTGGAACTACACGGGAGTGTAAGGGAAATTCTGAATTTTGAATTCTGAATTATGAATTTTCAGACAAATTGAGAACTAAGTTTTAGACACTTTGTTTAAGAATTCATAATTCACAATTCAGAATTAAAGATTGCATCTTTTAAGGCCGTGAGGCTGGAAACAATAAAACTAACCTAACAGTAATGAGTACAGACAATGTAAACCGATTCGAGGGATTCGAATCAGAGAATGGCGGCGAGCGTAAGCCCTACAGCCGCAGTAGTAGTTGGAATGGCGAAGGTGACCGTGCGCCCAGACAACGTTTCGTGAGAAACGCCGATGGCACCACACGTCCGCAGCGTCCTCGCTTCAATCGTGAGGAAGGAGCACCTCGTTATGCCAAGGTAGAGCGCCCACAGCGCAGTTCTTATAACCCTAACTTTGAGGGAAATCGCCCCCGCTTCAACCGTGAGCGCAGCTTTGATGGCGAGCGCCAGTACAATGGTGAACGTTCATACAACTCTGAGCGTTCTTATAATGGCGAGCGTACTTATAGCCGTAGCAGCAGCTATAATAGCGACTACAGCCGCCGTCGTTTCAACGATGGGGAAGGCAATGGCTATCGCCCTGCAAGCAAGCCCTATAGCCGTCCCTCCTATGATCGTCCCGAACCTGGTAATGCGTGGAACTCCGATGCCGAGAATACTTTCCGTCCGAGCTACAAGCGTGACGGTGGTGAAGGCTACAGTCAGCGTCCCCGCTTCAACCGCGAGGGTGGGGCTGCAGGTGGCTATGGCCAGCGTCCTGCCTTTGGCGGCAAGCAGCAGAAAGGCGCTTTCGGCGACAAGAAATACAGTAAGAAAAAGCAGATACAGTATCGCGAGGAGTTGCGTGACCCCAACGAGCCTATCCGCTTGAACAAATACCTCGCCAATGCCGGTGTATGCTCACGTCGCGAGGCCGATGATTTCATCACTGCCGGTGTAGTGACTGTCAACGGACAGATTGTGACCGAGCTCGGTACCAAGGTGAAGCGTGGCGATGAGGTACGTTTCCACGACCAGACCATCAGCATCGAGCGCAAGATTTATATCCTGCTCAACAAGCCGAAGGATTATGTGACCACCGTAGAGGATCCTCAGGACCGCAAGACCGTGATGGACCTCGTGAAGGGTGCTTGCAAGGAGCGTATCTATCCCGTAGGTCGTCTCGACCGCAATACCACGGGTGTGCTTCTGCTCACTAACGATGGCGAGTTGGCCTCAAAGCTCACACATCCCCGTTTCCTGAAGAAGAAGATCTATCACGTGCGTCTCGACAAGAACCTCACTGCTGCCGATATGGAGCAGTTGGCTACTGGCATACAGCTCGAGGACGGCGAGATTCATGCCGATGAGGTGAGCTACACCCACGAGACAGACAAGACGCTCGTAGGCGTGGAGATTCACAGCGGCCGCAACCGTATCGTACGTCGTATGTTCGAGCACCTCGGATACCGTGTGCTCCGCCTCGACCGCGTACAGTTTGCCGGACTCACCAAGAAGAACGTTCGCCGTGGCGACTGGCGCTTCCTCACCGAGAAGGAGGTCAACATGCTGCGCATGGGAGCGTATGAGTAATTGACAATGGATAATTGACAATTGACAATTAAAAGAACAAGATATGGACACAATCATCAGAACACGTATTGTTGACCTTCTGCAACGTACCGACTTCGGTGCCATGGTCAACGTCAAAGGATGGGTACGTACCCGTCGTGGTAGCAAGCAGGTAAACTTCATTGCACTGAATGACGGTTCTACCATCAAGAACATACAGATTGTAGTGGACCTCGCCAACTTCGACGAGGAGATGCTCAAGAAAATCACTACCGGTGCTTGCCTCAGCATCAATGGTGAGCTGGTACAGTCGGTAGGAGCAGGCCAGGCAGCCGAGATTCAGGCACGCGAGATTGAGGTGTTGGGCGAGTGCGACAACACTTATCCTCTGCAGAAGAAGGGCCATTCTATGGAGTTCCTCCGTGAGATTGCTCATCTGCGTCCCCGTACCAACACTTTCGGTGCCGTTTACCGCATCCGTCACAATATGGCCATTGCCATCCACCAGTTCTTCCACGAGCGTGGTTTCTTCTACTTCCACACCCCCATCATCACCGCTTCGGACTGTGAGGGTGCCGGTCAGATGTTCCAGGTAACTACCATGAACCTCTACGACCTGAAGAAGGACGAGAACGGCAGCATCAACTACGACAACGACTTCTTCGGCAAGCAGGCTTCGCTCACCGTATCGGGCCAGCTCGAAGGCGAGCTCGCTGCTACAGCCCTCGGTGCCATCTACACCTTCGGCCCTACCTTCCGTGCCGAGAACTCCAATACTCCGCGTCACCTCGCCGAGTTCTGGATGATCGAGCCCGAGGTGGCCTTCAACGATATCAACGACAACATGCAGCTTGCCGAGGACTTCATCAAGCACTGCGTGCGCTGGGCACTCGAGCACTGCTACGACGATGTGAAGTTCCTCAACGACATGTTCGACAAGGAGCTTATCGCCCGCCTCGAAGGTGTCATCAAGGAGGAGTTTGTGCGCCTGCCCTATACCGAGGGTATCAAGATCCTCGAGGATGCTGTGGCCAAGGGACATAAGTTTGAGTTCCCCGTATTCTGGGGTGCCGACCTCGCTTCTGAGCACGAGCGTTACCTCGTGGAGGAGCACTTCAAGCGTCCCGTTATCCTTACCGACTATCCCAAGGAGATCAAGGCCTTCTACATGAAGCAGAACGAGGATGGCAAGACCGTACGTGCCATGGACGTGCTCTTCCCCAAGATTGGCGAGATCATCGGCGGTTCAGAGCGTGAGGCCGACTACGATAAGTTGCTCGCTCGCGTAGAGGAACTGGGCATTCCCATGAAGGATATGTGGTGGTATCTCGATACCCGCAAGTATGGTACATGTCCTCACTCGGGCTTCGGCCTCGGTTTCGAGCGTCTGCTGCTCTTCGTGACCGGCATGACCAACATCCGCGACGTCATCCCCTTCCCCCGTACTCCGAACAACGCCAACTTCTAAAGAGTAGGGTAGAAGTATAAAACGAGAGAGGGTGTGTCAGCAACTGACGCACCCTCGTTGTATTATTCCCCTATCACCTGGCACTTGAGGTTGCCCGGCACGTAGGAGGTATGGATCCTATCACTTCTTCTCCAGCAGTTCCTTCGGATAGTTGATGAGGTATTTCTTGCCATTGGCGAGGGTCACCATGGCCAGTTCGTCGAAGTTATTACAAGCGCGGGTAAATTTACCATACTTATTATTGGAGAACACTTTACCCCACATGCTCAGCCCACGGCAAGTGCGCGGGCGCTGAAACCACAAGAACTGCTGTGCGTATGTAGTAGAAGGTTCCAGCTCTTTCCTGGTCACATATTGTATGCTTTCTATGTTATCCAGCACTATTGTTTCTGGGTACGAAGACAACAATATTGTGATCCTGTCTATCTCTATTCTGATATGCTTGACAGTCTCTATTATCATACTTAGCCCGAAAGGCAGCAATAGGAAAACAGTAACAAGAAGCAAAATGAGGAATTCTATAAACATCCCTTCGAGCAGAAGGGAGATAAGAGCAATAAATGCAGAGGTGATGGATATTACAGCTAAAACGCGCCCTACTTTCCACTTTAGTTTCAGCTTGGGTTTACAGACATGGATGTATGCCGTTTGCTGGAACAACTCCTTCGGGTAGTTGATGAGGTACTTCTTGCCATCAGCACAGGTTACCATGGCCAGTTCGTCGAAGTTGACGCAGTATAGGGAGAACTTGCCGTATCTTTTACTGCGATGGTCTGTTTCCACCCACATAGTTAAGCCATCATGCCAACCGCTCTTTTCATAATATTCTGTGCCGCTTTCCTCCAGTAATTCTTTTGTCACATATTCGATATTTACAATATTTTTAAGCGTGGTTTTGCCTATAAGCCTGACTATTGTTATCTTGTTAGACTCTATCTCTATGCAACGGATTATTCTGATGAAAGGGATTAGCAAAAATGAAACAGGTACGAGAAGTATTAAGATCTCGAGGACGTCCCCCACAATTACATGATTTGCTGCAGAAACAACAAAATCTTTGATGAGCAGACGGATTAAGCTCCAGATTAGATATAAGCCAAGAAGAGAAAAAACTGCTTTAATTACATTGTTTGTTGTATACCTTGTATTCCACCTGAATGTATATCTGTTCGTCTTTTTCGCTTCGCTTTTGTCGTATCCCATATGGCTTGTGTGTCGTAAATGTTCTTTGTCAAATGCAAATATAGCAATAATCCATTACATGCCGCGTCGTGCGGCAGATTTTTGTTCATTAAGGGCATTAAGGGACCCTCTCTCACCCATAACCTTTAACCCTTAAGCCTTAACCCCATGAAAATCGCACATGCCATTATGAAAAATCGCCTATCCCTTTTTGCAGAATCGCACCTGCCTTTTCTGAAAATCGCCTATGCGATTTTCAGCCCTTGCGGCCGCGGCATCGGGTACTGGATATTCCCGAGGGTTTTCGACCTTGCGCTGTTGGGCGGCAGGGTTGCCTTCGGTCGGCAGGCGAACTTTTGTAACGCACTATGCCAAAGCAAGTTTGCTATGGTTAGTGGCGTTGACGCCACTTCTTAACTCTTTTTAGTGACAAACCCTATATAAATATCGACATAACCTTTTAATCTACATTGTTTTATGAGCACACAAGACATTATTACACTCCTGAATCAGCCCGATGGCCCGAAGCCCACACCGGAAGAACTGAACACCAATGTTGACGATGCCGGTTATCGCCTGCCCCAATCACTCGACGAGGGCTTCTTCGACCGTCTGCCACCCACCTTCACTACAGCCGAGGCCATAGACGTGGGCAAGCTTGTGGTGTGTGGCTGAAGGGCTCCTGTCTATAGTGTTTCCTTGAATGCGGTGAGGAACACATCGGCTTGTGCCTTACTGATGCCCAGTGCGGGGAGTAGGCGTACGGTCGATACGCCAGCACCACCGGTGAAGATATGCTTTTCGAAGAGCAGGCGCTTACGGAACTCCGATGCCGAACCCTCGATTTCGATGCCTATCATCAGGCCGCGTCCGCGTACCTCCTTGATTTGGGGTATCTTCTTCAGCTCGTCGATGAGGTATGCACCCACCTCAGCTGCATTCTGTACAAGGTTCTCCTCGGCAAACACGTCGAGCACAGCGATGGCTGCTGCACATGCCAGATGGTTACCGCCGAAGGTGGTGCCCAGCATGCCAGGCCAGGGGGTATAGTGCGGAGCTATGAGCACGCCGCCGATGGGGAAGCCGTTGCCCATGCCCTTGGCCATGGTGATGAGGTCGGGGCGTATGTCGGCAATCTGGTGGGCAAAGAACTGGCCCGTGCGTCCGTAGCCCGACTGTATCTCGTCGAGGATGAGCGACACACCATACTGTGTGGTGAGCTCGCGCAGCTGGCGCAAGAACTCCGGTGAGGGGCAGTGGATACCTGCCACGCCCTGTATGCCCTCGATGATGACGGCACAGAACTCGCCAGTCTTGAGCTTCTGCTCTACGGCCTCGGCATCGCCCAGCGGCACGAACTCCACGTTGGCCGTGCGGTTGAAGGGGGCATTAATCTTGGGGTTGTCCGTAGCGGCCACAGCGCCCGAGGTGCGTCCGTGGAATGCCTTGCCGAAGGCCAGCACCTTGGCTTTGCCGTTGTGGAACGATGCCAACTTGATGGCGTTCTCATTGGCCTCGGCACCCGAGTTGCAGAGGAAGAGGCTGTAGTCGTCGTAGCCCGAAAGGCGACCCAGACGGTCGGCCAACTGTTGCTGCAGACTGTTCTCTACAGAGTTGGAGTAGAAGCCCAGTCGGGCCACCTGCTCACTGATCATCTGCACGTAGTGCGGATGGGCATGGCCTATGGAGATGACGGCATGGCCACCATAGAGGTCCAGATACTCGGTGCCTTGGGCATCGTAAACGTAGCTGCCCTTGCCGCGCACGGGCTCTACGGGATAGAGGGAATATACGTTGAAGAGAGTCATCTTTAATTGAAAATTGAAAATTTAGAACGCGTTCGCCTTCAGTCCGAGTCCAGCTTTCTCGTCAACGCCGAACATCAGGTTCATGTTCTGTACGGCCTGGCCTATGGCACCTTTGAGGAGGTTGTCGATGATGCAGGTGATGACGGCTTTGTTGCCAAACTTGTCGATGTGTACGAGTGCCTTGTTGGTGTTGACCACCTGCTTCAGGTCGAGTGCCTTGTCTACGTAGTGCGTGAAGGCAGCGTCGGCGTAGAAGGTGCGGTACATGTCGGCCAACTGCTCGGCTGTGGGGTTGGTGGGTGAGCCCTCAGCACCGTCGAACTTCACCACCTCGGTGCAGAAGATGCCGCGGGCAAAGTCGCCACGGTAGGGGATGAAGTCGATGGAGGCATCCAGTGAGCCCTGCAGCTCGGTGAGCGACTGGCGTATCTCGTGCAGATGCTGGTGGGTGAACACCTTATATATACTCATATTGTCGGTGCGCCAGCTGAAGTGCGTGGTGCCCACAGGCTTCTGCCCTGCACCCGTAGAGCCGGTGATGGCATTCACTGCCACGTCGTGGGTGAGCAGTCCCGCCTTGGCCAAGGGCAGCAGACCCAGCTGTATGCAGGTGGCAAAGCACCCCGGGTTGGCCAGATGCTGGCATTGCTGTATCTGCGCCTTGTGTATCTCGGGCAGTCCGTATACATAGTCGTGGGTAGGTGCAGCGATGCGGAAGTCCTGCGCCAGGTCGATAATCTTTACGTGGTCAGGGATTGTGTGCTCCTGCAAGAACTGCTCGCTCTTGCCGTGGCCGAAGCAGAAGAATACCACGTCCACCTTGTCGAAGGGCATGGCATCGGTAAACCTCAGGTCGGTGTCGCCCAAGAGGCCCTCGTGCACGTCGGCCACGAGGTTGCCCGCATTGCTCTCGCTGTTGGCAAAGACGATTTCCGCCTCGGGATGATTCACCAGCAGGCGGATGAGTTCGCCACCGGTGTATCCGGCAGCTCCAAGTATACCTATTTTAATCATTGGTTGAGATAGCGGTTTGGTGCTTCGGGAATCAATATCATGAGGATGATGTATACGATGATTCCGCTGAAGGCAGTGAATATGGTCAGCAGGGTGTATACCACACGAGCTACCGTAACGTCGATGTTCGCATAGTTAGCGATGGCAGCACATACGCCTGCCAACATACGTCCAGTGCGGGGACGCTCCATCTTCTTGGGTTCTGACATAGTTGTTTAATACCTTAAAATATAATACAGGGTACAAAATTAGTGCAAAAATTCGATTAAGCGAAGACAATACAAATTTACTTGCATTGTTGAGCGTGAGAAAGCCTGAATTAAGTGGGTGCTATGTGTCTGTTCCCTATATGAAAAGGAAAGGAGAAGAACAATGTTGCTCTCCTCCTTTGTGTGTTGCTTTTGTAGTATATATTACTTGATACCGAGTTTCTTGCGGATAGCCTTGGGCACTGCATCCTTGTGCACCACGATGTTCATGGTCTTGTAGCGGGCAAATGCCTTTGAGGCATACCAGATTCCCTTGTAGGTACCGCTCTCACCCCATGAGTTCTTCACCATGTAGTACTCGTTGCCCATCTGGTCCTTGGCGATACCGTAGATTACCATGCCGTGGTCGTCGGTAGTCTCCCAATTGTCGTAAGCAACCTGACGCTCCTCCTGTGTGCACCATTTCTGGGGCTGGGGTTTGTCGTTGAGTTTCTTCTCGGCGGGAGAGAGCTTGAGCCAGTGTGCCATGTCTGAGCCGCTGAGCTCCTGAGCCTTCTCTGCATCGGGCATTACAGCCACGCCATTGCGAGTGAAGCCTGCCTCACTCACGTCGCTACCCCATGCGATGGTGTATCCCTCCATGATGGCATTGTCAAACACCTCCATCAGTTCGTCGATGGGGAGGTTGTATGACTGCGCCCAACGCCAGTTGTCCTGAATCTCGAGAACGAATGACTCGTAGAAGGGGTGGTGAGTGTAAGAGGTGAGTGATACGTAGTCATCGGCATTGAGGCCTGTAGACTCGTAGTATGACTTCGGGGTATACTCCTTACCGTTTACGGTGAACTTTTCGGGACGTACGCCGAGGTAGATGTCGTGAATGGCCTCGATAGTTTTCTTCCACAGCGGAGTGCCATTCTCGTCGGTCTGCAGGCTACGGTGGTTGCCCTTGGCGATAGCAGCTACTACAGCATCGCTCACGGCTGAGAGCTCGGTGTGGTTGCTCAGTGTGTCGCCGTACATCACGCCGGGACGCATCTCTGATTCGGGTACAAGACCAAAGGTCTTCATGCCGTAGAGCACATCGTAGAACGAGCCGCCCTGTGAGAAGGAGATATCGCCATGGGTGCGTACTGCTTTGTCGGCACGGTCAAGATAGGTGTTGTGTACGATGTACATTTCTGAGAAGTCGTACTCGCCCTTGCCCATGCGAAGCAGCTCAGCCTCTAAGAACGAGAGTGTAGAGTAGCACCAGCATGTGCCGGCACGGTTTTGATTCTTGATTGAGGTGATGGGGTTCTCCTTCACGGTGGTGAATACGAAACCCTCGTCTTGCTTCGCATCTTGTGCGAAAGCACTGAAGGTTGCTAAACCTGCCAGTGCGAATGATAAAAAGCGCTTTGTCATATTGATTTGTTGTTAGGTTGTTGTTTTGTAGCATGCAAAGGTAATAAAAATCAGCGAATAATGCTAAGAACGTGCAGGGTTTTATTGCAATAGGTGCTATGAGTCTTTTATTTTCTCTATCATAGTGTTCTCAATTTCCATGATGGCGCATCCGAGCAGATCTACTTTGATGGCAAAGTAGTTCTTTCCTTTGCCGTGTGCAATGATACCTTCAAGGCCTGTCAGTGCTCCAGTTATGATGCGCACGCGGTCGCCCTCCCTAAGAGGCTCTTCGGTAAAGGCTATTTGCTGATTGGCGTTGGTGACGAAGAAAATGAAAGCCTGCATTTGGGAATCAGGAATTCGTGCAGGTACAGATTTTCCAGGGATACAAACAGTGTAGAGGGCAGCGCTCATCTTAAGTACTTCAATGCGTTCCTTTTCGGTAGCATGGATAAAAATGAGCTGTGGGGTGAGCACACGGTCTTTAATGACACGGCGGTCGTGCCATATACGTACCTCGCTGTGTATAGGGACGAAACACTCAATGCCCATCTTCTCCAGATTGTCTCTCGTTTTCAACTCATGGAATAGACGGACACGAATGGCAAACCAATATTTGGGTAGCCCTGTACTCATTGCTGCATTACCGCTCTGCATACATACGTTCGTAGTAATGCTGATAGTCACCGCTGGTGACCTCTTCCACCCATGCTTGATTGTTGAGGTACCATTCGATGGTCTTCACGATGCCTACCTCAAAGCTGGTTTCGGGATACCAGCCCAATTCTTCCTTAATCTTGGTGGGGTCAATGGCGTAGCGTTGGTCGTGGCCGAGACGATCCTTGACGAAGGTGATAAGTTCGTCGTTGATCCAGTCGATAGTAGGCTGTCCGTCGGCTCCCAGGACCTTTTTCTTGAGCACCTTGCGGTATTCGGGCTGTTCGGTCATGAGACGATGTATGGTAGCAATAGTGAGGCGCACGATGTCGATGTTGGTCTTCTCATTGTGTCCGCCTACATTGTATACTTGTCCAGGACGTCCGCTGCGCACTACCATCTCGATGGCTTTGCAGTGGTCTTCCACGTAGAGCCAGTCGCGTACGTTAGAACCGTCGCCATATACGGGCAACTTTTTGCCTTCGAGGATATTCTTGATGATGAGTGGAATGAGTTTCTCGGGGAAGTGGTAGGGACCGTAGTTGTTTGAGCAACGTGTGATGGTCACAGGCATGTGGAAGGTGTCGTGGTAGGCCATCACGAAGAGGTCGGCACTGGTCTTCGATGCGCTATAGGGACTGTGTGGGCATAGGGGAGTCTCCTCTGTGAAGTAGCCCTCAGCGCCCAAACTGCCATATACCTCGTCGGTAGATACCTGATGATAACGCACGCCTTCGCGCCATGTGGGGTAGCCTTGATTGTCGCGGCCTGTCACCCATGCCTTGCGGGCGGCATCGAGGATGTTCTGTGTCCCCAGAATGTTGGTTTCGAGGAAGAGCTGCGGGTTCTCGATACTACGGTCTACGTGGCTTTCGGCGGCAAAGTTGACAACGACGTCAAATTTGTATTGTGCAAAGAGGCTATCTACGAGCGCACGGTCACCGATGTTTCCACGGTGGAAGGTGCAGCGGTCATTGTCAATGTCTTTGGCTATGGTGCCGAGGTTGCCTGCATAGGTCAGCAGGTCAAGGACGACAATCTTTACATCCTCGTAGTTCTTCAATAAGTACTTGATGTAGTTGGCGCCAATGAATCCAGCGGCACCGGTAACTAAGTAGGTTCTCATTGTCTTGTTTATGGTTGTTTCTTCTTATTTTCTTGTTCTATATTGCTCGGACAACTCGGGGCTTCTGAGTCCTTCGAGGTGCTGAGCACAGGGACTCACATCGCAGCCAAGTCCAGCAGGTATTGTCCGTAGGCAGTCTTCTCTTGCTGTTTCCCGAGCTGTTCCAATTGGGCATTGTCTATCCAGCCGTTGCGCCAAGCAATCTCTTCGATGCAACTTACGTAGAAACCTTGGCGGTTCTGTATGGTGGCCACGAAGTTGGAGGCTTCGAGCAGGCTGTCACAGTTGCCTGTGTCGAGCCAGGCAAATCCGCGTCCGAAGAGTTCCATGCGAAGGGTCCCCTCTTCGAGGTAGAGGCGGTTGAGGTCGGTAATCTCATATTCGCCACGTGCCGAGGGCTTCAGTGCGCGGGCCTTCTCGGTGACGGTGCTGTCGTAGAAATAGAGTCCCGGTACGGCGTAGTTGCTTTTGGGATTGGCAGGCTTCTCTTCCAATGAGATGACCTTGCCGGTTTCATCAAATTCGGCTACGCCATAGGCACGCGGGTCTTTCACGTAGTAACCGAAGATGCAAGCACCCTCCTTGGTGGCAGCGGCACGCTTGAGCATGGCGCTGAAGCCCTGCCCGTAGAAGAGGTTATCGCCCAAAATGAGGCATCCAGGTTCACCGCCTAAGAAGTCCGCGCCAAGGACAAAAGCCTGAGCAAGTCCGTTGGCCACCTCCTGCACCTTATACTCGAAGTGCATGCCCAACTGCTCGCCCGTACCCAGCAGTTCGCGGAACATGGGCAGATCTCTCGGCGTACTGATGATGAGCACTTCGCGTATGCCTGCAAGCATCAGGGTCGACAAGGGATAGTATATCATCGGCTTGTCATACACAGGCATAATCTGCTTGCTGATAGCTTTGGATAGCGGGTAAAGGCGTGTAGCGGTGCCTCCGGCAAGAATGATTCCTTTCATACGACATGATTTCTATTTCACCACAAAGAAACGACAAAGATTTGGATTTTCCAAGTATTCGAGCCGCTTGTCATGTTTTGTATTGTTTTTTTGGAGAATAATGCGTAAGTTTGCAGCCTATATTATATAATGGGTAAGATAGGCTTGTCAAATAATATCATGTAGAATATGAAGAAAGGACTTGTTTGTATATTGGTGGCGTTGTTGGCGCTCACTGCGTTCACGGAAGGCGAGAAGCGAATCACCGTGTTTATGATAGGTGACTCAACCATGGCCAATAAATCCATCACGGGCGGTAAGCCCGAACGTGGCTGGGGACATGTGTTGGGTGGTTTCTTTACTGAGGATATCATCGTCGACAATCACGCCGTGAATGGTCGCTCCTCGAAGAGCTTCATCGATGAGGGGCGCTGGGACAAGGTGCTCAGCCGCATCAAGCCGGGCGACTATGTGGTTATCCAGTTCGGTCATAATGATGAGAAGCCCAAGGCCGACCGCCATACCGATCCTGGCACCACCTTTGATGCCAATTTGGAACGCTTTGTCAACGAATCGCGTGAACGCGGTGCCACCCCCATCTTGATGAATGCTATCGTACGCCGCAACTTCCTGGCTCCTTGTGACCAACCCGGGCATATTGTTGCGTCCGATAATCAAGTCGAGGGCGATACGCTATACGACACCCACGGAGCCTACCTTGATAGTCCGCGCAATGTAGCCAAGAAGCTCAATGTGCCCTTTGTGGATGCCAATAAGATTACCCACGAGCTCGTGCAAGGGCTTGGCCGTGAGGAGTCGAAGAAACTTTATATGTGGGTAGAGCCCAATACGGTGCCTGCTGTGCCCAAGGGCAGTGTCGACAATACCCACCTCAATATCTATGGAGCCCGCGTAGTGGCTGGCCTTCTCGTTGATGCCATGGCCGAGGTAGTGCCTGCATTGGCTCCCTATGTGCGTCATTATGACTTCGTGGTGGCCAAGGATGGCTCGGGCGACTTCTTCACCGTACAGGAGGCAATCAATGCTGTCCCCGACTTCCGCAAGGAGGGCCGCACCACCATCTATATCCGCAAAGGTGTGTATAAGGAGAAGCTCATCATCCCCGCATCCAAGATCAATGTGTCGCTCATTGGTGCCGAGGGCGCTGTCATCTCGGGCGACGACTACGCCAGCAAGCCCAACCGCTTCGGTGAGAATATGAGCACGTCGGGTTCAGCTTCCTGCTATATCTATGCCCCCGACCTCATTTGCGAGAACCTCACTTTCGAAAACACGGCAGGTAGGGTGGGGCAGGCTGTGGCTTGCTTTGTGGCAGGCGACCGCGTTATCTTCCGCAACTGCCGTTTCTTGGGCAATCAGGATACGCTCTATAACTTCGGCAAGCATTGCCGCCAGTACTTCGAGGATTGCTACATCGAGGGTACTGTCGACTTTATCTTTGGTTCCTCTACGGCCGTGTTCAATCGCTGCACCGTCCATAGCCTTAGCAAGGGCTACCTCACGGCACCCTCTACACCGCAGGATGAGGCCTATGGGTATGTCTTTATCGATTGTCGCCTTACAGCAGCCGATGGGGTAGAGAAGGTTTATCTCGCCCGTCCATGGCGACCCTACGCCAAGTCGGTGTTTATCCACTGCGAGATGGGCGGCCATATCCTTCCCGTAGGTTGGCACAACTGGAACAAGAAGGATGCGGAGAAGACCATCTTCTTTGCCGAGTATGAGAACACCGGTGCCGGTGCGGCTACGAAGAAGGAGCGTGCCAAGTTCGGTCATCAGCTCAAGAACCTTAAGGGATATAGCATCGAGGAGATATTGGCTGGTGAAGATGGATGGAATCCCCTTGCCAAGTAGCAATCGCCTCCTTAAATCACTCTTTAATGACATTAACCAACAGTAATAATAACAAAAACAAAGTAACACATGAAAAAAACAATCTTGACCGCATTCGCCGCTTCGGCGCTTGCCCTCTCGGCGACCGCTCAGAACCATGAGCTCACTGTAGAGATGAAGAGGAATGGTGCACCCATTCAGAAGACCATGTATGGCCTGTTCATCGAAGACATCAACTACGCTGCCGACGGTGGTCTGTATGCCGAGTTGGTGAAGAACCGCTCTTTCGACTTCCCCTATGCCTTCACTGGCTGGCAGGTTGCCGGTAATGTGGAAGTAAGAAACGATGGCCCTTTCGACCGTAACCCCAACTACGTACGCCTCAAGAGCTCTGGCCACGGACATAAGTGGACAGCCCTTCTTAACGAAGGCTTCTTCGGCATCGGTGTAGAGAAAGACAAGGAGTATCGCTTTACCTTCTATGCCCGTGTACCTGAAGGCAAGAAGAACGCCCGCATCCGCATGGAGCTGGCCCAGCCCATCACCAATCGTGAGGGGCAGGACTTCCTCAGCCGCGAGATTAATATCGAGGGTAACGAGTGGAAACAGTACGAGGTGGTAGTGAAGTCGCCCATGACTGAGCCTAAGGCACAGCTGCGCATCTTCCTCCTCGGCAACAACGCCGTAGACCTCGAGCACATCTCACTCTTCCCCGTCGACACTTGGAAAGGCCGCAAGGGTGGCTTGCGTAAGGACCTCATGGAGGCACTGGCTGATATGAAACCCGGATGCTTCCGCTTCCCCGGTGGATGTATCGTTGAGGGTACCGACCTCGATACTCGTTATAATTGGAAGAACACACTCGGCCCTGTGGAGAACCGTCCGCTCAATGAGAACCGTTGGCACTACACCTTCCGCCATCGCTTCTTCCCCGACTACTTCCAAACCTATGGCCTCGGTTTCTTCGAGTACTTCCTCCTCTCTGAGGAGATTGGTGCCGAGCCTCTGCCCGTAGTAAATGTAGGTCTCTCATGCCAGTATCAGAATAATGGCGAGCACGCTCACGTAGCAGTTGACGAGCTCGATCCCTATATCCAGGATGCGCTCGACCTTATCGAGTTTGCTAATGGCGACGTTACCACCGAGTATGGTAAGATTCGTGCCGAGATGGGTCACCCCGAACCATTCAACCTCAAGTACATTGGTGTGGGTAACGAGCAGTGGGGCTCTGAGTATGTAGTGCGCCTCGAGAAGTTCGTAGAGCGTCTGCGCAAGGCTCATCCCGAAATTGAGATTATCGGTTCATCTGGTCCTAACTCTGAAGGCCGCGACTTCGACTACTTGTGGCCCGAGATGAAGCGCATCAAGGTTGACCTCGTTGACGAGCACTTCTACCGTCCCGAGATCTGGTTCCTCAGCCAGGGCAACCGCTACGACAACTACGACCGCAAGGGTCCCAAGGTGTTTGCCGGTGAGTATGCTTGCCACGGTGCCAACGGCCGCAAGTGGAACCACTTCAATGCTTCGCTCCTTGAGGCTGCCTTCATGACCAACCTCGAGCGCAATGCCGATATCGTGCACATGGCTACCTATGCCCCCCTCTTCGCTCACGTTGACGGCTGGCAGTGGCGTCCCGACCTCATTTGGTACGACAACCTCCGCTCAGTACGCTCATGCTCATACTACGTACAGCAGATGTATGCCCACAACACCGGTACCCACGTGCTCAAGGCTACAGAGAATGGCAAGCCCCTTGCAGGCAATGAGGGTCAGGATGGCCTCTTCGCCAGCGCCGTATGGGATGCTGCCAAGAAAGAGGTAATCGTTAAGGTGGTCAACGTATCTGACAAGGCGCAGGAGGTTAAGCTCAACTTCACAGGCCTCAAGAAGAGCCAGAAGCCCCAGTTGGTAGACGTCACCACCTACCACTCTGACGACCTCTATGCCGACAATACCCTCGACAACCCCACCGCTATTGTTCCTCAGGTGAAGGCTGCCGACGGCGCTACGCTCGACGTAGCCAACGTGCCCGCCAAGACCTTTGCCATGTACCGCTTCAAGGTTGAGGGTCGCAAGTAAGAAATTGTCAGTCCTACAAAAAAGGCGAGACTTCATTGGAGGTCTCGCCTTTTTCTATTTTTATAGTGTGGCGCATTCGTATAATCATGCATTTATGCGCTTGCAACTAAAAATAAATGTTAAAAACGGAGGGTTTACTGCAAATTCCTAAACTTTTAGTTGGAGGATTACGGAGAAACGTTTTCCTTTGTCGCAGAAATCAACTAAAACTTTAAGAGATATGAAACGTACGAACGAACTGACCCGTGCCGAACTGCAAGTGATGAATATCCTGTGGGATATGGGGAAGGGCACAGTGAGCGAGATACTTGAGAAGTTTCCCGAGCCCCAGCCAGCCTACAATACGGTGCTCACCTTCCTGCGCATACTGAAGGAGAAGAAGTTTGTGGCCAGCGAACCCATAGGCAAGCAACACCGTTTCTATCCGCTGGTGCAGCACGGCGAGTACACCCGCAACTACATGCGAAGCGTCAAGGACAACCTCTTCCGTGGCTCGGCTGCCAGCCTTGTCAACTTCTTCGTCAAGGAGGAAAACCTCTCGGCTGAGGAAATAGAGGAGTTGATAGCGTTGCTGAGAAAGAACGAATAGTTAATTTTCCGAGGACTCCGAGGAATCAGATGATTCTGAGAACTCAGAGGACACCGAGAACACCGAGAACACTGAAAGCTCATAACCTATAATTTAGAAAGATGATTGCATTCTTATCCTATATCCTAAAAGTCTCGCTCAGCTTGGCGGCATTCTATATGTTCTACAAGCTGCTTTGCAGTCGCGACACGCTGCATCGGTTCAATCGCTGCTTGCTGCTGTTCATCCTGGCTCTCTCGGCCGTGGTGCCCTTCATGTATATCGACCTTGGCATCATCAGCCACGAGGCTGCTGTGGAGATTGGCGAGCTGGGCGCTGCGCTTGAGGCGGAGCCTGTGGAAATGATAGCGATGGAAGACGCTCCTGTATCACTGTGGCAGCGCGTGCCTTGGCAACAGATACCGTGGCGAATGATACTGGGTGGCATCTACTGTGCCGGTCTCCTCGCGTGTCTGGCCCATTTCGTAGGTTCGCTCCTCTCCATCGCCCTGCTCATACGCCGAAGCAAACGCCGCGTGATGGCCGATGGCACCATCCTCGTCACTCACAACAAGGCATACGGACCCTTCTCGTGGATGCGCTACATCATCGTCTCGGAGCAGGACCTCAGCGACAACTTCGATATGATACTCGCTCATGAGCGTGCCCATATACGCCTACATCACTCGTGGGACCTGCTCTTCGTACAGCTCTGTGCCACGGCGCAGTGGTTCAACCCCGCAGCCTGGCTTCTCAAGCGCGAACTCGAGGCCATCCACGAATTTGAGGCCGACAGCGACACCCTGCGCCAAGGGTTCGATGCCCGCCAATACCAGTTACGCCTCTTCGAAGAGGCCGTGGGCGTGAAGTTCAATACGATCACTAATAATTTCAACAATTGTTCCACTAAAAAACGTATTATTATGATGATGAAAAGACAAACCAGTCCGTGGGCACGGATGAAAGCTCTGTTCGTGCTCCCAGTAGCCTTCGTGGCGGTAGCCGTAATCTC
>JAZNYG010000051.1:0-46858 GCA_045594245.1 Bacteroidaceae bacterium
CGAAGATGTGGCTCGACCCTGAGGTGAATCAGGAGAACCGCAAGGAGGCACGCGCCGCCTACTTCGCCTATGAGAACACTGACCTTGCCGCCCAGAACGACAAGAGCAAGAGTGCCCGCTACCTTGACCTGACGGGCGAGTGGAAATTCAATTTCGTGAAGAACCACAACGAGGCCCCCGCAGGCTTCTTTGCTGTGGGTTACGATGACTCTAAGTGGGACAACTTCCCCGTGCCCGGACTCTTCGAGATCCTTGGCTATGGCGACCGCATCTACCGCAACGCCGGCTATCCCTGGAACCTTCAGTTTGAACCTAATCCTCCCTACATCGAGGAGCGCAACAACTATACCGGTTCGTACCGTAAGTCATTCATGATCCCTGCCGACTGGAAGGGTCAGCAGGTATATCTCCACGTGGGCTCGGCTACATCGAACCTCATGGTATGGGTCAACGGTAAGTATGTAGGCTACAGCGAGGATGCCAAGATGGCTGCTGAGTTTGACATCACTCCCTACCTCGTGCCCGGCAAGGAGAACCTCGTTGCCATGCAGGTGATGCGCTGGTGCGACGGCTCGTACCTCGAGCACCAGGACTTCTGGCGCTTCACCGGTATCGCCCGTGAGGTATATATGTATGCCCGTCCTCAGGTACGTGTCGATGACCTCTTCATCCTCCCCGACCTGGACAAGAACTACAAGAACGGTACGCTGAAGATCTCTGCCACAGCCGACAACGCTGCAGGCAAGACCCTGCGCTACACCTTGAAGGATGCTACTGGCAAGGTGGTGAAAAGCGCTACTACAGCTATCAACGGTGAGGGCAAGGCCGAGACCGTAATGGCTGTGAGCAATCCCGCCAAGTGGTCTGCCGAGAATCCCTACCTCTACACTCTCGGTATCGAGCTCGTTGATGGCGATCAGGTAATCGAGGCTATCAGCCAGAAGGTGGGCTTCCGCAAGGTAGAGCTCAAGAACTATCAGGTGCTTGTCAACGGCAAGCCCGTATACTTCAAGGGTGCCAACCGCCATGAGCTCGACCCCGACTTCGGTTATGTGGTATCGGTAGAGCGCATGATTCAGGATATCAAGATCATGAAGGAGCTCAACATCAATGCCGTGCGCACCTGCCACTATCCCGACGATCCCCGCTGGTATGAGCTGTGCGACGAGTATGGTCTCTACGTAGTAGCCGAGGCCAACATCGAGAGCCACGGTATGGGCTACGGTGACCGTACATTGGCCAAGAATCCCGCCTTCGCCAAGGCGCACATGGAGCGTAACATCAGCAACGTGATGACCTTCAAGAACCACCCCTCCATCATCTTCTGGAGCTTGGGTAACGAGGCCGGTAACGGTCCTAACTTCGAGGCTGCCTACGACTGGATCAAGGCTTACGACAACAGCCGTCCCACACAGTATGAGCAGGCTTGCAACGCCCGCAACAGCGATATCCGTTGCCCCATGTATGCCGACTACAACTACATGGAGCGTTACGGCAAGAACCCCGACAAACCCCTCATCCAGTGCGAGTATGCCCACGCTATGGGTAACTCTATCGGTGGCTTGAAGGAGTACTGGGACCTCATCCGCCAGTATCCCGCCCTGCAGGGTGGCTTCATCTGGGACTTCGTAGACCAGGGCCTCCGCGACAAGAACAAGGAGGGTAAGGAAATCTTCACCTATGGTGGCGACTATGGCCGCTATCCCGCATCGGACAACAACTTCAACTGTAATGGTATCATCGCTCCCGACCGCCGCTACAATCCCCACGCCTACGAAGTGCGCTACAACTACCAGAACATCTGGGCAACTGCCAAGAACCTCAAGAAGGGTCAGATAGAGGTGTACAACGAGAACTTCTTCACCGACCTCAGCGACTACTACCTCACATGGACACTCCTCGAGGAGGGTAAGGCTGTGGCTAACGGCCAGGTCGACAAGCTTGCTGTACCTGCTCAGAGCAAGAAGGTGGTTACCCTCAAGGGCTTCAAGCACCCCGTAGAGAACGGCAAGGAGTACTTCCTCAACGTGGAGTTCCACCTCAAGGAGGCTCAGCCCCTGCTCGCCAAGGACTTCATGGTGGCTCACGAGCAGTTCCAGCTCACCGAGTATGCCTATCCTACTGTTGAGTCTATCGTAGCTGCCGAGGGCGCTCCCGTAAGCGAGGACGTGCATCTGGCCTGCCTCATCCTCAAGGGTGGCGACCTCACCGTGACATGGAACCGTTGGAACGGCTGGATCGAGTATATCGACGTCAACGATACTCCGATGATGGAGAAGGGTCATGCCTTGAAGCCTAACTTCTGGCGTGCACCGACCGACAATGACTTCGGTGCTAACCTGCAGCGTCGTTTCGTTGACTGGAAGGAGCCCGGCCTGCGCCTGAAGCGCGACTCATTCAAGTGGGCCAAGGAGGGCAACAACATGGTAGTGACTGCCGAGTATGAGCTGCCCAAGCTCGAGGCTACTCTCCTCATGAAGTATACCCTTACCGCTGACGGACAGCTTGTGGTGAACCAGAGCCTCAAGGCTGGCGAGAACAAGGAGGGCAAGCCCCAGCTCTTCCGCTTCGGTATGCAGATGGTGATGCCCGAGGCATACAGCAACATCGTATACTACGGTGAGGGTCCCGGCGAGAACTATATCGACCGTAACCTTGACCAGACCATCGAGGTGTACAGCCAGAAGGTAGCCGACCAGTACTTCCCTTACATCCGTCCGCAGGAGTCGGGCAACAAGACAGGTGTGCGCTACTGGCGTGTGCTCGACAATGCAGGCAAGGGTCTCGAGTTCTACGGCACCGAGGCTCTGAACGCTACCGCTCTCAACTACTTGCAGAGCGACCTTGATGACGGCTGGGACAAAGACCAGCGTCACTCCGGTGACCTCACTCCGCGCGACTTCACTGTTGTAAGCATCGACAAGCAGCAGTTCGGTATCGGTTGCGTCAACTCATGGGGTGCATGGCCTCGCCGCGAATACCAGATGCCTTATGGCGACTACGAATACACCTTCGTGATTCGTCCGGTAAAGTAATATTGGTTAGGAGGCCCTAGGATTTCCTAGGGTGTCCTAGGATTTCCTAGCAACAACTAAGAAACTATGAAAATCAAACAACTAACATGCACTTTGCTGCTGGCTTTCGGGCTGGCGGCAAATGCTGCAAATACCGTGACCAAGGTTGGTCAGGTTACAGGCGAGGTTACCTTGAGCGAAAACGTAGATTACGTGATTCAGGGCACCACTCCTTTTGC
Organism: Bacteroidaceae bacterium; assembly: GCA_045594245.1. GTDB lineage: Bacteria > Bacteroidota > Bacteroidia > Bacteroidales > Bacteroidaceae > UBA1189. The sequence continues at coordinate 3,254 of JAZNYG010000051.1, forward strand.
TGATGGCGCTAAGGTGAATATCACCAATACCGACCATGCTGTGCTCATCATCCAGAGCATACGTCCAAGCCATGTGCTCAGTCAGAAGCTGCTCGACGGACATGTGTTTATCAATGGCGAGCAAGCTGTAAACGGCGAGAACTGTCAGGTGCGTATGTATGCCCATGGCTCTATCGTGTTTCCCTATGCTAAGGGTATCAAGCCTCTCACCGTATATTCAGAACAGAACTTTGGTGGTACGGCAGTCAACGACTTCGGCTTGGAGCATTCAAGTGGATTTATGAATACACTCACCGAAGCTAAGCTCAATAACCAAATCCGTAGCTTTAAGCTCAAGCGTGGTTATATGGTGACCTTTGCTGTCGGTAAGAGTGGCTGGGGATATAGCCGCTGCTTCATAGCCGACACAGAGGATCTCGAGTTTGCTGAGCTGCCTGCTCACTTGGATGCTCGTATCTCCTCGTACCGTGTATTCCAGTGGCACGATGTGCAGAAGAAAGGTCTGGCCAGTGATACCGGATTCGGCAACAACGAGACTTTGGGTACTACCTATTGCTATGACTGGGCACAAGGCCTCAGCCATTTGCCCGACCGTGAGTGTGTGCCTCACCAAATCTATGTGGCATGGCCTTCGGTGTCAACTTGCGGTAGCGTAGATTTCGCTTGCCACATGCAGACTAACAATGAGCCAGGTAACAGTGCCGATGATACCCCCCAAAGCGTAGAAGTCATCCTCAATCAGTGGCAAGACCTTATGCGTACAGGCTTGCGTCTCTGCTCGGAGTCTTCACACGATGGTAGCTGGAGTCATCTGGATCAGTTCATTGCTGAGGTCGACAAGCGTGGATGGCGTTGCGATATCCTCGACCTCCACTGCTACTGGGCCAGTGGATTCGGCAATATGGAACACTATTATAATAAATATGGAAAGCGTCCTATTTGGATTACCGAGTTTGTGTGGGGTGCCTCATGGAACAATAATGGTATCTTTGCCACCGACCGCAGCTTCTCTAAAGAGAATCAGCAGAAGAATCTCAATGAGATGAAGAATATTCTCACCACGCTCAACAACTCACCCTATGTAGAACGTTATGCCTACTGGAATGGCGAGGCCGACTGCTCTAAGTTGATTCGTAGTGGTGTACTTTCGCTCACTGGCGAATATTACCGCGACATGAAGTCAGGCATGGCCTATCGCAAAGAGTATGAGAAGGTGCCCAATGTGGTGTATACGGCTCCTAGTAATTTGGCTGGCACATGGAGTAATCAGGCTGCAGGTGCTTTCCGCCTCACATGGACCGATACGAACTTTGATATGCTCAATGAAATGCAGGTGCAACGCAGAAAAGAGGGCGAAGAGGAATTTACTGTTGTGGGCGTAGTGACCCCGAAAGATCAGACTGCCAAGAGTCAGTCCTGTGCATTTAATGATACTATTGTGGAACCGGGTGTGTATGAATATCGTGTGGTGAATATCACCGCTGATAATTCACAGCGAGTATCTACTGTCATCAAGGCGGCTAAGTCGTCGGTGCAAGGAACAGCAAAATTTCAGTACGGAGAAATTGTTATGGTGAATGACAGCGAGGTAAGTCTCAACTATACCGAGAACTTTGAGAGTGCTCCTGCCGTGTTTACAGGTGTCTTGACCAATGCAAACACCAGTCTGCACCTGGGTAGCTTAATCTCAGCTTCTGGGCCGAATAACTTTACATACAAGCCTGTTCCATGGTTAACTTCTACTTCTACTGACTTTGCCAAGACGGAGACTGTGCCTTTTATGTCGATAGAGGAGGGCAATCATGTCTTCAGTAATCTGGACTGTGAGGTTGGTGTTGCTAAAGTGTCAGGTAAGGATACTGTGGAAGTTGCGTTTGCTAAGCCCTTCCCCGAGGGTGTTGTCCCCGTAGTGTTGACTGAAATACGTCGTCCAACATTGAAGGATGATCCTTATATCATTAAGATTCGTAATGTCTCAAATACCGGTTTCAAGTGTATATTGATGTATGAGGATAAGGTTGGAAAACAGCCAACGATGAAGTCTACTGTATGCTACATGGCTATCGCACCTGGTGTGGGTGTGCTTGATGAGGAGAATGGACTGATGATTGCTGCCGGCCGCCATGAGGCCTCTATGTATGGGGCTACGGCTCGTCCGCACTATTTTACTTATGGTGAGGATACCCTCCGATTTGTAGAACCCTATGTCTTTGCTAATCTGCAGTCAAGCAACTATGATGCCGCTACTATGGTGCGCCGGATGAATAACTTGATTACAGAAGAAGTTGACGGTGTGGAATACACTGTCGGCGCTCGCTTAAGACGTGTGACTGACACATCGCGTAGCAATGCTTCGGACGGAACTAAGTTGAATGCTTCGAAGATGAAGGATGATTTAGGCTGGGTGGTACTTTATACTCGTGCAGAAGGTACTTCAGGACCTACGGCAATTGAGCATCTTGAAGCTGCAGATGCGAATGCGCCTATTCGTCCCTATGTGGTGGATAATACTATTTATGTGGATGGATGCGAAGATTTTGACGTTTACACAATGCATGGTGTGAAGATGGCTTCGGCTAAAGCGCTCACGGCAGGTGTATATGTAGTCAAAGCTGGCAATGCAACAGCCATGGTAGTGGTGAAGTGATTTTTATGATATGTACGAAGGCACTCAGACAACGTCTTGGGTGCCTTTGTTGTTATTATATATAATGTAGAAAAGCTTTAGTTATATGACAGTGTTCCCCCAGGAAATCATTGAGAAATATTGTAAAGATGAGAAATTGCGGCATGTACTCGTGTCGCATAGTCGCGCAGTGGCTGATAAGGCTCTAGAGATTGTTCGTAATCACCCTGAGCTGGAGGCTGATGCGCAATTTGTAGAGGAGGCTGCCTTGCTGCATGATATAGGTATTGTAAGGGTAGATGCTCCCGCTATTGCTTGTATGGGGACTGAACCTTATATCTGTCATGGTATCTTAGGTGCGGAGATGCTGCGTGCGGAAGGGTTGGAACGTCATGCTCTAGTGTGTGAGCGTCATACGGGGACGGGACTCACTTTGGATCAGATTATACAGCAGCGCTTGCCGCTTCCTCATAAGGATATGCAACCGAAGAGCATAGAGGAACAGATTATCTGCTTTGCCGACAAGTTCTTTTCCAAGACACGCCTTGAGACGGAGAAGAGTGTGGAGCAAGCACGCCGTAGTCTCGAGAAGTTCGGTGCAGAGGGCTTGGTGAAATTCGATGTTTGGTGTAAACGCTTCTTATAGTGCCTTTTTCTTGCAGTATGTTTCTTTTCTTCTTAATAATTGTCAATTGCTAATTGCCATTTGTCAATTGTTTTGTACCTTTGTAGCTTGTTAGAAAAATTGGCGTTGGCAAAGTCGCGTAAATATATCTTTCTGCTACTCTCCATAGTGGCGCTCTCGCAGGGCTTGATTGCTCAGCGAGTAGTAAACGGCGTGCCATCTTTGTCTGATTCGATAGCTGTAGATGCAGAGATTTTACCTGTTGATACGACGCAAGTTGCCGTTACCGATACCTTAGCCAATGATACCACGAAGAAACGTGACGAGCTGGAAGCTCCGGTCATATATCAGTCGCAAGACTCTATGGTGTGGTACAAGAACGGCAATGCCTATCTCTATGGGTCAGGGCAGGTCAACTATCAAAATATAGAACTGAAAGCTAATGAGATTACCATTGACTTGGAAACCTCTACGGTATATGCCCAAGGTACAACTGATACCTTGGGGGCCGTTACAGGAAGACCTGTTTTTGCCGACGGTGATACTCCCTACGAGTCGGAAACAATGAGCTATAACTTCAAGTCGCGCAAGGGCTTCATCAATAATGTAACCACCCAGCAGGGCGAGGGCTATATGACCAGTAACACGGTAAAGAAGGGGCCTAATGATGAGTTCTATATCCGCAAGGGACGTTATACCACTTGCGAAGACCATGAGCATCCGCACTTCTATCTGTCGCTTTCAATGGCTAAGATGCGTCCTAACCAGGATGTGGTGTTTGGGCCGGCACAGCTTGTTGTTGCTGATGTGCCATTACCTTTAGCTTTGCCCTTTGGATTCTTCCCCTTCACGTCGGATTATTCCTCCGGTTTTATCATGCCCTCCTATGGTGATGAACTGGAACGTGGTTTCTACTTGCGTGATGGTGGCTATTACTTTGCCATAAGCGACTATCTGGATCAGAAGATTACGGGTGAAATCTTTACCAAGGGGTCGTGGGGACTGTCATCGGTGACCAATTACCGTAAGCGCTACAAGTACTCGGGTAATGTGAACCTTAGCTATATGGTTACCAAGAAGGGGGAGAAGAATATGCCCGACTATTCGGTGTCGAAGAACTTCAAGATTGTATGGAGCCATCGTCAGGATGCTAAGGCTAATCCCAATCAGAACTTTTCGGCCAGTGTCAATTTTGCGACCTCGAACTATGAGCGCAACAATCTCTCCAGTATGTACAACCCTGCACTTACCTCGCAGAGTATACGTACGTCAAGTGTGAGCTACTCGCGAAGCTTCCCTGATGCCAAGATGAATCTCTCCAGTTCGTTCAATATCTCGCAAAACATGCGTGACTCTACACTCTCACTTACCCTGCCATCTCTGAACTGGTCGGTAAGCCGTATCTACCCCTTCAAACGCAAGAAGGCGATGGGTGAGGAAAAGTGGTATGAGAAGATTTCATTTACTTACACAGGTTCGATGAGCAATAGCATCACGGCTAAGGAGAGTGAAATCATGCAAAAGAATATTTTTACCGATTGGCGTAATGGTGTGAAGCATAGTATTCCCATCAGTGCTACCTTCACGGCATTCAAGTATATCAATGTAACTCCATCGTTCAACTATACCGAACGTTGGTATAGCTACAAAGTCGATCGCTCGTGGGATGAGGAACGAATGCGTGAACGGCAGGATACAACATACGGCTTTAATCGTGTGTATAACTACAACCTTGCCGTCAGTGCCAACACCAAGTTGTACGGATTCTATAAGCCAATCAAAGCTATCTTTGGTGACAAGGTGCAGATGATTCGCCACGTATTCACTCCCTCGGTAAGCTATACCCTCACTCCAGATTTTGGTGATTCCAAGTATGGCTATTATAAATCGTATACTTATACTGATGCCCAGGGTGAGGTGCGTACGGTGGATTATTCTCCTTATGCTGGATCGCTGTATGGCGTGCCTGGTAAGGGACGTTCGGGAAGCATCAATATGGATGTGTCCAATAATGTGGAGATGAAGATAAAAACAGATAGAGACTCTACGGGAGTGCGTAAGATTAGTCTAATTGACGAACTTGGAGCTAGTCTGTCATACAATATGGCGGCAAAGACCAAGCCTTGGAGTAATCTCTCAACTCGTATTCGCTTGAAATTGACAAAGAACTATACCTTCAGTCTTAATTCCGTGTGGGCTACTTATGCGTATGAGTTCAATGAGAATGGGCGTGTTGTCGTTGGTGACCGTACCGAATGGTCGTATGGCCGTTTTGGCCGTTTCCAAGGTATGAGCCAAAACTTCTCTTACACCTTTAATAATGGCACGTGGAAGAAGTGGAAGGAGACAATAAACAAACTGTTGAATCCTGAGGAAGAGACTGAGGAAAATGATGGTGATGTGCAAGATGGGGGCGCGAATGCAACTCCCAACAAAGCAGGGCGACGTAATGACAATAGCGACAATAAAGGCGACGGGGGTGTAGAGCTGGATAAAGATGGCTACATGGCCTTCAAGATACCTTGGTCGTTCTCTATTTCATATGGCGTCAGTATGCGTGAGAATACCGCAGGAAAGATTAACGAAAAAAATATGCGTTATCCCTATAAATTGACACAGAACATGAACTTCTCGGGCAACATCAAGATTTCCAACAAGTGGAATATGAACTTCTCTTCAGGTTGGGACTTTGATGATAAGGAACTTACGACCACAACGATGAATATTTCGCGTGATATGCACTGCTTCAGTATGTCATGTGGTGTGGTACTCAAGCCCTATACCTCATACAACTTCTCTATCCGTGCCAATTCCAGCATGCTGGCCGATGCACTCAAGTACGACCAGCGCAGCAGCTCAGGCGGTAATGTGGATTGGTATTAAAAGTGAAAAGTTAAGAGTGAAGAGTTTGTCGTCCTGACAGGTATTCATTGAGAAGTTTCCCTCTTCCCTTTTCCTTCTTCCCTCAAGACTCTACCATTCTATCGGTGTAACTCCATGTGCTGTCAGGTACTCATTGGTGCGGCTAAAGTGCTTGTTGCCAAAGAATCCGTTATACGCCGATAGAGGTGATGGGTGGGCAGATGTGAGTACCAGGTGCTTGCTGCGGTCTATAAAAGCCCCCTTCTTCTGCGCATAGGCGCCCCATAGGATGAATACAAGATGTTCGCGCTCTTCGGCAAGGATGCGTATGGCTGCGTCGGTAAACTCCTCCCATCCACGGCGCTGGTGAGAGCCGGCTTGGTGGGCCTGTACGGTGAGCGTGGCATTGAGCAGCAGCACTCCTTGGTTGGCCCAGCGGGTAAGGTCCCCATTCGCAGGGAGCGGTTTGCCCAGGTCGCTCTGTATCTCCTTGAAGATGTTTTGCAACGAAGGCGGATTGGGTACCCCTTCAGCTACTGAAAAGCAGAGTCCGTGAGCCTGTCCCGGACCATGGTAGGGGTCCTGCCCGATGATGACCACTTTGACCTTGTCGAACGGACAGTGGTCGAAGGCGTTGAAGATAAGCCGTGCAGGCGGATAGATGGTGGTGCGTGCATACTCTGCCCGTACAAAGTCCGTGAGCTTCACGAAATACTCCTTCTCAAACTCCCTGGCCAATCGCTGCTTCCAACTCTCTTCTATGCGTACATCCATGGGACTTAAATTAATGGTATTCCTGCTGCTTTACACTCTGCTTTCATCTCCTCGGGCCAGATGCTCGACTGGATTTCTCCGATATGTGCCTTCTTCAAGAACAGCATACACAAGCGCGACTGTCCTATACCGCCGCCAATGCAGAGGGGCAGCGTATCGCTTAGTATGCGTTGGTGGAAGTAGAGCGATGAGCGCTCCTCCTTGCCCGTGAGGCGTAGCTGCTCCTGCATCACCTCCTTGTTTACGCGTATGCCCATCGACGACAGTTCGAAGGAGCGTCCCAGCAGTTCGTTCCATACGATGATGTCACCGTTCAGACCGTTGTATCCGTCGCTGTTCGGGGTCGACCAGTCGTCATAGTCCGGTGCGCGGTTGTCGTGTGGCTCGCCATGGCTCAGCTTGCCGCCTATACCTATAATAAATACGGCACCATACTTCTTGGCTATGGCATGCTCGCGATCCTTGGGCGATAGGTCGGGGTACATCTGCAGCAACTCCTCGGCATGGATGAAGTGTATCTCCTCGGCCAGCGAAGGTTTCAGGGCAGGGTACATCTCATACACCATATATTCGGTGCGCAGCATGGCAGCATATATACGTTCTACGATTTTCTTCAAGAACTCCACATTGCGGTTCTCCTCACCGATGACACGTTCCCAGTCCCACTGGTCCACGTAGAGCGAGTGCAGGTTGCCCAGCTCCTCATCGGCACGTATGGCGTTCATGTCGGTGTAGATACCATACCCTTTGGGTATGCCATATTCGGCCAGTGTCAGTCGTTTCCATTTGGCCAGCGAGTGTACCACCTCGGCCCGTGCGTCTCTGAGGTCCTTGATGGGGAACGATACGGCACGCTCCACACCGTTGAGGTCATCGTTGATACCCAATCCCTGCAGCACAAAGAGCGGTGCAGTGACACGTCGCAGGCGTAACTCCGTGGAGAGGTTCTGCTGAAAAAACTCCTTTATCTGTTTGATGGCCAGTTCTGTCTGCTTGAGGTCGAGTACAGGCTTGTAGCCATCAGGTTTTATCAAATAACTCATCTTTGGTTTCGTTTTGCAATACAATGGACAAAGATACGAATAAACGGGCGAGAAATGTCAAGTTTACTTGAATTTTTATCAAAGCGAGTGAAAGTATCTTCACAAATCATGGTAAAGATATAAATTAATTGTGAATTATGATGCTTTGCATCAAGATTCCTTGCTTGTTCGGCAGAATTAAGTAAACTTATTCTGCTCTCGCTGCGCTGCGGAATTGTGAATTTATTATTACCTTTAGCCCTACTTGGCAGGACAGAAATTAGACTGCACCTCGGAAATGCTCAAATAAATCTAACTTTGTTGAATCTCGGCCTCGCTCAGTAAAGAAAATGCAACCCTTTTCTCTACTTTCGCTCGTTGAGATTTGGCATTTCGCTCGGTTTGCACTAATTTTGTACCCCGAATGGTTCCGTAGCTTAGCTGAATAGAGCGTCAGATTCCGGTTCTGAAGGTCGTGGGTTTGAATCCCACCGGGATCACATGAGTAAAAGTCTGTATCAATTTTGGTGCAGACTTTTTGAATATGTCGAATAATATTGTGCATAGAGGAAATATTTTGAATGTGACTTCGGAAAGTCCCGAATTTGTTGTAAATTTGCTTGATTAAATATTTTGTAAATGCTTATGGATGGCAAGGAAATACAGAAGATAAAGTTGCGCTTCGGGATTGTGGGAAATTCTGAGGAGTTGAACCGTGCAATTGATATCGCTATGCAGGTGGCGCCTACTGACTTATCCGTATTAGTGACGGGTGAGAGTGGTGTGGGTAAGGAGCATTTTCCTCAAATTATCCATCAAAACAGTGTGCGCAAACATAATAGATATATTGCAGTAAACTGCGGTGCTATACCGGAGGGTACCATTGACTCGGAGTTGTTTGGCCACGTGAAGGGCGCTTTTACAGGTGCTATCGAAGAACGGAACGGCTACTTTGCTGAAGCTACGGGTGGTACGATATTTCTTGATGAAATAGGTGAGCTGCCTTTGTCTACACAAGCTCGTTTGCTCCGCGTATTGGAGTCGGGCGAGTTTATCAAGGTGGGTTCGTCGAAGGTGGAAAAGACAAATGTACGTATTGTGGCCGCTACGAATGTAAACCTCGTGGATGCTATTGCTAAGGGAAATTTCCGCGAAGACCTGTACTACCGTCTCAATACAATCCCCATCAAGGTACCTGCCTTGCGTGAGCGCCCTGCGGATATCTCGCTCCTGTTCCGTAAGTTTGCTGCCGATGTAGCTGAACGCTATACTATTCCTCCCTTGCAGTTGACCGAGGGTGCCAAACGTCTGCTGGCTGTATATCCTTGGCCTGGTAATATACGTCAACTTAAGAACATTACAGAACAAATCTCGTTGCTTTCTGAGCAGCGTGAGGTGACTGAGGAGGTGTTGCGGACTTATCTGCCCGAGGTACAGACGAGTTTGCCTATGCTGTTGCGCTCTAAGAGTACACAAAGGCAAACTTTTGAAAACGAACGCGACATTTTGTATCAGGTGCTCTTTGATATGCGGCGCGATATGGCAGAATTGAAACGTCAGGTGAATGCCCTGATGGGGGGCGAAGTCCCGGTCTCGCGCAAGGATGCTCCCTATGTGTCGGCAGATGAGCTTACCTATGTGGATCATTCGCCTCAGTCAATAGCTATCAGTGCCAAAAAGGATACTGAAGAGTGTGAGTATCAGGATACTGAAGAATATGTGGAAGAACCGCTTTCGATTGAGGAGGCAGAGAAGGAACTGATACGCAAGGCGCTGATGCGTCATAGAGGACGCCGAAGAGCTGCTGCTGCCGAACTAGGATTCTCGGAACGTACACTCTATCGTAAAATTGAAAAGTATAAGCTGGAAGAATTGTAATACTATGAAAAAAGAAATACACAAGGGCTTGTCGATGATGCTTGTGCTTATGTTGGTGGGATGTACCATCTCCTATAAGTTTAATGGAGCATCTATCAACTATGACATCATCAAGACCATCACCATAGATAACTTCCCCAATCGTGCTGTATATCAGTGGGGCCCGATGGAGAGTATGTTCAATAATGCATTGAGTGATATCTATGCAAACCAGACTAAACTGCAACAGGTGAACCGTGGTGGCGATCTTATGCTTTCGGGAGAAATCACTGCGTATGATCAAGTGAACAAGTCGATATCTTCGGATGGCTACTCTTCGATGATGCAGTTGAAGATGGCGGTGAATGTGCGTTTCGAGAATGTCAAGAATCACTCTGAAGACTTTGAACGTCAATTCTCGGCTAGCCGTGAGTTTGACGCTACGCAGCAGCTCAATGATGTGCAGGAAGAATTAGTGACGCAGATTATTGACGAAATTGTGGAGCAAATCTTCAATGCAACGGTAGCAAACTGGTAGGATATGGTATTAGGCTCGCTCATCAATCATCCGGATAGGCTTAACCGCGAAACACTGTATGAGTTGCGCAATATTGTTGCGCGCTATCCCTATTTCCAAACAGCTCGCCTGCTTCTGCTCAATAATTTGTACTTACTACATGAGCCGGATTTTGGTGCCGAGCTGCGCCGCTCTGTGCTCTATGTATCGGACCGCAGAGCGCTGTATCGTCTTGTTGGGGGATATAAGGACGCGGTAGAGCCTGATGCGTTAGTGATGGCTGAGGAGCCAGGTATAGACCGTACGTTGAGCCTTATCGATGCATTTCTTGATACGTTGCCTGAGGAACATAGTGCTGCTCCGCTGCATGCCGTGGATGTGGCTGGCGACTACGTGGCTCGTTACCTCACCGATAAGGAACCGGCGGTACAGGGAGACGATAGTCTACATCTGATAGACCGTTTCTTGACCGACCGTGCAAACGAAACGGTGGCTGTTTCGGCAGTGCAACCGAAAGCACGAGATGTGTCTGAAAATGTGGAAGAGACTTTGTCGACTATGGCTGCAGAACAAGAACTGGAGTCGCTCGATGAAAGCTATTTTACGGAGACTTTAGCCAAGATATACATTAAACAACACAAATATTCGCGTGCTCTCGAAATTATTCGTAGTTTATATTTGCAATTCCCCGAAAAAAATGCTTACTTTGCAGACCAAATCAGATTTTTGGAAAAATTGATAATTAATAATAACTCAAAATAGAATATGTATTTACTTATTATCGTACTTATCGTTATCGTTTCGGTATTGATGTGTGGCATTGTATTGATTCAAAATTCTAAGGGTGGCGGTTTAGCTTCCTCTTTCGCCTCATCAAACCAAATTATGGGTGTTCGCAAGACAACAGACTTCTTGGAGAAGGCAACTTGGACACTGTTTGCTCTTATTTTCGTGCTCAGTATTGCTGCTGCTTATACATTGCCTTCTCGCGTAGAGCTTGGTCACGACAGCGTAATCCTGGAGAATGCAATCAATGACAATGTGGCAAATCCAGAGGTGATGCCTGACTTTGGTGTTCCTGCTACTAATGCGGCTGTTGAAGCTGCAACACAAGAGTCTGCTGAATAATCTTAAAACGTAGATATCTTTCTTATAGAGGCTGTCCTATGGATGGCCTCTTTTGTTGTGCTCTATTGGGTGAAATTAGAGGGGCTTTTTCTTGTTATGTCTTGGCACTTGAGTGGATGGAACTCTTTTCGTGAAGCTTCAACGTGAGATTCTTGAATAGGTTGGTCGAGTGTCAGCATTCTTTCGCTGCTATGCTTTGTGATGCCGCACCGTAGTAGAATTATGCTTTCTTGGTAAACTTAATACTTTCACCAAAGCAAAAACGAGGGGCGCTATGCGCTCCTCGTTTTTGTGGGCAAAGATGGATTCGAACCACCGAAGTCGAAAGACAGCAGATTTACAGTCTGCCCCATTTGGCCACTCTGGAATTTGCCCAAACGTCCTTTCCTCAGAAAGGCGGTGCAAAGGTTGTGCCAACGAGTGAATGAAACTTGCTTTATTCTCAAGGAGTGCAACTAACCTTCGCAATTGCAGCGCAAAGATACGGTTTTTTTCTGAAACTACAAGCGTAATCTTCGCTATTTTTCGAATTTCTTTGCTAAATCGATCATTTTTATGGCTGTGACGGCACATTCATCGCCTTTGTTGCCGTGGATGCCACCAGCACGGTCCTCGGCCTGCTGCATGGTGTCTGTGGTGATGAGGCCGAAGATTACGGGAGTGTTACTTTGGGTGTTGAGGGCGGCAATGCCTTGTGTGGTGCCGGCACATACGTAGTCGAAGTGGGGCGTGTCGCCGCGTACTACACATCCTAAAGCGATGACGGCATCTACAGTTCCGCTTTGAACAAACTTGCTGGCCCCATAGATGAGCTCGAAGCTGCCGGGTACGGTGTATACGGTAATATTCTCAGGTTTGGCTCCGTGTTTCTTCAGTGTCTCCTCGGCGCCGTGTAGTAGGGCTGCGGTGATGTTCTCGTTCCATTCGGAGACTACGATGCCGAAGCGCATGTCACTGGCGTTGGGTACGGAGTTGATGTCGTATTCTGATAGGTTGTGATAAGCTGTTGCCATATTGTTTTTTTTGTGATTAATGGTTTTGTGGTAAATAGTAAAAGAAAAGAGTGGAGAGTTGATACATCGTGTAGTCCAACCCTCCGCTCTTTATTGCTAATTCTTGTTTTTACTTACTTAACACGCTCAATGTAGCGGTCAATATCCATAGCTTGACTTGATGCGTAGTACTTGTCCTTTACCTCTTGATAGGCTTTCAGGGCGTCAGCATTCTTGCCGAGCTTCTCGAAGATTTGGCCAGCTTGGATGAGGTATGCGGGGCTGAGCAGGTTGTTGTCGGCCTCGTGAGCTGCCTTTACGAGTGTGGCGGCTGCCTGTGCCTCATCGCCCACGTGAGCGTAGCAGTTGCCAAGTGCAGCTAGTACCGAGGGGGCCAACATGGCATCGTTGCCCTTGAATTCCTTCAGGTAGGGGATAGCCTCTTCGTAGCGTCCGAGTTTTGCCAAGCTAAGACCTGCGTATGCCTTGGCTAACTTGCCGGCCTTAGTACCGCCAAACTCATCGATTACAGCATCGAAACCAGCATAATCGCCCTGGTCGCCGTTGAGGGCAGCCTCATAGTTGCCATTCTGAAAATAACGCTCACCAGTAAAGAGGGCCTCAGCAGCCTTCTGTTCGCGGGGATTGGTGATGTAGGTTGTTACCAATACGTAGCCAACGATGAGTACTACGATAGCACATACGCCAGCGATGATTGACTTCTTGTTCTTGTTGATGAATGCTTCAGAGCGGCTTACTGCCTCCTCTACATTGAGCATTTGCTCCTGTTTGATTTCTTGTTTTGCCATATTTTTTAGTTGTTTTTTTATATTCTTTGTGTTACGAAATGCAAAAGTAGTCTATTTCCGCTGATTACTAAAATTTCAGCGCAATTTTTTTCTTTTTATAGGTTGTTTTTTCGCTTTATATCGCTTTTTCGATGGATTATTGTTATCTTTGCGGTAAACCGTGAAGATATTTTTGCGCTTGCAGAGAATAAACATTGTTTATTCGCTCGCATATGACTATCTTTGCAACAACAACTACCGATTGATGATACTGAAAAGACTATCCATACTAAACTATAAGAATATTGAGCAGGCCGACCTGGAGTTCTCGCCCAAGGTGAATTGTTTCATCGGACAGAATGGGATGGGAAAGACCAATCTGCTCGATGCCATCTATTATCTCTCATTTTGCAAGAGTTCGTCCAATCCGATCGACTCCCAAGTGATGTGTCACGATAGCGATTTTTTTGTTGTGCAGGGACTGTATGAGTCGGAGCAAGGCACGGAGGAGGATATCTATTGCGGCATGAAGCGTCGGCAGAAGAAGACCTTCAAACGCAACAAAAAGGCCTATCAGCGCTTCTCCGAGCATGTAGGTTTCATTCCTTTGGTGATGGTGTCGCCCTCTGATGGCGAACTCATCCTTGGGGGCAGCGAGGAGCGTCGTCGGTTTATGGATGTGGCCATCTCGCAGCACGACAAGGAGTATCTGGCCGAACTCATCAATTACGATAAAGCCCTGCAGCAGCGCAATGCCCTGCTCAAGCAGGAAGAGGAGCCCGACGCTGAGCTCTTGGCTTTGTGGGAGGAGATGATGGCCCGCTCGGGTACACTCATCTATCAGCGCCGTCGGGCCTTCATAACTGAGCTTGTTCCCATCTTCCAGTCCTTCTATGCGCAGATTTCCGGTGAGCGTGAGGAGGTGTCGCTGGCCTATTCCTCGCACGGCGACCGTGGCGATTTGCTTGATGTAATCCGTGATGGGCGTGCCAAGGACCGCATTATGGGCTACTCGCTGCACGGCACGCACAAGGACGATTTGCAGATGCTCCTTGGGGGGTATCCCATTAAACGCGAAGGGTCTCAAGGGCAGAATAAGACCTATCTCATAGCTCTGAAGCTGGCGCAGTTTGATTTCCTGCGTCGCTCTGGACAGACGGTGCCCATCCTTCTGCTCGACGATATCTTCGATCGCCTCGATGCTTCGCGTGTGGAACAGATTATCCGCCTCGTCTCGGGTGACACCTTCGGGCAGATCTTCATCACCGACGTCAACCGTGGTCATCTCGACCGCATCCTAGCCTCAGTTACAGGCAACTATAAGCTCTATGCGGTGAGTGAGGGCGAGGTGGTCTTGAATGATGAACGCTTGTAGCCGTTATCCCTTAATAGAAGTTCATTATGCGACGTACCAACTCTGAGTCCATAGGCGACCTTATCCGCCAATACCTCCGTCAGCAGGGACTGGAGTCTCCGCTCAATGAGTATCGTCTTGTTCAGGGATGGTCCTATGTGATGGGGCCTGTCATTGCACGCTACACACGCGATGTCTCCATTCGTAATCAGACGCTTTACGTTAGGCTTTCCTCGCCTGCGGTACGTCAGGAGCTGCTGATGCAGCGTCGCGAGCTGGTGGCTCGGCTCAATGCCTACGTCGGTGCCCAGGTGATATGCGACATCGTCTTCTCGTAGTTACACTCTTGTTCCTTTTTTTTATTAATAGTAGCGACAGGCTATTCGAGGTCAAGGTCCAACAACTCCTTTAGTAGCTTGAGTGCCGGATTGCGCTGCTCCAGCATTTGATATTGCTCCACGCGACTATATATGCGGTGGGTGGTTATCATCTCCTCTATGGTGATGCGCATGGTGATGCGGCTGTTCTGCATCTGTTGGCGCAGATAGCTCTCTATGCGTGGTTGCATGGCATGTATCTCCTGGGCAACAAGCTTGTTGTCGATTATGATGGTAAAGCTGTTGCCGTCATTGAGCTTCGGGCGTATGTTCATAAGGCGCCCGGCCATGGCCGATTCCTCTTTGGGTAGGGAGCTTGCAAATTGTTTCCAACAGATGCGGAGTCCCTCTTCACTTACGGGAAGGTCCTCCTGTATCTCTTGGGGGACGGGCGCTTTGGGGGCTGTGTCTGCAGGCTTCGGTGTAGACGTATTCGTGCCGTCATTGAGGATTCCCGTACGTATGGAGAAGCTGAGCGGTCGGCGCGATGTTGACTTTTTGGTGCCTGTGAGGCTTAGTTGCGCCATGGGATTGCCAGTGTCTCCGGTAGCTCCTTGTGTTGCGCTTTGTGCGCGACTGCTTGCAGCGGTCTGTGTGGTGGTTGCAGCGGTTGGCGATGCCGGCTTACTACCCTTCGGCTGGCTCGCGGTGGCGGCGGCTACCGCCTTTTGGAATAGGGGTTTCAGCTTCTTAGGGCTACGCCCCGAGCCTATCTCGTCAGGGTCGCCTGTGAGCTGTGCCAGCTGTATCAGCGTGAGCTCCACGAGCAGTCGCTTGTTCTTGCTCGCGCGATAGTTGAGGTCACAGTCATTACATAGCTTGATGGCATGTATCAGCATCCGCTCGGGGCACTTCTGTGCTTGCTCGCGGTAGCGCTCGCGCACATCGTGGCTCACCTCCAGCAAGGGTAGGGTAGCGGGCTCACGGCTCACGAGCAGGTCGCGCAGGTGAGCGGTGAGGTTGGTGATGAAGTTGCCTCCGTCGAAACCGCGGCGCAGCACCTCATCGAAGAGCAGCATCGTCTCGCTTATCTTATGCTCCAGGAAGAGGTCCGTGAAGCGGAAGTAATAGTCATAATCCAATATATTGAGACTGCCGATGACACCCTGGTAGGTGACATTGCCCTGCGTGTAGCTCACCATCTGGTCGAAGAGCGAGAGTGCGTCGCGCATGCCGCCATCGGCCTTCTGGGCTATGATGTGCAGCGCAGCCTCTTCGGCCTTCACACCCTCCTTGGCAGCCACGTTGGCCAGATGCTCCACGATGTCGCTCAGCTCGATACGCGTGAAGTCATAAATCTGGCAGCGCGAGAGGATGGTGGGCAACACCTTGTGGCGCTCCGTGGTGGCGAGGATGAAAATGGCGTGGCGTGGCGGCTCCTCCAGTGTCTTGAGGAAGGCATTGAACGCCGCTGTTGACAGCATGTGCACCTCGTCGATGATGAACACCTTGTATCGGCCTATCTGTGGCGGTATGCGCACCTGGTCGATGAGCTCGCGTATATCGTCCACCGAGTTGTTCGACGCAGCGTCCAGCTCATGTATATTATAGGAGCGCTGCTCGTTGAAGGCGCGGCACGACTCGCACTCGTTGCAGGCCTCACCTTCGGAAGTGAGGTGCTCGCAGTTGATCGACTTGGCGAAGATACGTGCACAGGTGGTCTTGCCTACGCCACGCGGACCGCAGAAGAGGTATGCGTGTGCCAACTTCCCCGTGAGGATGGCATTCTTGAGAGTCACGATGAGGGCCTTCTGTCCCACCACCGTATCAAACGTGGCTGGGCGGTACTTACGGGCCGATACTATAAAGTTGTCCATACGGAGATATATTATTCTGTTTGTGTTGCAAAGATAGTGCAAGCCAAACAAAATATCAAATTTATTGGTAATAATATAACGTGAGTTCGATATAAAAACAATGATTGTATGCATCTAACTAACTGTCCCTCTATAAACAAAAGGGGAGTTTGCAAGCCCCTTATAATAAGTATGTTTGGAAAATTCTTATATCGAACTCACGTTAATATAGATGATAACCCAGCATCTCTATGTCATCCTGACGACAGATAACCTTCGGCCAGCGATCTAAAGCTTCTGCGTAAGACTTATAATGCGTTTCCCCTGTTGTATCTCGAAAAAAGCGCACGCCATCGCGGTGACGTGTAGACGCCACTGCGGTGGCGCGAGCACTCCACCGCGGTGACAGATTCACGCCACCGCGATGGCGTGAACATAGATAGAGAATCATTATAAAAAAAGGACCTACCCGATGTATGAAAAGCTAAGAGCCATGTGGCGATTTTTTACAGCATAAGGTAAATTAATTTCAATTAACAACTCTTTGTTTCCAAATATTTACTACTTTTGCATCATCCTTACGCCGATACCTTGATTTATTTGTACGGATTAAGGTGGAAGGGTGGGATGACATAATAAAAAAAGCGTTTACTTAGCGCTTTGTCCTTAACTGTTTGGAACTTCGCAACTTTCAATGTATCGTTAAGACAAAGCAACGGTAGATGCTCATGGGTATATTTTTACCGAACAATCATCGTATTTGTGCGTTTGTGCAGATACAGTTTGTGCGTATTTACATATCGGCGTGGGCTTCGGCGTTGCTCGTTTTACTGAGTTGGGCAATGCGAAGGCCTCTATGCGTGGGACGAGTGACAGGTACAGATTCCCACGCTTTTTTATTTTAAAACATGATAACCGCTGCGGAGGGACTTGGCGTAGCAAAGTGAACAGTTATGAAAAAGTTATTTACAGCGATTGCTGTGATAGCATTGGTTTGTAATGCTGCACAGGCGAAAACATGGCGTATCAACAATGACCCCGAAGCGAAAGCGGACTTCCTCAGCATCAACGATGCAATGGCGAGTCTCGAAGTATATGCGGGCGATGTGCTCTACCTCGATCCCGGATGTCGACTTCCGTCACAGACCATCAGCAAAGGAGTGACTATTATCGGTACGGGATATAACCTTACAGAAAGTGAGGAGGCGATGGTGGCAGGAATAAATATCAATGCTGATAATATTAAGTTGACAGGGGTTAATGTCTCGGGAAGTATTGGCTGGAGTAAAGCCTGTAACAATATAGCAATTGAACGCTGTAAAGCACAAGGAGTAAGCACTTATGGCTATTCAAAGTGTGACGGAGTAAAAATCATAGGATGTTATATCACAGGGAATATAAGTGGTGCGGGGAACCCACGTTCACCAATTATCCTGCGTAATTCTATTATTTTGGGACAAGTACGTGGTATTGACAATGGAATAATCTCGAACAATACAATAATTTATGATTCTTACATTAATACAGGTAGTAGTTATCATCCGTTGCACGATATTAAGAACTCCACTATCACCAATAATATTATTATTAATACTACGACTCATACAACAACTGCAGATAATGTAGTGACTCATTGGAGTTATATGACTATTTATAATACTGCTGTCACCGACTACAATACTATCACCAACAATGTGCTCAGTACTGATGCAGAGCATGCTTGGGCGGACTTTCCTACAAACAAGTTTATTGCTGCCAAGGTGGAGGACATCTTTGTCAACGAAGGTAATCAGGAGGAGAAGTATCAGTTGAAGGCCGGCAGTGCAGCCATGGGCTACGGCACTAACGGTGTAGATTGCGGTGCATTTGACGGACTCTATCCTTATGTGCTTTGTGGCCGCCCACAGTTTGTGCCCTACATCTACGATGCACAGATTCCTAATACACCTACCGACGGCAAATTGAATATCACCCTTAAAATAAAGAGTCAGAATGAATAACGCATATCCAACCCCGATGCATAATGCCCGGCGGTGGATGATGTGTTTGAGCCTTATGGCCTGTGTAGCACTTCACGCACAGGACAAGATTGAATACTTTTGGAACACCGACCCCGGTATAGGCAAGGGCACCAAGGTAGCGGTGACAAACGGTACGGTGAGCTGTGCGCTCTCGACCGAGGCACTCGCAGAGGGACCTAACCTGCTGGGTATACGGGCTATTGACGGCGACAACTATTCGTCGACATTGCTACGCACCGTATTCAAAGTGGCGCTCTTTGACGGCAATGCGAAGGTGGAATACTTCTGGGATACCGACCCTGGAATAGGTAATGCCACAAACTATCCCGTGGCACTGAGTGGTAGCGAAGCTGCCGTGACCCTCTCTCTCCCAACCGATGGCATAGCCAATGGAGCGCACCTCTTGGGTATGCGTGTATACAATGGCTATTGGTCGCATACCTATTATTATATCGTAGCGGTAGCCAACAACGGCGCATTGGCCGACAAGGTGGAGTACTTCTGGGATGATGACCCAGGCATAGGACTTGCCATACAGCAGCCGCTCACCGTAGACGGCAGTACAGCCATCGCCGCACTGGAGATTCCGACCGACACGCTGAAGGGCGGTGTACATCTGCTGGGTATGCGTGTCGGATGCGGCGAACAATGGTCGAGCACCCTTACCCGTATCGTAGCAGTAGCACCAAACAATGGGGCCATTGAGCGGGTGGAATACTTCTGGGACACCGACCCGGGCATTGGAAATGCTACTGACTATCCCGTGAATGCAAACGGCAACCATACCACAATAACACTGGATATTCCTACCGATACGCTGAGTACAGGCGTGCATCTGTTGGGCTTACGCTCATTCTGTGGTGAGTGGTCAAGCACGTTGCTTCACTACGTGGCAGTGTCGGCCACGGATGGTGCTATCGAACGTGTAGAGTACTATTGGGACGAGGATCCGGGCTATGGCCAGGCCACTGCACTTCCCTTCACCGGAGATGCCCTTGCGTTTGTCGATACCGAAATCATATCTCCTGCGGACTATGGCACTCATGTGCTGCATATCCGTGCCCTTTCCAATGGCATGTGGAGCACTCCTTACGTACAGAAATTCTGCATGAATGCGATTCCTGCCATGGAACTTCCCGGCGACACGGTATGCGTGGGCGAGCAGCTCATCGTATACAACATGACCGAAGGAGCTACTGATGCCACCACCTACAGCTGGGACATGAACGGCGACGGCAAGGAGGATTCCCAGGCCGACGATGCCTTCGTATACACCTATACCAAGGCGGGCGACTATATGGCTACACTCAGCGTGAAGACCGTAGGCGACTGTGAGAACACTTGTCATGTCCCCATAGTAGTGCTTCCCACTGACGCCCCCAAGGTAAGCCTCTCCGCCTCAGCCAAGACAATCTGTGACGGTGATGCCGTACGCCTGCAAGCTACTGCGATGAATGCTGGCGACCGCCCCGAGTATGAATGGCTGCTCAACGGTGAGGTGATAGCTACGACAACGGCAGACACCCTGATGATGGAAACACTTGCTCATAATGACAAGGTGCAAGTGCGCGTCATCTCCTCAAACCCCTGCGCTACGGTCGACAATGCCTTGTCGGCGGCAATAACCTTCCGCGTGAATGCCCTACCCGAGGTGTCCATCGCCCATTATTTCCCACTCCACACGAGCGAGAGTGCAGTGATTCTCTCTGGCGGTCTGCCCGAAGGAGGCACCTACTATATTGACGGTAAGGAGGCGCAACTGTTTAATCCCAAGCGCAACACTACTGGCAGCTACCAGCTGACCTATTCGTATACCAACAGCAACGGATGCACGAGCGAAGCCGTGACCACGCTGCTACTGCGCGACGGCACGCTGCTGCTGGGCGACGTGAACAAGGATGAGCAGGTGGATGTGATGGATGTGCTGTGCGAGGTAGACCTTGTATATGGCCGCACATTCCCCACCTATACGCTGTCGACTGCCGATATCAACGGCGACAAGAGCATCAATGTGGCCGATATCGTAGGTGTGAGCGGCATCATCCTCGACAAGCATGCCGTAGCCAAGGCACTCTCGGTGCAGCGCCGTGCTGCTCAGGGAGGCGCTTCACAGTACGGACTTGCTGCACCTGACGCCTATGCCAACGGTATGTCTGAGGTGCTGCTGCACTTCAACCTGTCGTCTACAGCTGAGGTTAGTGGTGTGCAGTTCGATGTGACACTGCCCGAAGGCGTGGAACTCTCCTCTGCTACACAGGGCCTCTTGGTAGGCCGCAAGGCAGGTGCTACCGACAATACCTATACTTTGCTGGCCTACTCATCGTCTCTCGGCTCTGTTCCAGGTACGCTCACGGTGAAAGCTTCGCTTCCCGTCAATTTGGCTGATGGCATGTATGCCTTGTCGCCCACCGACGTCATCCTTGTCGATGCCGATATGAACACGCTTTCATACACCCTGTCATCGGGCAGCCTGCATGTGGGTGAAGCTACAGGTATGGACCGAACGATCGGTGGCATACAGGTTGACGTGACCGACAGCGGACTGCGTATCATAGGGGCATCGGGCTCCGTGGCCATGCTCACCGATGCTGCCGGCCGTTTCATATTAGCTGAAGAATTGGTTGGCGATGACCGCCTGCTGCCACTCGGTTCATTGCCTACCGGCACTTATGTGATAGAGATCGTAACCGAAAGTTCAACCGTAAAAGCTAAGTTCTTATGGAAATGACACGACAGTTGGTACAATCGATGAAAAGAGTAATCTGTATATGTGCAGCATTGACAGGCTTCGTCCTGTCTGTGCAGGCACAGGCCAATACGCTTTCAGTGGCTTCGGGAAGCGTCGCCCAAGGTGGCGCAGTGGCATTGCCGATAGCTCTGGAAAATGCGTCTGCAGTTTCGGGCGGACAGTTTACGGTGACCCTTCCGCAAGGCGTTTCCATCAAGGAAGTTGCCATGAACGAAGGGCGCAGCAACGGACACACGATAGAGTATCAGTGGAACGAGAGCAAACGCTCGGCCCTGATACTTGTCTATGCCCAGCCTACAGCTGCGCTAAAGGGTAATGACGGTGTGCTATGCACGCTCACTTTGTCGGCTGCGGCCGATGCTGTGGCCGGGAGTTTCCCTGTGACACTTGGCGATGTAAGGCTGGCAGCAGATGCCACCACACAAATGGAGGCTGTGACTGTTGACGGCACATTGACCATAAGTTCCCGGTATGAGATAACTGTAGACGCTACGGAAGGTGGCGCTGCAACAGGTGGAGGTGTCTTCGATGCCGGGGCTACGGTGACTCTGACAGCTACCCCAGTAGAGGGCTATCATTTCGTCCGTTGGTCCGATGGGAGTACAGCCAATCCCTATACATTCAAGGCAAAGGCGAATGCAAGCCTCACGGCTGAATTTGCTCCCAATGTATACCGTATTGTATATATGGTAGACGGAGTGGAATACCGAGTAGAGAATGTCTCTTACGGCAGCAAGGTGACAGCCATTGCAGCCCCCACCAAGGAGGGTCATACCTTCAGCGGATGGAGCGGCGTGCCCGCTACAATGCCTGCCAAGGATGTCACGGTGAACGGCAGCTTCACGGTAAACTCCTACACCATGACCTACATGGTAGACGGCAAGGTGTACAAGACCGAGAGTCTGGTTTATGGAAGCAAGGTGACAGCTGTTGCCGCTCCCACCAAGGAGGGCCACACCTTCAGCGGATGGAGCGAGATTCCTACCACGATGCCTGCGAGAGACGTCACTGTCACAGGTGCGTTTACGGTGAACAGCTATACCGTAACTTATATGGTGGACGGTGAAGTGTACAAGACCGAAAGTCTGGCCTATGGCAGTGCAGTGACTGTCATTGCTGTTCCGACCAAGGAGGGGCATACCTTCAGCGGATGGAGCGGCGTGCCCGCTACAATGCCTGCCAAGGATGTCACGGTGAGCGGCAGCTTCACGGTAAACTCCTATACCATAACCTACATGGTAGACGGCAAGGTGTACAAGACCGAGAGTCTGGCTTATGGTAGCAAGGTGACAGCCTTTGCCGCTCCCACCAAGGAGGGCCACACCTTCAGCGGATGGAGCGAGATTCCCACCACGATGCCTGCAGGGAACGTCACTGTCACAGGTGCGTTTACGGTGAACAGCTATACCGTAACATTTATCCTGGAGGGTGAAGTACTTGCAGAGTATACCCTGCAGTATGGCAGTGCCATCGAAGTACCTGAAGTACCGCAGAAGGAGGGCCTCACATTCGGTGGCTGGGGTAAGGTTCCCGACACGATGCCTGCACAGGACCTGGTATTTGAAGGCTCCTATATGAATAATCCCTACACCATCATATATATAGTTGACGGCGTGGAATACCATCGTGCTTTGGTTGAATATGGCAGTGCGATAACCTTGATAGCTTCCCCTACCAAGGAGGGTCACACCTTCAGCGGTTGGAGCGAGGCTCCTGAGACGATGCCTGCGGGAGACATTACGGTTACAGGTTCGTTTACGGTAAACAACTATACCATCACCTATATGGTGGACGGTGAAGTATACAAGACCGAAAGCCTGGCCTATGGCAGTGCAGTGACCGCCATTGCTGTTCCGGCCAAAGAGGGGCATACCTTCAGCGGATGGAGCGAGATTCCCGCTACGATGCCTGCGAGAGATGTCACGGTAAGCGGCAGCTTCACGGTAAACTCCTATACCGTAACCTATATGGTGGATGGTGAGGTGTACAAGACTGAGAGCTACGCCTACGGTGCTTCGGTTACCGCAGTGGAGTCTCCCGTGAAAGAGGGGCACACCTTCAGCGGATGGAGCGAGATTCCTACCACGATGCCTGCAGAGAACATCACTGTCACAGGTTCGTTCATGGTGAACAGCTATACCATTACTTATATGGTGGACGGTGAAGTGTACAAGACCGAAAGTCTGGCCTATGGCAGTGCAGTGACTGCCATTGCTGTTCCGACCAAGGAGGGGCATACCTTCAGCGGATGGAGCGGCGTGCCAGCTACGATGCCAGCCGAGGATGTGACCATCAGTGGAACATTTACGGTCAATACTTACACGATAACCTATATGGTGGATGGCGAGGTGTACCAAACAGTGATTGTCACTTATGGTGCTACCATCACACTGATTGATGCTCCCGCCAAGGACGGTTATACTTTCAGTGGCTGGCTGGATGCCCCGCGCACAATGCCTGCCCATGATGTGACCATCAACGGCCATTTCGTTACCGATGCCTATACCGTAACCTACATGGTGGACGGTGAAGTGTACAAGACCTTCCAAGTAGCGTATGGAACGGAGATTCCTACAGTAGAAGTTCCCTCGAAGGAGGGTTACACCTTCAGCGGATGGAGCGAGATTCCCACTACGATGCCAGCCGAGGATGTGATCATCAGTGGTGTGTTCACCATCAACAAATATCTTGTGACCTTTAAGATTGATGGAATTGTGCTGGCTGCAGATTCGCTCGAGTATGGTAGCGTTATCATTGCTCCTACTGTCCCGGAACGTGAGGGCTATACCTTTAGCGGATGGGGAGAAGTTGCAGGAACAGTACCGGCTCATGATGTCGTATATGAGGGTACGTATACCGCCAACACATATAGGGTATACTATTTTGTAGGAGCCATGCTTGTGCACACCGAGGAGGTAGCCTATGGGGAGGCCATCCCCGAGTATGTATATGAGCCTACTGAAGAGGGTTACACCTTCCTTGGCTGGATAGGCGAAACCTACGAAACAATGCCGGCTCACGACGTGACTTATACGGCGAACATTGACGATGCCATAGAGCAACTGACAATTGACAAATCACAATTGACAATTTACGACCTCAAGGGACGTAAGGTGACAGATACTGAAAGCCTCAAGGGTGGAATCTATATTGTGAATGGACGTAAGATTGTAGTGAAGTAGTTCATCATATAATAATGAATTAGTTAAGGAGGACTCAGTTAGGCTGGGTCCTCCTTTGTGTGTGCAGGGCTTTTATATTTTTACCATCGAAATGATAGATTTTCCGAATTAAAGCCTCTATCTTTATGGCTTAGCCATGAAGATACTTGCGCTCGTTGCAAAAAGTTCAAGTAAACTTGACTTTTCACTCGCTTATTCGTATCTTTGTACAATCTTTCGAAACGAAGTGAATATATGGGTAAAATGAAGGACTTCTTCGGGCGTGTCGGACGCTATAAGTATGTGATTACGATAGTGGCGTTTCTGCTGATAATCTGTTTTCTGGATCAGAACAACCTGATGCTGCGCTGGAAATATAGACAACAGCGAGTGAGTCTGGAGAAGGAGATTGAGTATTATGAGGCCGTGCGCGACTCAAGCCTGAGAGGTCTGCAACAACTGGAAAAGGATAGCGGAAACTTGGAGCGTATAGCCCGTGAGAAGTATGGAATGCACTTGCCTGATGAAGAGGTATTTATCATAGAATGAAAAAACTGTATAACTATATCTATATCTTGGGCGGTATCATGCTGGTGGCAGGTGCTGCCTTGTATATCACGAAATGGGTGTGGGCACCTTATTTGTATATTGTGGGGTCTTTTATGTTTGGTGCTATGCAGATGCTTGACCGCTACACGGGCACGAACTGGATTTTGCGCCGTCTGCGCCGTCAGCAGATACTGGGTGCCATAGCACTGATGCTGGCAGGGGTACTGATGCTCGTATGTGAGCATAATGAGTGGATTCTGTGTCTGCTCGTAGGATGTATACTGCAGCTATACACGGCATTCCGTATTCCACAGGAATATGAGAAGGAGAATGTTGATTGATGGATGATAGTTTTTAGTGTTAACCCTCAACCATAGCCTATTCCCTCCAATCAAAATCATGAATAATACTTAAATATAATTAAAAGGTTTTCTTGATTCAAGAATACCTTTTATTTTTGCATTGTTTTTCAACTGAAACACGATGAATAGGCTCCTGTACATACTGAGTTTGGTGTCGAGCATCTTCTCCATGTCGTGCTCTGATGCTTATCGCATCCTAGGGACGTCGAATATCTCAAATATCGACGGGAAAACTATTATGCTAATGACATCGGACGATAATGAGTGGAAACTGCTCGACTCGTGCGAGGTGCTGCACGGCAAGTTCACGATGAAGGGTAAGGTAGACTCGAATATGATAGCTACGCTATTTCTTGACGGACAACCTATAATGCCTATTATCCTGGAGCCGGGGAAGATGGATGTAATTATCAGCAACATTATGCTCAAGGTGGAGGGAACACCACTCAATGACTCGCTGTATAGGTTTATTGCCAGCAAGTATAAGTTGGATCTAAAGGCTGTGGAAATGGAGCGTATGGAGTCACAGATGATTATGAACGGTTACTCGCAGAGCGAGATTGAAACGCGAGTAGACTCTGCATA
Organism: Bacteroidaceae bacterium; assembly: GCA_045594245.1. Lineage (GTDB taxonomy): Bacteria > Bacteroidota > Bacteroidia > Bacteroidales > Bacteroidaceae > UBA1189. Next base: position 29,399 of record JAZNYG010000051.1, read on the forward strand.
TAGGTCACTGAGCGAGGCGATGGAGACGTTGGTATGCAGCTTCATCGGCAGCAACTATGACAATGTGTTGGGCCTATGTGGGTTTTCGATGCTTTGCAATGGATTGCCTCGTCCGATGATAACACCGCTAATGCAGACGGTGATTGATGATGCTCCGAAGCAGTTTCTGGAGCAGCCCTCGATAAGCAAGTTTTTACAGATGGCCCGTGAGAATATGGAAAAGCACGGTATGGCCGATGTGGTGTATGGTGATTAGGTTGCGGAGAATCTATGCTGTTTTGTCTTACGTGTCTTTTAATTTATAGGTTGCTGACTAGGAAGTTGCGCAACGTATCGACCGATAAGCCTCGTCGTGAGGAGTAGTCGCACAATTGGTCTTCGCCAATGTTACCTACTGAAAAATAATGTGCCTTGGGATGGGCAAACATGAACCCCGACACGCTGCTATGTGGTATCATGGCCCCGTGCTCGGAGATAGCGATGCCGATATCTTCAAGGCGTAGCAATTCGTCAATCAGAAAATTTATGGATTGGTCGGGTAGGCTAGGATAGCCTACTGCTGGGCGTATGCCCTGGAATTTCTCGGCATGGAGTTCCTGCATGGTGAGCTGCTCGTCCTTGGCATAGCCCCAGTAGTGCTTGCGCACCTCTTCGTGCATCCTCTCGGCCGTGGCCTCGGCAAGGCGGTCGGCGAGGGTGGAGTGGAGGAGGGTGTTTGGTTGATGGTTAACAACTTCGTTGTTGAGCTTCGGCTGCGCTCGCTGTGAGAACTCAAGCAAGCTTGACTCTCGCTCGCTAGCACGAACCTTGATGGTAGCAGCAAACACACCTATCCTGTGCGCTATGGGGTCGGCCTCTGCAGGTAAGTCTCTGCGAGGAGCTATGAAGTCGCTCAAGCAAAGCGTGTAGCCCGATTTGCCCACATGTTGTTGGCGCAGGAAGGGGATGCGCTTTCCCGCAACGACGATGTCATCGCCATCGCTGTAGGCATCAGCAAGGAGAAACAGAGCATGGCAGATGGGTTCATCGGTCCACTGGCCCAGCAGCTCCGTGGCCTCCCGATAGAGTCGGCACGCCTCGCGGGCCTTGGGCTGCTCCGCTGTGGAAAATGATGCTATCCATTCCTCACGGCAGGCGGGGCAGTCGTGCACGTCGGCCACCGTGGCAAAGCGGGGCTCCATGCCCCACGCGTGGAAGAAGTAGAGCCAGTTAATGTAGGGCACCACCTCGCGGACGGTGTAGGTCAGCACTCGTCTCATCTCTCAAACGTCAGTCGCTGGCCCATCTGCTGCTCGTCGAACTCTCCCTCCCGGTATACAGCGCGACCATTTACCCAGGTGTGGGTGATGTCCCAGCGGAAAGTATGTCCCTCGAAGGGGCTCCAACCACACTTGCTGACGATCTTGTCCGCGCTCACCGTATGGGGTGCGTCGGGCTTCACGAGCACGAGGTCGGCCTGGTAGCCCGGGCGGATAAATCCGCGTCGGCTCACCTTATATAATATAGCCGGGTTGTGGGCCATCTTCTCCACGATCTCGGGCAGGCTGACGATGCCTTCGTCGCTGAGTTCCAGCATGGCAGGCAATACATACTGTATGGTGGGTATGCCCGATGCAGCCTTCAGGCATCCGCCCTCCTTCTCCTTGGGCAGGTGGGGCGCATGGTCGGTGCCTACGACGTCGATGCGTCCATCGCGCAGGGCCTGGCGCAGTGCGTCGCGGTCGGCAGCCGTCTTCACGGCGGGGTTGCACTTGATGCGTGTGCCGTAGGTGGCATAGTCGGCATCGGTATAGTAGAGGTGGGGCAGGCACACCTCGGCGGTGATGTGCTTCCTCGGCAGGCTGCCTCCTTCGAGCAGCTCCAGCTCGCGGGCTGTGGTGATGTGCATGACGTGTATGTGTGCTCCCGTCCGCTGAGCAAGTTCTACGGCCTTGGCTGTCGACCGGTAGCAGGCCTCCTCGCTGCGTATGAGCGGGTGGTACCGCACGTCGGGGTCGTCGCTGTGGGTCTCCTCTCTGTACTTGGCGGTGTTGGCCGATATGATGTGCTGGTCCTCGCAGTGCAGGGCGATGAGCGTGGGAGCTTCGTGGAAGATGGCCTCGATACGCTCCTCTTGGTCGACGAGCATGCCGCCCGTGCTGCTGCCCATGAAGAGCTTCACGCCACACACCGTGCGTGGGTCCATGCGGCGTATCTCCCCGATATTGTCCGTCGTGGCCCCGAGGTAGAAGCTGTGGTTGACGAGACACCTCTCCTGCGCCTCGGCAAACTTCGCCTCCAGCGCCTCCAGGGTGGTAGTCTGCGGGTTGCAGTTGGGCATGTCCATCACCGAGGTGATACCTCCGCGTGCTGCCGCGCGGCTCTCGCTGCGCATGTCGGCCTTGTGGGTGAGTCCCGGGTCGCGGAAGTGCACGTGGTCGTCGATGGCTCCCGGCAGCAGATACTGCCCTGTAGCGTCTGTCGTGTGGTCGGCCACGATGTCGTGGTTCTCCTTGCCGCGCAGGATGGCGGCTATCTTGTCGTCCTCGATGAGCAGGCTGCCAACGTACTGCTCTCCTTCGTTGACGATGGTGGCGTTATAGATAAGAGTAGTCATGTATTTGAATGCTTAATGTTGAATGCAAACTTACGCAAAAATATCCATACTTGCGCAGGCTTGAGCGGAAAAACTTCTACCTAGGGGAGCATGTATATAATAAGAAGAGGGTGTGTCAGTAGTTTTTTTAGACACACCCTCCTTTCTTGTTAGTTCTGTGAAACTCTCTTGGGATATTTGCGGAACCATCCGTCCCATCTGAGGCGCATGACACCGAATACGGCCTCGCCAAAGATGCTGCTGTTCATCTTCGAGGTGCCCAGCTCGCGGTTGACGAAGATGACGGGCACTTCCTTGATTTTGAATCCGCACTTATAGGCGGTAAACTTCATTTCTATCTGGAAGGCGTAACCTTTGAAGCGTACCTTGTCGAGCTCGATGGTCTCCAGCACCTCGCGGCGGTAGCACTTGAAGCCTGCGGTGGTATCCTTCACCTTGATGCCCGTCACAAACTGCACGTATTTGGAGGCGTAGTACGACATAAGTACGCGTCCCATGGGCCAGTTCACCACATTCACGCCGCTCACGTAGCGAGAGCCGATAGCCACATCAAAGCCCTCATTGGCACAGGCATTGTAGAGGCGGGGCAGGTCGTTGGGGTTGTGCGAGAAGTCGGCATCCATCTCGAAGATATAGTCGTACTTATGATCTACGGCCCACTTGAAACCACAGATATAGGCGGTGCCAAGGCCGAGCTTGCCTGTACGCTCTATCATGAACAGACGCTCGGGGAACTCCTTCTGCAACTCCTTGACGATGGCAGCGGTACCGTCGGGCGAGCCGTCCTCGATGATTAGTATATGGAATGTCTTCTCCAAGCCGAATACGGCACGGATGATATTCTCGATGTTTTCCTTTTCGTTATACGTAGGGATGATAACGATACTATCGCTCTTCTGCATATTGGTATAGATTCGTTTTTTATATGTTATAGAAGCATTTTGATGCAAAGATAACATAAACGAATGAATATTGCTCTTTTTATTTACTAAATTTTATTACTGAGAGGCTATAGCTTGGTCGGGATTTCCAAAGATAGTATGTCTTTAAGATTCCTCAATCATACAGATAGAACATGCGCTCCATCATCTTCCATTTATCGTCAGCTGTATCTCCCTCATTGCATTGTTGGAATATGGCCATGAAATCCTCCCATTCTTGTTGGCGAGGGAGTGTAGCGAGACGTTTCATGGCGCTCTCCCAATCAAAGTCTAGTGGCGTGTCTACAATCATAAAGAGACGATTGCCTAAAATGTAGATTTCCATTTCTAGAATGCCAACTTCGCGTATGCCCTCTAGAATCTCTGGCCAGGATTCTTCCTTGCTATGTCGGTGGATGTACTCCCTGATGAGCGTGTCGTCTGGCTTGAGGTCCATAGTACGGCAGTAACGTTTTACAGGAATAGGGTGTTGTTTTGTTCTGTAACCTTCCATATTTAGTTGTTTTCGGTTTGCTGTTGCAAAGATACTCTTTTTAGTGCTGTTGTTGCTATAGAGAGTGCCTTTTTTAAAGAAGAATATATCAGTCTCGTTTTCTTTTTTTGGGGGATAATCTATAGAGATGTGTACTCATTCTGTATGTTTCGCGAGAAAAAATGTTATCTTTGCACAAAAAACTATGCTTATTGATTTTATGAGACGTGTTTTTATGGCTTTGATGGCGTGCATGTTGTTTATGGCTAACGCTAGTGCACGGTTGATTTATGATGCTTCATCGTATGGCGTTGTGCCCGATACGCAGGCAGATATGGCTCCGCTCGTGGCTCAGATGCTGGAGAAGGTGAAGACCGAGGCTGCCGGCAAGGCGGTGACGGTGCGTTTTGCGCCGGGGCGGTATCATTTCTATCCCGAAGGGGCGGTGCACAAGGAATATTACATCTCCAATCACGACCAGCATGCCGACCGTGCGGTGGGCATTGCCATAGAGGGCTTTGACGGACTCACGCTCGATGGCTGCGGGGCCGACTTCATCTTTCACGGCCGTATGTTGCCGCTGAGCGTGGTGGGCACTGCGAACTGTACGCTACGCAACTTCAGCATCGACTTTGCTACTCCCCATATCGCTCAGGCCGAGGTGCTCTCGTATGATGCCGAAGAAGGCATCACCTTCCGTGTGGCTCCGTGGGTCAATGCCCGCGTCACTGCCGAGGGGGCTTTCGAGCATTGTGGTGAGGAATGGGCCATGCGTCCGGGGTGGGGCATCGCCTTTGAGCCCGACACGCGCCATATCGTCTTCAATACGTCGGACATAGGCACTCCCGTGCATCAAGTAGTGCAGGTGGATGAGCGCACTTTCCGCAGTCCTGTATGGAAGGATAGTCGCCTCAAACCAGGTACCATAGTGGCTATGCGTACCTACGAACGTCCTTCACCGGGCATCTTTGTGAGTCATGCCAAGGATACGCGCCTCGAAAATATCAAGGTACACTATGCCGAGGGTATGGGCTTGCTGGCGCAGATGAGTGAGGATATCACGCTCGACGGTTTCTCGGTGTGCCTGCGCGGCGATGACGACCCACGATACTTTACCACTCAGGCCGATGCCACCCACTTCTCGGGCTGTAAGGGAAAGATACGCTCGGTGAACGGTCTCTATGAAGGGATGATGGACGACGCCATCAATGTGCACGGCACCTATCTGAAAGTAATGGAACGCATCGATGAACATACTGTCAAGGCTCGCTATATGCACGGACAGGCTTGGGGCTTCGACTGGGGCTATGTGGGTGACAAGGTGCAGTTTGTGCGCTCACGCACGATGGAACTGGTGGGCGGTGCTGAACCTTTTGTCACTGCGGTGGCCGAGATATCGGAGGTGTCGGAGGGTTCAACGCCTCTGCATAAAACCGGTTGGCAGCACGGCGTGTCTCACGGAGCCAAGGAGTTTGTCATTCGCTTCGCCGACCCGCTTCCTGAGGTGATTACGGCTGCCGAGGGCTTCGGTATAGAGAACCTGACATGGACTCCCGAGGTATACTTTGCCCATAACACCATTCGTAACAATCGTGCCCGTGGCACGCTTTTCAGTACTCCCAAGCGCACGGTGGTGGAGGACAACCTTTTCGACCATACCTCCGGCACGGCCATTCTCCTCTGTGGCGACTGCAACGGGTGGTACGAGACGGGTGCTTGCCGCAATGTCATCATCCGCCGCAATCGGTTCGTGAATGCGCTCACCAATATGTTTCAGTTTACCAGTGCCGTTATCTCCATTTATCCCGAGATTCCCGACCTGAATGCCCAGAAAGCCTACTTCCACGGAGGCAAGAAGAATGCCATACGCATTGTCGACAACGTGTTTGAAACCTTTGACTACCCCTTGCTCTATGCCAAGTCGGTAGACGGACTGCTCTTCAAGGGCAACAGTATTCGCAAGAATTCAGACTATCCTTTGTTCCATTGGAACAAGAGTAGCATATTGCTGGAACGGGCGACAAATGTCAATATTGATGGTACCTTCCACGACCGCGGCAATGAAATCAAGCGTATGGAGCTGATGCTACCGTTTGATGAAGTAGAGTAGAATGATTGGATACCTATGTGTAAATACTTTGAAAACTTTAATTGTAGGAAATATGAAATCACTAATTGGAAAATATCCTTTCGAGGTTGAAACCTTTCAGATAGACTATACAGGTGGGCTTTCGTTTGGCTTTCTGGCCAATAAGATGCTTATTACTGCAGGTAATCATGCCAATGAACGCGGTTTTGGCAAGGAACGCCTCAGTGCCGATGGCAAAACGTGGGTACTCTCGCGCTTGGCTATCGAGATATACGAATACCCAGGCGAGGGCGATACCTACTTCGTGGAAACTTGGGTTGAGAGTGTCAACCGTCTGTTTACATCGCGTAACTTCCGTGTGCTCTCAGCTGACGGCCGTGCCATAGGTTATGCTCGTACCACCTGGGCGCTCATCGATATAGCCACACGCCAGCCAGCCGACCTCACCACGCTTTACGATGGTGAACTGGCAGCCTACAGCTGTGATGAGGAGTGCCCTATCAAGGGAGTGAGCCGCGCTCGTGTCACCGCCACCGAGCCTTTAGGCGAGTTCATGCCACTCTATTGCGATATTGACTACAATGGGCATCTCAACAGCGTAAAATACATCGAGCATATCCTCAACTGTCTGCCGCTCGAGATTTTCCGCACCCATACCATACGCCGCGTCGAGGTGAGTTACAGTGCCGAGTGCTTCTATCGCGAACGTCTCTCCGTATTTATGGACAAGAAAGACGATGGACATGAATACGACGTTGAAATTCGTAAGGAGGCAGGTGAAGTGGCTTGCCGTGCAAAGATTATATTTAGTTAAAATCGTTTTGGGTCCTTTACCTTCAATACAAATCCATGCTTGCCCTATCTCCTATGCTCGTGTTTATGGCAGTCTACCTCGTAGGTTCACTGCTGGCTGGTGACTTTTATAAGGTACCATTGACAGTTGCTTTTCTCACGGCCTCGGCCTATGCCGTATGTATCACACCCAAGTTGTGTCTCAAGGAGCGCATAGCTGTCTTCTCCCGTGGCGCAGGCGACACGAATATGATGCTCATGGTGTGGATATTCATCCTTGCCGGTGCCTTTGCCAAGGCAGCAGGTGCTATGGGAGCTATTGATGCCACCGTTAACCTCACGCTTAGGCTACTCCCCGAGGGGATGCTCCTGCCAGGTCTCTTCATTGCAGCTTGCTTCATCTCCCTCTCCATAGGCACCTCGGTGGGCACCGTGGTGGCGCTCACTCCAGTGGCTGTAGGCATTGCCGAGCAGACGGGTGCCTCGCTTCCTCTCATCGTGGCTCTTGTGGTAGGCGGCTCCTTCTTCGGTGATAACCTCTCCTTCATCTCCGATACCACCATCGTGGCTACGCAAACCCAGCAGTGCCGCATGAGCGATAAGTTCAAGGCCAATATCTACCTTGTTGCTCCTGCAGCTATCATTGTACTGGTGCTCTACATCATCATCGGCAGTGGAGTTGAGGCTCCTGCCAGTGTGCCTATGCCCGAGTGGTACAAGGTGGTTCCTTACGTGGCTGTGCTCGTACTCGCTGTCATGGGATTCGATGTCCTTGCTGTGCTGCTCATTGGCATCGTGCTGGCAGGTGTTATCGGTATGCTCAGTGGCAGCTTCGACTTCATGGGCTGGATGGCCGCTATGGGTGAAGGTATCATGGGTATGAGCGAGCTTATCATCGTAACTCTTCTGGCTGGCGGTATGCTTGCTCTGATACGTCATAATGGTGGTATCGACTACCTCATCCGTGTGCTTACCCGCCGCATCAACGGCAAGCGTGGAGCCAAGCTCACCATTGCCCTGCTCGTCGTGTTGGCTGACCTTTGCACCGCCAACAATACCGTAGCTCTTATCACCGTGGGCCCTATGGCGCGCGATATTGCCGACCGCTATGGGGTAGACGGTCGTATGAGCGCCTCACTGCTCGACACTTTCAGTTGCTTTGCCCAAGGTATCATACCTTATGGAGCTCAACTCCTTATGGCTGCCGGGCTCGCCTCCATCACACCCTTCGCTATCATCGGCTATCTCTACTATCCCTTTGCCCTTGGTGCTATTGCTCTTCTCGGCATCTTGTTTCGCTATCCTCGCAAGTATTCTTAAAACGGTATCCTTAAAACGGTATCTTCAATAATGCTTGAGAATAGCCGAGGGTTGATATGGTTGATATCTGTATTTCCTAGGTGCTATAAATGAATCTCTAGTGCTACGTACGAACACAAAAATAAGTGCGAGGAAATTTCCTCGCACTTATTTTTACTAACTATATTTATGGGAACGGATGTGTGTGTTGTTAGAAGAAGCGGTAGCGGTTGTCCTTGATGTCACCCTTGCGGTAAAGCTCGTTCATGATGGTGTTTGAGTTGATGTTACGGGTAGCAACATTCTCAAGTGTGCTTTGCTCGGCTGCAGCATCAAACTTAGCAACGCCATTCTTCTTCTTGATAACCTGAAGGAAGTATACGCCTCCATTACCCTTGATAGGTGCGCTGAATGCACCCTCTTCGAGGGCTGCTGCAGCACCGCTTATTGCGGGCTCGCTAGAGGGTACCTTGCTGATGTAGGCAGGTGAAGAGAAGCTTACGCGACGGAGTGTGTCGGCCTTTACGTCACTGAGGGCGAGAGCTTCCTGCATAGTCTTTACGTTCTTGGCATCGGCAAGAATCTTTTCTGCTTTCTTGTCGTTAAGTGCCTGCATGCGGAACATGTCGGCAAACTGCTCTACGGGGCGATAGCCTGCTTTGTGGATGTCAGAGAGAGCTACTACCATGAGGTGATCGTTCTCGCCAGCTTCGAAGATCTGTGAAACTTCGCCCTTCTCGGCATTGAATACCCAACGGAGTGCTTCACGAGTGCCTTGCACACCACCGATGGTGTGAGCTGCATTGCTAAGCTCGCTGATGGGGTAGAGACGGAAACCTGCTTCCTCGGCATTGGCCTCGATATCTTCGAGTGATTGGTTGTCGGCTACGAAAGCGCTGAGCTTGTTATAAGCCTCTGCATAGGTCTCGTTGCTGAAGTATGCGGGACGCTTGATGATAGCGGCAGTGTACTTCTCGATGGGGTTCTTAGTGTCAACAACCTGAATGATGAGTTCGCCACCTGCAAGGCTGAGCTGCTTGAGCTCGTTCTTCTTCATACCGAAGAGGGTGTTGAGGTAGGTTGCGTTATCGCCAGTGATGCCAGCACCTTCAATGTTGGCTGTTGCAATCCATGCGGGCTCAGAGGGCTGTCCATACTTGGTTGCGAGCTCTGCAAAGTCGGCACCCTGCTTCAAGGCGTTGTAGATACTGTCGGCCAAGGTCTTGGTGCGTGCAGCATCGGCATCAGCTACCTGAATCTGACGGAACTGTACAGAGTCGGGAAGTTGTGTCTTGGTAAGGAGGCGGAATGCGTTGTATGAGTCGTCTGCCTGATTGTAGTAGGGACCGTATACTTCGTCGCCCTTTACAGAATCAAGGTGAGCAACGATGTCGGTGGGTAGACCGTTCTCAGAAACAGGAACCTCTGAATAAGCTATTGTAGAGTTGGCCAGACGGGTGAGGGCTGCCAAGTCCTCTGTGGTAGCGAGCTGCTCAGCATATTCGGCTACTTCCTTCTGAAGGTCGTCGCGGTCGGCCTGGCTGGGTACTACAGCTACGTCGATGTACTTGATGGCGCGTGTCTCGGCAGGTTGCTTGTAGAGCTCCTTCTTGGCGTTGTAGAGCTTTTTGATGTCGGCGTCGCTAACCTTTACGAGTGAGTCGGCTATGCTGTTGAAAGGTACTACGGCATAGGCTACCTCTGCATGTGTGTTGCGTGCGTTGAAGTTGTGCTCTGCAGCTACGGGGTTGGTAAGCTGTGCTGCGGTGATAAGAGCCTCGTACTTCTGCATCAAGAGGCTGCTCTCGAGGTTGCTCTCAATAAACTTCCAGTAGTTGTAGAGCTGGTTGTAATAGTCGATATACTCAGCAGGCATCACCTCGGGATCCATAGTGGCATACTGGGCGAGGAAGTTCATGAGTACGTCGCGGTCGAACTTGCCTGTTGTCTCGCTGCGGAATGCAGACTGTGCCAACAGGGGATCAGTACCTTCATCGATAACCGCTTGAAGTTCTGCGGGGGTAACGGTGAGGCCCAACTTCTTGGCCTGCTCGCCTACGAGGATGTTGCTAACGAGTCTGCTCCATACCTCATCCTTGACTTGTGCGTTCTCGGCTTCGGTAAGGGGGGCACCGTTGCGGATGAAGTTGATGGCTTGTGAGTATTCCTCTACCATCTTCTGATAAGCTTGGGCATCAATCTTGGTGCCGTTGATTTCACCTACATTCTGTGAATTCTGGTGTGGTTGCAATACCTGTGCGGCATCGCCTGCAATGAATGCAAACAGAGCCAAGCCGATGATAAGCACCATGACGACTCCGTGTTTTCTGACTGTTTGTAATGTTGCCATTTTTTTGTTATTTTTAGTTTTTTATTAATTCAAATGGTTTTGAGCGCACGAAGGTACGAAAAAAACTGGTAACGGCATAAAGATTAGGACAAAAAATAGCGTCGTTCCTTAATTTCGACGCTAATAATAGTTTTTAGTCCCTTTATGAAGACCTTAAATGCATATGCAGCGTGTCAATTTTGATTTTTGTCCGCTGCACCAGACAGTGTTAGTCGGCTTGGGGAGTGGGGGCGATGGTGTCGGTGGCATTAGCTGCGCTGTTAGGCACTGCTTTTTCCTCCTTGATGGGAAATATGCCTTGTGTCTTCTTGATGGTATACTTGGTGAACTCCTGATTTGAGGTGAATCCTATGCCTGTGATGATGCGCTTCTGTTGTCGTATGCGAATGTATAGGTCGGAGTATACTTGTTTGGTTTTCTGGTTCCAGAACAGTAGTTGGGTGTCGAACTGCTCGTCCTGTTCATTTTCGATGTGTACGTTGCCGCGCAGTTCCCACAGTTCCTTCTTGTCGTAGTAGTAGGCTGTGTCGGCCACGATGGTGGCTTCGATGCTGAGATCATTGTTGAACTTTTCCAAATAGACGCCCTCCTCGAATGTCCACATAGAAGGGTCGAGACGGTCGTATACCCTCCACTCGTCGGCAATAATTTTATAGCGTACCACGCCCGAGTCGCTGATGTAGGTGGAAACGTCGCGAGTCACCATTACGGGTACGGAGTCGCGGTTGGTGATGGCTTCGGAAAGTGGTTCCTTACCTTTGGAGCAGGCTGTGAAAAGAAACAGCATAACAACCGCCTGAACGACGGTTGCTATGCTATGGGATTTGGTATGTATCGTGTAGTCCAATTAGCGGATAGTGGTTGTTTCGTTGATAATACCGCCAACCTTTACTTGGTCGCCTTTCTTGTAGCCTAGGAAGAAGAGCTCTTCTACGGCAGGAGTATGTGTAGAGTAGGCAGAAATCATTTTGTTGGCCTCCTCGGCAACAGACTCATCGACGCGCTTGGCTTGATAGAGCTTGTCGAGTACGACGAAGTACTTGCAATTGTTGAGGTTGGCATCGTCATTCCATTGGGGAGCTGCTGCATAGATATTGGCCAATAAGATATAGTAAGCTCCCTTGTTGGCATTGAGGCTGATGGCGCGTGTGGTATAGCCTTTGGCCTTGCTCAATTGCTTGTCAGAGTTGAGGATGACGGCAGCCTTATAGCAGTACTCGGCTTTGCCCAGATTGGTGCTGTCGAGCTCGATGGCTTGGTCGAAGAACTCGATGGATTTGTTTATCTCGCCGCGCTTGAAATAGCGGTAAGCGCATCCGGCAGCTGTTTCAGCTGTGGGGGCGATGTTGTGGGCATATTCAGATGCGGTGTAGTATGTGTTTGACTCGGTGCAGGCGAGCATACCCATGATGCTTACCACTTTCTTCAGGTACTCCAGGTTGTCCTTGTTCTCTTCTACTTTGGGTGCGTAGATGGCTTCCAATTGCTCGCAATCAGCTGCTCCACTGTTGATGAAGTAGGCATCTACATTCTCCTTGGTGCTAGCAACGGCCTTGATGAGAGTCTCTTTCTGGGCCGAAGTGCTGTTGTTGGCTATCTCAGCAATCTTGTTGATGAGCTCTGAGGCTGTGAGGTAGTCCTGGATGAGTTGCTCGCGGTGAGCCTCCTCCTTCTTGAACTTAGAGGTAGAAATTTTCATGAAGTCACCGATAAGATAATATTGGTTTTTCTCCTTGCCTAGCTCAAGTGCCTCGGCCAGCATCTCATATGCCTTGTTTAGGTCCATACCGGGGTAGTAGGTGATGTAGGTGTGTGCCTTTTCGCCTTTGATGTAGAAGTCTGTCCAGGGTGATTTTCTCAGAAGGTTCAACTTGTCGAGGTATTTGAGCTGCTGGTCATATACTGCCATCAGTTCGTCGGCATATTTCTTGCGCTCGGCCATGTCTTTGGTACCGGCAATCAGATTCTTCAGGATAGCCACACCGTTGGTGTATATACTGTGTTGGGCAAAAGGTGCGTCTGCAAATACTTTCTGCCAATAGTTATAGGCATCCGTATAGTTCTTGGTCTTTAAGTATTCGCTATACAGGCTGATGTTGTTCAAGCAATCGATACTGTCTTGTCCGTGTCCGAAGCGCGAACCGTCTTCCACTCCCTTCTGCGCCATAGCTACAGAGGAGGTCAATGCAAATAATGCGATAATAGCTTTAATTCTCATTGTTCTTTTAGTGTATTTAGTTGTTGTTATTCTTGTTCCTATTATTATTTAGACTGCTTCTTTTGGTGAAAGTTTAACGGTTGGCTCCTGCCCATAATCTTTTTTCCGCGACCTGCTTACTGCACTTTCCACTTGTCGAACCATCCCTCGTTGAACGAGAGGCCGATGCTCAGGCGGAGGTAGTTCTCGGTAATCATGCCCGGTTGGTTGGGGCGTACGTGTACGGCTTGTCCGGATATGTTGACGATGCTCTTGGCGCTCCAACCGTTCATGATGGGGAGTCCTATGCCGATGGTGGCGCCATATTCGGTGGGGCCTCTGTGCTCTCCCACGAGGTAGTGCGAGGTGGCGCAATGGAGGCCTGCACGGTAGCGTGCACGACGGAATAGCTTGCGGGTGACACGCTCGGGTATGTACTCGAAGCCCACGGATGCACGGTGGTAGTCGGCTCCCTTGTAAGCGGCTTCCGGAGTGCTGAAGAAGTCGGCCGTGCTGTACTTCTGCATGCTGTAGTCGGCCGCGATGGTCAGTCGGTCGTCGAAGGTGTATGACAGACCTGCGCCGATGCCTGTGGGGATGCTGAACTTGGCTGCCCTCGTAGTGTCGCTATTGGTGACAGTGCCTCCGGTAGATATCATGTCGATGATGTAGGCCTCGTCGTCGATGGCGTGTCCCAGCTGGTAGGTGGCGCCCAGCGTGATCCGGTTCTTACCGAAGCTCTTCGCGTACTGCATGCCGAGGTCCACCTTGTAGGTGGTGATGTCGGCCATGTACTGCTTGGTGCGGGTGCTGATTGCCGATTCGCTGTATTGGTTGTAGACGTAGTGGTAAATCTCTCCGTACATGTAGGCGAGATTGGCACCTATGGAGAAACCTTTGAGGGGGCTCCATCCGAGGCCAGCGGTTACATTGCGCAGACCTCCGTCGCCGTAGTAGCGATTGGTGGTGGTCACCATGCCGTCTTCGTCGTCGCGTATCACCTGTGTGTTGCTGAAGTTGTACCCGATGTTCGAGAAGGGCGTCATGCCGATGGTCATGCCGAGCTTGGGCATCAGGCGGAACTGCATGGCGATGTAGTCGAATGTCGTGTTGCGGGCATTCATCTTGACGTTGCCCTCGGCAAAGTTGGCGTTGTGCAGGCTCATTCCTACATCAAGCAGGAAGGTGAGTGTGTCAACAGCAGCATACGAGGCGGGGTTGAGCATGTTTATCTGGCTATTGTTCTGCATGCCGATGCCTGTGCCGCCCATGCCTTTGTTTACGCCGACCTCCATCATGGACAACTGTCCGAACCCATATCGTGTATACGGCGAATTCATACCGTTTTCAGCGAAAATGGGCAGTGTGAACAATGCTACGGCCAAGATGGAGAGTGCCTTGAATATCTTCATTTGTTTAGCGTTAAAATTCTGTTCAGTCCTTTTACGACGAGCAAATTGTCTGCAAAGGTGCGATTTTTTGCCCGATTATCCAAGAGAAACGTGCCGCCGCCTGTTAAAAAAACCAAAAGTTTGGGATATTTAATACTACAGGCGCGTATGTAGCCCTCGATTTCATAACATACACCTTGCAAAACTCCCTCGCGGATGGCGGTCTCGGTGGTGTTGCCGATGTCGGCCCTCACGCCCTCCTTGTCCACCAATGGCAGTTTGCCGGTGAAGTGGTGCAACGCCTTGAACCGCATCCCTATGCCTGGCGATATGTTGCCTCCCAGGTAGACTCCTTGGGCGGTCACGATGTCGTAGGTGATGGCGGTGCCCATATCGATGACCAGCAGGTCGCTCCCGGGCTTCTGCGCACAGGCTTCGGCCACGGCGGCCAGGCGGTCGGGGCCCAGCGTCTCCGGTGTCTGATAGGCGATGCTGAAGGGCATTTTCAGCTGGGCCGACATGTGCAGGCAGGGATAGGGTAGACTCTCGATGGCCTGCTCCAGCTCAGCGCTGAGTGGCACTACCGACGACACGATGGCTCGTTCTATACCGCCGTCCATGGCGTTGGTTCTCAGCCATGTAGGTAGCTCTGCGTGCTCTACGCGGATGTGCTCGACAAGGTCGTCGCTCTCGAAGGTGGCGACCTTGGCCGAAGAGTTTCCTATGTCGATGATAAGATGCACCTCTAACCTCTAACCCTGGAACTTGCGTGATTGTTCGGCAATCAGTTCGGCATCGTCGAAGTAGTCGATGCGCATGGCGCGGCGTACGTCGGCCAGTGTGCCGGCAGCTACTTCGCGGGCAGCCTCGCTACCCCGTTTCAGGATGTCGAATACGGCAGGGATATCCTTCTCCCACTCCTTGCGGCGCTCGCGGATGGGGGTGAGCAGCTCTTCGAGGATGGCGTAGAGGAATTTCTTCACCTTCACGTCGCCCAGTCCGCCGCGCATGTAGTGGGCCTTCAGCTCGTCGAGGCTGCTGTAGTCGGGCCAGTATTGGGCAAAGTGCTCGGGGCGGCAAAAGGCGTCGAGGTAGGTGAATACGGTGTTGCCCTCCACCTTTCCGGGGTCTTCCACGCGGATGTGGTCGGGGTCGGTATACATGCTCATCACGCGCTTGCGCACCTCCTCAGAGGAGTCTGACAGGTAGATGCAGTTGCCCAGCGACTTCGACATCTTGGCCTTGCCGTCGGTGCCCGGCAGGCGCATGCAGGCTGCATTGTCGGGCAGCAGTATCTCGGGCTCCACGAGGGTGTCGCCGTAGATTCCGTTGAAGCGGCGCACGATCTCGCGGGCCTGTTCAATCATCGGCTGCTGGTCCTCACCGGCAGGCACCGTGGTGGCGCGGAAGGCGGTGATGTCCGATGCCTGGCTGATGGGGTAGGTGAAGAATCCTACGGGGATGCTCGTCTCGAAGTTGCGCATCTGTATCTCCGTCTTCACCGTCGGGTTGCGCTGCAGGCGGCTCACGGTGACGAGGTTCATGTAGTAGAATGCCAGTTCGCACAGCTCGGCCACCTGTGATTGGATGAAGATGGTGCTCTTCGTCGGGTCGATGCCGCAGGCCAGGTAGTCGAGGGCTACCTCGATGATGTTTTGGCGTATCTTCTCGGGGTTATCGGCATTGTCGGTCAGTGCCTGAGCGTCGGCAATCATGATGAAAACCTTGTCAAAGAGTCCCGAGTTTTGCAGCTCCACGCGACGGCGTAGTGAGCCTACGAAGTGTCCCAAGTGAAGGCGGCCCGTAGGGCGGTCGCCCGTAAGAATGATTTTTCCCATATGCTATTTAGTGTGTTATATTCCTATAATTTCATTTGCGCCTGCAAAATTAGTGCAAGGCGAGAGAAAACGCAAATATATTTAATTATATTTTCTTCCTTGTCACTCGGCTGAGATTAAGTAAACTTATCTCTGCACTCGCTCCTGCGTCAGTTGCAGTTTTCCGAGCCGCAGCCTAATTTCTGCTTGTGCAAGCACAAGTTAAAATTAGTGCAAAATTTCGATTTAGCGAAAGCAATGCAAATGAACTTGTATGGTTGGGCCAGATAATTTTAGTTCAGGCGAGCCGATAAGTAAGTTTCCCAACACAAAGATATAACATCCGTCCGACAAGTACCGACGAAATGCAACAGACTGCAACAGACTGCAAAAGACTTTTCGCAAGCACCTTTATCTCAGTGAAATAAAAATATTGCAGAGCGTACTAATGCAGATGCTGAGGTATTCAGATATTCAGTTATTCAGAAAGTATTATTGCATGTGCTGCATCTGTAAAGAAAATTTTATAATATATATTTATATATTATAACCTCTATTTCCCCTATTTTAGTGTCGGAATAAAAACAATTGAATAACTGAATATCTGAATATCTGAATACATTTCGCACGTCTCTGTCGAGGCCGTGGTGTTGTCCCTACGAGCAAGCGCTCGCAGACCTACAAACGATTTTTCGCGCACCTAAGAGCACCGCCCCGCGCACCTGCGTTAAAATTTTTATTTAACTGAAATAAAGGTATTTGTGAAAATTCTGTTGCAGTCTGTTGCAGTCTGTTGCATTTCGTCGGTACTTGTCAGAGGGATGTCGTATCTTTGTGTTGTCAAACGGTGAACGATGTGTTGAGTAAGTTTCCCCCACTCAGTGAACGGAATTGTCGGTTGACTGAAATAAAAAGTCTTTTCAGGAAAGAACTGACGCTTTGCAGGTAAGGAGGATAGGCGCGCTCTATGGCAATATAGGTATTGTGTCTTTAAAATACTGGCGAAGAGTTGTTGACAATCCGTGAAAAAACCTTATATTTGCATGCTCTTAGCTGATGCACCGAGCTGGACTAAAAAGAAAGAATATGAACCACTGATAAAAACATGATTGCGATGAAGACACACAAGCTATTGAAACACACACTTCCCTTACTTCTGTTGTTGTTGTCGCCCATGGCATGGGCCGATAAGGTGCAACCCTCTGCCACGATGCCCGACGGCGGCAAGCCCGAGCACGTGTACACGATGAAGAACGGCAACGACGTGCACTCCAACGCACTCACCGCACCCACGCAGACGGCCGAGAACTATGGCCTCTTTGCCTTCTACGAGGCCGAGGTAGGTGGGGCGTACTACATCTACAGCCATACGGCAAAGAAGTGGCTCACCTATACCAAGGCGGCCAGCTACAGCAACGGCAAGGATTTCGTGAAATTCTCTGACACGAAGGTCGAGGGCGCCTACTTCAAGGTGACCAACTATGCGGCCGACAACTACGAGCTGCAGCCCTACACC
>JAZNYG010000052.1:0-23151 GCA_045594245.1 Bacteroidaceae bacterium
ACGATACGTGCAGCAGCCAGTGTAATCTTGCGGGTCACGAAGGTCTCGCCACGGCGCTCGCTCTCGTGATTGAAAAGGATACCCGAGCAGCAGAACATGCCATATGCCTCGCGGTACTCCTTCACAATCCAGTGACCGTAAAGCTTGGCTACGGCATAGGGGCTATAGGGGTGGAACGGGGTATTCTCATTCTGGGGTACCTCCTCGACCTTACCATAAAGTTCCGAAGTGGAGGCTTGGTAGATATGACAGGTGTCGGCCAAGCCGCAGAGGCGTACGGCCTCGAGGATGCGGAGCACACCGGTGGCATCTACATTGGCGGTGAACTCGGGGGCGTCGAAGCTGACCTGCACGTGGCTCTGGGCAGCGAGGTTATAGATCTCGTCGGGACGCACCTTGCTCACCACCTGGATAAGGCTCATCGAGTCGCCCAGGTCGGCATAGTGAAGGTGGAAATTCGGGTTGCCCTCCAAATGGGCGATACGTTCGCGGTAGTCTACGGACGAGCGGCGGATGGTACCGTGGACGTCGTAGCCTTTGCTCAGGAGGAACTCGGAAAGGAAAGAACCGTCCTGACCGGTAACACCGGTAATCAATGCTGTTTTCATATCTTGTTTATTTAATTAATTCTCACACAGAAAGCACGGAAATCACAGAGGGCGCGTCGCTGCGCCCGCGCTTGTCGGCTTCGCCGAGCGTTCTCTAAACCATCAACAATCAACCATCAACTAAAAATTCTCACACAGACTGCGCAGACTTACGCAGAGCATGCTTGCTGCACTCGCATGGGCCTCCGGGATGTTACATAATGCCCACGAAGAACACGGATAGTTAAGGGGCATGGGGACAGCCAAGGCTGTACGATAACGTTAACGATGACGAAAACCTTTCAGCTACGCGCGCATCGGCCTCCGAGGGATTACTTTACCAACCACAGATGACACGGATTACACAGAGGGCGCGTCGCTGCGCCCGCGCTTGTCGGCTTCGCCGAGCGTTCTCTCAACCATCATCACTCAACCATAAACTAAAAATTCTCACGCAGGACTGCGCAAACTTACGCAGAGCATGCTTGCTGCACTCGCATGGGCCTCCGGGGTGATTACTTATCGCACACGAAAGGCACGGATGATTACGAATTTAGTTTCTCACTTTCGTCTCTCATCTTTCATCTTTGACTTCAGCCCCTGCGGGCGTCGACCTTCGGTTCATCTTTCAACTACCCTTTACCATCGACAAGGTGCTGGAGCCAAAGGAAGAAGCCTTTGCGCTCTATATGTGTGGCCTTGCCTATACGACAGAGGAGATGCCATAGGGCATTGCTGCGGCGCTGACATGTACGTACTGTACCATAAAGGGCAAAGGTGACAAGGAATGACAGGGCAATAACGATATATAACTGCACATCGACACTGGCACCGAGCTTGTAGCTAACATACCAGCCCAACAGCACAAGGCAATTGAGAGTGAGGATACTGATGGTGGTGCCTATATGGGAGAAGCCCATGGAGATGAACAGATGGTGCAAGTGGGTCTTGTCGGGATGGAAGGGGGAGGTGCGGCGCAGGATGCGGGTGCTCATGACACGCACGGTGTCGAACACGGGTATACTGAGCACAGCTAGCGTGAAGGGGACCAACCCAAGCCCCCACGACTCGTAGAGGGTGCAGCAAGTGTCGCTCTTGAGGACATTGAGCACGAAGATACTCATGACGATACCCATCAGCAGGGTGCCTCCATCACCAATAAACATCTTGCTGGTGCGACCAAACACATTGTGGAAGAAGAAGGGTATCAGCGAAGCTGCACAGACACTGGCCAACATGACCATGGAGATATCGCCAGAGACATAGAAGAACACACCGAAGATGGTGCAGGCCATGACACAATAGCCACTGCTATAGCCATCGACACCATCGATGAGATTGATGGCATTGATGAGACCAACAACGGTCAGGATCGTTAGCGGAACACTTACCAGAGAGGGCACAGCACCCAAGCCCCATAAGCCATGAAAATGGTCGATACTGTAGCCTCCCGTACAGATAAGCATGATGGTGAGCAGAATCTCTACTGCAAAACGGGTGTTGGGAGAGAGGTCTATAATATCATCAATGGTGCCCACATAGAGCATGATGAGCATGGCCATGATAATGGTGAAAAGATCGGAACAGTCAACATAAGCATGGCATATACATAGCGACACCAGAATGCCAAACATAACGGCCACACCACCCATGACAGGTACGGGCACACGTTGCAGCTTGCGGGCATCGGGGTTGTCGACGATATTTTTCATCAATGCAATGCGTAATACCTTGGGGAATATCCAAATGGCTGAAAGCATGGATAGCACGAAGGGTATTAGGATGTGATAGATAAAAGACATATTGATTATGGGGTTATGGATTAGGACAGCCAAAGGCTGTACGATAACGTTAACGATGACGAGAACTCCTAAAACTCTGAACTCTGAAAATCTACGGACAATAGCGAAGTCCTTGGCTAATTAGTCTTTGACAAAGGGATACCAGGGGTCATCGGGCGGAAGGTGATAGCCATGTGAGGCTACACGCATAAGCTCGACGATGGTGGTATGCAAAGAGAGGTCGGCAACAGCTGGATCGTACGATGCGATATAGGGGTCGACAAGGGCCATCGTAAGAGACAAGCATTGCTCTTCGTCGGCCTGGCTAGCAAAGCCTCCCTGCTTGTACAGGGCGGTATGCATGGCTATGAGCTGCCCGGCACGGTCCCGAAGGGGTGCCGAAGCATCGTAAGCGGAAAGTAAGCGATCGTAAGTCATCATATTTTTTTACTTAGAATCTGTTTTTACACTATCGCAAGCGTACTCTGAACCTATTTTTCGGATTCTCCGGCGCTATACGATACCCCGTAATTTTCATTGCATCATATGCAAAAAGTATATTCCTTTGGGTCCTGAAAGAAGCAATAATTCACTATCTTCCAGTGATTTACAATAATCTTTTCTCAAAACTCGGACATTCATGGATAATCTCTCCGTAAGAGATTTATATGACATTTGAATTGATGGGGGGCAATATGTGCTAGAATACAGTAGACAAGACTATCCAAAAGGCACTGTCGCCCTTTAAGGGGGACGAGTGTAGCGAAGCAGGGAAGGGCGTAGCGGAACGGAGGGGGTAACGCAAACGTTCTCATGAAATTTAATCATTTGCGCGAGAATGTTCTGATGCGTCGACTACGGATTATTACCCCCTCCGCTCCATTACGCTAACACTTCATTTCGCTCGTCCCCCTTAAAGGGCGACAGTGCTTTTTAGTTTGTACTCATGCGGATTTAGCTTTCCTTACTGAAAAGCTCGCTAGCGAGACGCGCAATAGCTCTTGTGAGTAGCCTGAAACCGCGCTTGGTATTTCATCTGTTCAAATTCAGGTGAACCAAAAAGATTCTATAAAAATTTTGTTTCTACATTTATATTTCATACATTTGCAAAAGATTCATTGCTGAATCTCTTACGGAGAGATTCAGCATCTCTTATCAGGATTCTCTGATGAAGTTGAGTGCTGATGCACCTTTATCCCTAAAAATTCTAAAACATTCTGTACATTCTGTGCGTTTCCGTAGGCAAAAACAATTGCCTGAACCTGTATGAAGAAAGCACTCCGATGGTTGGTCACACTATCCGTCCTACTCCTGCTAGTGCCTATCATCGGCATTGCACTGCTGTATGCACCACCCATACAGCAGGCTGGTATGGAATGGGCTACCGACCGATTGAGCACACTGAGCGGCCATAGGATTGAGGTACGGAGCGTGCGTATACGCTTTCCCCTACACATCGAGGCCAACGACATACGGATAGACTCCCTGCTGACCCTTAAGCAGCTGACTGCCCAGATACGCATACGTCCCCTGCTGGACGGCAAGGTCATGGTGGAGGGTTTCACTATGGAGCAGGCCACCCTACACACTGACACGCTGATAGACGCACTAAAGATTGATGGCGACATACAACTCCTGCGCCTCGATGACTTGGAATACACCTGGAAGGAGCAGCGCCTACAGACTGCAGGCATCGACCTCTGGGACGGGACCGTGACCATGATACGGCAGACTGCTCACACGCCGAAGAGCAGGAACAAAGGCCGATTCCCCTTGACACTATCCATCGATAAGGTGAAGGTTAGAGAGGTGAACTTCGGCTACCTCGCCGAGAGCTTTGCACTGGCGAGCAGCGCCAGCCAGCTCCATATCGATGACGCAAACATCGACACCACCCTGGCTGTATCGATACAGAGCATCTCACTGGATGAGGGAGACCTCAGCTACGCCACCCCGGCGAGCAGCTGGGAGCTACAGGAGATCGGGGTGCAGATAGACTCCGTACAATACTCCACGAGAGAGATCAGTGCCGTGGTGTCGGCCTGCTCCTTTGCAGAGGAGCATGGCATCAGGCTACGCGAAGGAGCCATCTCCTTTGCCAGGAGAGAGGGGATAGTGGAGCTCCCCTACTTCCATTTCCGCACCAATGAGTCGGCAATAGACGGACAGACCTCCCTGACCGGAGACCTACAAAAGCAGAGGATGGTGAAGGGTACTATGGCAGCCACCCTCAGCCACTCCGACATAATGAGCCTCCTCGAAGCCTTCGGTTCTCTCCGTGCTCCTCATCGCTCACCCCTCGTCGCACTCCCCGATGCCCCCCTGACACTGGCTCTGAGCATAGCAGGCACGCTCGACACCTTGCATATAGAGCAGTGCAGCGCTGCACTACCCCACACCATCGACTTGCAGCTAAGTGGCGACATACATCACATCACCGACCGCGACAGGCGCCAAGCATCACTCGATATGCAGGCCAGGACATGGGACCTAGGATTTCTGACAGCCCTATCGGGCACTCCCCTGACAATACCCGACAGCATAGCCTATCGCGGCACACTGGCCTATGCCAGTGACACACTGCACGCACAGGTCGGGCTCACTGTTGCCGACAGCCACATCGCCTTAGAAGGTGGCTACCGCCCGAGCAACAGGAGCTACAATCTGGCAGCTGCGGTACGCACCTTTGATATCCGACAAGTGTGGCCGCAAAGCACATGGGGCATCGCCACCCTACAAGCCCATATAGCAGGCAAGGGGATGGACATCGAAAGCGACCTCACCTCGATAGATGGATACGTACATATAGACTCCCTAGAATGGACTCACCAAACCCTCACGAATGCTACCCTGCAGGCCACACTCGATAAGCGGCACCTGCAGGCAGCAGTCACGTATGCCGACACGCTGATGCATCTCCACATCCACTCCACCGCCCACTTCACCGACGAGAGCATACGGGCACAACTCCAGGCCGACATCACCGATATCAACCTAAAGGCATTGCAGGTGACGACCGAGGAGGTGCATCCCTCCCTGCAGTGTGCCCTGCTACTCCAAGTGGACTCCCTGGCATCGTACTCCCTCAGCGGAAGGCTCCACGAGATAAGACTCACAACGCCCACGCGTGTGGTGAATCCACAGGAGCTCACCTTCCGCATACATACCACAAGCGACACGCTATCGCTGGGTATGCAGTCGAGCGACCTGCATCTCGCCCTTCGGTCGCGTACCAAGGGGCTTCCTTGGCAATGGAAGTTTGCCCCAGATACCTCACCGATGGAGTATATGCACTACCTGTCGGATATCCATGCCGACCTGTCGGTAGGCACTGACAACCCTGTGAGTCACTACCTGTCGCTCATCGGCATCAACTACCATAGCATACGGGGTAGCGTACACGAACAAGACCACGGCCTTGCAGCCCATGTGACCATCAGCAACGCTTCAATGAGGGGTATCGCCCTCGACAGTGCCTCGCTCACCGCCCAGTACACGCAGGGCATCCTACAGGCGCAGCTGCAGACGGAGCATTTCACTTGGAGCACTCCGATGATGAGCCTAAGCACAGAGCTGCAAGCCACAGGAGTATGGACAGAGCGCTTCACGCCAGACGACCTATCGGGAGTGGTTCTCCTCTCCAATGTGCGATATGCTCTACCGACCTACAGCCTGCAACTACGGGCCGACACGCTATCCGTACCCTTCAACGAGGGGCGCTTTGCCTTCAACAACCTCCCCCTCTATCCCGGCGGCAGCAGACAGGCACTCGTACTCAACGGACACATCGGATTGCCGAAGATGACTCCTACGCTACACCTCACGCTCACAGCCAAAGGAGTGAACCTACTGCAGAGGCGCAGCCCCGAAGCGCTGCTCTACGGAAGCGCACTCGTCAACGGACAAGTTGCCATCGAGGGGCCCTACGACGCCTTGTCGCTCACGGGCAACCTATCGCTACGCACAGGCTCCTCTCTACATTATATATATAAGGATGCTATGCTCACCTCGAACAATCAGATCGACGAGACCGTCACATTCACCCAATTTGCACAGCAGGAGCCAAAAGGTAAGTCTGCGCGAAAGCGCCACGTGGCCTACGGGTTCACGATGGACCTGGGCATCAATATAGACCCTACAGTACAGCTAGAAATACTCCTGGGCGGTAGCGGACAAAACACGGGCAATCTGCAGGGTGGCGGTAGCCTCAACCTGCAGTATATCCCCGCGAGCGGCCTACGCCTGTCGGGGCGGTACACGATAGAGTCGGGCGAACTGAACATGAACATTCCCCTGCTCCACGTGCATCAGATGAGCATACGCTCAGGAAGCACGATACAGTGGTCGGGCAATGCCACCAACCCGATGGTCAACCTTGTTGCCGAAGACCGCATACGCGCCTCCGTCACTCTCGACGGTTCGCCCCAGTCGGTGCTGTTCCTCACGGGAGTGTCCCTATCCGACACGATGGACAAGCTCAACATACAGTTTACCCTCACGGCCCCCGAGAGCGCCTCAATGCAAAACACGCTGGCCGCCCTCTCCCCCGAGGAGCGCAACAAGCTGGCCGTGGCACTGCTCACCACAGGACTCTACCTAGGCGAAGGAGGCACGGGCAACCTGATGAATACCGCCATCATGGGATTCCTGCAATCGCAGCTCGACAATATCTCGCGCGACGCCTTCCGTACGGTCGATGTCAGTGTCGGCATAGAGCCCCTACAGGATGGGGTGAGCGGTGTGAGCACACGTACCGACTACTCCTTCAGTATAGCCAAGCGCTTCTGGAACGACCGCATACGCATCGTTATCGGAGGCAGTGTAACCACCAGCAACGAGCGCATCGAGAGCGACAACATCATCGACAACATCAGTATAGAATGGCGCATTGCACCTAACGGGAGCCAATATCTACGTTTCTTCTATGACAAGAACTACGAGAGCATACTCGAAGGCGAGATACGCGAGACTGGTGTGGGGTATGCTTATAGGAGAAGGTTTTAGGGGTTAAGGGTTAAGGGTTAAGGGTTAAAGGTTATGGGTTAGAGGTTAAGGGTTAGGTTAAGGGGTTTAGAATTATGAGTTATGAGATACAGATATCAATTATTAATCTTTCCTTTTCTGCTTGTCGCCTGCTCCACTGTGAGCCGGCTTCCTGAGGGCGAACTCCTATATACCGGTACGCAGTCGGTAGAGGTTACCGATGCGTCCCACTCTCCCCTAAGCGACAAGGCTATCGACGAGGCTAAGGTTGCCTTCGTATCGCCACCCAACAATGCTCTCCTAGGAAGCTCGCGCTACCGAATCCCACTCCCCATCGGTCTGTGGGCCTACAACGCCTTTGTAGACGACACCACAGGCCTGCGCCATTGGCTGTTCAGGGCCCTCGCCTCACAGCCCATCCTCATCTCCACTGTCAACCCCGAATTTCGCGCCGAGGTGGCGAAGAACACGTTGCGCAACTACGGATACTTCGATAGCGAAGTTACCTACCACATCGACACGCTGAAGAATCCGAAAAAGGCACAGCTATCCTACGCCATGCGCTTGGGTACCCCACTCTACTATGGCGACGTGGCCTACCGTGGCTTCGCATCCCCTATGGACAGCCTCATCGGCTCTACCCGCTCCGAGCGGTTCCTCCGTCAAGGAGAGCAGTTCAGCTACGCCACGCTCAATGGCGAGCGCAACCGCCTGTTTACCCTTTTCCGCCAGCATGGCTACTACTTCTTCCGTCCCGACATGATTGTCCTCCTCGCCGACACCACCATCAAGCGAGGCGAAGCGGCACTGCGCATAGAGCCGCTCCCGTCACTGCCCGCCTACGTCACCAAGCCCTGGTATATCGGACACACCTACCTTGCCGTGCGAGGCGAGGCCAATGAAGCCCTTACCGACACGCTATCGACGGGCAACCTCACCTACCTCTACCACGGTAAGCGCCCCCCCATACGCCGCACGCTGCTCACCCATCGCCTGGGCTACCGCCGTGGCGATGCCTACTCCCCAGCTGCACAAGATGACACGCAGCGCGACCTCAACAGACTGAGCATCTTCAACGGAGTGAATGTCAACTTCATCCCTCGCGATACCACCCTGCTGGGCGACACGCTGGACGTCCATATCAGCGCCCTGCTCGAACCGCCCTATGAATTCTCCCTCGAAACCAACCTTACCGCCAAAAGTAACGAACAGATAGGTCCTGGGGCCGTCATAGCGCTCTCGCGCAAGAACCTCTTCCGTATGGCCGAAAACATACAGTTTCGCCTGAAAGGCTCCTACGAATGGCAGACCAACCACGTGCTGCGCCGCGAAGGGTCCGTGGTCAACTCCTTTGAGCTAGGTGCCGATGTCTCCATATCGGTTCCCCAACTGCTCTTTCCCGGCGGATACAGCTACCACTATGCCCACCCCGTATCCACTACTGCACGCCTCTATGCCGACTGGCTCAATCGGGGCGGATTCTTTCGTATGCTGGCCTTTGGCGGAAACCTCACCTACGCCTTCTCCAGTTCTAACAGACTCACCCATACCATCACCCCTTTCCGACTCACCTTCAACACCTTGGAGAAGACCACCCATCGGTTTGACTCCGTGATGACTGCCAACCCCATCATCGGCCTCTCTTTCCGTGACCAATTTGTACCTGCCCTCTCCTACACTGCCACCTACGACAACAGCGCCTCAACCTCTCGGCATCCCTCGAAGCTCACCGCCTCGTTCACCTCAGCTGGAGCAGTCACCTCGCTCATCTATGCCGCAGCAGGCCATCCGTTCAGCGAGGAGGGAAAGACGCTCCTCGGTACCCCCTTTGCACAGTTTGTCAAAGCCTCGGTCGAAGCCTGCCGCTACTACCGCCTCACACCACGCCATACGCTAGCCACCCGCCTTATCGCCGGAGCCGCCTATGCCTATGGCAACAGCAGAGTGCCCCCATTCAGTGAGCAGTTTCACGTGGGTGGAGCCAACGACATACGTGCCTTTCCGCTCCGTGGCATCGGTCCGGGCAGCTATCACTCCAGTGGCAGATACGCCTACATCGACCATACGGGCGACCTGAAGCTAGAGGCCAACATTGAATGGCGCTTCCCGCTCATCGGGCAACTCAACGGTGCTCTCTTTGCCGATGCAGGCAACGTATGGTTGCTACGTCACGATGAGGCACGCCCCGGCTCCTCCTTCTCGTGGCGCACCTTGGGACGCGACATTGCCGTAGGCACAGGCCTCGGTCTACGCTACAACCTACGCCTCCTTGTGCTCCGCGTCGATGCCGGCATACCCATCCATATCCCCTATGCCACTACCAAGCGAGGCTACTACAACGTACCTCACTTCGGCAAAGGTCTCAGCTTCCACTTTGCCGTAGGCTATCCTTTCTGAGAGATGGAGTTATAAAAAAGGAGAGCTGCGTGTGCTGCCCTCCTTATACCTATATAGTATATTAAAAGAATCTATCGAACCTCCTTCACAAGGTAGAGAATAGTGGGTAGGTGGTCGCTATAGCCGTTGAGCCATGAGCCACTGGCATGGGTACGATGCGGATATCCCTTGTACTTGCCCTCCTTCTGTAGCATGAAGTCGCGCACGTAAATCTCGTGCTTGAGGTACTTGAGTGTAGAGCGGTCGGTACCGAGAAGGTTGCCCGTAAAGATGATTTGGTCGAAGAGGTTCCACTTGCCCTGATACTTCAAGGTGCCTATACCATCCTTCACGAGCGTGTTCCACCAAGGATTGTAAAGGTCACCAGCACCCGTCTCGCTCTGCTCACGCTTGGCACCGAGCGACTGGGCGATGCTCTTGTCCATAGGGTCGTCGTTGAGGTCGCCCATGATGACCACGGGTGAGCCGGGATAGGCAGCCAGCAGGGAGTCCTTGATGACGCGCACCAGTTCGCCAGCACGTTCACGAGCCGGAGAAGCCGCTCCGCGTGAGGGCCAGTGGTTGACGATAAAATGTATGCGCTCGCCATGCAATGTGCCACCAGCAATAAGGAAGCCACGGGTACGATAGGTGGTATCATTATCAACGGTATAGTAGGGAGCCAGTTTGGTAGTCTCCAGTTTGAAGAGCTTAGGATTGTAGAGGAAGGCGCAGTCTACACCACGACGGTCGGGGCCCTCGATGTGGATAATCTCGTAACCGCGGTCGGCCAGTTCGGGCTGCTTCACCAGGTCCTCGAGCACACGGCGGTTCTCAATCTCAGACACACCAATGATAGCCGGCCCCATAGGAAGCATATCGGTAGAGAGTCCGCTAATGACCTTGGCCATATTGTGCTGCTTGGAGCGGTACTTCATGGTGTTCCACTTGTTCTTTCCTTCGGGCAGGTACTCATAGTCATTCTTCCCCGTATCGTGAATCGTGTCGAACAGGTTTTCCAGATTATAGAACGCCGCACTATACACAGCATATTTCTTCTCGCCTGCCTTACCAGCCTGCGAAGTGGCCTGCTTGGTGCTGTGGCACGATACCATCACAAGAGCCATCAGGAGGCTCATCCATACACATCTTCTGTTCATTATGCTACGTTTCATAAAATTCAGTTATTTTTTGGGAGCACAAATATGGGAATTTTATCTGAAAAACTCACTATTTCGAAGCCATTTTCTTCTGTCAATATACCTAAAAAACCAAAAATATTTCGTTTCTTTGCCCAATATTTAAAAATAGAATTCACAAAACACCGTTTATGAGAAAAACAATCCTTCGTATGGTTGCGCTACTATGCATCGGCGGCACACACATGCTGTCGGCCACGGCGCAAACCAACAATGCCACTGTGGGACAGGCCGACGATAACTCTGCCTTCACCTTCACGGAGTCACAGCTCGGCGAAGATGACGATGCCGTGCAGAGCGTGGCAGCACTCACCTCATCGTCCAACGACATCTACCTCTCCAACGTTGGCTACCTCTTCAGCCCCATGCGCTTCAAGGTGCGTGGCTACGACTCCAAGTACAACGACGTGTACATCAACGGCGTGCAGATGAACGACATGGAGACAGGCCGCTTCAGCTATGGTATGGTGGGCGGACTCAACCACGCCACCAAGAATCAGGAGGGCGTGTCGCCCTTCGAGGACAACCGCTTTGCCTATGCTCCCATCGGCGGTGCCAGCAACATCAACATGCGTGCTTCTCAGTATGCCACGGGATCAAACCTCACCTTCTCGGCCTGTAACCGCAACTACCTTACACGCGCCATCTTCACCCACTCTACGGGACTACAGGAAAATGGATGGGCCATGACATTCTCACTTGCTCACCGTTGGGCCAACGAGGGTGTCATCGAAGGTACCTTCTACAACTCGTTCAGTTACTTCCTGAGCGCACAAAAGATTATCAACCCTCACCATAGCCTCTCGTTCAGTTTCTGGCAAGTGCCCACCCAGCGTGCCCAGCAGGGTGCCGCCACCGAGGAGACCTACGCCTTGGCCGGTTCGCACTACTACAATCCTTACTGGGGCTACCAGAACGGCGTGAAGCGCAATGCCCGCGTGGTAAACACCTTCGAGCCTACATTCCTTACCACTTGGGACTTCGATGTAGACGAATACCGTAAGCTCACCACTACCGTAGCCATGAAGTACAGCCAATACGGCACCACAGCACTCGGATGGAACGGCAATGCCGCCGACCCGCGCCCCGACTACTACAAGAAGTTGCCCAGCTCGGCATACAACGTGTGGGACCTCGACTACTCGCCCACCGCGGATGAGGTATCGAGCTATATGGATATCTACGACCACTTCACCTCTGCCAAGGCCAACCGTCAGATTGACTGGGACATGATGTACTTTGCCAACCAACAGGGCAATGCACAAGGCCTCGACGCACTCTACTACGTGGAGGAGCGCCACAACGACCAAGCTGCCCTCAACCTCAGCAGCACCTGGTCACACACCATCAACAACTACAACCGCTACAACCTTGGCTTGAATGCCAGCACGACCAAGGGCATGCACTACAAGACCATGAGCGACCTGCTCGGTGCCAACTCATACACCGACATCGACAAGTTTGCCGCCCGCGACAACGGTCTCACCAACCCCATCATCCAGAACGACCTGCGCAACCCCAACCGCCAGATTTCCGAGGGCGACGTGTTTGGCTACAACTATAATATATATGTAAACAAGGCACGTGCCTGGGGACAGTACCTCTACACCTACGGACCTCTGCGTGCGGTAGTATCGGGACAGATCAACGGTACCACCATCGAGCGTGATGGTCTGATGCAGAACGGCCGTGCAGCCGAGCGTTCCTATGGTTCGAGCGGCGTAGCCAAGTTCCTCGGAGGCGGCGGCAAGGCCACCCTCTCCTGGCGCATCAACCCGAGCAATGTACTCACCCTCAACAGCAGCTATCAGCGCGAGGCTCCCCTCGCCTACAACTCCTTCGTGGCCAACCGCATCAAGAACGACTTCGTACATGGTCTCTCCACCGAAGGCATCTTCAACAACGAACTCTCCTACTCGCTCACCACGGCCCGCTTCACAGCCCGCCTGAGCGGCTACTACACCCGCTTCACCGACCAGGTAGAGCAGACCGCCTTCTATAACGACAGCGAGGCCCGCTTCACCTACCTCACGATGCGCGGCGTAGAGAAGGAGCACTACGGCATCGAGGCAGCAGCCATCTGGAACGTCACCTCGGCACTGTCATTCACCTTCATCGGTTCGATGGGCGACGCCCTCTACACCAACAACCCCTATGCCACCATCACCTACGAGAGTCAGGACGAGGTGAGCATGACCTATACCAACCCCGTCACCAAGAAGCAGGATGCCCTGCTCGTGATTGCCGACGGATGCCGCGTGAGCAGCACTCCGCTCACCGCCCTGAGCCTCGGCATCGACTACAACGTGAACGGTTGGTTCTTTGGTGCCAACGTCAACTACTACGACCGCGTATATGTAGACTTCTCTGAGTTCCGTCGCTTGAGCAACATCCTCACACCCTACATCTCCAGCGGTGCCGTAGATGCCAATGGCAACCCCAGCTTCGGAGTCGACGAGGCCACACTGGCCACCAATGGCGGCATCCTCTACAACGAGGACGGCAGCATCTACAAGGCACAGACCGCCGAGCAAACCCGTGTGAAGGGCGGCTTCCTCGTAGACCTCAACGTAGGTCGCTACATCCGTCTGAAGAACGGCCGCAGCCTCAGCCTCAACCTCACCGTCAACAACCTGCTCAACAACACCAACATGAGCACCGGCGGCTATGAGCAAAACCGTGGCGACTACTACTACGACAACGGCGAGCAGGGCGATGCACGCACCTACGTATTCTCCAAGAATCCGAAGCTCTACTATGCCAATGCCTTCAACGCCTTCTTCAACGTAGCATACAAGTTTTAATTGAGAATGGAGAATTGACAATTGAAAATTAAAAGTTAATACAATTCTATGAAACGATATACTTCACTACTACTCAGCTGCTTTGTGGCCTTGCTCGCCACCTCGTGCATGAACGAGTTTGACGACCTCAGTTTCGAGCCGGGCAACTATCCCTATGGCAACAACAGCATTGGCGAGGCCAACACCACCATTCGCCAGTTGAAAGAGAAATTCAGCACCTACTACCTCAGCTCTACCGACGGTGTAGTAGAGATTACAGACAGCATCCGCATCCGTGGCCGCGTCATCACCAACGACGAGAGCGGCAACGTATACAAGCAGTTCGCCATACAGGACGAGACAGGCGGCATCGTCATCGGCGTCAATGCCACCGGCACCTACGCCTACCTTCCCGTAGGCCAGGAGGTCATCATCGACTGTCAAGGTCTCTACTTCGGTGGCTACCGCAAGCTGCCCCAGATAGGCGCCCTCTACAACGGCTCCATAGGTCGTATGAACGAGAGCGTGTTCAAGAAGCACGTCAAGCTCGTGGGCACACCCGATGCTGCTGCCATCCCCGTATTCGAGCTCAGCGAAGAGTGGCTCAAGGACAGCAAGAACAAAGACTACAACGTGCCCCTCTACGTACACATGACCGGAGTAAAGTTTGCCGACGGTGGCCAGCAGTTTGCCCCCACCGACGACGTCACCGAAAACCGCAGCGTCAAGGTAGGCAGTCAGGAGGTAGTGTTCCGCATGAGTTCCTACGCCAACTTTGCCCTCGACACCATTCCCAGCAAGCCCGTCAACATCACCGGCGTACTCACCCGCTACAACAACACTTGGCAATGCCTGCTGCGCGTGCTTGACGATATTGAGCCTGCTGCGAACTAAGTGCAACTATATATATAAGAAAGAAGAAACAATTAATCAAACTAAAACATAACAACGATGAACAAGTATTTCAAGCATCTAAGTATGGCGGCCGTGGCAGCACTTGCCTTTGCCGCATGTTCCGATGTGCCCGAGCTCCCCTACCCCTTCCCCGGCGACGACAACGACACCACCACAGTGGGCGGCGTGAAGACATTGCCCTATAGCGAGAGCTTCAGCTCTTCGCTCGGTGAGTGGACCAACCAAACCACCAGTGGAGAGGGAGCCTGGATCAACGACTACAAGACAGCCAAGGCTACAGGCTACGACAACGCCAGCCAAACGACTACCGCAGGCACCTACTACCTCATCTCACCCGAGATTTCACTCGAAGGAGTAGAAGAGGCCTACATCGCCTACGAATACATCCTCCGCTACAATAAGGGCGACGAAAACCAGAAAGTGCTCATCGCCGAGAGCGCCGAAGAGCCCGAATGGGCCGTGCTCAACACCAAGCATACCGAAGGCCGCGACTGGAGCACCTTCGAGACTACCGAACTCAACATCCCCGCAGAGTACGTGGGCAAGACCATCCGCATCGCCTTCTATTATAATACGAATAACGTGAGCGGCTCTACCTGGGAAGTGCGCAACTTCAGCATCCAGGAAGGCAAGGTAGCCGAGAGTGGCGACGAGCCTACACCCGACGACCCCAATGCCGTGAAGACCCTCCCCTACAGCGAGTCATTCTCATCAAGCCTGGGCAGCTTCGTCAACGAGACCACCAGCGGCAGCGGCGAGTGGATCAACGACTATCAGACCGCCAAGGCCACAGGCTACGACAATGCAAGTACGACTACCACAGCCGGAACCTACTACCTCATATCGCCCCAAATCTCACTCGAAGGAGTTACCGAGGCTCACGTAGCCTATGAGTATATCCTCCGCTACAACAAGGGTGATGAAAACCAGAAGGTACTCATCAGTGCCGACTACACCGACGATGCCACTATGGCCACATGGGCAGTCCTCAAGGCCGACCACACCGAAGGCACCGACTGGGTAACCTTCGAGTCTGCCGACATCAACATCCCTGCCGAGTACATGGGCAAGACCATCCGCATCGCCTTCTATTATAATACCAATGCCGAGAGCGGCTCTACTTGGGAAGTGCGCAACTTCGCCATCGCCGAGGGCAAGACATCAGAGGGCGGCAACGACGACAATGAAGAACCCGTAGAGCCCGAAGGCGACACACTCAGCGTAGCACAAGCCATAGCCTTGAATGATGGCGAGATACATTGGGTAAAAGGTTATATCGTGGGTTATATCAGCCAAAGCTACGAATATACATTCACAGCCGACGCTAATGCAAGCGAGACCAATCTGCTCATCGCAGACAGCAAGGATTGCACAGATGAAACTTCATGCATGCCTGTTCA
Source organism: Bacteroidaceae bacterium (assembly GCA_045594245.1). Taxonomy (GTDB): domain Bacteria; phylum Bacteroidota; class Bacteroidia; order Bacteroidales; family Bacteroidaceae; genus UBA1189. Next base: position 16,025 of record JAZNYG010000052.1, read on the forward strand.
ACTTCCTGCAGGAAGTATCAGAAGTGCTCTCAACCTAAAAGCTAACCCTGAGAACTTAGGAAAGGTACTGACCATCAATGGCCAACTCACCAATTACTTCAAGGTTCCTGGTATCAAGTCTGCATCAGAATACAAATTGGAAGGAAAAGACAACAATGATACACCCGAAACACCCGACACCCCTACAGATGCTTATTACAGCAATTCTTTATTGGGAGATGAGGGTGGTTTCGCCGCATACGACATCAATCTTGGCTCACTCTCTTATGTATGGCAGAATACAAAAGAATACGGATGGAAAGCATCGGCATATACCAATAGTGCTGTAGCAGCAGAATCTTGGTTGATATCTCCTGCTATTGACCTCAGTGCAGCCAAGAGTCCCGTAATGACATTCGAGCAAGCACTCAACCACCTCAAAGGTGCCAGCCGTACTGCCCATGTAAACGTCTATATAGCAACTGATTTTGCAGGCGATATCGCTGCAGCCACTTGGCAAGAGCTCATACTTAACGAATGGCCCGCAGGTGCCGATTGGAGTTTCATCACCTCAACGACCGACCTCGCTACATACGCAGGCAAGAGCATACACATCGCCTTCAAATATGTAAGTACATCGGCTGTTGCCCCCACTTGGGAATTCAAGAACCTCACTATTGCCGAAAAGTAAATAATCAACAAATCACGAAACGACGGCTGCAACTTAAGTTGCAGCCGTGTTTGTATTAACCAAACCGTCCATACAACCAAGCAAGCACATACGCCATGACAAAAGAGGTTATTACACTAAACGATTATTGACACAAACCGTTTATCACACTAACCGATTCTGAGCAAAAATCGGTTATCAGACTAAACGATTTTCCACATTTTCCTTTGTTTTTAGAATAAGTTGTTCTATATTTGCCGTAAAATTACAAAAAGCAGAGATCTATGGAGACGCTTTATAACAAACATCGGCTATTGATATCGCAGGCGAGTCTTGATATCGTTCGCGAGGTGATGCACACGATTTCGTGGGACCGCCAGCTGGTAGCTATCCGCGGTTCGCGCGGTGTGGGAAAGACCACCCTCATGCGCCAATACATCAAGCAGCGGTATGGCAATAACGCTGGCGAAGCGCTTTACTGCGTGATGGACAGCATCTACTTTACCAACCATTCGCTACTCGACCTTGCTGAGCGTTTCCACACCATGGGCGGCAAGCATCTCTTCCTCGACGAAGTACACAAGTACCCCACATGGAGCAAGGAGGTGAAGGAGATAATCGACCTGTGGCCCGACATGAAGGTAACGTTCACCGGCTCATCGCTCATACAGATACTCAATGCCGATGCCGACCTCTCGCGCCGCGTGCTCAGCTACACCATGCCCGGGCTCTCGTTCCGCGAGTATCTGCGTTTCTACAAGAACATCCATCTGCCTGCCCATTCGTTGCAAACATTGCTCACCGATGCCGATGACATCTGCGACGAGGTGTGCCGTATATGCCATCCCCAACCTCTCTTCGAGGAGTATCTGCGCGTGGGCTACTACCCCTTCTACGATGGCGAGGAGGTGGAGTACTACAGCCGCATAGAGAATGTCGTCAGCTTCATCATCGACCAGGAGATGACGCAGTTCTGCGGTGTAGACCCCGCATATACTCGCAAGCTGAAGGCCATGCTGCTCTACCTTGCCGACAACATCCCCTACGAGGTGAACATCGCCAAGCTGTCGTCCTACCTTGAGCTCAACAAGACCACCGTGCTCAGCTACCTGTCGAGCATGCAGCGTGCCGAGCTGCTCCACCTGCTCTATACCGACAACAAGTCGGTAACCAAGATGCAGAAGCCCGACAAGATCTATGTGCATAACCCCAACATCCTCTGTGCCCTCAGTTCGCAGCTCAACATCGGCACCTTGCGCGAGTGCTTCGTGGTAAACCAACTCTCTACCCGCCACACCGTGGAGTATGGCAAAGAGCAGGGCGACTTCAAGGTCGACGGCAAGATAACCTTCGAGGTAGGCGGGCGCGACAAGTCGTTCGAGCAGATTGCCGCCCTCCCCCACTCCTACATCCTGGCCGACGGCATAGAACACCCCATAGGCAAGAAACTCCCTTTGTGGATAGTGGGATTGCTGTATTGAGCTACAAGTGGGAGCAGGGCAGACGCACCAGAATCTTCACGCACAAATAATTGAATTTCACGCGAATCTCCCGAATCTCGCAAATCACACGCGCTAACGCTTGTGTGTGCCGTCCGGCTGGAAACACTCGGCAAAGCCGACAAGCGCGGGCGAAGCGACGCGCCTTCTGCGAGATTTGCGAGATTCGCGTGAGGATAATTCACTGATTTCATGATGATAAAAGATAGAATCCTCGTGGATATTTCTAGTGCGTTTGCCCTACAAGTGGGAGTTATTCTACTTTACTTCAAATTATTTCTGTCCGCTATAAGTTTTCGAGCCTTTAACGGACAATAATATTTTTTATTGCAAAAAACACAAACTTTCCACACCCACCAACACAAACCTACATAAAAAAAGAGACACTCCACGCGGATGTCTCTATATCTATAAAGGAGGAGGATAATGCCTCACACCCCCAACACAATGTTGGCATCGATATGCAGTTTACGGCTTATCTCACGCCCCACTTTCAAGGTCGGTTCACTCTTTCCCGAGAGGTATTCACTCACACGCGAAGGGCTGATTCCGAGCAATTGGGCAAGTCCGCTCTGCGTGATACCCATCTCGAACATACGCAACTTAATCACATCCACCAACGATGGCGAACCTATGGCAAAATTCTCCTCTGAGTAGTCTGCAACCATATTTGACAGCAGTTCCAACTCGATACTGTTAGGATCGGTAAGCGGAGTGTCATCCGTCACCAACGGAAGCAGTTCCTCAACACGTTTTACAGCCCATTCATACTGAATCTCGTTTTCTATCTTAGCCATAACAATGCCATTTATATGGTTGAACAATCTATTTTGTCATATTCAGCGTGCGCACATTTTTTAATTTTTTCCTCCGTCGCGCAGGGTACTGCGCTCTCCTCACTCAGCACAGCTTGGCATTTAGCCACCCCTCTAAAGACCTCGCGTCGGTGGCAACGACAGAGACTTTAGGTTCCCCAAGGAGTACCGAAGGCCTTCAACCCTCGAAGAGGGGGAGGTGGTAGGGACAGTTAGTTAGGTGTTTACAACTAATGGCTTCGTATATTTAACTTACGTTAATTACTCAAGATACTCCTTCAAATACCTTGCCGTGTAGCTTTCGGGACACAGGGCTATCTCTTCGGGCGTACCGGCCATCAGGAGTTGACCTCCACCACGCCCCCCCTCGGGACCCATATCGATAAGGTAGTCGGCCATCTTGATGACATCGAGGTTGTGCTCGATGACGATGACGGTGTTGCCCTTGTCGACAAGGCGCTGCAGCACGTTCATCAGCACACGGATATCCTCGAAGTGGAGTCCTGTGGTGGGCTCGTCTAATATATATAAGGTATTGCCGGTGTCGCGCTTTGATAGTTCGGTGGCCAGCTTCACGCGCTGGCTCTCACCCCCAGAGAGCGTGGTAGAGGGTTGCCCCAGCTTGATGTAGCCGAGACCCACATCCTGCAGCACCTTGATTTTGTTGAGGATGGTAGGTACGTTCTCGAAGAACTCTACAGCACGGTTGATGGTCATGTCGAGCACATCGGCAATACTCTTTCCCTTGAAGCGCACCTCGAGGGTCTCGTGGTTGTAGCGCTTGCCCTGACACACCTCGCAGGGGACGAGCACGTTAGGTAGGAAGTTCATCTCCACATTCTTGTAGCCATTACCTCCGCAGGCCTCACAACGGCCTCCGCTCACGTTGAAGGAGAAGCGGCCGGGCTTGTAACCACGTATCTTGGCTTCGGGAAGACTGACGAAGAGACTGCGGATGTCGCTGAAGACACCAGTATAAGTAGCCGGATTGGAGCGCGGGGTGCGTCCCAAGGGCGACTGGTCAACATTGACAACCTTGTCAATATGTTCGAGGCCCTCGATAGCGGTATAGGGCAGCGGCTCACGCAAGGAGCGGTAGAAATGTTTGGAGAGGATGGGCTGCAGCGTGTCATTGATGAGCGACGACTTGCCCGAGCCACTCACTCCGGTGACACAGATGAGGGTACCCAAGGGGAAGTCCACATCGACTCCCTTAAGGTTGTTGCCCGTAGCTCCTGTGAGACGCAACACATGCCCGTTGCCCTTGCGGCGCACGGCAGGGACCTCAATCTTCATCTCGCCATTGAGGTATTGCGAGGTAAGCGTGTGGGTGCGCAGCATCTCCTCGGGAGTACCCATAAAGACCACTTCCCCACCCTTGCGACCAGCATAAGGCCCTAGGTCGATGACGTGGTCGGCAGCCATCATCATATCCTTGTCGTGCTCTACGACGATGACGGTGTTGCCTATATCGCGGAGCGACTTGAGGGAGTCTATAAGGCGTTGGTTGTCGCGCTGGTGAAGTCCTATACTGGGCTCATCCAAGATATACAATACATTGACGAGCTGCGAACCTATCTGTGTGGCCAGGCGTATGCGCTGGCTCTCACCGCCCGAGAGGGTCATCGAGGAGCGTGAGAGCGACAGATAGTCGAGCCCCACATCGAGGAGGAAGCGCAGGCGGGTGTTAATCTCCTTGAGTATCTCCACGGCAATCTTCTGCTGGTTACCTTCGAGACGGGTCACGGCCGTAGAGGTCCACTCATAAAGGTCGCTGATATCCATCGAGGCAAGCTCGTGGATATTCTTGTCGAGGATACGGTAGTGCAGGGCCTCGCGATTGAGACGCGTGCCATGACAGGCGGGACACACGGTAGTGGCCGAGAACTGGTCGATCCACTTCTGCTGCGCAGCCGTGGGCTCCACATCGTGCTCACTGAGGAAGTACTTGACCAGGCCGTCGTAGGAGATAAACATGTCGGACTCCTCCAGGATGGTGGTCTTCACCTTGATACGCTCGGGACAGCCGTAGAAGACCTCCTCAAGAACGCTCTCCTCAATCTCCTCCACAGGAGTCTTCAGAGTGTACTCGTAGCGGGCTAGCAGGGCCTCAATGGTGCGGAAGATAAGGGTATTCTTATAGTTGCCCAAGGGCACGATGGCGCCTTTGTAGATGGAGAGGCTCTTATCGGGGATGAGCTTTTCGATATCGAGTTGGGTGACATGGCCTAATCCCTTACACTTGGGACAGGCTCCCTGTGGCGAGTTGAAGGAGAAGTTGTGGGGTGCGGGTTCCTTGTAGGAGATTCCCGTGACAGGACACATGAGGCGCTTGCTATAGTGGCGCACCTCACCACTGTCCTTATCCATAAGCATGATGAGTCCGTCGCCCTGAGTCATGGCATTGGCCACGCTCTCGCGCAAGCGTTTATCGTCCTTGTCATCCACCTTGAGTTTGTCTACCACCACCTCAATGTCGTGGTTCTTATAGCGGTCGAGGCGCATGCCGTGCATCACCTCGCGCACCTCACCATCGACACGCACATAGAGGAACCCCTTACGGCGCACCTGCTCGAAGAGTTCGCGGTAGTGTCCCTTGCGGGCCTTGACGAGCGGAGCCAGGATGAAGATAGGCTTGCCCTTATAGTCTTTCAATATAAGGTCGATAATCTGCTCCTCGGTATACTTGACCATCTTCTCGCCCGACTTGTAGGAATAGGCTTCGCCGGCACGAGCAAAAAGCAAGCGCAGGTAGTCGTATACCTCGGTAATGGTGCCCACAGTAGAGCGGGGATTCTTATTGGTGGTCTTCTGCTCTATGGAAATCACAGGCGAGAGACCAGTGACCTTGTCCACATCGGGGCGTTGCATGCCACCGAGGAAGTTGCGGGCATAGGCCGAGAAGGTCTCTATATAGCGGCGCTGTCCCTCGGCAAAGAGGGTGTCGAATGCCAGAGAAGACTTACCGCTACCGCTCAAACCGGTAATCACCGTGAGCGAACCGTGAGGGATGGTGGCATCAATATTCTTCAGGTTATGCTCGCGGGCACCGTAGACTTCGATATTACTCATGGGTATCCTCCTTTCTTGAGCGTGTCAGCACATTGATATCGCCACGGCGCACATACTTGACACCATCAGAGCCTTCGGCCTCGACGAGGATGAAGTATACACCATCCTCCACCTTACTGCCGTGATAGGTGCCGTCCCAACATATATAATAGGTATAATCGTCTTCGTAGGCTGTGGGCAAACTGCCTTGATCGCCCGAGACAATCTCCTGTCCCCAGCGATTGAAGATCTTCATACGGAACGACAGCAGCGACTGTGTCTTCACGCGATATACATCGTTGGTGCCATCGCCATTGGGTGAGAAGGCATTGTATAAATGCACCGACGAGCCGCGTAGCGAGAAAGTAACCGGCTCACTCTCTCCTTCGCCTTCTGTGCCCGTAGCACGATGACGATAGGTAATCTCCAAAGTAACACGATAGGTAACATCGGCACCTCCTTCGGTAAACGTAAACGTAGTATTCTCCTCATTACGTTTAGTCAATAGGCGCTCGGTACCATTCTTTATCTTCATGATACTCCATTCATAGAGCACCTCAAATTCTGTAGTATCTTCAGGATTAGCCATAAAGGAGACAACTAAGGGTGCATCGTATGAAGCGCCAACCTCCAAGGTTTCTTCCTCTCCATCATGATTGACAAAAACTCCTGTTGCGGCAACCGAAGGGTACCAATCCGGAGTACTTGCTTTGAATCCTAGGACCAAGCAGAAAATCATATGGAATATCAAAATATATCTATTCATTATATTCGGAAATATTTTCTGATGCAAAAATACGAAATTCAAAGCGGAATATAAACAAATGACTGATAAAAAATATTGGCGCAGCAAAACCTTACTATCGTTCATGCATCTGTTTGCACTATTTTATCTACAAGAAGAAATTAGGCTGCACCTCAGAAATACTCAAATAAATTTGGCATTTCGTTCGGTTTGCACTAGCATTAGTGACCGCTTCGCGGACACAGAAGATAGGCTGCACCTCAGAAATACCCAAATAAATTTGGCATTTCGTTCGGTTTGCACTAGCATTAGTGACCGCTTCGCGGACACAGAAGATAGGCTGCACCTCAGAAATAAAGTCGGATCGT
>JAZNYG010000053.1:0-7066 GCA_045594245.1 Bacteroidaceae bacterium
AATTGATAGCTTTCTGCACTGAGGCACGTTCTTTTGGTGAGATGTTGGCTTTTATGGGTCTTACCGATAGAACAAAATTTAGGAGAAAATATATTCATCCACTGTTGGAAACTGGTATATTAGAACAGACTATTCCAGACAGCCCTAACAGCAGAAATCAGAAATATCGCCTTACGGCAAAGGGCATTGCATTGAAAGAGCACCTTAAAGATGGCAAGTGACATCAGTCCTCTAAATCCATTCATGAAAAATTTATGGCCAATTTACGGCAATTTATGTTCACATAAGAAAAAAGAATAGGGAAATCCTTGCTATCTTTCCGCCCAATCCCTAGGCCAAGTGAAAAGAACGCAGCCATGAGCGATTAGGATTTTTCAGTAAGTAAGCGAAACGTGAGTTTTTGAGTTTATAAGTTAGTGAGTTGGGTAAGTCTATACTTCCGATTTCAGCACCGCGTAAGCAACCCGCAGGGTTTACCTTACATTATGCTACAAAATTTTTGTAAGGGATTTATGTTTGTTTCGTTCGGCACTAACTTTAGTGCTTGCTATACAAGCCCAGAAATTAGGCTGCACCTCGGAAAATTACAAGTAAACTTGCATTTTCTCTCGGTTTGCACTAATTTTGTCGCTCTAAATTAAAAGAAAAGTAAAAACAATGAAGAAATTCCTGAATCTTAGCCTGCTTGTGGCAGTGCTGTTCGGGGTACTCCCGACAAACCATTCGTATGCTGCCGACCGCGAGCACACACTGAAAGTGTACAACTGGGCCGACTACATCGACGAGAGTCTGCTCGAAGAGTTTGAAGTATGGTACAAAGAGCAAACCGGCGAGGAGGTAGAAATCATCTATCAACTCTTCGACATCAATGAGGTGATGCTGGCAAAGCTCGAGAAGGGTCACGAAGACTTCGACGTGGTGTGCCCCTCAGAGTACATCATCGACCGCATGCTGGCCAATGACATGCTGCTCCCCATCCCTCGCGACTTTGGCAACACGCCCGACTACATCAATCTGGTATCGCCCTACGTCATCGACCAGTTCTCACGCATGGACAAGGAGGGCAAGCCTGCCAACGACTATGCCGTAGGCTACATGTGGGGCACCACAGGTATCCTATACAACCCAGAGTATGTGACCGATGAGGAGGTAGACTCATGGGGCATCATCTGGGACGACCGCTTCGAGGGCAAAATTCTCATGAAGGATGCATACCGCGACATCTTCGGCCCGATGCTCATGTATGCCCGCTACCAGGACATCCTCGATGGCAAGGTGACACGCGAGCAGCTCATGAACGACTCATCTGACGAGGCTATCGCTACCGTAGAGAACCTGCTCAAGGCTGCCAAGAAGAATATCGCAGGCTGGGAAGTCGACTTCGGCAAGGAGATGATGACCAAGAAGAAAGCCTACATGAATGTGAGCTGGAGCGGCGATGCCGTATGGGCTATCGATGAGGCTGCAGCCATCGGCATGACCCTGAAGTACCACGTACCCCGCGAAGGCTCCAACGTATGGTTCGACGGATGGGTAATCCCCAAATACGCCGTCAACACCAAGGCCGCCTCGTACTTTATCAACTTCATGTGTATGCCCGAGAATGCACTGCGCAACATGGACGAGATTGGCTACGTGAGCGTCATCGCTTCGCCCGAAATACTGGAAGCCAAGATTGACTCATCACTGAACGAATACATCGACCTTACCTACTTCTTCGGCGAGGAGGCCGACAGTGTACCCGTCAACAGCATCCAGTACCCTGACCAGAGCGTCATCGACCGTGCAGCACTGATGCGCGACTGCGGCAGCCGCACCAAGAATATGCTGGAGATGTGGAGCCGCGTGAAGGGCGACAACCTGGAGTCGTGGGTCATCATCCTCATCGTCGTAGTACTCGGTGCAGCCATTGCCTGGGGAGTATACAGCAAGGTGCAAGCCAAAAAACGAACCCAGAAACGCAAGAAGAAAAGCCAACGCAGAAGATAAGCACTCATAACTCCTACACCAATATAAACACAACGCGCGAGGAATTCCTCGCGCGTTGTGTTTATAAGAACCAATAGCTTACAGGCATGCTTTCACTGCCTCGATAAGCTGAGCATACTCCTCTTCAGAGAGATACACCTTGCCAGGGTTCATTTGGAATGTGCCGCCATAATCAGGACCATCCACATACTTGGGGGCGAGGTGGAAGTGCAGATGGCAGAGCTTGTCACTGTATGCACCGTAGTTGATCTTTTCAGGATTGAACGCCTTCTGCATAGCACGGGTAGCCTGAGCTACATCGGCCATAAAAGCATTACGTTCATCATCAGAGAGTTCATTAAGATCGTTCACATGCTTATCGTAAGCTACAAGGCAACGGCCGTGATAGGTCTGCTCCTTAAACAGGAAAAGGCGCGACACACGGAGGTGGCAAATTTCAATCATCAGATTGTGGAGGGTCTCATTGTTCTGACAATAGAGACAATTTTTAGGATCGCTGTACATTTTTTTAAGTATTAGAGGTTATACGACTATATAATGTATCACTTCATTCGCATTAAGCGTTCTACATGAGCACGTTCGCCCACAATCCATATCACATCGTCTACTTGAAACTCCAGGTCAGGAGCTGGCTTGAGTAGGGCGTCACCGCCACGATCCACCCCCACCAACATGCAACGATACTCCGAGCGTAGTCCGCTGGTGAGCACACTCTTCCCCAACAGCACCGATTCTTCGGTGACAAGTAATTGCTGCAGATTCATCTCACATTCAAGGAGGTCCACCTCATCCATTACTATCACTTCACGCTTTATGGCCTCTCCAAAGCGAGTGAGCTGTTCGTCGGTACCAATAACCTGAAGTACATCGCAAGGGAAAAGTGGCATATGGGGACTGGGAATATTGATACGATGCTCGCCACGGATTACCGATGCCACATGTATGCCATATAGTCTGCCTAGATTAAGATCCACAAGCGACTTACCAGCCCAGGCCGAAAGGGCAGGTAAAGTAAAGTCGGCAAGCTGTATATCCTTAGATGTCAACTGCCCCGCATACCTCGGACGTGCCTCACCCATATGTTGCTGCATTAGTTCCTTAGCTGCGAGGTTGCGCATAAAGTTATGTTCCAGCAGATGCTGTCGTTTGCGCAGCCGTCGCGAGAATACTACAACCATCAATATAGCTGATACCACCCCAATCATCAGCGTAGCGGAAGCATTGAAATAATGACGTATGGCGAGCACTACAAAAACCACGGCAATACCGATACGCAAAAGCACAAGCAACAGCAGTGGCGTCCTATTTAGCCTATTGTCATGCCACAGTTCAAGAAAAAGATTGGCATAGTTGCGTTTCATGATGATGGGTCGTATGAAAAGGGAGAGCACAGCCAATGTCACCACTACCCCAACCCAGCTGGCCCACTGATCGGACAACACCTTCATTAAGAGAGGGCTCATGAAATGAAACGACACCAATAGTACGGCGACACATAGCACCGAATATATGCCCACCACCTTAACCATATCCATCACAATAGTACGCCACTTGCTCTCATTGTTCACCGTATTGAAGCTGGTAGCATAGCGATCGAGCCATGCTTTCCACTTCTCGGGGATGCGACTCTCAATCCAATGCGATATAGGATTGGAGAGACGTATCATGTAGGGAGTAAAGAAGGTGGTAATCACCGAGGCAGACACGATGATGGGATAGAGGAAAGGACTGATAGCCCCCAGACTAACACCAAGTGAGGCAAGGATAAAGGCAAACTCACCCACCTGCGCCAACGAGAAACCACACATGACGGCAGTCTGCAAAGACTGTCCACCCAGCATGAGTCCAATGGCACTGAACGTAGAACGGGCAAAGAGTACCGCCAACGTGATAACAATAATAGGAAGCCAATGCTGGGCCAGCACAGCAGGGTCAATCATCATACCCACCGACACGAAGAAGATAGCTCCAAAAAGATCTTTGATAGGCTGTATCAGACGCTCTATCTTCTCAGCTTCCAGAGTCTCAGCCAAGATAGATCCCATAACAAACGCACCGAATGCAGCCGAGAAACCTACCTTGGAAGCAAACACTACCATACCAAAGCAGAGGCTGAGAGATACGATGAGCAACATTTCATCGCTAATCCAACTGCGCACTCGCTTAAGCACCGTAGGTATCAAATAAATCCCCACCACAAACCACAGCACGAGAAAGAATACCAAACGTAAGATACTCATCAGCATCTCCATACCCTGAAACTGCTTACTCGCTGCCATCGTGGAGAAAAGCAGCATGAGTACAATAGCAATGATGTCTTCAAGAATAAGTACACTAAAGACGATACCTGCAAAACGTTGCTTACGCACTCCAAGATCATCAAACGACTTCACGATAATACTAGTCGACGACATGGCCAATCCACCCCCCAAATAGATGCAGTCCATCAACGTCCACCCGAATATCGTGCCAATAATTAACCCTACGAGCAACATACCCACAAGGCTCACCGTTGCCGAAATGATAGGTGTAGAGCCAATATTGAGCAATTTCTTAAAGGAGAATTCCAATCCCAAACCAAACAAAAGGAAGATAACACCTATCTCGGCCCAGATCTTGATGCTCTCCTCATCTATTACTGATGGAGTAAACTCAAAGTATGGACTGGCCAAAAAACCCGCCACGATATACCCGAGCACTAACGGTTGCTTGAGTCGTTTGAAAAGCAGCGTCATCACACCAGCGCAAAGCAATATCAACGCCAGGTCTGTTATAAGGGGAGGCAGATGAGCCATAGTGCAACAAAATTCCAGTGTACGGTCTTATCGTTTAGCCACTATCTCGGCTATCTTTACGATGGTCATCATAGCCTTCTGCATCGACTGCACAGGTACAAACTCATAGCGGCTGTGGAAGTTGACTCCGCCGGCAAAGATATTGGGGCAAGGCAACCCCTTGAAAGAGAGCTGAGCACCGTCGGTGCCGCCACGTATGGGCTTTATCTTCGGCGTCACATCTACCTCACGCATAGCCTGGCAGGCGATGTCAATGACATACATCACCGGCTCCACCACCTCACGCATGTTAGCATACTGGTCATTGATCTCCAGCGTAGCGGTACCTTCACCATACTTCGCGTTCAGTTCACGCACGATAGCATGCAGCAGTTCCTTACGTTTATTGAAGATGTCCGAATTATGGTCACGGATGATATAGCTGAGCGTGGTCTCCTCTACCCCACCCTTCATGCCGACAAGGTGGAAGAATCCCTCATACCCCTCGGTACACTCGGGCACCTCGTTCTTCGGCAACAGTCCCACGAACTCGGTAGCTATGCGCATCGAGTTGAGCATCTTACCCTTGGCATAGCCGGGATGCACGTTACGGCCTTTGATAGTGATGCGGGCCGAAGCTGCATTGAAGTTCTCATACTCCAGCTCACCAATCTCACCACCGTCCATCGTATAGGCCCAGTCGCAACCAAACAGCTTCACATCAAACTTATGTGCTCCAAGCCCTATCTCCTCGTCGGGATTAAATCCGATGCGTATCTTGCCATGCTCAATCTCAGGATGAGCCTGCAGGTAGGCTATGGCCGACACTATCTCAGCCACACCAGCCTTATCGTCGGCACCGAGCAGCGTACGCCCATCAGTCACGATAAGGTCATTGCCCACATAGCGCAACAGCTCGGGAAACTCATCCGTGGTGAGCACTGTATGGTCCTCGGCCGAAAGCACGATATTCGTGCCATTGTAGTTCTCCACAATGCGCGGATTCACATCCTTGCCCGACACGTCGGGACTCGTATCCACGTGAGCGATAAAGCCTATGGTAGGCAATGTACGCGAAGTGTTAGCAGGCAGTGTTGCAAAAAGATAGCCATATTCATCCAGCGTAATCTCCTCCAAGCCCATCGCTTCCAACTCCTTGCGAAGCATCTTCACAAACTCCATCTGCCCCAGAGTACTGGGCGTCACTCCCGCCTCCTCGGCCGACTGTGTATCAATGCGCACGTAGCGCAAGAATCTATTCACTAAATCCATAATCTTCAGTTTTCAGTTGCTAAGTTACAACTTCTTTGGCAAATATGAAACATATTGCCACGGTTTTATGCACTTTTATATTTTATAGGGAATTTCCCCTGAATAATTAGGGTATTTCCCTATTTCATATCATATAAAACCGCTACCTTTGTCACCATAAGCACATAACCATCTAACACACAACATCATGAAAAGAATCAGCATCGCATTGCTGCTGCTCATAGGCTTCATCGAAGTAGCATCGGCACAGGAGAGAAAGTGGGAACACAGTGTAAACATCTCGGCAGGGCAGTTTCAGGAAGGCACGCTGGTGAGCTACGACACAGGCCTTTCGCTCAAGTTTGGCTATGGCTTGGCCTATCGGTTTGCCGAGCAGTTCTCGGTAAAGACGGGCATCGCCATGCGTGGCGATGCCGAAAGCGCCTTCCAACAATGGGAGGGTGGCGACTACGACACGTTTGAATTCATCGAAATCCCCCTCGTTGCCCGCTACCACACCAAGGATCATGTCGTGTTTGGCCTTGGTCCCGTGTTTGCGTTCTGCACGAGCAATGACACCTATTATATTGATGCCGACCCGCAGAGTCCGCTCAATGGCAAGCCAAAGATCAAGGATTTCTACGTAGGTCTTCAGCCCAGCATCGTTTATCAATGGAAACACTTTGCCCTCGGTGTTGAAGCCACCTACGGACTCATGGATGTGAAGCTCAATCACGGCCTCACCACAGGCAGCAAGTATCTGAATCAAGTAATGTGCAGCATAAGTTACCGTTTCTAAGCCGTCACAAACAAGGAAAACATTCCATATCTAAACTTCGACAGGCAGCCACTCTCCTAATAAAAAAGAAGGATGCCTGCCGTAGCAAGCATCCATATACAGCTGAAGGACTTGATGGAGCGATGGCAACTGCCATCATACACATCGGAAAAACTATAAGAAGCTGTTTGGATTTTATTTCGGCTTTAGTTGAGAGAACTTTTTGTGTAGGTTTTTTCTCTCGGGGCGCAGCAAATAGTGGTCTATTTGCAAG
>JAZNYG010000054.1:0-34077 GCA_045594245.1 Bacteroidaceae bacterium
GACTTACGCAGAATTTGCGAGTCGCTTCGCCCTCGCTGCCATCCGGACGGTACACGCGAGTTTACGATGCGTGTTCTGCGTAAGTCTGCGGAGTCTGCGTGAGAATCAAATATTTGCGAGAAAATGGACTGTAAAATTCAATCATTCGTGTAGGAACATTAGCGATATTCTATAATGCGTTTTCCCTGATTTACTCTACAGAGAAAACGGATTATAGACATAAGGAAATAGGATATCCAGATTGAATGTGTAAGAGATTCACCTGAAAAAAAAATCCCCAGAGCGGGGAAACAGTTAGTGGAAGCGAAGCCGACTACCACCCATACAGACACAGCAAAGCGCCTTATGGTAGCAAGCTACCACAAGACGACTCCACATATATGCATTTATTAAAAAAAGCTAGGCTTCCGTTCTTCTAAGGATTAGTCCCAAAGACTACCCCAACCACCGCCACGACGGCCCTGGGCGTCAGTATCTCCACTAGAATCTCCTGCATTATCTGGACCGGCAATACCTGCACCATCTGTAGGAAGTGAACCTACTAAGAAGCCCACTTCAGATTCCAACTCAACAACGACGATTTCGGGCTTTACATACAATTCTTTCTTCATATCTTTCATATATTATTAGAATACCACTTTTTTACCATTCACAATATAAATGTTACCTTTGACAGGATTGTTCACCATACGACCAGTTAAATCATAGTATACAGGAACCATATTTTCCAAACCGTCAATTTCTGCCATATTAATACTTGTAACATTTCCATCACGAGTATGAACAAAAACACGAGCATTTTGGCTCACATGAGGACTACTTGTTTTCCAATAGGCACGATAAGGCTTCATATACATTTGTCCATTAAAGTATTTCAAACTTCCTCCTTGAACCGCCCACTTGTAATAGCCATCAATTATTGGATCCCCTGATTGAGTTGAATGGTCTTTATATACGCAAACTGCCTCCCAGTCTTCAACACCTGTAGAGACCGCTACATCACCATCATCATTTGCACTAGGAGAATATGTCCCTGATGAAACTATTACACCATCAGATCCTTGATACAGATAAGGAGTGTTAGCAACAGGTGTTTCAACCTCGGTAAAATGCATACCTCCCTCTAAATCGAAAGAAGTCAACTCATAATAAGTATTGCCACCTTTTTCAAAATCAAAAGGTAAGGCTATTGCTGCATAATTTCCAGGAGCACTACGCGTATACTCAACTCTATCGAAAGTTGCAGACGTTGAATGATACTTAACAGCAGTTGCATCAGCAATTTTCAAAACCAGCGTTTTGCTATAGAAGGCATCTGTTTGAATTTCAGGTACAGCGGAGAAATACGCACCTTTTAAATTAGTACCCGAGAAAGCATCAGTTTCAATACACTCAAGACTCGCAGGGAAATCCAACATGTTATTCTTCTTAAGACCAATACAACCCTTAAATGCAGAAGCACCAATAGTCACTATAGAAGTCATAGAAACGCTACTTAAACCCTCACAACTTTCAAACGCAGAAGGGCCAATGGTCTTAACACCTCTTAACGTTGCTTGTGTAATTTTTGAACTAGAGAAAACAGATTTTGGCAATGTTTCCGTTCCAAGAATTGTAACAGACGAATACCCAGTACCAGCGAAGCACGATTCTCCTAACGCCACACCATTTAGTATCAAATCCGCCTCATCAGGCATTAAACCCAACGAAGAACAACCACTAAAAGCAGAAGCACCAATTTCTTTAATATTATTATATGTTTCTACAAAGTCAAAACTGGTCAATTTAGAACAACCCTCGAATGCTCTCTCTCCAACAGCTGTCACAGTATACGGGGCTTTAACCGTTGTAAGAGTACCAGCAAATTGCGTCGCAACATCTGCAGGAATTGTTGTCACATTCACGAATTCCAGAGTTGACACAGCTGTACTCAAAAAAGCATGGTCTCCCAAAGTAGGATTTCCTATCGTTAACGATGTAATTTTCTTACAATTTTGAAATGCAGAAGTACCGATAGAGACAACATTTGACAAATTCAATGAGGAAGCCATTTTTTCACAGCCTTGAAAAGCGCTAGCGCCTATATTCGTGACATTGTCCAAACTGACGCTTTCCAGGTCTATACAACCGCTAAAAGCATAGTCCCCAATCTCGATGACATTTCCAAGATTTATAGACGCCAAAGAGGAACATCCAGAGAAAGCAGATGCAGGTAGACTTACTATAGTGGAAGGCAAGGTTACGGACGTAATATTTTTGTTACCAGTAAAGCCACTAATTTCTGTAACAGGAACGTCCTCATACGTATCCAAAATAACGACATCGCCAGTTGGAGGGTTAAAAGGCAACACATATGCCATAGCAGTCGTTCCATTACTATAATAAGCAATAGATTGCGCCATCACCCCACTCCCCATCAAGCAAAATCCGAGGAGAGCAATAAAAAAGTTTTTCGTTCTTTTCATTTTGTATTGTTTTAATTATTATTCCCGTATGGTGTTTTTATCCGCTTCGCCAAGTCTGTAGATTTTCAACACACCCTATTCCTCCGAGCACAGCATACCCAACGAAATCGGCTGCAAAGTTACGACGATTTTTCTGAATAAAAAAGAAATAGCATTTATTTTTAACAGAGTATAAAGATTTAACATTTCAAGCAGCCCCCTTAAAGGGCGACAGTGCTTTTTGGTTAGTGTTGTATCCTTAATGCCTACCTTCAAATAACAAGCCAGGAAAGAAATTGGGGTGAAGGGCAATAAATGGAGTGATTGGCAGTTTAAATAAGGTATGAAACTTGCCCACTATACATATTATATATATTACCTGCTGCTCTGCCTGCTGCTCACCAGTTGCGGCGTAGAGAGCATATTGCGCCAGGCCGACCAGAGCTATGCATTGGGCGAGTATCACGAGGCGGCGGCGCTGTACAAGAAGGCATACTCGAAGACAGAGGCGAAGCAGAAGGACAAGCGGGCCGAGCGGGCATTCAAGACGGCTGAGTGCTACCGCCTTATCAACATGAATGCCAAGGCGATAGCATCGTATCGCAATGCCATACGCTACAACTACCCCGACAGCACGATGTATAAGCACATGGCCGACCTGCAATTGGAGAAGGGGGAATACAAAGCTGCCATCGGCAACTATGACATCTATTTAGCTTGGAACCCCACAGACACGACGGCCATCAATGGGCGCAAGGCCTGTGCAACGGCTCCCATATGGAAAAAGAAACCTACCCGATACACCGTAAAGAAGGAGACTTTCTTCAACTCGCGACGCAGCGAATACTCACCCGTATATGGCAGTGAGGACCACTCGCAACTCTTCTTCACCTCCACCCGCGACAAGGCCTTAGGCGAGGACAAGAGCCTCATCACGGGACTGAAAGCCCCTGACCTCTTCTTCTCCACCAAGGACGAGAAGGGCAACTGGCAAAAGCCTGAGCCACTCGAGGGCGAGGTAAACAGTGAATACGAAGATGGTGCCTGTGCCTTCTCGCCCGACTTCAAAACGATGTACTTCACCCGCTGCCTCATCGACGGCGAGTCGCCCCGCGCAGCACAGATTTATAAATCAACTCGTTCGGACGCATCCTGGAGTGCCCCCACACTGTGCGAACTGGTGAAGGACACGCTCTCCTCATTTGCCCACCCTGCGGTTTCACCCGATGGAGCCTGGCTCTACTTCGTGTCGGACATGAGTGGCGGCATGGGCGGACTCGATATCTGGCGCATTGCCATCACCGGCGACGGATTTGGCGGTGTGGAGAATCTGGGAGCGGCCATCAACACCCAAGGCAATGAGATGTTCCCCACCTTCCGTCCTAACGGCGACCTCTACTTCTCTTCCGACGGTCACCACGGCATGGGCGGACTCGACATCTACTGCGCCACACAGGATGAGGAGAACAGATGGAGCATCACCAACCTGCAAGCTCCCGTGAACTCACCCAACGACGACTTTGGCATGACCTTCGAAGGCGAGCTCACCCGTGGCTACTTCAGTAGTAATCGCGGCGATGCACGAGGATGGGACCACATCTACTCATTCTACCTACCCGAAACCATACACACCCTCACAGGCTGGGTATACGAGAAGGATGGCTACGAACTGACAGAAGGCATCGTATACCTCATCGGCAACGATGGCACCAACGAGAAGCTGAACGTGAAGACAGACGGTTCGTTCGAAAAGCGACTCACGCCCGGCGTGAGCTACGTGATGCTGGGCACCTGCAACGGCTACCTCAACTACAAGCAAGAGCTGGTGACCGACAGCACCGTAGAGGACCGTGAGTACGTGCTTCAGTTCCCTCTATCCTCCATCACCAAACCAGTGCTCATAGACAATATCTTCTATAAGTTCGACTCGGCTGAACTTACCGACTCCTCCACCGTGGCTCTGGACGAACTGGCACGTCTCTTGGCCGACAATCCCGGCACCGTCATCGAGCTAGGTGCCCACTGCGACTACAAGGGACGCGACGAGTACAACGAGCGACTTTCACAGCGCCGTGCCGAGTCGGTGGTCAACTACCTCATATCGCAAGGCATCGAGGCTGACCGTCTCGTACCCAAGGGCTATGGCGAGAGCACTCCCAAAACCATCACACGCAAGATGGCCGAGAAGCACCCATTCATGAAGGAGGGCAACACGCTTACCGAGGAGTATATCCTCACCTTACCTGAAGAGCAACAGGAGCTCTGCAACGCACAGAACCGCCGCACAGAATTCCGAGTGCTACGTACCACATATAGATTATATGAATAGCTGAAGGGGATAAAATTATTACCCCCTCCATTCCGCTCCGTATGCACTACGCTTCACTCGTCCCCCTTAAAGGGCGACAGTTCTTTTTAGTAAGTTTTACCCACAGGGTCCTATGATTCACGAATCATTTTCTCACCTTACACTTCTCGTATGACTCTACGTAGCGCTTATACTTGTCGGGATAGATGTCGTCTGTAGTGATAATCATCGCCGTGTCGTAGCAGTCGCCAAAATCGGGGTCGAAGGTGGTACCGAAGGTCTTCATCGTGGGAGACAAACCGATGTAGAGATGGATGAAGGGAGGGATGCTGTCGCCCAAGGATTTCACATAGTTATTGAGGATAGCATAGTTTTCCTTGTAGTCGGCACCGGTGAACAGTTCCTTGAAGAAGGCAATCTGCTCGGGAGTACAGGTCTCGGGATTCTTGGAGGTGATGAGTCCCTCGCGGTCGCCAAAGCTCATGTCGAGGTAGTAAACCATCGCCTTACGGCTCATCTCAGGGCTGGTGCTGTAGATGGTGACCTTGCCCGAAAGATACTTCACTGTGGGGTCGGTGGCAATGAGTCCGCCAATGCCATCCCACAAGTTGTCGAGGGCGAAGAGCGCCTTGCGGCCACCTGCAGCGCTCTGATACTTGGGCTGCACAAAGGCACGAGCCATCTCGATGCAATGGGGAAACTCATTGTCGAGGAACTTCTGTGAGAAGTCGAACAGGTGCTCTGTATTTACATAGGGCTGGCCGTTGGGATGGAACGAAGCCATTTTCCAGCGTGTGAAACGATAGCCTCCGATGATTTCATCAGCTTCGGGGTTCCATACAATGAGCTGGAAGCAAGCAGGGTCTTCGAGATCGAAGTGGTCGAGGTCGCAGGACTTGCCGCTACCACCACCCACAGCGCGGAACGACACTTCGCGCAGACGGCCAATCTCACGCAGCACGTTGGGAGCGGTCTCATTGTTCACTACATAGAGTTCATTGTCTCCTCGGTTGGTTGTGCGGAGGAAGGTATTGTCGTTGAGTTCGCTCTTGAGTAACTCTACGCTTACGGGGTCAATAATAGGAGGTACCATATTTATTACTTTCTTACATATTCATTACACATCCATTACCTTCGGCCAGCTTTGCCACCTTGTCCTTTATCTCGCCTGCCCATTGGAGGTCGGTCTTGCTACGGTCGAAAGTGGTATAGGGAATCGGTTCTCCGAAGGTGATGACAAACTCGTTGCCACGTTGCTTGAAGAGTTCGTCCACGAGATACAGCATACCGATATTTTTCTTGAGCCTGAAGAATCGGCTTACCTTGGCGAGGAAGAAGAACCACTTGGAGTTGTGCCCAGAAATATGTACGGGCACTACGTCGCGCTCGTGACGACGTGACTGGGTGATGAACATCTTCTTCCACGGCATCTCAGTAATTTTGCCTTTAATCTTGCGAGCGCAAAGTCCTGCTGGAAACACCAATACCTGCTTGTCCGATTCAAACATCTCCGCAATTCGTGTACCAAGGTCACGGCTCTGCTTGGATGAGAGGTTGTTGACCGGCACGAAGAACTCCGTCAGCGGCTTCAAGTGAGCCAAGATAGGTGTTACGGGCACCTTGAATCCATCGCCATACAGTTTGTGGAACACCGAGCCGATAATCAAGGCCTCGGGACCTCCAAGCGGATGGTTACAAGCAAAGAGATACTTCTTGCCAAGGTCCAAATGCTCCTCGCCACGTGTACGGAAGGTTATATTGAGGTATTTGAGTGCATCATCGAAGAAGCCTACACCCACAGGGCACTCGGCCTGCATGATGGCCTCATTGATGTCGTCCTGATGCAAGCGGCGCTTGAGGAAGTTGATGGCAAAGCGCGGAAATTTCTGGCGCAGCTTAGGCCCCAGTATCTTGTCTATGTCTACGAATAAGCTTTCTCTTTCGTTGTATTTCTCCATAGTTCTTACGTATAATCCAATAGAAAACAAAACCAATAGCAATCCACACCAGCAATATCACACGGCTTTGGAATGACAGATAGCCAGGCATACCGGGGATGAGCAGCAGCGACAGGAAGAAGAGCGAGAACACGCATCCCACGATGCCAATCCACACCTGCTTGGTGTCGCCAGCCTTGCGTGCCATAATGGCCGCAGAGCCTGTAGTGTAAGCAAACACGATGGCTGCACCTACACTGGTCATATCGACAATCCAGTTGAGCACCTCGCGACCAAACCACGGGGCAAACAGACTCATCACCATGACGAAAAGGATGGCGTTGCGCGGGGTACCGTGCTTGGGCGAGAGTTTCTTGAAGACCGCAGGCAGACTACCCTCATCGGCCATCGCATACATCAGGCGCGAGGTAGAGATATAGAAGGCGTTCATACCCGACACCACAGCACAGAACATGGCAATGCCGAGGATTACCAAGCCCACGAGCCCCAGCATCTTGCGCACTACGAAACCCGTAGGCCAGTTTTCACGCGCCGCCAAGAGGTCCTGCCACGGCATCACTCCAGTAGCGGTCACCGTGCACACAGCGATATAGAGCAGGGCAGCGATGAAGATGGCCAGCACCATGATACGTGTAGATTTCTTATGGTCGAAGTTATACTCCTCGGCACTCTGCGGTATGCAATCGAAACCTATGAATGCCCAAGGTGCCATAGCCACAATGCTGAATACACCCTGCCACCAGTTTGTACTCTCGGGGAAGCCCGGAGCCAGATGGCTCCAGTCGGCCATACCCATGATAAGGCATGTAATGAGGCAGATGCACCCTACGAGCGTGAGCGAGATGGCTGTCTGCAGCCATGCCGCCTGCTTGATGCCCTTGATATTGATGAGCGCCATGAGTATGATGAACACCGAGGCCAGCACTACCTCACCGGCATATACATCCCAACCGGCCACTTGGTAGAGCAATCCGCGCTGTATGATACCCGGAAACAGATAACGGCTGATGAGTGCGAGTGCCGTGGCATTGAGCGGAATAAGGCTCCAGTAGGCCAATATCATACCCCAACCACACACGAAGGCATTGCGTTTGCCAATAGCCTCCTTGGTGTAGATAAACTCACCTCCGCTGACGGGAAACTTGCGGATAAGATAGCCGTAGCTAAGTGCTATCACGATAATCAGTAAGGCACCGATGAGCATACCCAATGCCGTACCTAGCGGACCTGCTTTCGGAAGAAAAGCGTTACCTGGGAGCACGAAGCATCCCCAACCAATAATCGCACCCAATGCCAAGGCCCACACATCGAGGGGGCGCATCGAGCGTTTGAACTTACCATTTGCTTCAGACATAAATGTAATTTCTTTTTCACTGCCTCATACATCGCAGTTCTGCACTGCACATATGATGACAATTTGCATATTATTTGCGACAAAGGTAACAATATATTTTATAATCAAAGGATTTAACAAACTTTTTTACTCCTTCACAAACATTTTTTTCTGAGAAACTGCATACAAATTCAAAAAGTGTGCAATTTATTCTACCACCTCGCCCCGTACAAAAGAAATAGTAGACCTTTATTATTTGTAGGAACAATAAAAAAGTCTATTTTTGCAACAGAATCCGTGTGAGACGGGCATACCCGGCACCATCCGGGTATGAAAACACGGACACAAACGCCAATCAAAGAACTATACGATAATGAAAAACATCCTCATCACCCTCACCGCCATTCTGGCATCATTGACCACCGTATATGCCGCCAACGGGCAGTACGACGTGCGAACCTTCGGAGCCGTAGGCGATGGAGTACACATCGACTCTCCCGCCATCAATGCCGCCCTCGAGCAGGCTGCCCGCGATGGTGGAGGTACTGTGGTGCTCCCCCCGGGCACCTATCTCAGCTACTCGCTACACCTGCAGAGCAATGTCACCCTGCGTATCGAGAAGGGCGCCACACTGAAGGCCGCCCCCGTGACCGACACCCAAGGCTACGACGAGGCCGAACCCAACGAGTCGCTCTACCAGGACTTCGGACACAGCCATTGGCACAACTCGCTCCTCTGGGGCGATAGCCTGCACCACGTGACCATCGAGGGCGAGGGACTCATCGATGGCACCGACGTGCTCAGCCGTGGCGAGCCCCGCCGAGGATATACGGGTATGCCCCAAGCCAACAAGGCCCTTGCCCTGCGCGATTGCCACCACGTGACGATACGTGACGTGAGCTTCCTTGCCTGCGGACATTTCGCCCTGTTGCTCACGGGGGTCGACGACCTGCTCATCGAGAATGTTATGGCCGACACCAACCGCGACGGCTTCGACATCGATTGTTGCGAGCGCGTGGTCATCCGTGGTTGCCGTGTCAACACCGTCAACGACGATGCCATCGTGCTCAAGTGCTCCTACGCCTTGGGATGGGCCAAACCCACCGAACATGTGCTCATCGAGGACTGTGAGGTCAGCGGCTACGACGTAGGCTCGCTCCTCGACGGCACCCGCACTACCCAAACGATCAAGGCTCCCGACGGTGACGGCCCCACAGGACGCATCAAGCTGGGCACCGAGAGCAATGGCGGCTTCCGCCACATCACCATCCGCCGTTGCGCCTTCGAGCATTGCCGCGGCTTGGCTCTCGAGACGGTCGACGGTGCGCCCATGGAGGATATCCGCGTGAGTCACCTCACCATGAACGATATCTGTAACTCACCCATCTACATCCGCTTGGGCGACCGCATGCGTGGCCCTTCCACCCTGCCGCCCTCCTCAGTCAAGGACATCCGCATCAGCCACGTCCGTGTCACCGATGCCGATTGCCGCTATGCCTGCCTCATCGCTGGCCTCGAAGGGCATCCCGTGCGCGACGTACGCATCAGCGACCTCACCATCGGCTACCGCGGAGGCATCACGCTCGACGATGTGGCCCAGCAGCGCGGCTGCAACCCCTTCTTCTACGAGCCTGCCCGCAAGGACAAGAGCCGTGGCGTGCGCAGCTACCCCGAGCCATCGGCCCATGGCCTGCAACCTGCCTGGGGCTTCTCCATCAACCATGCCGAGGACATCACCCTCCGTCGCGTGCGCCTCAGCACCGCCACGCCCGACGAGCGCCCCTGGCTGTATGAGAACAATGTCAAGAGACTGAAAATGCGTAACCTAAAAGCACAGAATTAGGCTTTCATAATTAACTTCGTTGATACTTGGCTACACTCGCTGAGAGATTGCAAGCCAGCTTGCATCTCGCTCGTTTGCGCAAGTATTCATAATTCACAATTCAGAATTCATAATTTAAAAATCATGCGTTTCCTCCCCCTTCTCCTCGCCCTCCTGTGCACCACGCACCTCACCGCACAGGACCCCACCAATACCACCCGACGTATCTACCTGAGCGGCACCGATGCCGAGCACACCCGCACCTGGGACTTCTACTGCTCGGGCGGACAACAGAGCGGCAAATGGCGCACCATCGAAGTGCCCAGCTGCTGGGAGTTGCAAGGGTATGGCGAGTACACCTACGGCCGTTTCTACAAGACCAAGGGCCTCGAACCCTCCACCGAGACGGGGCGCTACCGCACCACCTTCAAGATGCCCGCGGGCGATGTCTACAAACTGGTTTTCGAAGGCTCCATGACCGACACTCGCGTATGGATCGATGGCCAGCAGGTGGGCCCCGTGCATCAGGGCGGCTTCACCGAGTTTGCCTACGACGTCACCCCCTACATCCGTCCCGGCAAGCGACAAACCCTCGAGGTGCTCGTGAGCAAGGAGTCGGCCAACTATAGTGTCAACTCCGCCGAGCGCCGTGCCGACTGGTGGCTCTTCGGAGGCATCTACCGCCCCGTATACATCGACATCCTGCCTCAGGAGCATATCTCCCATGTGAGCATCGATGCGCGGGCCAATGGCGAGATATACGCTCAGGTGACCACCTCCCTGTCCGCCACGCAGGAGACGACACCTCCTGTCACCCTCACCATCGACGGCACTCCCATACCTTATAATAAGGAGAAGGGCTGCTGGGTATACCCCAACCCCAAGACTTGGGACCCCGAGCACCCGAACCTCTACACCGCCACCTTCACCCTGGGCGACAATCGGCATAGCGTGAGCCATCGCATCGGCTTCCGCACTATCGAGGTGCGCCCCCACGACGGCATCTACCTCAACGGCACCAAGCTCGTCGTCAAGGGTACCAACCGCCACTGCTTTCATCCCGAGACGGGGCGTGCCCTCAGCCCCGCCATGAGCCTCAAGGATGCCCAGTTGCTCAAGCAGATGAACATGAATGCCGTGCGTTGCCACTACCCCTCCGACCGCCATTTCCTCGAGGTGTGCGACTCCATCGGCCTGCTCTACTTCGATGAGCTTGCCGGCTGGCAAACCCGCTACGACGACACCACCGCCATCCGCATGGTGCGCGAGATGGTGATGCGCGATGTCAACTACCCCTGCGTGTTCATCTGGAGCAACGGCAACGAGGGCGGATGGAACCGCACCGTTGACCCCCTATTTGCCGAACTCGACATACAGCGCCGCCATGTGGTGCATCCCTGGAGCGACTTTGGCGACATCGACACCCACCACTACCCTGCCTATCAGACGGGCACCTACCGCCTCCACAACGGACAGAAGATTTTCATGCCCACCGAGTTCCTCCACGGCAAGTACGACAAGGGTCAGGGCGCTGCCCTCGAGGACATGTGGAGCCACTGGACACGCTCGCCGCTCTTTGCTGGAGCCTTCATCTGGGCCTACGTCGATGAGGCCGTACGCCGCACCGACCTCCCCACGGGCAAGTCCGCAGGCAAGCACTTCGGCCAGCGCGGTTTCAACATCAAGGACTGCATCCTCGATAGCGATGGAGGCCACGGCCCCGACGGCTGCATGGACCCCTACCGCCAGCCCGAGGCCAGCTTCTACACCATCCGCGAGGTGTGGAGTCCCATCTATATCGACCGCCTGCACATCACGCCCTCGTTTGACGGGCGCGTGCTCGTCACCAACCGCTACCTCTTCACCCACCTCGACGAGTGCAGCATGCACTACCGCGTGAAGGCCCTCGATGGCCGAATCGTCCACGAAGGCGAAGTGGCTCTCCCGTCCATCCTTCCGGGCGAAAGCGGCTATGCCACTTTACAGGAGTTCACACGTACTGACAACAGCTCATCCGCCTCCATCTGGCAGGGCGACGTGCTCGAGCTCATCGCCTACAACGCTCAAGGCGAAGAGGTATGCAACTGGAGCGCTCCCATCCACCGTGCCGACGAGCAGACCTTCCATCCTCAGGCCACGGCATGGCACCCCGTCACCTTCGATGAGCAGGGCCTCTTCCGCACCGATAGCCTCGTGGGCCCCTTCCCCGTGGGCGTGAAGGCCGAGGTCACCCGCCACAAGCAGTACACCGAGCCCGACGGCACCATCGTCAACACCTTCTGGTACATGGGCGGCATCGATAGCATACAGTGGCGTCAGACCCCCGACGGTCTTCTCCACATGGATGCCGTGATGCTCAACGACGAGCGCGGCCACGGCATGCGCTCCTTCTTCACCGACGACAGCAAGTGGACCATCGGCCTCACCTTCACCTACCCCGAGCAGCAGGTCGACAGCATCCGCTGGATAGGCCGCGGCCCCTATCGTGTATGGCGCAACCGCCTCAAGGGGCAGCACTTCGGCCGTTGGTCACTCGCCTACAACAACACCATCACGGGCGACTACAACACCCCCACGCCGCCCCTCTACCCCGAGTTCAAGGGCTACCGTAGCGACTTCCGCTGGATGGAGCTGCTCACTCACGATGGCTCCACATGGCGTGTAGGCACCCTCAACGAAGGCCTCTACCTCCGCCTGTTCACCCCCGAGGAGGCCGTTGACCAGACACCCGGTGAGATGGGCGGATTGCAGGAAACCGAGCCCCGCAAGCAGGAGCGCAGCATGGTGCGCTTCCCCTCGGGCGACATCTCCTTCCTGCTATCCATTCCACCCATACAGAGCTACAAGCCCCTCGAGCAATTAGGCCCTCAGAGCCAGCCCGACAACATCCGTATCAAGTCCGGCGACGAAGGCTTCCACATCCGCCTCGTCTTCGACTTTACGGATTGACAATTTCCCAATCTAGTAATCACACTAGACTTACTTACGTATCAGTCTGAATCCAAAAACATTCCGCAACATACG
This sequence comes from Bacteroidaceae bacterium, assembly GCA_045594245.1. Taxonomy (GTDB): domain Bacteria; phylum Bacteroidota; class Bacteroidia; order Bacteroidales; family Bacteroidaceae; genus UBA1189. The sequence continues at coordinate 12,890 of JAZNYG010000054.1, forward strand.
TGCGTATGGAGCTGTATCTACATTAAAAAAGGGAAAAGATGTATTGTCAAAAAGAAATCGTATCTTTGCAAACTGAATTCAACGAAATGAAGATATGAAGAAAACGCTGATATTATATCTGCTGTCTGTGATGGCGATAGGGATGGCCAAGGCCGATATCGTGATCAATGAGATATGCCCGTCGAACACACGCGATATTGACCGCGGATGGAACTATGGAGGATGGGTGGAACTGTATAATCCCGAGTCCTATCCGCAAGACCTGTATGGGTATTACCTGTCGGATGATGGGGCGAACTTGAGAAAGTTCCGCATTGTCAAGCATATCACCCTGCCTGCGCGAGGCTATGTGACCTTCTATGGTGGTGGTACGGTGACAGATACGCTGCAGATGAAGTTTGACCTCGACTGCGACGGCGGACGTATCTATCTGGCCGACCGTATTGGACGCGAGATGGCACACGTGGACTACCCGGTGGCGATGCCCGATATCTCGTATGCCCGCACGACCGATGGTGGAGCGGAGTGGAGCTACTGCGCATTCCCCACCAATGGAGCTACGAACAATGGGGCGGCGTTTGCTACGGAGCGTTGCCCGGAACCGGAATTTTCGCATCAGGGAGGTATCTTTGAGTTGTGGACCGATGAGGTGGAACTGCAGGTGAACTGTCCCAAAGGTATGAGGGTGGTCTACACGACCGACCATACACTACCTACGCTGGAGTCGGCAGAGTGGAATGGAAACCTGGCGATACAGAAGACGACGGTGGTGCGTGCTATGACCGTGGCCGACGGATATCTTCCCTCGAGGGTAGTCACGAATAGCTATGTATTTGCCGATCATCTGCCCACATTGCCCGTAGTGTCGGTGGTGACAGACAGGGCCAACCTATGGGATCCGATGTATGGAATATATACGATGGGGACCAATGGATTGACGGGCAATGGCAGCGATACACCGTGCAACTGGAACCGCGATTGGAGTCGTCCAGCCAATATGGAGTATTTCGTCGATGGCGAGTCGGTGATATCGCAGCCCTGCGACATCGCTATCAGTGGAGGATGGAGCCGCATGTCGGCACTGAAGTCTCTGAAGGTGACAGCCAAGAAGAAATATGACCTGATGAACTCGTTTGACTATCCATTCTTCCCCTCCAAGCCGGGAATGAAATACAAGAGTCTGCTCCTGCGCAACGGCGGTAATGACTGGAGCAACTCGATGATGAAGGATGCGCTGCTGCAGGCGGCGGTGAGCGGGGTGATGGATATCGAGTGCCAGAGCTATCAGCCTACGGTGCTCTATATGAACGGAGAGTACTACGGCATCATCAATCTGCGCGAGCGAAACAACACGCACTACGTGTACTCCAACTTCGGCTGGGATGAAGAGGAAATTGATATGATAGAGAAGGTGCCCTATGGCGACTATATAGGTACAGGGTCGACTTTCCAGATCAAGGCAGGCGACACGGAAGCCATCGACTATGTGGTGGAGCTGGCTGCGAAGCTACCCGATGAGGCGGTGTATGCAGAGTTGTGTGAATTGGTGGACATCAATGCGTTGGTAGAGTATCTCATGCCTGAGTTCTGGACGGGCAACTGGGATTGGCCGCAAAACAATATCAAATTTTTCCGCCATCGCGATGGAGGTAAGTTCCGTTGGGTGCTCTACGACTTGGAGAACGGCTTTGGGGATCTCTCCTTCGATCACTTCACCAATGGCGAATATGGATTCAACGGCTCGAAGACCTATGACGGACATACCACGAAGCTGATGCAGGGTCTGCTCAAGCAGCCCGATTTCCAGGCACTGCTGGTGGATCAGATGAGCATCTGTCTGGGGTCGGTGTTCTTGCCCGAGCGGTTTGACTATCTGGCCGACAGTATCTATGCCCTCATCTCCGACGAACTGCCCTATAACCGTGAACGCTGGGGAACCACCTGGAATGCTGCCGGATATGTAGAGGATTTCAAACAGTTTAACCGTCAGCGTGGAGGCCATGTGCGCGAGAACTTCCGCCGCCAGTTTGCTCTTGGCAGCGACGTCCCCCTCGTCGTGCGCAGCAGTCATCCCGCAGCGACACTCACCTACAATTCGCTTCCGCTTCCTCTTGGGTATATGGATGGACACACCTATCAGAGCCGTCAGGTGACCCTAACGGCTACGCCTCCCGCGGGCTATCGCTTTGCCGGATGGAGCACCATGGCCGGTGCCGAACAAGCGGTGATGCCTTTGGGCGCCGAATGGCGTTACTATGACCAGGGATCGCTCGATGGTACCGACTGGATGGCCGCCGGCTATAACGACCGACGGTGGGCGAGGGGAGCTGCTCCGCTGGGATACTCCAAAGAGGGGCTGGCCACTACGGTATCGTATGGCAATGATGCCAACAACAAGCAGCCTACAACCTATTTCCGTACAACTTTCAGCTTGACCGACTACGACCCCGAGGAGAGTTATACCATCACGCTCCACGTTGATGATGGAGCCATCGTATATATCAATGGTTGGGAGGCTTGTCGTTACCTGATGCCAGCGGGTAGCATCTCTTATTACGATTATGCCTCCTCGCATGCCAGCGGTAACCCCGACCGTGTGGCACTGGAGATTCCTGCATGGCTCTTGCAGGAGGGGGAAAACACGATAGCCGTGGAGGTGCATCAGAACTCGGGCACTAGCAGCGACCTCTATATGGATGTGGCCATAAGCACAGTGCAACCTCAGGAGGGGGCATTGGTTCTGGACAATCCCTATACATTTGAGGCCCAGTCGGCAATAGAGTTGGTGGCAAAGTTTGAACCCGATGCTGAGGCCCGTCCAGTACCGCCCGTACGCATCAACGAAGTGTGCCTGAGCAATGCTACCTATGTGAACGAATATTTCCAGCGCAACGATTGGATAGAACTTTACAATACGACCGGTGAACCCCAATCTATCGCTGGCCTCTACATCACTGATGACATGGATAATCCTCACTACTACCAGATTCCCGATGAGGGCGAGCTCTCAGTGATTCCCCCTTACGGATACCGCATCCTGTGGGCCGATAAACTGATGTCGTTCTCGGAACTGCATCTGCCCTTCAAACTCTCGTCCAATGGTGAGTTCCTTATGCTAAGCGCCACGGACAACACGGGCAACACCTTGTGGACCGACTCCATGCATGTGGGATACATCGGTGAGAATACCTCGTATGGCCGGTATCCCGATGGTGGCGACGACCTGTATGTGATGAACCGCATGACCTTTGCCAATGCAAACTTCTATAGTCCCTACAACCAACCCAAGCGCTTCACGGCCGATGATGTGTCGGTAGAACCAGTGGAGAGCCTTCCCCATCAGGCACAGATTAGCTATATGCAGCATACATTGACTGTAACCATGCCCTATGATTGTGAACTTCCACAATGGCTCTTCATCTATGACTTGCAGGGAAGAGTGGTGCTGCGCCATATACTGACAAGCCCTGTGGAGACCCTCTCGGTGGCTACGCTTCCTGAGGGTGTATATATAGTAAAGGTGGCAGGCCGTTTGCAGTTGAAAATTGAGAATTGAAAATTAAGAATTAGCAATCATCGTTGCAGCCAAAGGCTGCCCCTCCCTCAATCAAATAACTCATAACTCATAATTCAAATCATGGATTTCAAAGATCTTATAAAGACCCGTCGCTCGTGTCGTACGTTTACCGAGCAGTTGCTCACCGAAGAGCAAACCGTGGCACTCATGCGTGCCGCACTGATGAGTCCGTCGTCGCACCGCACCAACGGATGGCAGTTTGTACTCGTCGATGATAAAGAGAGGCTGCATGCCCTGTCGGCCTGCAAGGAAAGCGGCTCTGCCCTTATCGACGGTGCTCCCCTGGCCATCGTCGTGTGTGCCGACCCCGCAGCCAGCGACGTGTGGATAGAGGATGCCTCCATCGCCACGCTCATGATACAGCTGCAAGCCGAGGAGCTGGGCCTGGGCTCTTGCTGGGTACAGGTGCGCCGTCGCCATTCCATCGACGGACGTCCCTCCGATGCGGTGGTACGCGAGATTCTGGGCATACCCGATAGCATGGAGGTGCTCTCCATCGTGGCCGTCGGACATAAGGCCATAGAGCGCAAACCCTTCAATGAAGAGCATCTGCAATGGGAGAAACTGCACGTGAACGAGTGGTAGTGCTCGGCGCAGGCCGCGTGGCTACTCATCTGGTGCCTGCGCTGATGGGTGCCGGGTATAGGGTGGCGCAGGTGTGGTCGCGCACGATGGCCTCGGCATCGGCCTTGGGCCAGCCGCTGGGCATCTCCTATACCGATGACCTCACTGCTGTGCCTGCTGATGCGGACATCTATATCGCTTGCGTGGCCGATGGGGCTTTGCCCGAGGTGGCCAGGCAGATTGTTGCCCGGGGGCAGCGCTCATCCCGCACTCCTCTCTTCCTCCACACTGCCGGTAGCGTGCCCATGGATGTTTGGCGCGAGGCGGGAGCCATAAGTTATGGCATACTGTACCCGTTGCAAACCTTCAGCAAGGAACGTGCGGTAGATATGCGTGAGGTATCGCTCTTCGTGGAGGCATCGGACGAGGCATCGCTCATGGCCGTAGAGGCGCTGGCGCATGGTTTGTCGGGCAAGGTATATCGTGCCGACTCGCGTCGCCGTGCCCTGCTGCATGTTGCTGCCGTCTTTGCCTGCAACTTCACCAACGCCATGTATGATGCTGCCCACCAGCTGCTGGCTACGGACGGTATCCCCTTCGATGTGCTGCTCCCCCTGATTGACGAGACGGCCGCCAAGGTGCACGCCCTCACTCCACGTGAGGCTCAGACAGGCCCTGCCGTGCGTGGTGATGAGGCAGTGATGCAAAGCCATATCCATCGCCTTGCCGGTATGCCCGACCTGCAGACCCTCTATGCCCGAATAAGCAAAATGATTGCTGAATTAAAAATTAAAGATTAAAAATTAAAAGGGTGTCGTTATCGTCAACGTAATTTCACCTTTCAACTTTCAACTCAATTTTCAACCTTCAACCCAATGAATCTCATCCTCGCATCCAACTCACCTCGCCGCAAGGAACTGCTTGCCGGATTGGGCTATCCCTTCGAGGTACGCCTCCTCAGCGGTATTGATGAATCATACCCCGATACGCTGCGTGGTGGTGATATCGCGGCTCATATATCGCGTGTCAAGGCCGATGCCTATCGTGCTACCATGGCGGCCGACGAACTGGTCATCACGGCCGACACCATCGTCTGTCTCGACGAGCAGGTGCTGGGCAAGCCTGCCGATGAGGCCGAGGCCATAGCCATGCTGCGTAGCCTCAGTGGTCGCACACATCAGGTGTACACCGGCGTGACGCTCACCACCATAGACAATACCTCCACGTTCGTGTCCTGTAGCGATATCACCTTTGCCTCGCTCACCGATGAGGAGATACGTCACTACGTCACCCACTACCGCCCCATGGACAAGGCGGGTGCCTACGGTATACAGGAGTGGATAGGCTACATCGGTGTGGAGCGCATCGAAGGATCCTACTTCAATGTCATGGGACTGCCTGTACAGCGGCTCTATACTGAGCTGAAGGAGATGCTGTAGTGGCTTAATCTAAATATTATATTTTCCCCAATATACGGTCCATCACCCAGTTGGTTGGAGTGGCACTGATACCGTTGCAGGTGCAGATGCCTGTGCCCTGAAGATGGTGTACAATCTCTTCGATAAGTGGTTGTTGCACATGCTCGGGGTTGGGCACTACGAACTCGTGTCTGCCATCGGCATCGTGTAGGGCAATGGGGTCGTAGGTGAATACGGAGAAGCATATCATGCCCTTGTCGCCGATAATCTCGATGCGGTCTTCGCGGGCACTCTCGTCGGCCACGAAGCACCATGAACCGCTACCAACGAGTCCGCTATCGAAGCGGAAGCTGGCGCTGATGGTGTCCTCTGCGTCGTATAATCCGCCACGATTGGCGGTGTAACCCTTGGCTTCGATGATGCATCCAAAGTAGTGTTGCAGGAGGTCTAACTGATGAGGAGCGAGGTCGTAGAAATATCCGCCTCCAGCAATATTGGCTTGTACGCGCCAAGGCATAGCTGCTCCTGCGCTTCCGTCAAATTCACGTGGGGGCTGTGCCAAACGAATCTGTACGTTGATAACTTTCCCTACACGAGGAATCAGTTCCTCCACCTTCTTGAAGTAGGGAAGATAGCGACGGTAGTAGGCCACGAAACAGGGCACACCCATCTCTTCGCTAGCCTTGTTGATGCGAATACAGTCTTCGTAGGTGGCTGCCATGGGTTTCTCTATGTAAACAGGCTTGCCTGCCTTGATGGCCATAATGGCATAGGTGGCATGCGATGAGGGAGGAGTGGCGATGTATATGGCGTTCACATTGGGGTCATCGATGATATCCATCACATTGGTATACCACTTCTTGATGCCGTGGCGCTCGGCATAGGAGCGTGCACGTTCGGCGTTGCGGCTCATGACGGCCTCAATCTTTGACCCTTCTATGTTGGAGAAGGCGGGCCCGCTCTTCTTCTCTGTGGCCTCGCCACATCCGATAACTCCCCAGCGTATCATTTCGAATTGAAAATTAAAAATTAAACCTCTACCAGTAACCACTCATCGTTAACCCATAACAGTTACGTTGTCTGTCGTCTGTTGACTGTTGTCCGTCGTCTTTTATCGTTCTCAATCCCAGAAGTTCCACGACAATCCCAACTTGAACATGCGGGGATTTACTGGGTAATGAGGTGCGAGAAATGAATTGGTATTTTCAAACAGTCCCTGTGTGACGTGATAGTACATCACATAGAAACGTACTTGCTTGAGGTGGAAGTTGGCATAGACGTTGACAAACGGGTAGCCGCCAATCTCAACTTTATGCTCTCCTTCCTGCACGAAGAACTGCTCCAGAGCTGGAGCATAATCGGGTGCATAGTAACGGCTGAAGTAACGCACATCAGCTCCTAGTTGTATTTTGAGGACTTTGGCGTATACAAACTTTAGATATAGGTTACTGTATACGTTGAGCAATGGTAGAGGCAGCACCTCCTCCTTGGAAGAGACTTGTGCGGTCAGCTCATTGTCCCAATGGAGCACGCCCCACTTGAAGTCTTGGAACAGAGTGGCTGAGAGTACCTGTATGTTGCCTGTATATTGACGTGCAGTGATGCTGCTCAAGCTAAGCGGGGAGATGTTTTGTCCGGGCATGTAGGGTGTACCTGCCAGATAGGTATAGTTCTTTATGTTTTCTACGCCTGCGTAGAGCCGGGTGCGCCAGCGGTCAATGCTGAGGCTACCACCGAGGCGTGTGCGGAACTCCTTGTTCAGCTCGTTGTCCCACCAGTAGTGCTGCGAGTGGTAGTGGCGATAATAGAACGAAGGATTCGTGTTCTTCATATATCCTTCGGCACGGAGGCGCACCGTGTCTTTCCAAAGACGGAAGTTGAGATTGGCATTTCCTTCGATGTTGAATGCACCGAGGTCGGTACCTGCCAAAACGGTTTCTGCTGTGGCGTTGAAGTGGAACGCATTGCCGAGAGTACGCTTGAGATTACCACCAAGGCTGATATTGTTCTCCTTGTAGGTGTGGGTATGGTCGCGACCAATGCCTCCTGCGCTATCCGGAAGGGTGAAGTGGCGGTATTCGTGAGTGACGTAGGCCGATGCCCCGAAGGGAATCCATTTGTTGATGCCCTCTATAAGGGTAAGCCCCGCTGTGTTGCGTATGCGTAGGTATTCGGTGCCGTCGATGGAGTCGTAAGGCATGAAGTTGTCGGCATAGTAGTTTTTGGTGTTGGCATAGTCGATGAAGCGGCGGCTATTGCTGTTCACCTCCATTGTGTGGAACACCTTGCTGACGGCAATGAAGTCGTGATGGGTGATGACCGTATCAGGTAGACTATCGACGCGTGCCTTGTAATAGCCAAGTTTGTAGTCCTGGGCGAGGAAGGCTGTGCGCACGAAGTTCTCATTCCAAGTCGATTGCAGATTGGTGGGCATATCGGCAGGGCGATAGGTCTTCTTGCCTTCGGCCATCGCTTCAGGTTGGGTCACATAACGGTCATCAGCTATGCCGCCATTTTCGGCCAAGCGTAGCTTGTTATAGCTAAAGAGGGCATTTACCTCGTAGCGGTCGCCGTGGTGATAGCCGTAAAGGCTGCCGTTGACGTAGGCTGTCGACTGATGATCATACAATCCACGTCCATACAGATAATCGAAATTGAATCCTAAGCCTGTGCGCTTGTTGGCATTCACGCCGAAATAGGCCTTTACCCACTCTTCTCCGTTGATTTTATTGCCGGCACGATAGTAGCTGAGGTTGGTGAACGGGGATTTTGTGTTAGTGAAGTTGAACTCACCTGGAGGTGTGAGAAAGAAGTTCAACGCATCGGTAAACACAAACTGCCCCTCCTTACGATTGAAGAAGATGCGCGACTGGCGCGGCGAACCCATGTTGCCCAGATAATTATACTCACCGTTGAGCCCGTCTGTAAGATGCAGATTCTGGAAATTGTAGATGGCCGTGTCGGTCTCTATGGGGATGATGTCGCCCAAGGTGGTATTTACGTGAAACATCTTCACGTCGCGTGGTACCGAGCGATCGGTCACTGTGCTGTCGCGCCCTGCTTTCTGATCGCCTACAAATCCTTGTTGGTTGAGTGTGGGAATGCCACCCCCGCCTCCCGTACGATCACCTGCCATGCGCAGACTTTCCTGTGCGTGGAGTACGCCCAATAGGCTAGACAGCAGTATGCAGACAATAATTCTTCGCATAGGAAACAGAATTGTTTGCTGTAATATATCTTATCTGAAATAGCGTACGATATATTCAGCTATCTTGATTGCCATGGAGATGAAGCATACCACAAGGAAGGGCATGCGGTTATCCGGCATAGTAAGGTAAAGTATCAGTGCCACGAGGAAACCTACGAGAAAAAGCGAGTTGAGTAGGTTGCGCAGTTCGTTCTTTTTCATATCGCTGTAGGTTAGCTAAGTATTGTAGATAGCTGGATTACGCATTGCTCGAAGAAGTCGATGGTCTTGCGGCGGAACTTACCCTGTTCCTTCAGCAACTTGGTGCCTTTTTTGTTGAACGCATGCTGGTCGGTAATTGTTTCCTCAGCGTTGAACTTGCTTCCGCCATCGCGCTCTTCCTCATACCAGTACTTAATACGTGTCATCTTCAACACAACGTATTGGTCGTAACATTGGAACTCTATCCAGTAGTTGATGCGTGAACGGTCAAGTACGAAAAAACGGTTGGTAAATACTATGTACTCTTCGGCAGTAAGACATAGCTGCTGGTTCTGAATGTCTGTGTTGACGAACTTGGAGATGATGACATTGGGCTTGGTGAAGCGTTGCTTAGCCCACACATGAATTTTCTCGAAAGCAGCCTCTTTAGATAGTACAGTGGTGATGGTGTCTTGGAAGAGCACGCGCCCGTTCACTACAGGTACGCTACCTGCTCCGTACTTGGCTTCCACTTGTGCCCATCCAGCCATAAGGCTGAACGCAAAACATATTGACAGTATGATTTTCTTCATATTCCTTTTGTTATTTTGTTTTTCATATTCCTTAATAAGATGCAAATATACGGATAATTCTTGAAAATACTGTGTAAAAACAGATAATCCTTCGTTGACGATACATTTTTAACGATTCGAATGGGATAAGAACAGATATTTATGTATCTTCGTACTTTCAAATGCGATGATATATGGAAAAGGAGCACGACAATCCCGAACTTGACCTTGCGTGGCAGTTTGTAGAGCGCACAGGGGTCAACGTCTTCCTTACTGGCAAGGCCGGTACGGGTAAGACCACCTTCTTGCGCCGTCTCAAGGAACGCTCACCCAAGCGTATGGTTGTGGTGGCTCCTACGGGTGTGGCAGCCATCAATGCTGGCGGCGTTACGATACACTCCTTCTTCCAGTTTCCTCTGGCACCCTATATCCCCAATACCTCGTTCAGGGGTAGTGATGAGAAGTATCGCTTCAGTAAGGAGAAGAAGAATATTATCCGTACGCTCGACCTCCTCGTCATCGACGAGATCTCCATGGTGCGTGCCGACCTCCTCGACCAGATAGATGCCGTGCTGCGCCTCCACAAAGACAAGAACCGCCCCTTCGGTGGTGTACAGCTCTTGATGATTGGCGACCTCAGCCAGTTGGCTCCTGTTGTGAAAGAGAGCGAGTGGGCACTGCTGCGCGAGCATTATGCCACGCCCTATTTCTTCGGTAGCCTTGCACTGCAGCAGACACAGCATGTGACCATCGAGCTGTCGCACGTATATCGGCAGACCGACCATACCTTTATTAATATACTCAATGAGGTGCGCGAGAATCGCCTCACCACGGAGAGCCTGGCGATGCTCAATGCGAGGGTAAAGAGACAACAGACAACGGACTATGGACAACAGTCGGCAGAACACTCAGAATTCAGAATTCAAAATTCAGAATTAACCGACGGTACCATCCGTCTCACCACCCACAACGCCACGGCCAACCGCTACAACGAGGAGCGCATGGATGCGCTCAAGACACCGCGTTTCTCGTTCAAGGCCACGGTGACGGGCAACTTCCCCGAGACCTCCTATCCGGCTGAGGAGACACTCGTGCTCAAGAAGGGATGTCAGGTGATGTTCCTCAAAAACGACAGCCAAGGCTCGCGCTATTATAATGGTAAACTTGGTGAGGTGACTTTTGTGGATGGCTCCAAGATTCGTGTGCGTGGACTCGAAGACAATACAGAAGTGGAAGTGGAGTCCGAGGTATGGACCAACGCCCACTACGTCATCGACAAGGAGTCTAAGGAGATACGCGAGGAGATAGAGGGTGAGTTTCGTCAATACCCTCTGCGCCTGGCATGGGCTATCACCGTACATAAGAGTCAGGGGCTGACGTTCGAGCGTGCCGTGCTCGATGTGAATGCCGCCTTTGCGGCCGGACAGGTATATGTGGCTCTCAGCCGTCTGCGCTCGCTCGAAGGGCTTGTACTCACGGCCCCACTCTCGGCCTCGGCCGTGCTCACCGATACGGCGGTAAGCAACTATATGAACATGGAGCTGGAGCAGGCACGCCATACGGCCGACAGCCTCTCTACGCTGCAGCGCGACTACTATCTGTATCAGCTCACCGAACTCTTTACCTTCAGAGAACTTGAGTGGGACTTCCGTCGGGTGCTTCGCCTTATCGATGAGCATTTATATAAGGTATATCCATTGCTCTTGAAGATGTATAAGCAAGCCGACGAACAGTTTGCCCGTGAACTGACTGCCGTTTCGGCCACCTTCTATCGCCAATATGCCGCGCTTGTGATGCAGAGTGAGGATTATGCTACGGACAAATTGCTGGCCGAGCGCATACACAAGGCCGCTGTTTACTTTGCCGACCATCTTGACACGCTGCTCAAGCCTCTCATAGAGCGCACCCGCCTCGACAGCGACAATAAGGAAATCAAGGAGCGCATCACCGAAGCAGTATATGCCCTGCAGCAGTCCTTTGCGCAGAAGCGTCATCTCTTGGCTCGCGTCATAGCCCGTGGGTTCAGTGTCACCTCCTACCTCAAGGATAAGGCAGTAGGCCTGCTCAATGCCGAGCAGCCCGCCAAGCGTGAGCGCAAGAGTAAGGCAGTTGAGAAGATCGAGGTGGACCGCAACTCCGACATCAAGCATCCCAAACTCTTCCATAAGCTGCGTGCCTGGCGTGCAGCTCGTGCCGAGGAATTGGGTCGCCCGGTTTATGGCGTACTTACCCAAAAGGCACTCATCGGCATTGTCAATGAACTGCCTATCAGTGGCAGGGAACTGCTGCGTATGCCTGGCTTCGGAAAGAAATCGTTGGAGATGTTCGGCAAGGAGATACTCGCCATCGTGCAGGAATATATTGAGGATAACCATAACCCTACGATTTTCCGGTAAAGTCGGTTCGTGAAGTAACTTTTCATGCAAATGTTTGTTGGATAAAAACAAATCGCTAACTTTGTAGCGAAATGAGTATCATAGAAAGTAACATATCGGAGATTTGTGCTTTGTGCTCACAGCACAAAGTCAGTGATATGTCTGTGTTTGGCTCAGTGCTTACTAATCGCTTTAGCGATGAGAGCGACATAGACTTGCTCGTCAATTTCAAAAAAGAAGAGATTAGCGACTACTTCGACAATTTCTTTGAACTCAAGTATGCCTTGGAAGCACTCCTCGGGCGCAGCGTCGACTTGGTCGAAGAGCACACCATCAAGAACCCCTATCTTAAGGCAAGCATCGACAACTCTAAAGCTTTGATTTATGGAGGACAGAATTAAGAAATACCTACAGGATGTCCTCACTGCCATAGAGGAGGTTGAGAGTTTCTTCGACAATAAGCCTAAGTTGTTCGACGATTTCTATAGCGACCTACTCCTTCGTCGGGCCATCGAGCGCAACATTGAGATTATCGGTGAGGCCATGAACCGTATACTTCGCATCGACGAGTCAATAGCCATCACTAATGCCCGCAAGATAGTAGATGCCCGTAATTATATCATCCACGGCTACGACAGCCTTTCTCCCGATATCCTTTGGAGTATGGTAATAAACCATCTCCCAAGATTGAAGAAAGAGGTTATTGCTTTGCTGTAGCTCTGTTTACATTACGAAACGCTAGGGAATCCCGTACATTTTTTTCGTAGCATATTGATAGGCAAACCCTGCGGTTTGCTTACACGGTGTTGAAATCGGAAGTATAGACTTGCTAAACTCTAAAACTTATAAACTTAAAAACTCACGTTTCGCTTACTTCTTGCATTTTTCTAATGCCTCGTGGCTGCGTTCTTTTCGATTGGCTTGGGGATTGGGTGGGAAGAGGGCAAGGATAAAGCGGTATATTACCTTTGGGATGAGTCCTCAACTCTGTATAAACAAACTCCACAAAGCCTTCAAGATACGCCTACGCCTATTTCTTGAAAACTTTATGGAGTTAAAAGAATAATAACCGATATTAGAAATCAGGATTGGTTTCTGTTTTAACGATTCTTCTATAATGCTTTTTCAATAAGTTGATTTTATATAATAAGCCTTCCAAATCGTCGTCTACAGCTCCATCACCAGGTTTATATACATCCAATAAATCTGTCTCATCTTGAAGATAATGAGACTGAGTAAAAGAATAGTTTCCTGCATCTTCATAGATTTTGATATCGACAGCGATTCCTAGGATGTCAATGGTGCATTCAAATAACAGTTTTATAATTATCACATAGTTTTTGGTTATACATTAATTAAAGATCTCATTATTAAACTCATCTACATCAGATGGATTTGCTATTATGGTACCGCTTCTTTCCTCTTCACATACGATGTATTTAGGAATATAAGCATCTGCAGTACCATTCTTCAACATCAGTATGCGCATTTTTTTGCCCCTTAATAATGTTTCATTCAAACCGATGTATTTCCATAGTTTCAAACTATCATTTTCATTGAGTTCTTTTTCTAAGGCATTACCATTAGGACTTTCTTTGAATCCATATTCAATTAAGGCCTTTTTAACACTTTCATTTGCATTGTTTTCGCACATAACATTAATGCTTTATAATATTGATAATAACGAATTACTCCCAAGCCAATCGGGGACATTTCACTTGTTTGTTCTGGCCATTAACTGTACCTGACCATGTCCATTGGTTATTGAAGTTCCAATAACTTGCATAATTCGAATACAATTCTTTGAAATATGTCGTAATATCTGTATATTCGTCAATATATGCACAATTAGAACTAATGCAATATCCAATGCCCTTAAATGAGGACAACGTACTAGTCATTGTTGAGTATGAAAGAGATGCACTTCCTTTTTGTCGATATTTAGAAGAATACTCTCCACCACCAATTCCACCAATATTATATGCAGAGGTATTATCACTAGTAAGAATGCCAGTTGAATAACATGCTATCGCAGATACATCTCCATAGATATAGGACGCTCCCCATATACCTCCTGCAAAACCATTTTCAACATCAATACTTACATTAGTTTTACATGCTTTTATATAGAAATCGTAGTTAGAACAGCCCAATATTCCTCCCACAAATTCTGTTCCTAGTAACTTTCCATCATATTCACAATTCTCAATTCCAGTATAATATGTACAATTTGCATGACCTAAGATTCCACCGACTCTACTTATACCAAAAACATTGCAATCAACAGAACAATCAGATAGTTCTATTGTACGTTCACTATATCCTGCAATACCTCCGACACCCTCCACTCCTGAGATGTAAAAGTTCTCATCCTTGGAAACGATAGTACATTCATTTATAGAAGATGTAGCACTACTATTATCCACATTCAATTGTCCTGTAATACCACCAGCAACGACACCATCAAGCATTGAGCCCAAACCAAATACTACATTACATTTTATAATCTTGCCACTAGCAACGACACATCCCGCAATAGAACCCACTGTATTACCACTTATATAGACATTCTCTATTGTCAAATTCTTTACAGTTCCATATACACTTGAGAACAAACCTAAATATTTATCTTTACGATCAATACTTAGATTATATATTGTATATCCATTGCCATCCAATTCCCCGCTTAAAGTCAAAGGTAACCAATTATGATTATCCAAGTCTATATCGTTTGCTAATTTAAAATATGAGTTACTATAATCTTTCATTAGAAGTAACTGCCCTCCAGTTTCTATTATATATGGGCTAATTTTTGTTCCTTTTCCTCCTGCAAAAGAGGACGCAATATTACCATCCCATTTGTCTCCATATGATTCCAATGTTGTTACTTTCATTTGCTGACTATACGATATACCTTCATCGTTTTCAGCAAAAGCACGTACATAATATGTTGTATTTGCTTTTAGTCCAGAGATATTACTTGTAAAGGAATCTGTGCCACTACGTTGACCAAGATTATTCTTGCTATCATTTATAGTAGGATTCTCATAGGTACTCCAACAATGCCCATAACTATTGATGGAGAGTCCACCTGTAGAAACAATGCTTCCACCAATATCAAAGCCTTCTTCTGTTATGTTTGTAGCATTTGAAATTGTAACCTCAGGTTTGGTTTGTGCGCGTTTAGTGGTTACGGTTATCTCTTTGCTATACGATGTTCCCTTGGAATTCACAGCATACGCACGTATATAATAAGTGGTATTTGCTTCCAATCTCGTGATATTACTAGTAAAAGAGCCTGTATTTTCACGCGAACCCAAGTTGGTTTTATTTCCGTTAACTGTAGGTGTGCCGTAGGTATTCCAACAGTGACCATACTCTGTTATAGATGTACCTCCAGTCGAGACAACACTTCCACTAATGTCAAATCCTGTTTCTGAAATGTTTGTAGCAGAAGAGGCTATTGAGACTTCTGGTTGGGTTAGTGCATCCTTGGTTTTAACTTCCAGTTGCTTACTATACGATATACCCTGTGCATTCCTGGCATATGCACGAACATAATATGTAGTATATGCTTCAAGTCCAGAAATACTGCTTGTAAAGCTCTGTTCCCTGTTACACTCCCCTTTGCTACTAGTATTATCTTCAATAGTAGGATTTTCTTCACGGCTCCAGCAGTGACCATAATCCAATATTGGCGAACCTCCTGTCGATATAATGTTGCTACCGACATCAAAGCCTGTTGTCGAGATATTTTGAGGGGTATTTATACTGACCTCGGGCTTTGTCAATTGGATTTTTTCGATAATTACTTCTATAGAAATTTCTCCACTTGCACGTCCACTATACTTAAGTTTCAGCTTTTCGGTATGTTCTCCATAATCAACCTTATCCCTATTAACAGTCAACTTAACCTCTTTCTCGCTTTGTTTTTCAATTGTGCCCTGTTGTGGAGAAACCGACAACCATTGTGGAATATTTGAGAACTCATAAGAACAATTCCCATCACAATTATTAAATACAGTGAAAGTCTTTACGTCCTCTGAATTGTTGAATTTTACTGATTCATCAGAAACCGAGAAAGGGTTCTCCAAAGTTATCCAGACATCTCCCATATCCAAGATATCTCCTCCAGAGACTTTTGCTTCTTTAGACACTGTACGATAACCACTTCGTTCAAACGATATGGTATAATCTCCTATCGGGAGTTTCGCAAATTCAAAAACGCCATTGGCATCGCTCCTTATCTCTTTATCCCCAGGGGTAGTTCTTACCCAACAATTCTCTACGGAATGCCCATCATCCTTATCTTTCACAACCCCTTTGATAGAGCCATACGCCTGCTTCAATGCAACGTCAGCATCTACACTCTTGCCCGCGACTACTGTTATGCTTTTAGTTTGGTCAGCATACCCCTCCTTTCTATATGTCAGTGTATAGGTTCCTGCTGATAGATTGTCGAAAACAAACACACCATCTGCGCCTGTCATTTTAGAAATGCCACCAGGAGATAATGAAATCTGACAATTCTCTATGGTATGCCCATCTTTTTCATCTTTCACTGTTCCCTTTATCGTTCCATAAGCGTACTCTAATATGACATCAATATTAGAAATCGTACCAGAGAGTACCTCTACTCTTTTTTGTTGGTCAGAATACCCATCCTTTCTAAATGTCAGTGTGTAATTATTAGGATCCAATTTGGAAAACTCAAAAGTGCCATTAATGCTTGTCACCTGTGATTTCCCTGTCGGATTCAGAGATATGATACAATCTTCCACAAAGGCTCCATTTGCATTTTTAACAGAGCCTTTTATAGCGCCAGTTAAGTCGATTACATCTTTAGCACATGAGCCAAACAACAGGCATGCAAACGCCACTGTCACAAAGAATAAATTTCTCAGTTTCATCGTATTATTATATCTTGCTATTAAAATGTTAGTGCCAACCCTACTCCATTTCCATACGTACTGGCATAAGGATGTAGGGACAGATTCACATTATTGTTTCTTACCGCAACTCTTTTGGCTCCTTTAGTAGCCAATGCGTCTATCAAATTTACGACATATATCACCCCTGCAGCCCCAATACAAAGATTTCGGGCAGTCTCCCATGAATCCATCCGTGAATTATAGATTGAAGCATATTTGGGTTGTTCCATCATCTTCTTATAATATGAGGCACGAGTATTCTCGCAGAGTAATATTCCAGCGACAGCTATTGCCTCACCGGCAACAATTGACGCACCCTT
Source organism: Bacteroidaceae bacterium (assembly GCA_045594245.1). Lineage (GTDB taxonomy): Bacteria > Bacteroidota > Bacteroidia > Bacteroidales > Bacteroidaceae > UBA1189. Next base: position 30,035 of record JAZNYG010000054.1, read on the forward strand.
TATATTGGCACCTTTATAAAACTGCCCTACTCCTGGAATTATTGATAGTAATCCTGCTGCACCATACTTGGCAGTAACCGTAATTTCATCATCGTAACTGCCACCATAAATATTCTTATCGGCCACGGTATAGAGAATATGTATCTTATACTCAGAGTCTCTACTTTCCCAATACTCATCTATAACACGGCAGACAATATTCAATTGTTTACCTTTCTCTTCCACCACCATATCCAGTTCACTAGTCTCCGAATAGTAATTGTCACGTTGGACAGAAGAGAAGCGTTCAGTCATCTTTGAGTTTAACACACTATTAACCTTTATGCCTCGTTCCACTTCCAGACGAGTAGTCAGATTTACCAGAGCTTTCTGTCGGGCAGCATCAAGTGAAACTCCTTCACCATATGCACTTATAAAGGTATATGTACCCGACTTGCTTTCGGGTAATTTATGTGTAGCCCATTTGGGTTTATAGGGATGAGACTTTTCCGCAAAGACACTTATCCCACAACAGAGGAAAAGTAAAATCACGATAAAACATCTATGGTGGCTCATACGAATAACCTGTTATTATTGAATATACTGTTGCTGTTGTTGAGTCTGCTGTTGCATCTGTTGCTGCTGTTGCATTTGCAATTGCATCTGCTGCTGTTGCAACTGTTGTTGCTGTAGTTGTTGCTGCTGACGATTGAGTTGCAACTGCTGTTGGTCCATATTCATCTGATGTTGTTGCTGTTGTTGGTTCAGCTGCATTTGTTGCTGATCCATATTCATCTGATGCTGCTGTTGTTGTTGGTTCAACTGCATCTGTTGTTGCTCCATATTCATCTGATGTTGCTGATTCTGCTGATCCAGCAGTATTTGTTGCTGCTGATTCTGGAAGCCAGCAACAGCTGGATTATACCCAGCTTTCTCCACAGACAATCTGTCCCAAGCCTTTTGAGCGGCCTCTCTAAACTTTGCCGCATCCATCTTGATTCCGCTTTTGGCACTTTGATTCAATACGGCATTTTCCACTTTGTTCTTATCGAGTTCCACACATACTTCATAGAAATATCTACTACCATTTTTATGGGTATCTGAAAAGATGATAGCCGTACCAGCCATCATTTCTTTGACAACTTGCTCTTGAGTAGCTATGAACAACTGGCTATTAGTAAAACTTCCATCCTGCTCGATGTCTTCATTATAATCTGTCATATAAGATTGTACGAGAGCATTCAAACTGGCAGCAATCTCAGCACGTGCATTCATTGCAGCGCGATTGCGTGCCATATCTCTGTTGCCACTTTCAGCTGAACCGTACCCACGCAGCTTACCTTGTGCCCATCCTTCGTGTGCTAAACGTTCACAAGGAGTTGCGTTTGACTGCATTGTTGTTGGGTCAAGAAATTGTTGCTGACCATACTGCTGCACAGGTTGCACAGGCTGTTGATAATATCCTTGCTGCGGATAAGGCTGATAACCTCCATAATTGGGATACTGCTGCATTTGCTGCTGCTTGGTAGAACCGCACGAGGCCAGCGCAAACACTGCTACTAAAAGAAATAACTTTGTTTTCATAATTCAACTGTATTTGTATTAGTGATTTTTATCTATCTTGCAATCGCAACATCTATGGCTGCATATTCAACGCCATCAGATGTATAAGATTTATGAGAGCCTACGGTATGACCTATTACCTTCTCGAGGTTAATATCCACAACGTTATCAACGCTAACTGACCCATGCACTTGAGCATTCACATTACCTCTCACATTGGCATCTACCTCATTGGTTACATCTACGCTATAAGTTTTGTTACTGACTCCCATATTTTGGAATACATTTACCCATACACCTATGGCCATAAATAACAATATAACTCTCAGAAACCAATCTTTTTTAGATTTTTCTTGTGCTTCCATATCTTCATTACTTATTCGTTAACACTATTAAAACTATCATCACTCATTGTGAAATTACAATAAATTAAGACAATTGTCTTATCTTCTTCGTCGTACGATAACCTTAAGTCTTTTGAATTCTTAAATCTAAATGAAGCCTTATTCTCTCCTATAACGTGCATCGTACTCTTCTCTGTAAAGAAATCACAAAGCCCTTCATATATTGCCTCGCCCCTTTCTTCCAACTCTCCTGTAAGATAAAACCCTGCCAACAACTTATCTAATTCACAAACAGGATTCCAATTACTTTCTCCTCCATATATGCCTGGTTCCACCTCAGTAAGAGAATTTATTGCAATGTATCCGTCAAAACTGGGATAAAACTCCACTTTAACCCCATCAACATATCTATAGAAATCGATTTCATCTTCACGTACATAATCGTCTATATCAACTTCATAATATGAGTTCATATTATCATATTCCACAAACTCCTCAACCGTAGTGTTTATAGTAACTCCCCCTATACCATATTCTGTAATCTCAAGTCTTCGTATCAACTTGTTTATATTGAAAAAGTCACTATTCACTTTATTACCGCCAATAATAGACGGAATTACCATACTATAAGTTGTATTATTGATAGGTTGTCCTTTTTTATTCAAGAAGTAGGATTCTCCATCGCTATTTCTCAAGCAAGCAATACCATCATAGAAAAGAGGGTGAATATCATACGTTTCTTGGTGAAGATCCAAATCACCATTTATAACATTATCTTTGATGTCAATCATCTTAAAATCCTTTCCGTTAGTAGAACAGATTAAAGACTTATCATCCATAAATGCCAAAAAACGATATTTTGGACGTATCACAGTGTTTCCTTTCAAATCCATCACACCCATTCTGTCTCTATCCTCGTTAGAAAACAAGATATACTTTCCCATAATATCATAAACCATATTCATTTTAGAATTCCTCGGTATGGTAAGGATAGTTTTGTCCTTATCCATTATCGTATGCTTCTTATCTGTAGATACACAATAGTAGTCGCTATTCATATAGAAGTCGGCTTGATGCTTATCGTAATCCAATTTACAAAGAGCCTTGTCTTGTTTGTTATTGATGAAATCCTTATAATGTAGCAATAGTACTGCATCAGAATAAGTGACAACTAAAATTTCATTTTCTATGACCTTGCTAAAAAATCCATAGAACCCTCCTGTTGTACAAAAGTCTATTCTGACATGACGTGGTTTCGTTAAAAGATTGCCATTGGTGTCAATCAAACCATATGTATCATCCTCCAATCGATAAATGGCAATACCAAAATGAAAACCTGTGACTGATTCCACTTGCTTACCTTCTATCTCCTTCAGTTCAAACGCAACTTCACCCTTCTTGTCAATAAACTTTATCCACTCATCTTTCATGGCCACAGGGGCAAGTCCCTCATGGAAAACTCCTGCGTCTTTGAATCCTCCAGCGATAAGTCTGGGCTTCTTTTCCACTGTATAGTATTGATACAAGCCATCATCATCGGTCGTACACAATATGCCATCACTAACATTGATGATTTCATTTTCGAACTCTTCCGCAAAGAGAACCTCTCCTTTACGGTCAATCAAACCCCAATAGCCATCTTCAGATTCTTGAAAAGGCAAGTAATCCACTTGCTTACTATTACATGCAGCAAGTAACAGCAGTGCGATAGCACCAAACCAACGGCAATACGACCTCATATCACTAAATCGTTTTAGTGCCTACAAGTCTCCCGAAATCAGCGTTAATAAATTGTGCTTGATTTTACCATACAAGAAAAGCGTAGAGACTTGTCGCGCTCATCGAAAATCTGGTATCGCCAAACACCACGCAAAAAGATGAACTGAGAAACAAATACCCCACGCTGTCGTATATACCTTGTGAGGTACAGCGAGGGCTGTACACGGGATATACAAACAGAATGAGCGTTGCATTGTTCCTACCCTTTTTGCTGAAATTTTGGCGATTTCGATTTTCGGGTAAAAGCAAGAAACGCATTCTTGATCCAAGGATTTCTCCCCTCGGATGCTGCAAAGATAGTGCAAGGCGAGCAAGAAGCCAAATTTATTTGAACTTTTTTCAGCGAGCCGCAGCCTATCTTCAGATTGCGCAGCAAGC
>JAZNYG010000055.1:0-60128 GCA_045594245.1 Bacteroidaceae bacterium
CCCTTCCGCTACATGCCCTACAAGATGTTCTCCCTGGTGAAGAAGATTGTGTAGACATACACAGTACGAACAGACAATAGCCATCATTTACGTCATCTGTAACTATAAGACGTAAAAGATGGCTATCATTCTCTTTCAAAACGGATACCCCACCGCAAAGTGCCAGCAGAGGCCACGTCCGAAGTGAGGCACATTGTAGTATCCCCTCCGACTCGTTGCGTAAGGTATATGTAACGGCACCCCGACATCCATACGCAACACCAGTACCTTAAGGTTGTAGCGCAGCCCCACGCCCGAACCTACTGCCACATCACGCCCCAGAGCCGACCACCGGAACTCAGCACCAGGACGTGTCCCCTCGTTGCGCAGAAGCCACACGTTACCCGCATCCACAAAAAGCGCACCACCTAGCTGCCCCACGATGGGAAAGCGCCACTCGAGATTAGCCTCTAGCTTGAGGTCGCCCGTGTGGTCGATATAGGCGTACCGTCCCGACGAGTGATAGCTTCCTGGACCTATGCCACGCAACGGAAAAGCACGCAGATCGTTGGCACCACCCACATGGAACTGCTCGCTGAAAGGAGCTACGCGGCTGTTGCCATACGCATACACCGCCCCTGCAATGAGACGCGCAGCCAGCGTGTGCCGCTCGGCAAGAGAAAAGTAACGGCACGCCTCCACGGAGCCCTTGACAAACTGTGCGAAGGGAGTCCCCATAAGGGTCTTGCCGCGTTCGCGCAAAGGGCGTCCAGCAGCAGCATACACCAGTGAGGTAACAGCACCGGCCGAGGCAAGCGTAAGAGTTACCTTTGAGGAATGACGCGACGGGAATGCAGTATCGTCGTAGGTAAGCGTATACACAGCCGAGGGGACAAACTGATCGCGGAATGAGAGCCCGATCGCAGGATTGGCCGTCATCAGAGAATCGAAACGGTGTGTAGTACGCTCCAGCGTGTTGAACGTAAGCTTAAAGGGGGTGAGGCTATGTGCCAACACAGCAGACGTAGAAAAGGCATAGGTGAGGTTACCGCCAAAGGAGAGCATGCGAAAATAGCCTCCACGACTGAGCCAGTCGGCATAGAGCCTGCCCGTCGTCGACACGGGATAACGGTAACGATGGCTATACCCTCCAGGGAAGAGCAACTGAGGGACCGACATGGAAGCATCGGCTCCTAACTCAAAGGAATTTGCTGCAGCCCCTTCGCGACGCAAAGCACGCTGTGTCTGCCATTCATACGAACCCTTGAGGCGCAGTTGCATGACCTCGGCCAGGCGCAACAGATTCTTGCGCGAGAATGAGGCAACCACCCCAGGCCCCATCTGATCGTTGCTCTTGGCCGTCAGGTTAGCCTCCAGCGACAGTTCATAGGGAGAGTCGAGCAATGCATTAATATACACATCGAGTGTATCGGTACGTCCGACACTGTCGCGCGGCACAAAACCGACACTCACCGCACTGAACACCCCAAGCCGAAAGAGTTCACGCTGCGTAGCATTCTGTGCAGAAGGAGAGAAGGCATCGCCACGCCGATAGGACAAACGCGAATCGAGCAATGCACGGCGAACAGGAGTGTGCCTACCTGCATAGATGTAGGTGTAGTCATCTGTCAGTAGCGTGTCGGACAAAGACTGCGCAGCCTCACGACGCACAGAAAGGTAGGTACGCCCCACATACCACGGACGTGTTGCATAGTGGGGCACTCCCTGCTGCAGTTCGATACGAAGCGGCACCCTCCCCCTCACACTCATCGTATCGGCCAGGATCGTCACCATCTCGGGACGGAAGAAGTAATAGCCATGTTCACGGAAAAGCGTAAAGAGACGGTTGCGCTCGCCATTCAGCGTGGCATAGGCAAATTGATCCCCCTCACGTAGCAGCCGCTCACCCCAAGTTGAGCACATGAGGCTATCCATGGATGAGGTGAATCCACGATACTCGACCGTCCCATAGTACCACGGACAACCCAGCCTCAGCACATAGGAGAGCTGTGCCCTCTTGCCACCAGCCAAAGTATCAACCCGATACGATACGCCACCACCGAAGTAACCATAATTACGCAAAGTATTGGCAGCCACCCCCGCCCGGAGAGCAGGGTTCACCGTAGAAACCAGAATAGGTTGGACAGCAAACGTACGGAACATCCAGCGGCGCAGGCCCGTGCTATCACCAAGAAAAGCGTTGTAGGCCCATAACCCTAACGGCAGTGGAGTACGATAGCGAGAACTACCAAAAAGTGCATTGTTGGGCGGTGATACAAAAGCCACTTTCGCTTCCCCCACAGCCTTGTCGCGCAGCGGAGAGTAAGGCGCATCAACCACCTCCACCTTGCGTGTACCTGTATAGAGCAGTTCACCCTCGGGCAAACGGCGCACTGTGGAGCAGGAGAGTAGCAACATGCTCGCGAGAACGAATGGAAAGTAGAAAGATGAATGTGAAAAATTAGCTATCCGGATAGCTACTCTAAACAAACCATAAACCATAAACTCTAAATTCTTAACTAATCACCACTTCCTACGATAGGCATACCCGATACCCGTCTCGCGTATCTCGCCCTCAAGGATACTCTCGTAGTTCTTATCATAGTAGAAGCGCAGGTATTGGCTACCATTGGGGCTTATGCGCCACTCTACACTGACATTGTCAATGATTGCCTCATCAGCTATACGCTCATTACTAGTAGTGACGCTCCCCCCCACGACGATTCGTATGCGATCATCCCACAGACGCTTGGCAATGCTGAACGAATAGTCAGTCCGAGTACTCACACCACTCACCCCATCCAACAACGGCTCAACACCGATACTAACATCGACCGTACGGAAGGCATCTCGGGAGATATTATCGAGTTGCGACTGCAGGAAACCCATGAGCGCCGTATTCATCAGATTGCCCGTACCTCCCTCGCCCAAATACAACCCCGTCGTAAGCAACGCTACCGCCAGCTTACTGCGTTCCTCGGGGGAGAGAGCAGCCAGGGAATTCTGCATCGAAGCATTCTCCGGAGCGGCAAGCGTAAACTGCAGGCCAAGCTTGTCCATCGTGTCTGTCAGCGATACACCCGTGACGAAGAGCACCGTCTGCGGCACACCATCCATCGATACGGAAGCGCGTATGCGGTCCTCGGCCGAAACATCAAGTATGGGATTAGTAGCATTTCCCGACCACACAACCGAACTGCCCGGGCGCACCGTCATGCGGTTCACATGAAGTAATGGCACATTCAGGTCCACCTCACCCGACTCCACTGTATACTTTCCCGATAACCGGAGCCCTCCGGCAGGGATATACTGGACATTCAGATTGCCACCGCCCTGAAGTGTGCATGTATTCTGTCCGCTCGCACCCAGCATTACCTCCAGCTGCACGGTAGGGTCAATGGCAACATTTAAGTTCATGGCGAAGCCATAGCTCCCAAAAGTTTTCCGCGCCTGTGACGATGGTGAGGCTGTCTGGGCAAAGTTCACAAACGTTACCACATCGTCGAGCTGATTGCCAGCTGTAAGCATAGCATCCCTATATATATAATGTATTGATGAACCAGAACGTAAAACGAGCGAACCCGATAGCGAAAGAGCATCGAAGGGGCCATTAATAACCACTCGCCCAGATACCCGTGCATCACCATACAAGAGAGCCTGCCGAGTGGGACGCCGCTGTAGTAGATTCCCCCCATGTGCATCGACCTGCAGCTGCAATGAAGGTCTGTCGAGCACCTCAACCCTGCCATTCACTACCAAAGGCTGCTTGCCCATAGTGTAGAGTGGCACATCGCGGAGAGAGAATCCTCCCTCCACAAAAGGCAAGACCAACGTATCGCCCACCTGCACCAATAGGCTATAGGTAGGCAATTCATAGCGCAAGTGCGAGAAGCAAAGCATACCCGTCAGCCGTTCAGGCGCGAAGGTGTCATCCCATGCGAGCATCGCCTCGGCCGAAGCATACAATTGCATCTGCGGCATTTTCCATTCCAGATTATCGGCAAGCACGTGTGCCTTCAACTGCCGATCAACATAGTCTGCTTTCACGACTGCTGTGTCAATCGCCAGCTCCTTTACAACAAGTTCGTCTACCAGCACATCTGCCTTGAGCGTATTACTATCCCCACGGATAGTTCCCCGTATGCTACGGTAATCAACACCTACGAGCGACAAATAATCACTCACAGGATTATTGCTGCCCGTCGACACATCAGCATACAGGTTTGTCATGAGACTCAGGTATGACTCTCGATCCAACTCCGACACACGCCATGGCAATTCATCGATATGAGCATGAGCCGACACATGCAAGTCACCAGCCTGAACACCCAAGGCGAGCGTATCAGGGCCGAGAGCCACTTTGAAGTCCAACGGAAGTGGATGTTCCACACGGTCAGGAGTAGCAATAGCCATATCATGAAAGCGACCGCGCAACGTGTATGTCGAGGTAGAGTCAACGCCAAACAGTAGATTACACTGCATGGAAGGATTTACCTCAGCATCGGTCAGCTGAAGCCCCCGCATATCGAGGTTAAGCATATGGGCATACACACTGCCTCGCATCGCATGAGGCGAGTAGCGGGCAGCAGCATTCAGGCGGAAACGCATTAGCGAATCGCTATATACGACATCGGCCTCTATTCTCCTTCGCGCCAAAGAGGCCTGCAATGAACCACCAGAAAAAGAGCGTTCGCCCCACTGCAAAGAGTCCAAATGCAGAAATACTTCTGCAGAGGTCTCCGTACTCATATAATCGAATCCACACCCTGCAATATCGGCCTGCAACGTAACCGTACCCCACTCACCGGTAGGCAACAAGCGATGCAAATCGAAGGTATCAAGCCTGGCCTGCAAAGCATAATGCCTGTTGCTAAAGCAATAACCTGTAATCACGGCCACACTACCATACGGGGAGGCAAGATCCAACTCCACATTCACCGTATCAGGCATATAGTTGAAAGTCCCCTTACAGACTATCTCCGGCGGGAGTATCACACGTTGTTGCCAAATGGTATCAAGCAGCGATGCAACAAAATCCAGGTCATACGTCTGGAGATTCAGCCCCAGCCTAGCCTCCAGCTGAGAAAAGTCAGGCAGATTGTTCACCCACCCCTCAGCACGAATGGCAAAAGCCGAGTCTAGCGACACCTCACACGTTGTAATACGCAAAGCATCGAGCGATCCATCCAAAGCCACAGTCAGGTCCAAGGGTGCAATGGGATAGAGTTGCATGAAATCAGTTGGCAAGACAGAACTGATAGAGGCCATACGCATGGCATCATCATACCCCAAACGCCCAGTGATGTCACCATCGAGCATGACAGCCGACGAACGATTTGTGAACTCTCTCAGATGTCCCTCAAGGAAAGAGTCCTCAGTACGAAAAGAGAATCGGGGCAAACGTACTACCCCATCGTCCCATAGCAAAGAAAATGCCCCCTCATGCAAACGGACACCATGTGACTCCACAAATGACAACGCTGCAAGATTCAATGAAGCCGATTGGCGAGCATAGCGTATGGAGTCGATCCGCAGATTCAATGCTGAGAAATCCCAAGAAGAGGCCCCCGCATCGCTGCTCAACGAAACGGCCCCGTCGCTCAATGTCAGCTGCTGCAACGAGACTGCCATCGTAGAGTCCACGATTGATTCATGCAAACAGAGGAGCTCCGCCATGACAGCTATTTGCATAGCATCGGTACGATACTCCACCGCCATATCCTCCAGCCGTAAGGAACCGGCATGAAGAGAGAGGGGCATCCGCTTCACACTTGCGCCATCTATGGCATTGGTCCCGTGTTGCGACAGACACACATCTCCCCCACTCAGCAAAACATCCCGTAGATGCAGTTCGTGAGTTGCCCATACATATTCAAAATTATCCAACCGCACACACTGTACGTCACCGTCAATCTCTATTGCCGGCATCAGTGTATCGGTACGCACCGCAAGATTCTTGGCAGTCAAATAATCAACCACAGCCCTACCTCGCATCAATGGCAATACCCCCAATCGAAAGCTCACGTTCTCCACACTACCCACATCAGCAACACGTACATCAGCGAGCGATATCCGCAGAGGAAACCTCAACCGAAACTCACCGATAGTCACCGCATAGCCCACTCTCTCCGTCAGCTGACGACTTCCCCACTCACGGGCAAAATGTTGCACTGGCGGCGCATAGCACACCACCACCACTACCACAGGCAGCAACAGCAGCAACACGGCAGTCATCAGTAGCCACCGAAGAATTCTATTCGTTTTTTTAGGCATGGTAATATAATAACATTCACGAAACAGCCCGACAAAAGATATTGTTTAGAAAAAAATGCGTACATTTGCAATCATATTAACAACACAACAATTTCTATGAAAAGAACACTCATCACCTATTTACTATGCATTGCAACAGTACTCCCTACCTTATCACAAGCTGTCATTAGCCACCCATGGAGCGGAAAGAAAGTAGCCTACTTCGGTGATTCAATCACCGATCCTCGCACCAAAGGAGCCAAGAAGAAGTATTGGGGATTCCTGCAAGACTGGCTACAGATAACTCCGCTCGTATATGGAGTAAGCGGACGTCAATGGGACGATATACCACGCCAAGCCAATAAACTGCGCGAGGAGCACGGTGACGACTTCGACGCTATCCTCATATTCATGGGAACCAATGACTACAACAACGCCGTGCCCATAGGCGAATGGTACGAAGAGAAACTTGAGCGTGTAGAGTATGGACATCGCTACACCAAGCGCATGGAAGACCGCATGCGCCGCTATCCCGTCATGACGAACGACACCTATCGCGGACGCATAAACATTGCCATGGACTCACTCAAGCGCATGTTCCCCACGAAACAGATCATTCTGCTCACTCCCATACACCGTGGCGGATTCTATGCCAACGACACCAATTGGCAGTGTACAGAAGACTATCTCAACCGCTGCGGCGAATACTTGGATGCCTACGTAGAAAGTGTCAAAGAGGCTGGTGAGGTATGGGCAGTGCCCGTAATAGATCTCGGTGCCCTGTCAGGCCTGTTCCCTATGGTGGATACCCACAAACAGTACTTTACCAACAAGGACACCGATGCTCTTCATCCCAATGATGCCGGACACGAGCGCATGGCACGCACACTGATGTACCAACTGATAGCCCATCCCTGCACCTTCTGAGGTCTAAAAACACTTATAATCAAAAAATAGACCTCGAAAGTTTTGTCATTTGACAGAAATGTTGTACCTTTGCCGTCCGAAAACCATTACACATTATTGTTACCAGCAATAAACAAAAGTAATAACTAATAAAAAACGAAATAGAACAATGAAAAAAGGTATTCATCCTGAGAACTATCGTCCCGTAGTATTCAAAGACATGTCAAACGGTGACTGTTTCCTCTCACGCTCAACATGCGCAACAAAGGAAACTATCGAATTTGAGGGCGAGACTTATCCGCTGATCAAGCTTGAAAACTCTAACACATCTCACCCCTTCTACACTGGTAGGTCTAAGCTGGTTGACACCGCCGGTCGTGTAGACAAGTTCATGAGCCGCTACGCAAGAGCTCAGAAGAAGTAAGGATAAACACCTATCCACATAGAGGTGTACCGGAGGATATTCCTTGGTACACCTTTTTTGTTCCCCTACCCAACCAATCAAACAACAGATTTATGAAAAGTACTCTCCAAAAGGCATACTCCACTATATTTACATTCCTGCTTCTGTTATGCGTCGGCTGCGATACCGAGCAGCAGACCACAGTTCTCAACTGGAACACCGCCAGCAATACAAACAGAAACCCCAAAGGAGATGCCCGCCGACTCGAGATACCAAGACTCGATACAAAAAACATTTTCAACTGCTACAAGACGACATACCAAGGCGAAGAGACTGTCACATTCAGTATAGAGTACGATTCCGAGAAACGACATTCCAAATGGGTAGCCTACACATTCGACAATGCCACTTCGCAAAAACACTGGAATCGTGGCAACTGGGACGACACGTCATGGCGAGGCGACCCTTTCCAACCCGATCCTCTACTGCCCGAGGAGGTGCGCATTGGTAATGACGAGCACCGCAAAGACCGCTACGACAGAGGCCACCTATGTGCCTCTGAGGATCGTGTATACTCACAAGATGCCAATGAGCATACCTTCTACTACTCCAACATAAGTCCGCAGCTGAGCGAATTCAACCAAAGAGGTTTCTGGTATGACCTCGAAGAAAAGGTGCGTGACTGGGGAAAGAATCAGGCAATGAGAGACACACTCTACGTTGTCAAGGGAGGCACCATCCGCGACGGCGAGTTCTACGACTCGCGTGGAGAGCACGGTACGATAGTGAAAAACCTCAATAAAATGAATGGTATCGTAGTGCCTGCCCACTACTTCATGGCCTTTGTATGCCGCAAAAGCAACAGTTTCTATGGTATCGCCTTTTACCTCGACCACACCGACCATCAAAAAGGCAACCTCAGCGACTATGCCATCACCATCGATGAACTGGAAGAAAAGACCGGTATAGACTTCTTCTGCAACTTCCCCGACAAGGTGGAGGAAGCTATAGAAAGTAAATGCACACCCTCACTCTGGGGATTTTAACAAGAAGGTCCACTTCTTCAGCGCTTGCTGTATCTGCCCTCCACCCAGGTGAACACAAGAGAGTCACCCGACACATAGGGCAACACAGCCTCTCTATCCTCTTCATTAAGATAATCCAGCGTTGTCAGGCGACATACCATCGAAGCATCATCTGGCGACAAGCGATAAGTCTTAAAGAAGACATCCATCTTCCCCCATGCGCCATCAGCCGAATCACCTCTCTCAGCGCTTCTAAAATCATCCAGCACAGGTTCTTCGAGTAATGTTGCTGCATCCAATGACCGCCACACCTCATCAAAGAAGGTAACTCTACTATCATCCACCATAGCCCTGACCGTTGACACCATGCACAGCACATCAGTAGTGTCATTTATAGGCAGCAGTTTCATTGCCACATCGCACGATTTCGTATAATTGATGAGCAAGTAGTCGTCAGTCAAAGTTGCCATGCGTGACTTTCCATCCAAGCGGTTTGTCACTATCGCCTCCATCCTGCTATCGAGAAAATCAATAAAGTCCAGTCGGTTATTCTTCGTCAGCAGTGGCATCACCGAATCAGGCATTGCCACAAACCATTGACGTATGGGAGTACGAGCCTGAGCGTTACACATTACCGCCACAAGCAGCAAGAAAATGTATTTCAGTCGGTTCATCACAATAGCTATTATTAAACGTTCGCACCTCAAACAGTCACCATTGCCCGCAGGCGGTCAATAATCTCCAGATTACGGTAACACTCCTCACGCATTTGTCGCACGAAACTGTTATCATCTACCGAGCCGAATACAGCCTGCAGTTCCTCCTCGTTGCGACATGTACAAGCACGGAAGGGATTGTCGTGGTCCTTCTTGCGGCTGACATACACCTGCTCGGCAATTCGACGCTGTATGCGTTCCTCATGAGCCAAAGCTTGCAACCACAGTTCGGGGGTCATCGCCTCCGCATCCAGCACCGTACACAAGCATGCATAGGCATGATACCACTTATCCACAGTATAGCGGTTCCAAATCTCATCGTAGCGTTTATGAATATCTTCCCAAGAATCGAGTCGCCCGTCACGGATATCAGCACGCAAGCAATCCACCTCATACTCAGGCATAAGCTGTCCACCCATATTCACCCAAGCCTCATCGGGCAAAACAGTTCTCCAGGCATCTACCCCTTTCAAAGCACTGGCATTATCCTCCTTCGCAAGCAGACTAGACATGGCATAATGTATGAGCATATCACCATAGGCATGATAGGCATCATACACCTTCAGTATGTGTACAGGACGACGACTTCGCTCTACCCCTTCGCCCAGCACAGTGAGAGTATCCACAGCCTTACGGTCACCGCACAAAAGCTGACGACCCTTTTTCTGGAGCAGGCATTCATCTGCATGAACATCATCACAGCAAGCCTTACCAACCCACACCTCCAGTAGCTTGCGGGCTCTTAACACCTCACTCATTGTGTCGGGAGCAAACGTGTCGAATTCGATATTCTGCACCTTCGTGATCCGTTTGTCACGCGTCTTATATTTCCAAGAGTTTCGTGCCAACGCATACATATTATACAGCCACCAATAGGCAGGTATAATCTCCAGGCAATTGTCAGTCACATTGTTGTTTACCAAGGAGAACGGCAGCGGTATATCCAGTTCGGCAGGGAAATCCCCTTTGGCAAGCAAGGTATAGCAAGCGAAGCGACTCGAGTGCTTCACCGAGGAGCACAGTCCAGGCCAGAAACCACGCCCGGCCACAATCTCGCCATCATTCGTACGGCTGTTATGATTGCTACCTACCGTTGCACCAGCCGCCATATTGCTCTGTCCCATAATAACCGAAGCTATGAGGAAAGAGTTGTTATGGTGCTGCTCATGTGCTGGGAAGATAAGATTATTGAGCACCTCACAGCACGAGATGGTGCTGTTGTCGCCCATGATGGAGTCGATAAGGCGTGCTCCGTACTTGAGGTTAGAGTTGTTGCCCAGAATGAACTTTACCGCTGTGCACGAGTAGAATATGCGGCAGCCGTAACCTACGATGCCATTGACGAGGATTACGTTCTCGCCTATCTGCGAAGGCTCTTTGTCTGATGAATTGATGGTGATGTTTTTCAGCTTGGATGCTCCCTTGATGTAGCAGTCTGTGCCAATCTTCACATCTTTGATGATGCTTGAGTTCTTGATGATACAGCGTTCGCCAATCTCTCCATAGTAGCCTCTATGGTGGTCTACGGTGCGTTGGGTGATGCTGGCCAGGCGCTCTTGCAGTATGCGGTCGTCAACATATTTGGCCCATAGGTAGGCGTCGGCTGGTATCATGCCATCGAAGGGGATTACCGAACGTGCTCCCGTTTCGTTCATAATGAGTATTTTGACTCTCACATCTTCGGGCTCGCCGTCCTTGACCACACCGTTTCCGAACTTTGCATGGTCTGTGGTATCCATTTCCTGGATGTTGAAGAGCATACAGTGGTTCCCTATGATGTAGTGTGACAGGTAGTGTACGTCGTGTATGGCGCAGTTGTCTCCGATGTCGCAAGAGTGGATAGAGGAGTTGGTGATGCCTACGGGCAGGCGCAGATCGTGGTATTGCAGAGCTCCGCTGCTCACGCGCCCTATGCGCACGGTACCGTAGAACTTGTTGTCTCGCACCATGCGTGGCTCGAACTCATCGGTTACCCAAACGGTATCCCACGAGGTGGCCGAATTGCCGCTCTTGACCAATCGCTCTATCTCATCGCTGCGTAGGTGGCGCCAACCTCCTTTGGGCGGGCGCGACTGGCGGTTGCGAATGTGGTACTTGTCTTTTCCTGCAGGTATATACTTCGGGTCGATCCAGCCGTCGTAGAGGGCTTCGGTGGGCAATAGGGTTACTCTTTCCATACGTTATAAATTGAAAGTTTGGATAAGGTGTTAACAGCAAACAGATGAGTTGTTTTGCACGTTAAACTAATCCTTAATTGTTAAACGCATTTTTCTATAACATATTGTTACTTTTAATGTTTAGATGATGGAAAAGAAAAAGCGTTTAACGCGTTATTGTAACTATATATTTTTTTGAGTAGAATATTTTACTATTATTTGTTGTTTAGATATCTATTAAGCTGAGGCAAAGTAGATGTATTTACCGTATGGTAGTTTACATTGTCTATCGTGAGTGCCTCGACATTAAATGCTCTGCTTACAGAGTCGGCTACACAAGTTACATTGATGTTTCTCAGCACCACATTGCGGATGGGCATACGCTCATCGCCATGGAAATCGTAGATGGCCTTAGCCGAGTCGACCTCAATATTGGATAGATAAATATCGTTGATGCGGGTCAGCGTATCTTTATACGTAGGTACCAAATCGCGCCATTGATATAGTACATCGGTGTCAATCTCGGCTACACGTAGGGTGCCTCCTGTACGGATGCTGTCCATATAGATATGTTCCACGAATGCTCCACGACGATGATTAGTCTTTATAAAGAATAGTCGGTGCACTGTACCTGGAGCCACACAGTTGGTCATGTAGATATTGCGCACACCACCTGCTAGTTCACTACCGATTCCTAACAAGGTATGCCCATCCTTGATGACGCAATTGCGCACTACGATATTTTCGCACGGGGTGTTGAGACGCCAAGCGTCATGATTACGTCCCGACTTGATGACTACAGCATCGTCACCTTGGTCAAATATACAGTCCTCTACAAGAAAGTTGCGACTCATTTCTAAATCAATACCATCATTGTTGTGTCCGTGTGCTTTTACACGCAAGTTTCGTGCTACACCCTCCTCGCACAGATAGAGGTGAATAGTCCAGAAGGGGCTGTTCTCGATTTCAAAACCATCGAGCAACACATTCTTGCAACGATTCAGGTGGATGAGATGAGGACGGAAGTTGTTGTCGTTTACTGCCATCTGCCGCTCCTCTACAGATACGCCTTTCGACATCTGATGATAGAGCGAGGCCAAAGCATCCATGTGTGCCTTGGGACGGCTAAACCACTTACGCCATAGCCCCATCTTGGGATAAAGCTTACCGGGGCCTGTGATGGCTATATTTTCGCATTCATAGGCATATATTAGGGGCGAATAATTGTAGCATTCCATACCCTCCCATGAGGTTGGTACTGCAGGTAGATAATCCTTGGGATTGTCGGTGAAACGCACCACAGCTCCTTCAGATAGGAAAAGGTTCACACTACTCTTTAGGTGTATCGGCCCCGTAAACCATTGTCCGTCAGGGATGATGACTCGGCCTCCCCCCGCTTCATGACATGCTGCGATAGCTTTTGCGATGGCCTCGGTACATAGCACTGAATCTGAGGATATCGCACCATAGTCAACGATGCAGAAGTCCTGGTGTGGAAAGATAGGTGTTTTGATAGTTCCCATCTCAAATGGAGCTTCCACATCAATATTTTCGTAGGTCACTTGTGGAGTGTCGCAAGCAACTATGATGCCTGCTGCAAGAACCAAACATAGTCTTTTGAATGTAGCTTTTTCAGTATACATGATAAATGTACGGAACAGTTCCTTAGATTGATTATAATGGTTAAGCTGACTTCTAGATGTTTAGTAACTATATATATGCTATAGCTCCTGTAACCATTTCTCCAGTTCGCCTGTCCATTGGCGTTTATACTTGAAACTGTCATTATATCCCCAGCCATGGCCACCTATGGGGTAACAATGTAATGAGACTGGAATTTTGTTTTTTATTAGGGCTTGGTAGTAACGTATGCTGTTCTCTACAGGAACGGTACGGTCATCACTACTATGCATGATAAAGGCTGGTGGAGTATGTTCAGTAACTTGCAATTCATTGCTGTATAGCCTGATTAATTCTTCTGTAGGATTCTTTCCAATGAGGCGCTCGCGTGAACCTTTATGACAAATACTTATATCCATACTAATAACTGGATAGAACAGAATCTGAAAGTCGGGGCGGCAATTATCATTGAAGTGGGTCGCTGCGGTGCTGGCAAGATGTCCGCCAGCTGATGAACCCATAATGCCGATTTTGTCAATATGCCATTCTTCGGTATGTTCGCGCAGAATTCGTATGGCTTCCTGTGCATCGCTTAGTGGAACCTCATGATGCTCATTGGGCATACGATATTTGAGTACTGCATACGTAATGCCTTGGGCATTGAACCAGGCTGCCATATCGTGTCCCTCATGGTCCATTGCCAAATGTACATATCCTCCTCCAGGACAAGCAACAATGGCCTTCCCATTAGGTTGTTTGGCTTTGTAAACAGTTAAAGTGGGAGATGTGACGTTGGTTGGGCGATTAGCACGTTTCTCTGTTTCTGGTTCTGTGATACCATTAGAGTTAGGCGCTCCATTGGGCCATATCGGTAGTTCTATTTTTTGTTGTGCTGTGACGGAAAGTGAACAGGCTGCTAATAAGGTCGCAAACCAGATTTTTGATGTTTGGAAAAAATGTGTATGCATAGTCTTTTAATTTAAATTTCTGCGAAGATACTATTTTCTACTGAAAATATTTTTCATTTTATTTATTTTTTGTCTTTTGCAATCAAATATTTTTAGAAGTAAATAGTATCAAATATTTTTAATAGTCTTATTCTCAAAAATGCAACTTAGTTGCAAAGATAAAGCTGTATCTTTGTACTCTAAAGTAATATGTAAATGCAATAAAACAACGATAGAAATGAACAGACAAATACAATCACTTGCTTGTGTATGTGCTGCACTGATATTTGCGGCGTGCGGTGGCAAGCAAGGCAATCATGCTCACGAGCATTCCCACGAGCATCATACGCATACCGAAGAGCATCATGCACATGAGGAGCATAGTCATGCCGAGGATGGTCATTCCCATGCAAAGCATTCTCATGAAGGACATTCTCATGAAGCGCATGCACATGCCGAGGAGGCGCATGGTCACGACCATGCCCATGGCGAGGGAATAGCTTTTACCAAGCAGCAGGCTGCGGCGGCCGGGCTCAAGGTGGAGACAGTCACAAAGGCTCCCTTTAGCGGAGTGATAAAGACTGCCGGACACATTCAGGCACCGAAGGGTAATGAGGTTGTCGTGGTGGCCACATCGGCCGGTGTGCTCTACTACACCGACCCCTCGATAGCCGAGGGTATGGCAGTGGGTACGGGCAAGGCATTGGCTGGCATATCGGCCAAGAAATTGCAGGATGGTGACCCCTTGCTCAAGGCCAAGCTGGCATACGAGACGGCATTGGCCGAATATGAACGTGCTCAGCGCTTGGTTGATGACAAGATCGTGTCGGCCAAGGAGTTTGAACAGATACGTCTGCGCTACGAAACCGCCAAGACAACCTATGAGGGGCAGGCACAGGGCATGACCGAGAAGGGTGCCTCGCTGACGTCGCCAATGAATGGATACCTGAAGCAGCTGCTCGTGCCTAATGGGGCTTATGTAGAGATAGGTCAGCCTGTGGCTGTGATTACGCAGACTCGCCGATTGCAGTTGAAGGCCGAGGTGAGCGAACGCGACTACGCCTTGCTCTCCAAGGTGAACGCAGCCAACTTCCGCCCGGCATATACCGACCGTCTGTACAAGACATCAGACCTGAATGGTCGCCTCGTAGCCTACGGCAAGGTTGCTGCCGACGAGGCTTCGCACTATATTCCCGTGACCTTTGAGTTTGACAACGTAGGCGACATCATCGCTGGCTCGTATGCTGATGTATACCTGCTCACTTCGCCTGAGGAGGGTGTGATAGCCATTCCCATCAGTGCGCTCACCGAGGAGCAGGGACTATATTATATATATGTGCAACTGTGCGAGGAGGAGTATGAGAAGCGTGGCGTCACACTGGGCCGTCGCGATGGCGAGCGTGTGGAGATACTGCATGGTCTGCATGGTGGCGAGCGCGTAGTGACCCAAGGAGCCTATCAGGTGAAACTGGCTTCGGTGACTACGGCGATACCGCACGGACACAGTCATTAGAATTCTGAATCCTCAATTCTGAATTCTGAATTAAAGCTTCGCGATTGTTTTTTATTCCTGATGGCAATTCAGAATTCATAATTCAAAACTCAAAATTATTTGTCGTGTTAAACAAAATTATACGTTTTTCTCTCAACAACCGTCTGCTCGTGCTCGTGCTGTCGGTGTTGCTGATGGTGGCAGGTGTGTACACCGCCACGACGATGGATGTGGATGTGTTCCCTGACCTCAATGCTCCTACGGTGACGGTGATGACCGAGGCTAAGGGTATGGCGCCCGAGGAGGTGGAGCGACTGGTGACGTTCCCCATTGAGACAGCCGTGAACGGTGCCACCGATGTACGCCGTGTGCGCTCGTCGTCCACTACGGGATTCTCCATCGTATGGGTCGAATTTGATTGGGGCACCGATATCTATCGGGCCCGTCAGATAGTGTCGGAAAAGATAGCAACCGTGATGGATGCACTGCCCCAGCATGTGGGCACGCCTACGCTTGGCCCTCAGTCGTCAATCCTTGGCGAGGTGCTGTTTGTGGGGCTGACGGTTGATAGTCAACAGTCAACAGTCAACAGTCAACAGTCCCTCCCGGATATCCAGTCTTTAGACCGTAGACCGTTGTCCGTTGACCTTAAAACCTCGTTGCAGGACCTCCGCACCTTGGCCGACTGGACCATCCGTCCACGCTTGCTCGCTACGGGCGGTGTGGCACAGGTAGCTGTGCTTGGCGGTGAGGTGAAGGAGTATCAGATACTGCTCAGCCCCGAGAAGATGATGCACTATGATGTGTCGTTGGGCGAGGTGATGGAGGTGGTATCGGGCATGAACCAGAATGCTACGGGTGGCACACTCTATGAGTATGGCAACGAATACATCATCCGCGGAATGCTCTCGACAAACGATGTGGATGAGATAGGCCGCACGGTAGTGAAGCGGGTAGGGGGGGCGCCTCTCTTGCTGAATCACATTGCCGAAGTAAAGATTGGCGACCAGCGTCCCAAGTTTGGTATGGCATCGCTGCGCACCGAGCCTGCGGTCATCCTCACCGTGACCAAGCAGCCCAACACAAGTACATTGGAGCTCACCAAGAAACTGGATGCTACGCTCGAAGACCTCAAGCGCGAGCTCCCTGCCGATGTGAAGGTTACTACCGACGTATACCGTCAGGAGCGCTTCATCAACAGTTCCATAGATAATGTGAAGAGCGCCCTCATCGAGGGAGCCATCTTTGTGGTCATCGTGCTTTTCATTTTCCTGATGAATGTGCGCACCACATTCATCTCGCTCGTCACCATACCGCTTGCTTTTGTGGCTGCCATCCTTACGCTCAACGCTTTCGGACTTACCATCAACACGATGAGTTTGGGCGGTTTGGCCATCGCCATCGGTTCACTCGTGGACGATGCCATCGTGGATGTGGAGAACGTGTATAAACGTCTGCGCGAGAACCGTGCCCTGCCCATCGAGCAGCGTCGTTCTGTGCTCACGGTCATTTACGATGCCTCCAGAGAGGTGCGCATGCCTATCCTCAACTCTACGCTCATCATTATCGCCAGCTTCGTACCCCTCTTCTTCCTGACGGACATGGAGGGACGTATGTTGGCCCCGCTCGGCATAGCCTTCATCGTGGCGTTGTGTGCCTCTACCCTGGTGGCACTTACGCTCACTCCGGTATTATGCAGTTATCTGTTGACGAAGAGGTCAGAGGACTCCGATGTCTCTGAGAACTCCGATAAGGAACCTTCCGTAACCCGTTGGCTCAAGAAAGGATATACCCGTCTTCTCTCGTGGACTCTCCGTCATCGCTGGCCCGTATTGGGAAGCACTGCAGCGCTGCTCGTCGTGGCGTTGGTGGCTTTCTTCGGCTTGGGACGTTCGTTTCTGCCTCCCTTCAATGAGGGCTCGTTTACTATCAATGTAGCCACACTGCCGGGTATCTCGTTGGAAGAGTCGGACAAGATTGGCCGTCGCGCCGAAGAGCTGTTGCTCACCATTCCAGAGATACAGACCGTAGGCCGTAAGACCGGACGTGCCGAACTGGATGAGCACGCCTTGGGTGTAAACGTATCGGAGATAGAGGCTCCCTTCGAGTTGGCCGACCGCTCTAAAGACGAACTCATCGCTGAGGTGCGCGAGAAGTTGGGCACGCTGCCCGGTGTGAACGTGGAGGTGGGAGCGCCCATCAGTCACCGCATCGACGCCATGCTCTCGGGTACTCGTGCCAGCATTGCCGTGAAGATATTTGGTACCGACCTCAATGAAATGTACCGCATAGGAAACCGTGTGAAGGCGGCCGTTGAGGGGGTAGAGGGCATTGCCGACCTCAACGTAGAGCAGCAGGTGGAGCGCCCGCAGCTGAAGATTGTGCCCAAGCGCGATGTGATGGCCAAGTATGGAGTCTCCATGCCTGAGTTTGCCGATATGGTGAGTGTGTTGCTTGCCGGTGAACCCGTGTCGCAGGTCTACGAAGGTCGCCGCGTCTTTGACCTCACCCTCAAGGTAGGTGACGACAGTCGTGCTACTGCCGAGGATATACGCCGCTTGATTGTGGATGCCGGTGATGCAAAGGTGCCTCTGGGGCAGATTGCCGATGTGGTGTCGTCGGTAGGTCCCAACACTATCAACCGCGAGAATGTGGAGCGCAAGGTGGTGGTGTCGGCCAACGTGGCTGGGCGCGACCTCCGTGGTGTGGTCACCGATATGCGCCGCATCATCGAGGAGCAGATAGAGCTGCCCGAGGATTATCACATACAGTATGGCGGACAGTTTGAGAATGAGGAGAACGCCTCGCGAACCATCCTCATCGCTTCGTTGTTTGCCATTATGGTGATATTTATGCTTCTCTACAATCAGTTCCGCAGCCTCGTGCAGTCGGCAGTCATTCTGGTCAATCTGCCGCTTGCCCTTATTGGCGGTGTGCTGATGCTGTGGTTTACGGGCGGAGAGCTTAGTATCCCGGCACTCATCGGATTCATCTCGCTTTTTGGTATTGCCACACGTAACGGTATGCTGCTCATCGAGCGATACAACGACCTTTGTGCTGAGGGCTACTCGGTGGTGGAGAGTGTGCTGCGCGGTTCGGCCGACCGTCTCAATCCCATCTTGATGACGGCACTGACTACTGCCCTTGCACTTATACCATTGGCTCTTGGAGGTGATCTTCCAGGCAACGAGATACAGAGTCCCATGGCCAAGGTAATCCTCGGTGGACTCGCCACGTCGACCCTGCTCAACGGATTTATCGTGCCGATTATGTATATGCTGGTGGCGAAGAAGGAGACTAAATAATTATGAATTTTGAATTATGAATTATGAAACATTTCCGTATAATCATTGCCCTTGTATTAGCAAACATAGCATTGACTGTCAATTGTCAGGAAAATAGTTATGATGCTGCGTCACGGAATTATGATGCTGCGCATCAAGAATCCTTGCTGGCTCGGCAGAGTCCAAACTCGTTAGACTCTGCTCTCGCTGCGCCACGGAATTGTCAATTGTCAATTGTCAATTGTCAATTGAATGCTCTTCTCGACTCCATCGACCACAACAACACCACCCTCATCGCCCTGCGCAAGGAGGCCGAGGCTCGCAAGCTGGAGAACCGTACCGATATCACCCTTGCCGATCCCGAGGTAGGCCTCAAGCGTATGTGGGAGGGTGCCGAGCAGACGGGCAATTTGACGGAGTTTACCGTGGGCCAATCCTTCGACCTGCCTACCATGTTGGGCAAGCGCAAGGGGGTAGCGGTGCAGAAGAATCAGCTCGTCGATGAGGAGTACCGTGCACAGCGCATGGGCATACTGCTCGAGGCCGAGTTGGTGTGTATCGACATCACCTATTACAATGCCCTTGCTGCCGAGCTCGACCGCCGCTTGGGCCATGCCCGCCGTGTAGTAGAGGTAGAGAAGCGCCGCCTCGATAGTGGCGACACCGATGTGCTCTCCTATAATAATGTGGTGCTCAGTCTCTCGGCACTCGAAGCCGAGAAGGCACGTGTGGAGATGGAGCGTGGAGTGCTGATGACACGCTTGGCCCATCTGAATGGTGGTCGTCACTTGGGCTTCGATGCACAGGAGTATGCTCCTGCGACGTTGACAGACGACTTCGAGTCGTGGTACCAGGAGGCACTCGAGCGCAGCCCCGATATGGCCCTGGCACGCGAGGAACGTGAGGTGCGCCGTAGCGAACTGTCCTTGTCCAAGACGATGCACTTGCCCACACTATCAGCTACCTATATCAATGAGCGTCATCGTACAGGCGAGCGTTCACAGGGCTTTGCCGTAGGCATGAATCTTCCCCTCTGGGCCAACAAGAACCGTGTGCGCTCGGCACGCACGGCACTCAGTGCAGCCGAAGCCCGTGAGGCCGATGCCGAGTTGCAACTGCGTAGCCAACTGTTGGAGGGGTATGAGCGCGTGCGAGGACTGCAGCATACAGCCGACCTCTATCGCCGTGCACTTGCCGAGGCCAACAACAGCGAGATGCTGGCTCGCGCCATGGACGAGGGCTTCATCTCCGTGCTCGAGTATCTGCAGGGCATAGAGCTCTATTACGACTACCTCGACCGCAGCCTCAATGCCGACCGCGACTATCGTCGGGCGCTTGCCGAGCTGGAGGCCTGGAGACTGTAGGCTATAGACTGTTTTATGCGAGTTTATAATGGAAGATATGCTTTTGTTTTAAAAGCATGTTGATATCTTATCTTGTAATTTGAGAAAAATGTGTAATTTTGTACACTATGATTGATGAATCTTTGTACAAGGATAAGAAAGCAGTGTATTATACTTTGGGATGTAAACTCAATTTTTCTGAGACGTCTACCATTGGACGAACGCTGCAAGAGGCTGGCTTTCGTACAGCAAGGCGTGGAGAGCAAGCCGATGTTTGTGTGGTAAACACCTGCTCGGTGACGGAGCAGGCTGACAAAAAATGCCGACAGGCAATACATAAATTGGTGAAGCAGCACCCAGATGCTTTTGTGGTGGTTACAGGATGCTATGCGCAGCTCAAACCCGAGCAGGTAGCTGCAATTCCAGGTGTGGATCTTGTGCTTGGTATGGATAAGAAGGGAGAACTGCTACAACATCTTCATACGCTCGATAAGTACGAACATGGAGTGGCACTGACTATTCCGACGAAAGATATACGTACTTTTGTCCCATCGTGCTCGCAGGGAGACCGCACGCGTTTCTTCCTGAAGGTGCAGGATGGATGCGACTATTTTTGTTCGTATTGTACCATACCATATGCTCGTGGACGTAGCCGTAACGGCACTATAGAGTCGTTGGTGGCTCAAGCGAGGCAGGCTGCAGCTGAGGGTGCCAAGGAAATTGTGATTACGGGAGTCAATATTGGTGACTTCGGTAAGTCTACGGGTGAGACGTTCATTGACTTAATTCGTGCATTGGATCAGGTCGAAGGGATCGAGCGGTATCGCATCTCATCCATTGAACCCAATTTGCTGACCGATGAGGTGATTGAGTTCGTAGCCCATTCACGGGCATTTATGCCACACTTCCATATACCCTTGCAAGCAGGTAGCGATGCTGTGCTTCATCTTATGCGTCGTAGATATGATACGGCCTTGTTTGCTGCGAAAATTCAGAAGATACGTTCACTTATGCCTGATGCATTTATCGGTGTGGATGTTATTGTAGGTACTCGTGGTGAGGAGGAGGCCTACTTTGAAGAGGCTTACCGCTTTATTGAATCGCTTGATATCACAGCCTTGCACGTGTTCAGCTATTCGGAACGTCCGGGTACACAGGCTTTGAAGATAGAGCACAAGGTGACTCCACAGGAGAAACATCGTAGAAGCGAACGCTTGTTGGCTTTATCTGATGCAAAATTGCAAGCCTTCTATATGCGCCATATAGGTTCTGAGGCTATCGTGTTGTTGGAGAAACCCAAGGCAGGACATCCTTACCACGGCTTCACGGATAATTATATAAAGGTGGAGGTTACCGACCCTTCGGCCCGTGACAATGCTTTGGTGCGTGTGCGCCTCGGTGAGTACAATGAGGATGGGACAGCGCTTCGTGCCGAAATCCTTTAATGAAGTTTATTCTCAACGCTTAATTCTAAATTTGTGAACGTAGCAGTAGTAATTCTCAACTGGAATGGCGAGCAGATGCTTCGCGATTTTCTGCCTTCGGTGGTAGCGCATTCCGTGTTGCCCGACGAGTTGGGTGAAGCGCGGGTTTATGTGGCCGATAATGGCTCTACTGACAGCTCATTGGCGATGCTGGCCGATGAATTTCCTACGGTGAGTACCATTGTCTTTGACCACAATTATGGATTTGCTGAAGGGTACAATAGGGCTTTTGAACAAATAGATGCTGAATATGCCGTATTGCTCAATTCTGATGTAGAGGTCACTGAAGGTTGGCTTTGTTCGCTTGTGGAATATATGAATGCCCATCCTAAGGTGGCAGCTTGTCAACCTAAGCTGATGGCTTGGCATGATAAGGATAGGTTTGAATATGCTGGTGCTATGGGCGGCTTTATCGACAAGTATGGCTATCCCTATTGCCGTGGACGTATCTTTGATACGGTAGAAAAGGACAACGGACAATACGATGTCGATGTTCCCTTACTTTGGGCTACGGGTGCCTGCTTGATGGTGCGTCTTCCTATATATAAAGAGGTAGGTGGACTTGATGGCCGCTTTTTTGCCCATATGGAGGAGATTGACCTTTGCTGGCGCCTTCGCTGTCGAGGATATGAGATTCGGAGCGTAGCTGCAAGCGTAGTCTATCACGTCGGGGGAGCAACACTCAATGCAGGCAATCCCCGAAAGACATTCCTCAATTTCCGCAACAACCTGCTGATGCTCTATAAGAACCTTCCTGCTGCTGAGCTTCACTCTGTGCTTTTTGTGCGTTGTCTGCTCGATTACGTGGCAGCAGCGATGTTTGTACTTAAGGGCGAGTGGGGGAGTGCGAAAGCTGTCTTTAAAGCTCGCCGTGAGTATCATCGACTGAAGAAGGAGTTTCTACCGTCACGCGAAGAGAATCTTCGATGTGCTGTGTCTATGGAGGTGCCTGAGCGCACTCATTTCTCCATCTTGTGGAAATATCACGTAGGAGGTAAAAAGATTTATAATGAATTGCTTCAGTAGCGTTGAATGTATCAGCTGGTATATAGATTATAAATAATGAAGGAAGAGCTTCTGCCCTTCCTTCGTTATTTTTTATAGTCTGTCTTCGCCATCTTCATTTCTGATGACTGTCATGGGGACTATTTCTATATAGTCATGCATGAACTGATAGTAACCGTCATCATCTTCCATTACGTTCTTGATACGTATCCAGTGATCTCCTTTGGTGAGGTACTTGGTGGTAATAATTTTTCGCAATGCGCCTTCGTAGTCGCGAGCAGCGGTTTTTCCTCCATAAGTATATATGCTAGGGCCCTTCATATAGCCACGGTTGCGCATGGCCTTGTCGTTGGCTGTTCCATTATCATCGGTGTTGGAGTCCTTAACCCAACCTACGGGGGATCCTGGGTCGTTGCCTTTGTATCGTAGGTCCACAGGGATTCCTGTTACCTCGCCATCGAAATAGAATTGGGCAATACCACGCGTAGGCCAACCTGTATAGGCCAAACGTATCTCATAGGTTCCTTCGGGCACTGGGGGGATTCGGTAGGCAAAGTCATAAGACCCGATGGCAATGAATTCATCGCCTTGGTAATCACACCATCCTGTGTTGGCGGTAAGATAAAATAGGCGGCTCTCCTCATTATATGATTTATAGTATTTGCAGTAATTGGTAGGGATAAAGAACTCGCTACCTCCCGTGTTTCCTGCGGCTCCTCTAGGACATAGGCGTATTCCATTATTGGTAAGTTCCGACATGAGTGAAGCTACATCGAAACGCAAGCGTTCATTCATGACATTTCCTGCCATCTCGTCTTCGTTGTATACCATTATTTTATCAATGATGTGTATCGTTCCGTTGATGGCACTAGGCGAGAATTCTGCGTACTCATCACCTAAATCTTTAACCTCCGTGGTAGACAGAATCTTTATGTTGAGATGGTCGTTCATCTCAGCGTATACGGTAGCTCGGTCACTGAAGTTAAGATATAGGTATTGGCTGTGTTCTTTGTTGCTCAATTTCTTTATCACTTTGAATAGGCTATGCTCGAGCATGCTTTCATAGTATTCGTAGCGGTCGGCATCCTTCTTGAAGTTTTCTTCCGAATTATAGTGCTGATTCTTTATATTATAGCATACAAGACGATTATAGGCTACTTCGCGGTCAAGCAAGTGATATGAGATGAATTTGTTGAGTGCATTGTTTCTGCTTTTGGGATTGTCGCTGTCTTCCTTTCCGTACCATTTCTCCGCGAATAATTGTAGGTCATTAATGTTCTCTATGCCATACTTGCGATATGTTTCATCGGTTTCGACGAAAGCGGTATACTTAAAATAGCGGTTAGCAGGGTAGTTGCAATAACCGTTTCCGTCGTAGCGCTGCGTAAGCTTGTCACCATCGGTGTAGCTATAGTCTTTGTATTGCTGCAGCGAATCTTCAAGCCCAGTGAGTTTTAGTGCTTCGGAAAAGATGCTTAGGTATGGATGGTTCTCTATTTGTTCTGGTAATACATTGGATGAAGGGTTCACTACATCCTTCACTACGTGCACCACTCCATTCTCTACTTCTGTGTCGCCTATCGTGATGAGTGAGTTGTTCACACTGATGATTCCAAAACCATTCTCGTCGGTGTCAAAACTAACCACGAGATATCTGTCGTTGAAGTTCTGTGTAGGTATTACTCCTTCGTAAAGGTCTGTTGTCAGGTACGTGGATGGTACGATGTGTGTTTGTGAGATTACTACACACATGGAATCGGAGAGATCTTCCAGATAGGGTGAGTCAATCCCATTGTATTTGCCAGTAGCCTTGTATAGTGAGTCTTCCTTATATAAGAAGCGCTCAAAAGCCTCATTGGTGGGGGCAAAGCAGGTATACTGGCCGTAGGCTGCAAGTATAGAGAAACGTCCTCCACGCTTGGCTACTTGGATAAAACTGCTGAAGGTGTCTTCATTCTTTTCTAAGAAACTAGCTGCGGTGTCTCCTGTGAAGGTATAGCGTGCACCTTCATCTATCTGTTGTGAACAGGCTCCGATTAGGCATGCCATTAATAGTATGCTCGCCTTACTCACTAGCTTTTGTGTTTTTGTTGTTGCCATAGTCTCTTGTGTTTTTTCATTTAGGGTATTAGGGCTGATTATTTCCTCAGCTTCTCATTCCAGAAGTTCAGCATCTTGGTAAAGATGTGGTAGCGGGTGTTGCCGCCATAGATGCTGTGGTTGCGGTTGGTGTAGTAGAACATGTCGAACTGTTTGTCGGCCTGTACCAATGCTTCGGCATATTCCATGCTGTTGCGCACGTGTACATTGTCGTCGGCCATGCCATGCATGAGCAGGAGGCTGCCGTTGAGGTTGTTGGCGCGGTTGATGGGTGAGGTCTTCTCATAGTTCTCGCCATTCTCCTGGGGAGTGCGCATGAAACGCTCGGTGTACACTGAGTCGTAGTATTTCCAATAGGTGGGAGGTGCTACGGCGATACCGGCCTTGAACACGGGCTCGCTCGACGACATGGACATCAGCGTGTTGTAGCCACCGAAGCTCCATCCCCAGATGCCGATGCGGCTCTTGTCTACGTAGGGTAGGGTAGCAAGGTATTTGGCTGTCTCAATCTGGTCTTCTGACTCCAACAAACCGAGCTGCAGGTAGGTGCAGTTCTTGAATTCGGCACCTCGACCGCCTGTGCCGCGGCCATCGACGCACACTACGATATATCCTTGCTGTGCCAGGAAGGTTTCCCACAGTGTACCGCCATAGAATCCGGTGCGCCAGCTGTCAAGTACCTCTTGTGAGCCTGGGCCGCTGTATTGGTACATGATGACGGGATATTGGGCATTTGAATTGTCGTTTGGCTTCACCATCCAGCCATTCAGTACGGTGCCGTTCGAGGTGGTGAACTGGAAGAACTCTTTCGAGGGCATTCCGGGCTGATTCAGTTTCTCGGCCAGCGCCTTGTTGTCAACCAAGGTCTTGAGTACCTTGCCCTTTACGTTCTCGATAGTGATGACGGGAGGGGTATAGATGTCGCTGTGTGTATGCACAAAGTTCTGCAGGTTCTTGCTGAATAGGGCATCGCTGGTTCCTGTTTCGGGTGTGAGGCGCGTCTTCTTGCCCTTCTTGTCCTGACGGTATACGGCGCGGCGCAGCGGGCTAGGCTCATTGCTTTGGTAGTAGAGGTCGCCTGTTTTCTCGTCCCATCCGTAGAAGTTGGTCACCTCATAATCTCCGTCGGTGAGTTGCTTTACGAGCTGGCCGTTGAGGTTGTAGAGGTACAGGTGGTTGTAGTTGTTGCGCTGACTCTGCAGGATGAAGTTGTTCGGGTAGAAACGGATATCCTGATAGGTAGGCTCGTTGATATAGGTGGGCGACTCCTCGCGCAGCACCAGCTTGCATACGGTAGAGCGCGGATTGGCCATATACATGTCCATACGGTTCTGATGACGGTTCAGAGTCACGATAGCCAACTTCTCGGGGTCAGAGGTGAAGTGTATGCGGGGGATATAGTCCTCCTCGTCAATCTGGAGGTCGACCTTGCGTGTCACCATCGACTTGATGTCGTAGGTGTGTACGCTCACTTTTGAGTTATCTACTCCAGGCAGCGGATATTTATAGGTGTAGGCTCCGGGATACAGGGCATTGTCCTCATAGCTGGGCGCCATGCCACGATACATGGTAAAGGAGAACGAGGGCACATGGCTCTCTACGCTCTTCACATAGGCTATCATCTTGCTGTCGGCACTGAACTCGTAGCACTTGTTCATCGTGAACTCCTCTTCATACACCCAGTCGGGGATACCGTTGAGCACCTCGTTGAATTTGCCGTCGGTGGTCACCTGCGATTCGCTGTTGTTGAACATCAGTTTCACCAAGTGGATGTTGTTGTCGCGCACGAACGCAATCATCTTGCCGTCGGGCGAGAACGAGGGTACCTGTTGCGGGCCACCTGTCGAGAGGGGCGCCATCTTCTTGTTCTTCACATCATATATATAATATTCGGCAGTGAATGAGCGGCGGTAGATGGGCTTGGTCTTTGTCTGTATCAGTATGCGGTCTTCGGCAGGCGACATGATGTAGCCGTCGAATCGCTTGAAGTCGCAGCCCCGGGCATTGTCAACGGCGAAGAGGGTGTCCACCACCTCGCCCGTCTTGAAGGCGTAGCGTACGAGGCAAGTGCCGCCACCGCCAATCATCATATAGTGCTCGCCATCATTCATCGAGCGCATGCCGCCCACACCCTGCGCACTGTATGTGCCGTTGGTAATCTTGCGAATGTCCATTTGTTCTGCAGCCGATGCACTCATTACTATCAATATCCCTGCTGCAAGGGTTATAAAAAGCTTCTTCATCATGACTCTTTTATGCTATTTTTTTTATCTTTTTTATTGGTAAAATCTTATGGCATCTAAGTAAATAAGGCTACTCGGATCCGTTCGACTTGAATGAACAAACAAAGGTAGCGAAAAATATGTAATCAACCAAAACCAATACAGCGTTTCTAAAAAAGAGCGGTGGCGAATACTTGCCACCGCTCTTTTTCTCGCTGCTATGTACAGTACCTTTACTCAACAGGAATGTTCTTGTTCACATTTTTGCAGCCAATGAGAGAGTAGAAGAGAAGGTATCCTAACATGCCAATGACGAGCCAGTAGCTGTTCATATAACCAACAGAACTCTTGGCGATGAAGTCCTGAATAAGAGGCATGATGCCACCACCCACAACGAGCATCATGAAGATACCTGAAGCTTGCTCGGTATACTTTCCAAGACCCTCTACGGCAAGATTGAAGATTGCTCCCCACATTACAGAGGTACATATACCGCAAAGTACTAGGAAGAGGCAACTGAGGGGTACTTCAAACATCGAGAAACCGTCAGCTGCGCTATAACCTGGCATATTGATTGTTATCTCTTTGGGGATAAAGATAGCGATGAGGGTAAAGATGATGGCCACAGAACTAACTGTTATCATCTGTGTGCGGGTAGAAACCTTACCGCTGATAAGCGAACTGAGGAAGCGTCCACAGAGCATGAGCAACCAATAGATGGCAGCAATAGCTCCTCCGACTGCAGCTCCGTTGAACACAATGCCTGCCCCCTTTTCTGATGCATCGGAAAGGAAGAAGTTCACTTGTGCGGGGATACCAATCTCAATGCCGACATAGAAGAAGATGGCTACAGCACCGAGTACAAAGTGACGGAAATTCCATGCACTGTGCTCATACTTCACGTTCTTTCCACGGCCCAGAGCAGGCTCGGGTATTTCTACGAATTTAATAATAATGAAGGCCAAAGCAAACACGCCCATGCCGATGAAGAGTAGGGGAGCCACGTCGCCCATGCTGGTCTTGTCGGTTACGGTACCTACCAACACACCTACGAGGAGCGGAGTTAGCGTACCAGAGAGAGAGTTGAGTGTACCACCGGTCTGTACCAGCTGGTTACCCTTGTTGCCGCCACCACCGAGGAGGTTGAGCATAGGATTCACTACGGTATTGAGCATACATACGCAGAAACCGCATATGAAGGCACCGAGCAGATAGATGATGAGGTTGAGAGCTACTGTCTGCCCACCTACGCTGAACACGGCGATGTTGGCACCGAAGATGCTGCTGAAGTACTGCACTAGCAAACCGATGAAACCTACGGCCAAGGCTATGAGGGAGGTCTTCTTGTAGCCTACAGAGATGAGCATCTTACCCGCAGGAATACCCATGAAAAGGTAGGCGGCAAAATTCATCATATTACCCATCATACCGGCCCACTCATAGGTATGGCCCCAAATAGTACCAAACGGCGCTGCCATATTGGTGACAAATGAAATCATCGCGAAGATGAAAAACATGGTGATAATGGCCACCATATTACCCTTTTTTTTAGTCGTAGTCATTGTTCTTTTTTTTGTTACTAATATTGATGAGAGTATATTGGTTCACAAATAATGCCGCAAAAGTACAACTTTCTGAAGAAGTATCGCAATAATACGGTTGTTTTTCTACTATTTTATTGTTTGTTATACTCTTTTGCTTCATTGTTCAAACGCTCTGCTCACCCAGGGCAGTGCGATGTAGAGTGCCGAATGCCAGTACTCCCAGGTGTGTCCGCCATCGCGTACGCGCAGCTGGCAAGGGATGTGGGCGCGGCGCATGGCTTGGTAGAAGTCCATGTTGCCGTCGAAGAGGAAGTCGTCGTCGCCACAGTCGACAAACCATGCCACTGTGCGCAGCTCCTGCTTGCGGGCCTCATCGGCATTCTTCACGTAGTCTACGCAGCTCAGCCGGTGGGCAGCGTCAAAGAGCAGCGCTGTCTTGTCGCCCTGGGCCACCTTCTGTGCATCTACACCCTCGGCACCCATGTGCAGGAAGGCGCTCATGGCATAGCATGCACCAAACATGTCGGCATGGCGCTGCGCATAGCTGGTGCAGCCGCCACCACCCATCGAGAGACCTGCTATGGCGCGGTGCTGCTTGTCGGCCTTGATGCGGTACTCCTTCTCTATCATGGGCAGGAACTCGGTGAAGAAGAATTCCTCGTAGTTCCATCCCCGCATGTCGAAGTAGCCGTTCCACTTGCCCTCGCGCACCGAGCCGCCAGCATCGGGGCTCACGATGATCATGGCATCGGCTTCGCCCGAGGCGGTGAGCTGGTCCATCACGTCCTTCACATGTCCGCGGTCAAACCAATCCTTGTTCGTGCCATCCATGCCGTGCAACAGGTAGAGCACCGGGTATGTCTTCTCCTTGTCGATGTCGTATCCTGCGGGCAGGTATACCGTATAGTTGCGTTCGGCTCCCAGCACCTCGCTCTTGATGGAGTGTTCTTCTACTCGGCTCATCATCTGTCGCCAGTTCTGAGCCATACAAGTCGGGCCGATAGTCATTAGGGCCATTAGTGCCATGCAAAATCTCTTCATGATGTGTTAGAGTTTTAGTTGTTATTGTTTGCTGCTGTAAAGATAGTCAAAATCAACGAATATCTTGATATATATGGAAAATATAGCTAATAATCGCACGTTAACATGGGTACCTTTGGTGAAATGGATGCTGCTCCCTACAGCTCCTCCCCTCGATAGAAGTTCAGGATTTTATGTCTGAAGAGGAAGGTATATTCTGCTTGCAGGCGATTGGTGGTGGCTCTGAACAGGGCGGTCTTCGATTCCTGGTATTCTGTTGCTGTGGCCTTGCCTGCGGCATATTTCTTCTCCATCAGGGCAAACGACAAGGTGCTTGCCTTCTCGGCCTGCTGGCTGCTGATGCATTGCTTCTGTGCTGCCAGTGCATTGTAGTAGGCCTGCTGTATCTCCTTGTAGAGCGACTTGTGGGTCTCGTCGAGCTTGAGTTGCTGATTATGGTACTGCAGTCTGGCCGAGCTCACCTGATTGCGTGTAGAGAAACGGTTGAAGATGGGCACAGATAGCGACAGCGAAATGCTGTTGTTGAGGTTGTCGCGCATCTGGTCGGCGAATGAGGGCGATGTGCGTCCCGATGCCTTGTAGTAGTTGGTGCCTATGCCTGTGCCGAAATTCACTTTGGGGTAGAATCCGCTCTGTGCGATGCGTATGTTGCGTTCGGCACTCTGTAGTCTGATGTTCTCGGCCTCTATCTGCGGCTTTGTCATGACAGCCTCGGCATATATCTCGTCGGGGTGGGCGAGCACCATGCTTCCCAGGTCCGCGACCTCGGGCTTGGCTATTTCGAATCCCTCGGGTGTGGGTAGTTCGAGCAGTTGCGATAGGGTGAGCAGTGCCAGCGTGTAGCTGTTTTGCTGCTGGGTCAATGACAGTTCATCATTGGCCACGGTGGCCCTTATCTCTGCCAGCTCGGTCTCGGCACATTTGCCGTTTGCAAACAGCGCCTCGATGCGCCGTTCCTGCTCCTTGCTCAGCTGCGCCTGCTGCTCCGACACCTCCAGCAGGTCCTTCTGGAAGAGCGCCTCCAGGTAGGCCGATGCCACCTGTATGCTGATGTGCTCCTTGGCATACTCGAGGTCCGACATCGCTGCCAGGAGGTCCAGCTTGCGAGCTTTGATGTTGTTGGCAATCTGTCCGCCGGTATAGATTGGCATGTCAGCGCCGATGTTGAATCCCGTGCTCTGCGTATTGCTGTTGATATAGGTGTTGTCGATGGTCAGTCCGCGTCCGAAGTTGAAGTTCTGCCCTGCCGATGCGCTCACTCCAGGCAGTCGGCTGCTCTTTGCCGAGCTGAGCGACAACTCCTGCGACTTGACGTTAGCCTCCTGGCGTTTTATGGCAATGTTGTTGACAATGGCATGCTCTATGCATTGGCTCAGTGTCCATTCCTGCTGTGCCGTGGCGCTACAGGCTACCAGCATCAGTGCTATGGTGATATGCTTGCGTTTCATGTTGCTTCTGCTTTTTGTGATTTTTTTTTGAGGAGAGGCTGGGGGAATTAGGGTTGAGTAAGATCGATTAAGGTCAACTAGGGTCGATTAGGGAACCTTTCCTGTAACCTATAAACTTTCAACTCTACGTGTCATCCCGAGCTTGTGCGAGGGATCTCTCACTTCCGTTCGAGATGACACACAACCCTCATCCTTCAACCCTCAACCCTTAATCTCAATCCCTCTCACCTTGTCGTTGGCTTTGATGCCGCTCTTGATCTCGATGTTCACGCCATCGCTGATGCCTGTGGTCACCTGCTGGCGCACATAGGTCTGCTTGATGCTGTCGGTGAGCAGGTATACGAATACGCTATCGCCGGAGAACTCGAGCGACGATTCCGGTATGGTGACAGCCCCCTTCACTCCATCGAGCACGATTTCGGCATTGGCGCTATAGCCCGAGCGTATGGTCACGTCGCTGGGGAGTGTGATGGCCGCCTTCACCTCAAACTGGTTGGCACCGTTCTCCTCGATGGCTTTGGGCGATATATACTCCAGTATGGCTGTGAGGTGCAGGTCGGGTATGGCACCCACGGTGATGTCTACCGGCATGTCCTGATGTATGCGTCCCACCTCGGTCTCGTCGATCATGCCCTTGAATATGAGATCCGACATGTCGGCCACCGTGGCTATGGTGGTACCGTCGTTGAACGAGTTGCTCAGAATCACCGAGTTGCCCACCTTGACCGGTATGTCGAGTATCAGTCCGTCTATGGTAGAACGTATGAGTGTGGTACTCATGTTGGCATTGCTCAGCGATATGCCGTCGCGCACGATGTTGAGTGCATCTTCAGCGCCGTTCTTCTCTGCTTCGGCCTGCTTGAATGCCATCTCCGACTTCTCGAAGTCTTCGGCCGATATCACCTTGTCGTTGTAGAGTCGTTTCATGCGCTCGTGGTCGGTCTGTGCCTGCTTGAAGGCGAGGTTTGCCAGGTACACCCTGTTCTCTGCAGCGCTCAGGTTGCCCATGTCGGGTATCACCTTCACCTTGGCTATCACCTCATTCTTTGCCACCATCTCTCCTGCCTCCTTATACAGTTCGGTGATGATACCCGATATCTGCGGCTTGATGCTCACCTCGTCTCTGGGTTCAATCTTTCCCGTGATGATGGTTGTCTTCTGCAAGTCCTTTATCGTGGCCAGGTTGGTCTCGTACCTGCTCTGCTGGGGCAACGACTTCTGGTACAGAAACACGAATGTACCGATGAATACCGATGCGATGATGGCTACAGTAGCCCATTTGATTATTTTCTTCATATCTTGTTGTTTTAGTTTTTATCGTTATCGTTTTCGTTATCGTTATCTCTCAACCCTCAACCATCAACCCTCAAACCCTCACTCCTCTCTCATCGCATCTACCGGTTTGATGGCCATCGCCCTGGAGGCAGGTGCCAGCCCCGCTACCACGCCCAGCGTGGCCAGCAGTGCCGTTGCTCCGATGGCTATTCCGAAAGATATCTGGAAGGTCGAGTCGGGCGACGACTGCTGTGCTGCATTCTCCATTGCCTGCAGGCACGTCACGGCCAGTGTGATGCCGCTCAGTCCTGCTATCAGTGTGAGCACGATGCTCTCGCTCATTATCTGTGTCAGTATATCGGCCGGTGTGGCTCCTATGGCTCTGCGTATGCCTATCTCTGTGGTGCGCTCCTTCACGGTCACCACCATGATGTTGCTCACGCCTATGGCACCCGATATCAGCGTGCCCAGTCCGATGAGCCACACCAGTACGCTCACCCCTACGAAGAGGCTATCGATGAGTCCGAATATAGCCTCGGCATTCACCTTGATCACGGCCTGCGTGTCGGTGGGGCTGATGGAGTGTGCATGCTTGAGTATCTGCTCCACCTTGTCCTGCACCTCGGCAATGTTGTAGCCCTTGCGTGCAGTGAAGCACAGCAGGTCTATCCTCTTGCCCTTGTTGTAGGCCTTCTGCAGTGTGGTGAAGGGGATGATGACACTTGTCGCAGGGTTTCCGTTGATCGACATGCCCTCGCTGCCCTTGCCGCTGACGCCTACGATTTTGTAGAACACGCCATCGATCTGTATGAACCTTCCGCACGGGTCCTCCTCGCCCACGTAGAGCTCCTCCACGATGCGGCTACCCAGGATACACACCTTGCGGCTTTCGTAGATGTCCACCTTGTTGATTGAGCGTCCGTACTTTATCTCGGGGTTCTCTATCACATCATATTCCGGGTATATGCCCTTCACCGTCACGCCCATCTGCTTGTTGTCGTTCATGGCGGTGCATCCCCATCGCGATATCAGGGGTGTCACGATGTCGATCTCCGGCACCACGCGTCGGATGCGTTCCACGTCGTCGGTGTTCATGCTCCACCACCTTCCCTTGCGGAACCCCTTGTAGGGCTCGCTCGTGCGCGATGAGCCTATGAATCCCGAGTTGGTGGCAAATCCAGCGAAGTTCTCGGCCAGCATCGACTCCAGTCCCTTGCCGCCACCCATGAGCAGCACCAGCATG
Source organism: Bacteroidaceae bacterium (assembly GCA_045594245.1). Classification (GTDB taxonomy): domain Bacteria; phylum Bacteroidota; class Bacteroidia; order Bacteroidales; family Bacteroidaceae; genus UBA1189. The sequence goes on from JAZNYG010000055.1 coordinate 33,486, forward strand.
AAGATGCCCCAGAACACGCCGAAGGCTGTCAGCAGTGTCCGGGTCTTGTTCCGTGTCAGCGAGTCGTATATCTCGCCCCATTGGTCTCTGTCGATGCGTATTCTCACCTCTGCTCTTCTTATTGTCAATACATGTTTCCTATCCTCTGAGTGCCTCTATGGGCTTCACCTTGGCCGCTTTGCGTGCGGGGAAGAATCCAGCCAGCGCACCTGCCACGATGATGATGCATGTAGCCCTCACGCAGGTAGCGATGTCTACCGTAGGGTCGATGAATATCTCCTGCTTCAGTATGCCCACGTCGAGCATGTGATTGCCCACCGTGGCGTCCATAATCTCGCAGAACCCTACGCCTGCCAGCATCCCTACATACCCGAAGATGGCCGTTATCAGTACACTCTCCAGCATCACCATGCCGATGATGTTACGGGGCTTGGCCCCCAGCGCCTTGCGTATGCCAAACTCATGTGTGCGCTCCTTCACCGCTATGAGCATGATGTTGCTCACGCCCACCACGCCGCTTATCAGGGTGAGCAGTCCCAATATCCAGAACGACGTGCTCAGCATGTTCGATGCCATGCTTATCTGCTCATTCTGCGTGGCCGAGTTCCACATCCATATCGCCCGCTTGTCGTCGGGGTCGAAGTCGTGTGTGTGGCTCATGGCATGGCGAAACGCCTGCTCAAACTCCGCATTCGCCTCCATCGTCTCCAGCTCCCTGGTCTTCATGGTGATGCTGTTGATGGTGCGCCCCTTGTTGAATATCGTCTGCACCGTGGTGTATGGGGCATACATGTTGTTGTCGGTAAACATCGAGTTCGACTTATATAGCCCCACCACCTTGTAGTAGCCGTTGCCTATCTTCACGTTGCGGTTGATGGGCGATGCATGGTCCTTGAACAGGTTCTTGGCATTGTCCTCGCTCATCACCACCACCTTGCGCTTCTCGTCCATGTCGATCTTGTTCACGAATCGTCCCTGCGTGATGTTCATGCCCTCTATCTCGGCATAGTCGGGGTACACGCCCTGCAGGCTCACACTCATGTAGTTGGCCCCCACCGAGGCTACCAGTCCGCCTTGCGACACGTCGGCCGTTGCCGACACCACATGCCTATCCATCTGCTCCGTGGCCAGCGCCATGTCGCGCTCGTCGAGTCTGATGCGTCGGCCCTCGTTCCATCCGCCGTGGGGCAGTGAGGTATGTCCGCCCCACACCTGTATCACGTCGAAGGCAAAGTCGCCGCTGTTCTTCTCCAGTGTGTGTATGATGCCATTGCTGGCTCCCTGCAGTATGATCATCAGGAATATGCCACTGGCCACGGCAAACCCCGTGGCTATGGTGCGCATCTTGTTTCGGCGTATGGCTCCCCAGATCTCCTGTAGTGTGTCCAGCATCGTCGTCGTCTCCTATTTCATGATACCGTCCATGCCGAAGGGGCTCTTGCCGCCCTCGTCGTTCCGCTCGATGCGTTCTATCAGTCCATCCTTGATGTGGATGATCTTCTCTGTCTGATACGCCACGCCACTCTCGTGAGTCACCACCACGATGGTCATGCCCTCCCGGTGCAGCTCCTTGAGTATCTGCATCACCTCTATCGACGTCTTGCTGTCGAGCGCTCCCGTAGGCTCGTCGGCCAGTATGATCTGTGGCTGTGTGATGAGTGCGCGTGCTATGGCCACGCGTTGCTTCTGTCCGCCCGAGAGCTCATTGGGGTAGTGGTGTGCCCAGTCCTTCAGGCCAAACTTGTCGAGGTACTCCAGTGCCAGCTGATTGCGCTTGCTGCGCCCCACGCCTTGGTAGAACAGCGGCAGCGCCACATTCTCCAACGCATTCTTGAAGGGTATCAGGTTGAACGACTGGAATATGAATCCTATCATCCTGTTGCGGTATCCTGCAGCATGCGTCTCGCTCAGGTTCCTGATGAGCTGTCCGCCCAATCGGTACTCACCCTCATCGTAGTCGTCGAGAATGCCCAGTATGTTGAGCAGCGTCGACTTGCCCGACCCCGACGCACCCATGATAGCCACAAACTCCCCCTCTGCGATGTCCAGGTCTATGCCCTTGAGCACATGCAGCGGCGAGCCATTGTTGTAAGTCTTATTGATATTTCTGAGTTGTATCATCGGGGCAGTATCTTTTATTCATATATATAGTTTGGCAAACTCCCCCTCTCATGACCTTTGTATAGTGCAAAATTACATATAATGATTGATACATGCAAGAAAAAGGTTGAGGGTTGATGGTTTAGTGTTTATGGTTTAGTGTTTAGAGTTTAGGGTTTAGAGTGTCATCCCGACAAAGCGAAGCGCCGAGGGATCTCTGCGCTGCGGAATTATGATGCAGCGCATCAAGATTCCTTGCTGGCTCGGCATAGTTCAAGCAAGCTTGACTCTGCTCTCGCTGCGCTACGGAATTGTCATTTGTCAATTATCCATTGTCCATTGTCAAAAGGTTCCACAACCCATCCTCCGAGAGCACTCCGCGCTTCAGGTCCTTGGGCAGGAGGCCCGCCTCGTCATCGGCAAAGTCCTGCTTCCACTCGTCGCTGCCGTAGTATGCAGCAAGCTCGGTCATGGCCTCCTGAGCCTTGGCATGTGTACTGGCGCTCATGGGCTGCTCCTTCATCGCCTCCGTTGCCAGGTCATACAGCTGCTCCATGTGCCGTATCCGTTCTATTTGTGTCATCTTTTCAGCCATGAAGCACCTCCTTTAATATAGAAATGGCATATAAGGGAAGGTCTGTAACGGTATCTCCATGTTGGTATGATGATAGAGAGGTGCGTATAGCCTGCGGCGTATGATACCTGTTGATGAATGCAGCCAAAGACTTTGCCCGCAAGTTGCGTTCAGCCTTTACCTCTATGGGGATGATGTCGTTTTCGTGCTGTATGACAAAATCCACTTCCGCAATACCCGTTTCCGGAGCCCAATAATGGATGGGCTTGATTTCAGCACATTGGAGTTCTTGTAATACAAATTGCTCGGTTAATGCCCCTTTATATTGTGCAAAAAACTGATTGCCTTCGATGAGTGTTGTCTCGCTCATATTGTTCATCGCTCCCAACAGACCGATGTCGAGCATGTAGAGTTTGAAATTCTCTGGTTCTTCGAACCCTGCAAGCGGAATCTCACCAGCCACAACGCGTGTTATCTTATATATCAGTCCAGCATCTTGCAGCCATTGTATACTCGTTTCAAAGTCTTTGGCTCTTGCGCTGCCTCTCACGGCTGAATATACAAACCGCTTGTTTTCTTTTGACAGTTGTTGTGGCACCGACTGCCATAATAGCTGCATACGCTTGACGATTTCCTGAGGTGGGTGCTTGCTGAAATCGTTGTGGTATGATTTCAGCAATTGCTCGTGCACCGTACGTACGGCCTTATAATCCAAACTCTCAGCGAAAGTTTTTACCGCCTCTGGCATTCCTCCCACATAGTAGTACAGACGTAGGTAATTGGTCATCTGTTGTTCGAAGGCTTGTATTGCAGCCCAATCCCTCGAGTGCAGCAAATCCACCATTCCCTGCTGCCCTATGGCCAGCAAGAATTCTTCGAAGCATAGCGGATAGATACGCAGAAACTCCACTTTTCCTACAGGAAACGAGTCGTTCTTATGGTCAATGACACCCAATAATGAGCCTGCGGCGATGACATGATACTGAGGGGCCTTTTCCTTGAAATATTTAAGCGAGAGTAATCCTCTCCGTGCATACTGTATCTCATCAAAGAAGATAAGTGTATTCCCAGGCACTATTGTTTGCTGCGTATAGGCTTGTATGGCGAGGATGATGCGATTGATGTCAAAGTCTAACTCAAATATACTGCGTATAGGCTCTGCATCCTCAAAGTTGATGGTGACGATGTTCTTGAATTCATGCTTACCAAATTCGGTAGCTAGCCATGTCTTACCTGTCTGACGAGCCCCCTCGATGATTAGTGGTTTACGCATGTTGTCAGGCTTCTCTCTCCATGACTTTAGTTGTCTATAAGCATATCTTTTCATAAGGAAATATCTATCTTTGCACAAAGATACATGATGTCAGTGGATTACGCAAGTAAAACTGCAAAAACTCGACGAACTTTTCCGCCTTCTGCTGCAAAAACTCGACGAACTTTCCAGTCTACTGCTGCAAAAAACCGACGAACTTCGAATTTACGAACACACGTACCTGCCCTATAACCCTTAAACTGCAACTCGCTGCATAGTTATCGTTTTATAGACCACAGATGACACAGATTTTGCGGATTACCACAGATTTTATTTGTTTTCGTCATCGTCTTAGTATTTATTAATCTGAGTAATTTGGGTAATCTGCGGTTATTTTAGGAATTCGGAGTTAGGAGTTGCCTTCCGGATAGTGGTTATCGTCTTCGTCATCGTTACTTGCGTGCAAGTTTTTGTAATCGTAAGCGTAATCGTCATCGTTATCTTTCAACTCTCAAACCTATATGTCATCCCGAGCTTGTGCGAGGGATCTCTCACTTCTGTTCGAGATGACACACGACCATACCCCCTTCAACTATAAACCATCATCCATCAACCTTTATAAATGCTTTGCATTTAAGAAGACTTGCTGGCTCGGCATAATCCCGCAAGCGGTTTCTGCACTCGCTACGCTGCGTCTTTCATCTTTCAACTTTTCCCATACCCCACTTGCTCTTCCGCAGCGAGAGGCGCAGGCTCCGTGTCGAGAGCGTATGTCACCGCCTTGCGTGGACGCAGGTTGTCGAGGTAGGTCTTGTGCAGCAGGTGCTCCAGTTCGGCAAGTGTGGCCTCGCGTGTCTTGGGTTCTGATTATCACCTCGTAAGTCGCCTTCGGTATGTATGTATCTGAGTACCTCTGTTTGCATGGTGCAAGCTTATAATTAGCTTTTTATCTTTTATTATACAGAAATCAAATCGTTGTATAATAAGTTGTTGCGCTCTTTCTTTTGTTTGTGTTTATCTTGAAGATGCCATTTTCTGCCATTGAATTAAAGAAAAGATTCATGACAATAAGTATTTTCTGTATTTGCGTCCACCGATATAATTGATTTCGCCAAGTACTTCCCTTCGTGCTCTATGATGGCTGCTACTACTTCGATGTATTTCATGATTGTGTCCCCATGGCACGACGCCAAAAGTTAGGGCATCTGTAATTCGCCAACAGCCTGTTGGCGAATTGTATCAGACTGAGAAAAAACGATACCATTGGGAGGCATACTCCAAATTTGCGAACACACGTGACTGCCCTATGACCCATAACCCTTAACCTGCAGCTCTGCTGCATAGGTTTTCGTCATCGTCAACGTTATCGTTGCAGCAACGCCCGCGTTACTGCTATATCCGCTGGTAGCCACTCCACCGAGTGCAGTTCCTCGGGAGCGAGCCACCGGGCAGCTAAGTGCTCTGTGAGCTGAGGCGTGCCCTCCACGATGCGGCACAGGTAGCAGTGCATGGTGAGGTGGAAGGTGGGGTAATCATGCTCCGTGGTGCAGAGCCACCGCTCGGGCACTATCTCCATGCGCAGCTCCTCGCGTATCTCGCGCACCAAAGCCTCCTCACGCGCTTCGCCCGGCTTTATCTTTCCGCCTGGGAACTCCCACTGCCCCTTATAGTCGCCATACCCTCGCTGCGTGGCAAGATACTTGCCTTCGTGATGGATGATGGCTGCTACAACTTCGATATTCTTCATTGCTCAGTTTTCGTTTTCGTCTTCGTTTTTAATGGCACACTGATGACACTGATTTGGCGGATTACCACAGATCTTTTTTCATCGTTCATTCTCCATTGTCATTTGTCAATTGTGAATTGTCAATTGCCCCATACCCCACTTGCTCTTCCGCAGCGAGAGGCGCAGGCTCCGTGTCGAGAGCGTATGTCACCGCCTTGCGTGGACGCAGGTTGTCGAGGTAGGTCTTGTGTAGCAGGTGCTCCAGTTCGGCAAGTGTGGCCTCGCGTGTCTTGGGTTTGAGCTGACATTCCCAGATGACGATGGTGTGCCACCCCATCTGTCGCAGCTGGGTGCGCCGCTCCTGGTCACGCTCTTGGTTGCGTGTGATTTTCTGTGTCCAAAAGTCCGTGTTGCTCTTGGGCATCACGAAGTATCGGCATCCCTCGTGCCCATGCCAGAAGCATCCGTGTATGAATATCACCGTGCGGTACTTGCGCAATACGATGTCGGGCGAGCCCGGCAGCCCCTTCACGTTCACCCTGTAGCGGAATCCCCGGCTATGGAGGTATCGCCTCACCGTCATCTCCGGCTTGGTGTCGCGGCTATGTATGCTGGCCATGCATCGGTGTCGCTGCTCTCGGGTCAGTTTGTCGGGCATAGGGTATAAACTTACTTGCGATACGTTATCAGCTCTTCACCCTTGACGAAGATGGGAGTTCCCTCCTTGTAGTCTGAGGTGGACAGGCAATGCTGGCCTATGAGATGTGCTATATTGAAACTACCCATGTTTATCTCCTCGTCGAAGCGGAAGATAAAGTATTCGCCCTTGGGCTCGCGTGGATACAATGCTTCTCTCATGCGCTCCTCGGTCATCACAGCTGTGTCGTGCACTCTGAATATATGATATGCGTTTTCTCCTTCGCGTCCCTCTTTATAGAGTATGGCGAACTTGACCTTCATCCCCTTTAGTCGTGATTTCACTTGTGCACCATCACGTTCAGGGGCGAGTCGTACGTTGTAGATGAGTGTGCCTCGGTCGTTCTTCCCGGTTATCCAGTTCCAGTGCGCCTCATCATGGTACGAGCCTATGACAAAGTTCTCGGCCAGGTATCTCTCCAGATGGTACTGCGGCAACCAGCTTTCGGGTACGGGGGTGTAGGGGTGCTCGGCTTGGTATTGCTGCACCTTGCTTTCGAGGCTTGTTTTGGGGCTCTCGCCCAGAGTGAGCGGGTCGATGATGAAGTGCTCGCCCAGCAGGTCGAGGATAGAGGGGTCTTTCACTCCCTCGGCATGCTTCTCTGTGCGTTCCAGTGCCAGGGCATAGATGCTCTTGTCCTCGAAGGGGCAGTAGAGCTTGCCTTGCAGTTCGCGATAGTGATCACTGATAAATCGCTCCCCTGCCAGCGTATTGCCCTTGCTCTTCATGGCATAGAAGCTATAGTGTGTGTTGAGCACATCTTGTATCTCCTTGCGGAATTGGCGGCGCACCTCATCGCGCCAAGCCACCTTCTCGGTTTGTCGGTTGCGGGCATAGAGGGCGATGACGAAGAGGAAGTTCACGTTGTAGCGCGAGAGCAGCAGGGTGTCGCGGTCGAAGAGTCGGTCGGGGAAGTGATACTTTATCTCCGTCCCCTCCATCTTCCTCACCTCGCGGTGGGTGTAGCTGAAGTCATCGGCCTTCATGTCGGCACTGATGAAGAAGTTGGGCAGTATGCTATATCCCTCGGTGAGGTCGTCGCGCACGCGGATGGTGGGGTTTTCCCGCTTGTCGTCCATCCACAGGTCTATGTTGCTCTGTATGATGTTGCGGGCATAGGTATACTGCTTGTATATGGAGTGCTCGCCCAGTCGTGCGCCTATCTTGTAGTATTTCGAGTCGCCTATGTAGTAGGTCTGTCGCTCCCCATCCTCGGGCTGCATCAGCGCCTTGTAGGTGTATAGGTGGTCAACGAGTTTGCCATCCTTCTGTTCGGTGAGTTCGCTGGGCAAGGCTGCCTTGTCCTCAGCGCTACCGATGAGTTCGTCGATGATGGCTTCGAACACGATGTAGAAGTTCTTCACCAGAAGATACTCCTTCATGTCGGCCGGAGTGTTTATCTTGTGTGCCAGCTCGAAGAAGGCATAGCAGAGGTCCCATAGGTAGAGGGCGATGTCCGAGAAGTACTTATACTTTATCTGTCTCAGCCTTACCGCTCCACGCCCCTCGATGTAGCTCTTGAATTGTGCACCACGGATAAGTGGGAAGCTCACCTGTATGTCCACATAGAAGCCGTAGGTCTCCTTGATGTAGTTGAGTATGGAGTAGAAGATGATGAGCAGCTCCTCGTCGAAGTTCACCTGCTTCTTCTTGTTCACGGGGTTGAGGTAGATGGGTTCACCGCCCTGCACGATGGCGGGCGAGTGTGCTATGGTGCGTGTCCAGTTTATCTTGTTGAATCCCGAGTGTATGTTGCGCAGGGTGAAGGTGATGAAGTCGCGGTGCTCGCGGTTGAACTGCACGAGCAGCAGTATCACATCGAGCAGTGTCGATGCTTGGCGCAATCGTCCTGTGCCCATCTGCATCACCTGTCGGTGATAGATGATGTCGCTCTTCGGGTGCGAGGCCTTGTACACGGCGATGGTGCGGTATATCCACACGGCAAACTCGCGTATAAATCGCTGCTCCTCATCCTTGAGCTTGGGCTCTATGTGCTCGAAGTGTATCATCGCTTCGGGGCTGTACTTGCCGAACACCAGGTCCTGCTCATTCATCAGCACCTTGGGCAGTATGAACACGCAGTCCCTCAGCTCCGTGTTGTAGTAGTACCCCACATAGCTGAGCGACACCTTGCCTTCGATGTCCTGCAAGGCATCGATGCCGTGCAGCACCTCCTTCACAAGGTCGGCCTCGTACTGATGTTCTTCGATGAGGATGCGCATTTTTTTTGAGTGAAGAGTTAAGAATGAAAAGTTAGATGTTAAGAAAGTACCACCCATTTACCATGCTTGCGACCACCTTCACGTTTGAGGAGACCTAACTGTTGGAGTCTACCGATGATGAATTTAATACCTCCTTCGGTTATATCTTCAATATCTCTTATTGCATCTTCTCGTTTAGCCATCGGATTTTTCTTGAAATAATCAAGTACCGCCTTTTGGGTAGTAGTTAATTCCTTTTGGATAGTACTTTCATCCTTTTGGATAGTACTTTCGTCCTTTTGGATAGTTCTTTCATCCTTTTGGATAGTGCTTTCGTCCTTTTGGATAGTGCTTTCGTTCTTTTGGGTAGTGCGCCAAATGATTGTCTTGAATTGGTTTGCCGACTCCTCATTGACAAATTCTACTCGAACCCCTTCCTTCATTACACGTATGATTCCCGAACCCAGTCCGCGATATATCATCGTTTTGCTTGCCAAAGTAGCCATCAGCGGATTGCGCTGACGCGATACGCCCAGTTTTATATCCTCCACCTGGAGTCCGCCAAACAGGCATCCAGGATTGATTATCTCTACGCGGTCGGTGAACACGAGTAGTCTGATGGCTGCGGCATGCAACAGGTCTATGTGTACGAAAGCATTCTGCAGTAGTTCCTCAAGCACCACTTCGGGGATTTCGAGTATGCCCACCTTATTGAAGTTCTGTCCTTGTTGCTGGTGGCGCAATACTGATTTGAGGAATGTCATGCTCTCGCGAAACATCCATGGTATGGTGCCACTGATGTCTCTGCTGTCTATATACGAGGTGTCACCAATAGTAACTCCATCAAAAGCCACAGCTTTCACCATGAACGAGCGTTCATGCAATCCGGGGTTCTTGCCAAAATACATCATACCTGCTCGGGTAACTTCACCATTGGCAGCTATGATACCCAGCGAGCGTAGTATGCTCTCCACCGGTTGACCGAAGTCCTCCATATCGCGATTATACACCGTCTTGAAATAGTCTTTCAGATACACCATTTCCAGATCGGCCATAGAGGTTCCTTTTATCGTATCCTCTTCGGGGCGATACATGCCCGACGATTGAAACAATGCCAATATCTCCGTGTTTTCCGTGACACGTCGCTTGTCAGCTCCCTGCTTTACCCATATCTCTCCCTGCAGATTCTTATAGGGTTTGTTGCGTCCCTCTGCTATGGAGCATACGAGAAAGTGCTTATCGTCGGCTTTCACCACCTCGGTTTCAATGTATATAGTCGGGCGCACTTGTTCTTGTGCCGTGTTGCCCAGTTCGCGTGAGGTCTGTTGCAGTTGTTCATAGGTGAGCCCGATGAGTGCTCCTGTCTTGTCCTCTACACCGAACAAAATCGTTCCACCGTGCGTATTGGCAAAGGCTATCATCTCCTTAGCCATTTCCTTCTGCGTGGTGAATTCGCGTTTGAACTGCACGCGGGTGGTCTCACCACATAGACATACTTCTTTCAGTTCCTTGTCAGTCATGGTCTACATCTTAGTTTTCGTCTTCCTCAACGGCATCCTCATTGTCCATTGTCAATTGTCCATTGTCAATTGTTCCGGCTTTCTTCACCCCCAACGCATCGAGCAAGCGTGTCACCAGTTCTTCGCGCACCACTACGTCGCTCCCGGCATTGGTGGTGTAGAAGTCGCCATAGGTAAACTCTCCGCCCTCCTCTTTGAGGTACATGGCTATGGGGTTGTCGGGGTAGTCTTTGAACACGTCGTTCCACAGGTAGAACATCACTTTCGACACGAACTTGTCGGCACTGATGATGCCCTGCCCATCGGCCTTGCAGAAGAAGAATCCCAGCTTCTTGTCTTCCGAGCTGGTGATGTCGCCCACGCGCTTGTTCATCACCTCGAGGAACGACCACCAGTCGTAGTTCACGCCCTCGGCCTCGATGCTCCACTGCATCAGCTTGCCAGTCTCCCTGTCCTTGCCTTGGGTGATGGGGATATACTTCCACTCCCACCTGCGCTTGAAGGCCGAGTCGATGGGGAACAGGCTCTGGTCGCTCGTGTTCATCGTAGCCCATATGTAGAGGTTGCTGGGGAGCACCAGCTCTTCGCCCGAACGGATGTTTTCGGGCAGTGCATCATTGCCTGCAAACACCTCCATGAGGTGCATCTGCATGTCTTGGTCGGCCTTGATGGGATAGCACGATTGGCCATCGTCGCCACGGTCGAGCAATTGGAAGAGGTCACCGAAGATCTGTGCGCAGTTTCCTCGGTTTATCTCCTCGATGATGAGGTACACCGGCTGCTCGGGGTTCTGCCATGCGGTGATGTAGGCTTTGAGGAAGGCCTGCGGGGTGTAGGCATACACGATACGCTTCTCCACGCCCATCTGCTCACCCGTCTGTGGGTTATATCGGGGCATCACCTCCATCTTGGGTTTATAGGCACCCACGAAGGTAGAGTAATCGCTATCGGGGTGGAAGGTGGTGCGCACCACATTCTCCTTCGGGCACGCCTCTGTCGCCACCTTTATCGTATGGCTCTTGCCTGTACCTGGGGCACCATAGAAGATTTGTTGGTGGGGTACGCCCTCAAGTGATATTTTGCTGGCAGTAGGTTGGACTATTCCATACAGCGAATAGCACTTTCTCTGTGCTCCGTTATAATCTATGGTGTCGATGACAATCTCGAAGATTCCCTTGTAGGCTTCGTTGAATGCCTCTTGGAAAGTCACGAAATTGGGATAGTTGACCTCTCTGTTGAGGTAATATCTCTTTCCATTCAGTCCACAAGTCCATTCTATATTTGGGTTAATGTCATTGGGGCGTGCATCCTTGTCCGAAGCTCGTCCAAGGTTGTGCCGGCCTATAGTCTGGTAAACGCCTCCGTCTACATTGGCAAACTTATCCAATCTATAAAGGTCTGCATCTCTCTCCAATACAATAGGAATAGCCCTGTCAAGAAAACCATTGATGCCTTCCTTGCTTTCTATGCAAGGCTGGAAAAGGAGTGTTCTTGCGTTTATTGGGCTGCCACTCTCTTCTTTATTTATAATGGCTCTTACCAGATTTTGTTTGTCTGCAAGAAATGCGCATAAATCTGCGACAAATGACTGTGAAGCATTCACGAGGTTTGCGTTAGAAAGAATAGGAGAAACATAAAAATCTCCTCTGTCTATAGTTTTAGCACCTCCCCACCATGAATAATCAGTGATGAATCTTAAGAGGTATCCCATAGACTTGTCATCCAAAGTTAGTCTATGCAGCGCACTTAATTCTGTAGCAGTAAGTTCACCTCCATTTAGTTCTTTTAGCCTTTCTTTTGAAGTTACTTGTAGCGCATAACGCTTGTACTTTTGAAGCTCGTTATAGAAATCCGTAAAATATGAGGCTATATAAAACCATTGATTGGGCATAAAGATATTGAGGATTCCGTGTTGGTTCCCCCTTGTCTCTATGATTGCAGAATACTTATTGTATGTAATGGTGTTGGAGTTAATCTCGGTAACTTGCTCTTTAAAGATTTGTGGCAAAACAAAATCCTCACCATCATATTGGTTAAAACGACCACTGGCAAGGCTGGCCATTTGCTGTAGATTTCTTAACTCGTCCATATCTTTTACATTAACTGTTTTACAATTTCTTCTGCAAGTCTCTTTATCACGGGAACAGCTACACTATTACCGAATTGATGGTATGCTTCTTTCTTTGATACTACAATTTTGAACTCAGGATTGGAATCATTGTAGTTTTGGTTGTTGGCACATTCTGGATGTTCCCAACCATTCCCAAGAATACGGTATCCTTGTAACCGACCAGCCTCTACAGGAGTCAACTTTCTTGGGTTGAGTCCTTTTTCTGATTGGTCTATTAGAATCTCACTGCCATCTTTCCAATATCTGGCAGAAATGGTGCTAGTGTAAACGCTGTCTGCATTAAACAAGGAGTAGCCAAATCCTTTTCCGTTTTGTTTGTTTCTTTCCTTGCGGTTTTGATGGCCAATCCACATTCTATCGCTGATGGTAAAACTCGGTTCAATGGTCTCATCAGGCTCAAATATATCAGAAACTTTTGTAGGAAGTGTCCCTTCTTTTAGTTTTGATTTTTCATAGATTGTTGAACCGTCGGGTGCAATACCGTAAGGGAAACGGAACGAGTCAACGTCTACAAGTCCTTTATACCAAGCAATAATGAATAGACGCTCTCTATTCTGAGGTACACCAAAATATTTAGCATTGAGGACTTCGTAAGAATAGCCATAACCCAATTCTTCAAGTGTAGCTAAAATAACTTTTAGAGTATTCCCTTTGTCGTGGTTTTTTAATCCTCGAACGTTTTCTAAAAATAGCACCCTTGGAGGGTAGCCTGCTTCTATTTTCTGTTTAATGATGTTTGCAATACTAAAGAATAATGTACCTCTAGTATCCTCAAATCCTCTTCTTAAGCCTGCTATAGAAAACGGTTGACATGGGAAGCCGCCGCAACAAACATCAAAGTTGGGTATTTGACTAGGGATTGCATCGTTTATGTCTTCATTGAAATATAGATAGCCTCCCATCTTGTCCTTTTTAAACAAATTAGGTTCGATATCCTTGTAGTTTGCCTCATAAGACATGCGTGCATGTTTATCCCATTCGCTGGCAAAAACACATTTGCCGCCAACATAATGCATTGCTGTATGGAAACCGCCGATACCTGCAAACAAATCTATGAATGTATATTTCTTCTTTGCCATTTCCTTCTTGTATATTTCTTAAAGGCTCTAACCTATACTTTTAATTTTAATGATGTAAATTAACTTATGAGGATGTCATTAATTGTTAATTCTTTATTCCCTTTTATTATTAATGCATCGCGATTTTCTTGCATCCATCCCCGTTGGAAAGGATCGAGCTCTTCATTGAAAATAGAACTTTCATATGCCGATTTCAACTCTTCTAGTGCTTCGTTTGCAGTTTTCCCCTCTAAGAAAGAGGATATAAAAGTCATAACTATTTCGGTAGTTAAGTCGTCAAGTCCATAAGGACACTTTGCTTCTGAAATATAACCGACAAAGGCCTTTAGATTGTTCTCTATTAGGGTGTCTGCAAGAATTTTAGCATTGAAACAAGAAAAAGTGTAAATAAAAGCATTAGAGAAGGCATAGTGATTATCTGTCAGAGTGACAACGTCTTCATTATCTATTCTAAAAGACACATCTGTTCCATGCCCATACCAATAGCAGATGAAAGGTTGGAAGTTGAAAGAAGAAAGTTTTTCTGACAATGTATGTTTGTCGATGGAATCTGAAAGGAGTATCTGATTCGTTAATTCAACACTGCTGTTTTGATAGCAAAACTCTTCCAACAAACTTGTTGTGGCACTTTTTAATGTAACAAACAAATCTGAAACGTTGCTAGTGTATGAATCATCTGTTAGTATGACAGTGTTTAGTCTCATTTACGCATATTGTTTGTGAATAGCTCTGTCGCAAGGCTTAAAATGCTGCGTGTTGTCTCTTTTCCTAAATCATCTTGTTTGCGAATGGATGCAAGGATGTCATTTAAAGTGAAGATTTTATTCCCTGAACGCATATAGGGCATTTGGCGTTTTTCTTCGCTTTGCCTTAATATCCATTTTTCCATAACAGAGCGTATGTCATTTTGGATTCTGTCATAAGCTTTTCGGATGGCATCAACCAATACCCGAGTGGCTTCATCCTTGGGAACACAACTAAAAGCATGTCCCTTAAACATCTTGTTTGCTTCTGCTGCATTGATACTTGCACCAGTGAAGACTATGACGGGAACCAAGACGGAGATGTTGGCGATGTCATTTAGAACATCATTGCCTTGTATCGAGCTACTGTTAAATTTCCAATCAAGTACAACGACGATATTTCTGTCGATGTTGTCTTTTACATAGGCCAGCCCATCTGACGGTCTCTCAAAGTATTGGATATCATCTACATCATCGCTAATATCATCGAGAAAAGCGTCTTCTCGCATTTTTGCATCATCGTCTATGTAAACAATGGTTAAGTTCATCTTTTCATCCATAATCTTAATGTTTTAATGGAATAACAATTTTGAATGTGGCTCCTGTCGGGTGAAATTCATTAGGTTCAAGAGATATTGTTCCTTTTATAGAATCTAATCTTGTTCGAACTATGTAAAGTCCTAATCCTGCACCACCTAAATCAGCTGTAGTTGTGTAAAATACATCAAAAACCCTTTCTCGTATTTCTTCAGGGATACCAGAACCATTATCCGAAAATAAAATTACAAGATTGTTGTTCTCTCTAAATGCGCTACATCTAATTTTTTTATTTTTAGTATTGCGTAGGGCTTTTACAGAATTGTCTATCAAATTGCCAAACATATCCTGAAAGGCCTTTTTGTTATATAACAATTCGAATCTATCTTCAACAATGTATTCAGAGTCAATATTCTCTTCTTCGAAAAGATAGCCATATCTGTCTTCGAAAATTTCAGAGATAGCTTCTTGTATATCGAAATACGCAAAAGAGGAATCATCTTCGGCGTAGCTTAGCATGAAATTCATTGCTTTTGAAAGATTGTTCATCTCATCAAAAACTCTTTGTGAATGTTTTACGCTTTTGTCTAATTTCTTCCCTAGCGGAACCCATTTGGCGACAAATTCAGCAGAGCGCTTTATGATGCCAATAGAAATACGCAATATGTGAGAAATCTGACCCGCATAAGCTTGTAGAGAAACTAGACTAAACATAATATTCTCTTGCTGCTTTCGCTCTTCTTCCATGCGTTCATAGTCCTTAGATGAAGCTGAAACGCTTTGTTTAATTTCGCCCAATCTAGAAGTTATTTCGTTTAGTTCTGATTCAACTTCAGGAGAAGCGAAAAAAGATTGGCTCTTTATGCGGTTTATTTTTGCCTTGATGTCTTCTATGTCATCATCTGCTTTTTTTAGTCTTTCAGAATTCTCTTTTTTCTTAGTATCCTTCTGGTGTTTTAGGTAAAGCTCAATTTGGTGTATTTGATTTATAACGAAATCTTTCAGGCTTGACCATTCTCTATTATCAACAAAATCTTGTCTATTTGTGGAGTCCTTTATTTCTGGATTCAGTTCATCCTTGATATCTACCCATCCTATAATATCTCTTGTACTTAGCTTCTCGAAAAAACCAGACCAACGACGCTTATCTATACCAAAAAGATCTTTTTGTTCATCTCTACTTGACTTATATTCAGCAAAAGGTGTTGCTATAATGCCATCTCGGTAGACTTTGATTCCGTCGATGCGATCGTCTTTCGTGAATTTCTTCTTACCTTCTTGGTCATAGTAATAAATAGTAAAACCTATTGGGCCAAAAGGTTCGGCTTCTTTTTCTTTGACAATAAGATTTCCTTTGTTCTCTTCGAGATATTCTTGATAATATTTTTGCTTAGCTTCATCATATCTGTACTTAAGGACAAAAGACAATGTGGCCTGTGCCAAAGCAAGGCTTTCTACCAATTTGTTATCATAAGCTCGATATTCGGGAACATGGAAGCGTATATTAAATGGATACTTGACATTTAGAGTAGGTCTAACGATTTTAGAAAGTTCACGATATGCGCGGATGACATCCCTTTCTAACCATGAGTCATTTAACGATGATATTTCTAAGATAGTTCCTTGAACATCTATTTCAGCGGGTTCAGACCAATATCGATTGTCAATATCAGTAAATAGTTTTTGCTTTTCTGTAGGATTCTCAAAATCGAGTTTTAATTGTCGATTTTCTTCTTCTGAATATTTGGTCCAATCCGTTTCTAAACAATGCCATATTGGAGAACCTTTCTTTTTAGTTCTCATTATAAGTTTCCCACCGAGTTTGTCGACTGCAAAGCGACCTACTCCTTTTTTTCCAGCGACTACACGGTTATAGGGTGCAGGAGATGTTCTTTTTCTCCTTTTGCTGCTTGTGCCAATAACCATCCATTTATCACGAATATCCTCAAAAGTCATGCCCAAACCATCATCTTGGATGATAATTCTACTATTATTGGACAATGGATTAAGTTGCTCAAAAAATAAATTTACGTTTTCTGCATTTGCATCATAGCAATTCTTTACAAGTTCGAATAGAGCTGTAATACGATCCGTAATTAGTTCTCGACCTAATAAACGAAAAGTACTGACATCGAACTTGAAACGTAATATTGAGGGCTGGTTATTCTCCATATTCTAAGATTTTTTCAAAAACAGCCTTTGCCAACAATGGTGGCACAGCATTGCCTATTTGTTGCTGAATGTGCATTAGACTTCCTTTGAAAATAAATGTGTCAGGGAAGCTTTGTAAACGGGCAGCTTCTCTAACGGACAGACCTCTGTCTTGGAATGGATGTATCAACATGTTTTTCCGATAATTGGAAATAACTATTGATGGTTCATTTGCTTTTAGACGTCTGTATATACCACTATGGCAATTGTTCTTATTCTTATAGTTTTGCATTAATGTATCGGGAATTGCCTGCCAATTCTGGCCTTGTCCGATATAACGATACCTTTCTATTACATAATCTGCATTCCGTGAAACATAGTTCTGTAGACTCTGCTCTGAATTCTGACGCATCAGTTGAGCGTATTCGCTAACTTCATTGGCTGGTGTCCTATATGCCAAGACATCGTCTTGCTGGCCGTTAATAAGAGATGGCAAATCCCCTATTGCTTCTTCTACTGATATCTTCTTTTCGTTTTTTTGAGGGAATTCAAAGTTAATCCCTAAACGATTGCCTATCATGAAGAAACGATTGCGATGTTGAGGCACACCATAGTCGGATGCCCACAATATCTTAGAGGAAACATTATATCCCATATCCATGAAACATTGTTCTACATGTTTTTTCACTCTTCCTTCTTCGAAGCGCATAAAACCTTCAACGTTCTCAAACACAAACCAATCCGGTTGTATTATTTGAACAAAACGCAAGAACTCTTGAAACAATGAATTATTGGGATTCCCTAAATTACGTGTCATTGTATTGGATAAAGAGAATCCTTGACAAGGAGGTCCTCCAAAAACAATAGATACATGTTCATTAGGATTTAAATAGTCCAAAGGTTGTACTTTGCGTATGTCTTCTTCGATGACTGGGGTATTGGGATGGTTGCGACGATAGGTCGCAGCGGCACTTGCATCATGCTCTACTGCAAAGCGAATTTCGAATCCAGCCATCTCTGCCCCTAAGCTAAGACCGCCTGCTCCACTAAATATGTCAACTCCTATAGGCATACTTTATAATTTTTCACATAACAATTAGTCATTGAATATGATTCCTGCGCCTTGTTCCTGTTCATTATTTTCATTCATACACAATGCTCCTAATATATTTTCGCAAAGATAGCTTTTTTTATCGTAAAAGAAGAATTTGTTTCTACTTATTTGGTCTATTGGGTAAAAAGTTCTTTCATTTTTAATTGGGAATTATCGTAAACTTATTTTGAAGAACTTTTGTTGTACCCTTAAATAAATCTCAAAACTATGAAAGAAATGAAAAAGTTTCCTGTAGCAGAAGCTAAAGCTATCTATAACTTTGCGAAAAGGGCCTATGAGGTAGCAACAGATGATTCTGATTACGTAAAGAGGATAAAGTTGCATTTGAACAACATTGATTCCGTATTGAAAACAGGTAATTTGGGCTATATTCTGCTTTGTAACAAACAGATATTCGGCGAATACAAATTCTTACTATTGCGTAAGGGCTTTTCTGAATCCAGCATTGATAATTTGCAAAGCAAAGGATTATATGTAAATATACTGATCTTGCGAAGAATGGGTGATGTGTTGAAAAGTGAAATTAACATCATGAAGTTTTGGCAGGGCGTTGGTGCAGGTTTAAGTACCGGCTTGGAATATTTATTTGATAAACGAAGAGAATATATTATCGAATGAAACTGCAAATGGAACAGAAAGGCGATATTGTTGACATTGAGAGACTCAAGGATTTTCATTCGTATGTGAAAAATTTGGTAAAGAGTCCTTCCTGTATAGATCGAATATATCATTATACGACATTAGACGTTCTATTGAATGGACTTGTGGTGAAGAACCCCATTGATGGAAGTGAGATATGCCTTTGGGGTACAGAGGCTTCGTGCTTGAATGATTTCACAGAATTGAAAACTGGTTCTCGTTTCTTGATGGATATTATGGAAAAGCACTTTGTCCGATTTGAAGGAAGCGACGGAAATTGTGATTATGATTGTCCTCCTTCGTTCTTCGTGACGTCTTTCTCGCTAAAACGTGATTTTCTTCCGATGTGGAGTATGTATAGCAATAATGCAACAGGAATTTCGCTATGTTTTGATGCGACATTGATAAAAGAAAAAGCGCAAGGTGATTTCCGCAAATGCATTTACCTCACAGATAATCTCTCTAAGGAAATCTATGCCATGTTGGATGGATTTACTGCGATTACAATAAGTAAAAATGAAATAGAGGTGTTTGCGCTAATCTTATTCTTTATATGTCTTTATGTGAAAGATAAGTCAATAGCGTTGATGCTGTCTCCTTTTTTGGAGTTCTCCTTGTCACTCAAAAATATGGCGTATGAACATGAAGATGAAGTAAGGTTGCTTAAAGCGGTCGAGAACGATAAGGATATTAAGTATCGAATGAGGAAGAACCTTATGGTACCGTATGTGGAGCAGCATTTCCCGAAAGAGGCTCTGATTGAAATTATTGTGGGGCCTAATAATGATATGAACAGCATAGTGCGCACATTAAAATCATACTTGAATTCTGTAGGCTTCGGACATGTTGTTGTTGACTCCCTCTAAGGTTCCATACCGTGGATAAGTACACTATTTTGCAACAGTTGTGCTATAAATGCCACATATGGAATCGCGAACACTTGTGTTCGCGATTTGTACGCATTAATCAGGTTGAAGATGCTCCCCTTCGTTTCGACCATTCATCCATAGAGGAATTCCTGCCGAGGTTGAAAGTGCCATAATTTTCCTTGTGGCACTTTCGTTTCTACCACTGAATCAGTGAATTGATAGGTAGAAAGTGCCATTTGGCACTTTCTATAGTTGTTTTTCCGTACATTTGGTGCTTTGTGCTTGCTTTATAAATTGATAAACAGCGGTTTCTGTCGCCTTCCGTCGCGATGCGTAGCGGCATGTGTTGGTATGGACTATCCCAACTGCCTTGATGGGGCGTTTGGTGGAATTGGTCTTTTATACTCCGTCACCTCGGATTCCCTAATCCAGGGTAGCTATAGAAGGGAATTAAATCCCCACACTTGAGGCGGATTGATAAATCCACCGCGACAAAGATAATTGTCTCCCAAGCTTGGGAGACTAATGATTGTTTCTGAGAATAAAGCTGATGGAACTTCTTTATAGGTAGTCCCTGACGCAAGTCAAGCTATCGGGGTTAGTCCTTCTATGGGGTGGTGCCTTTTTTGCACTGCGAAGATAATAATATTTTTACACGACAGCAAGGAGTTCTGTGTTTTCTATTGATAAAAACATCTAAACATCTGTCACAGAGGGGGATTAAATCCCTACACTCGCTTGCGGTGGATTGATAAATCCACCGCGACAAAGTTTGCACGGCGCTGCGCTCGTGCTGGCCATCCAGATGGAACACGCGAGGTTACGATGCGTGCTCTGTGTCCTCTGCGCCTCTGCGTGCGACCTAAAAAACACTCCGTGAGAGAGAAAAACAGTGTGATCTGTCTAAGTTCAGTTGACAGATAATGAAGACGAATCAGCTTTATGCAATCTTTCCCGTCTCGATCTCAGAGATAATATACGAAAGCACGTAGCGAGCACCTTGATAATATAGACCAGTGGCAGGTTCGCTTAGCTTCGCGTATGTGTCGGATAGGTATATCGTATCCAAAGCGTCAGTCATGCTCATGCCACGTTCCTCGATGAGTAGCATTGCCATGTCTTTGACAAGACCTTCTTTCATATATTCAAATTCAGACGCTGATACGTTCATAGTCTTTGCAAGGTTTGGATGGCTCTGTCGGTACAAAAAGCGTATTGAAAGGTGATGCCTCGCATATATTGCAGGGCAGCAACGAACTGGTCTATGTCAATGGCCTTGTCTTGGAAACGACGTATCTGTACGCCTACACGGTCGTTGGCTATGGGACCATATACGATGTCATAATCGTGCATCGGTTTGGGCGAGTCTGCGTTACGATTCATAAATATGAAATCCGCCCATTCACGTGTGTAGCCTTCAAAACGCTTTACTTTGAGCGTTCCCGATAACAGAAGAGATTCATCAAATTCGTAGCTGTGCACTATGGGGCTACCACCAAAGAATGTGGTACGAGATATCGACACCTCTTCGGCCTGACTGCGTGACTCGCTCAAGTAGGAAGCGCGACCAAAATCCTTGAATGGTTTGCAGTTCGCAAGGTTGATGTCAGCGAACTCTGCATTGGTACCGTGATAGAGAATCATACCAACTTCCCTCCTTGACGATTGAGATAGACGGTCATATCGGCCACCATATCGGTGAATGACTGGGTGTGCATGAATCCATAGTGCTCGTCCATCAGCTTGACGCCGCCATAACGCTTGATGTAGCGCCACGCCTGAGAGTCGGTAAGACTGTGCGCCTTGCCAAACTCGCTGACCAAGGCGATGATGTATTCCACCTTGTCGGCCACGGGATATTGCTTCATCTCTATGCTTGAGCCCATAGGTTTGCCCTCCAATATTGTTTCACTGCAAATGTATGTTTTTTTAATGTAACAGACAAGAAAGTTGTTCATTTTTTGACGAAACCGAGAGGGAAGAGAAGTATTCTGAACCCTGAGATGAGTTGTGAGTGATGCGAAGGTGAGTATTCATTCAAGACCAAACGGTGACAGATGACACTTGTGACAGATGTTTTCATAGATTATTATGCAAATAAATAATTAATTCGTATGTGTTGCATGCATGTTAATTAATTATTTTTTTTCTTACTACCCGTGTATTATAGGCGTCACAAGTGTCATCCGTCACCCAAAATGAACGAATTGCAAAGTGGGAGATTGCAAAAAGCTCTAATTTTCTGCCACAACGCCACAACTGCCACGTAAATGTACGAGCTTATATAGGAAATGAAAAATAATTATCTACCTACACGCACCTGAATAATTATTTTTATATGCACATTTACTCTATGAAAACACGTGGCAGTTGTGGCATTGTGGCAGAAAGGATGCTTTCTCATTGAAGAAAATGGGCGGTGCTATTGCACGGAACGGAACTTTTGATTATCTTTACAGAGTATTACCAATGGGCGGTGTCATCGCGATGGTGCGTGCGAATCATCGCGATGGTGTATATGTTTCATCGCGATGGTTTACGAGTGTCATCGCGATGACGCGGAGGATTGGAACCATTGGTTTTACGGGAAAAGACTGGAGATATTAAAGAAAGAAACCTTACAACAGATATTTATGGCAAAGAAACGAAACACAAGGATGAAGACAGGCTATGGGACTATCAAGTGTCGTGGCACACGACGTTGCCTGCGCAATGGTGCAGAGACAGGCGAGTTGTGGGGCATACGCGTGACGGTGGCCAACACGCAGCGCGTGGAGGTGAAAGATATGGCTGAGAACATCAACGATGCCATGAGCCTCACCGACACGGATGTGATAGCGGCGTGGCGTGCATTGGAGGGCGAGATAACGAATGCGCTCATGCAGGGGCGTCGCGTGTCGCTGGGCAATCTGGGCACACTGTCGCTCGAGGTGGGCACGGCTACGCGCAAGAGTGCCGATGAGGAACTGCGCAACATGGAGATCGTGGCCAAGGGTGTCACCTTCCGCCCTTCGAAGAATCTCGCGCAGCAAATCTCGGGACTCGCCTTTGAATGGGACGGCGTGGTGAAGCAGCCGCTTGCCGATGATGCGCTCACCGCAGCTTTGGACAGCTACTTCGCCCAACACGAGTACATCACCGTGCGCAACTATGCCATGCTGTGCCGATGCAGCCTGAGCACGGCACGCCGACATATAGCAGACATGCTTGTCGATGGCCGCCTCGAGAAGAGCGGCATTGCCAAGGGGTTGTATAAACGGAAGGCGTAGGCATCGATTACAAGAGTTGGGGCTTGATCGGCAGTGATTAAGCAAACTTGAAACTCCTTTGTGAAGCTAGGGGGGCTTGGCCGGAGATGGTGTCACCTGGTGACGGGAATTTCAAATAGCCTTCTACCCTTTTGTGAAAACCATACATAGATGGCTTCTATATGGCGATAGTGTGGGGCTGTTGTGAACAAAAGTGCGGGGTTGTATCTTTGCATCGTAAATGATGACAACATGATTACTAACCTATAAGAACTAAACGAGATGGAAAATGTACAGACCTATTTGCCGTACTTGCGCGGCTACGACTACACGGGCAAGATGCCTGTAGTGCTTGACTTCTACGCCACATGGTGTGGCCCCTGCAAGGCATTGACTCCCTCGATAGAGCGGCTGGCCAAGGAGTTTGAGGGGCGCCTCAAGGTGCTCAAGGTGGATGTGGACAAGAACGAGCCGCTGGCCCGTGCTGCCGCCATACGCTCCGTGCCGACGCTCTTCTTCATCGACATCGACGGAAACATTGAGCGTCAGATGGGGGCGATGCCCTACGATGCCCTGCGGGCCAAGGCCGAGGCGCTGGTGGGTGCAGCTGGATGAGCATTGCCGGGTGCACGACAATGACTGGAGAGAGCAAATTAAACTTTTTGCTCTCTTTGTTGTCTATATAGTATATTCTTTGTATCTTTATGGCTGCCATGAAGATACTCTTTTTGAAACATAAACAATATACAATATGAAAACAACGACAGGTATTATGAGAACAATGATGGCCGTGGCGATGGTGCTGTGGCTGGGTGTAAACGCGGTATGTGCACAGGCGCTGACGGCTATCACGCCGGGCGAGGTGTGGCCCGACGACAAGGGCGAGCACATCAATGCGCATGGAGGCAATGTGATGTATCACGAGGGCACCTACTACTGGTATGGCGAGAACCGACCCGCACGAGGCTTCACCACCGAGGTGGGCGTCGGCGTATACTCATCAAAGGACCTCATGAACTGGAAGAACGAGGGCGTGGCATTGGCCGTATCGGAAACGAAGGGCGACGTCATCGAGCGCGGATGCATCATGGAGCGCCCCAAGGTGGTGTATAACCCCACAACGAACAAGTTTGTCATGCTCTTCCACCTCGAGCTCAAGGGACGCGGCTACGAGGCGGCACGCGTGGGCTTCGCCGTGAGCGACACACCCACAGGCCCCTTCAAGTTTATCCGCTCGCTGCGCCCCAATGCAGGCAAGTGGCCGATGGACTTCACCAAGCGCGACATCAAGCGGGCCATGGCGCTTGACGAGGCCAAGTATAAGGAGTGGTGGACACCCGAGTGGCGCCGCGCCGTGGACGAGGGCCTGCTGCTCAAGCGCGACCTGCCGGGCGGACAGATGAGCCGCGACATGACCGTATTCGTCGACGACGACGGCACGGCATACCATATACACTCGGCCGAGGAGAACCTCACGCTCAACATCGCCGAGCTCACCCCCGACTACCTCGACTACACGGGCCGCTACATACGTCTCGCCCCAGGCGGACACAATGAGGCGCCCACCATCTTCAAGCGCGACGGCGTGTACTGGATGATCACCAGTGGCTGCACAGGTTGGGACCCCAACGAGGCACGTATGTTCCGCGCCGAGTCGATGTGGGGACCTTGGGAGCAGTTGCCCAGCCCCTTCCGCGGCGAGGATGCCAACAAGTCGTTCCACACGCAGGGCACCTATATCTTCCGCGTGGAGGGCACCGACCAGTACATCTTCATGGCCGACCGCTGGATACCGCGCAGCCTGAAGAACTCACGCCACATCTGGCTCCCCATCGAATACGATACCGACGGCACTCCGCTGCTCTTCTGGAAGGATAGTTGGACGGTCGACAATTGACAATTCACAATTCCGCAGCGCGGCGAGAGCAAAGTCAAGCTTCGTGAACTATGCCGCCGATGCGAAAGGAGCGTCGGTTGCGACGAATGAAACTTTAGTTTCTCAGAGGAGTTGCAACTTGTTGCTTTTTACAAGGAATCTTGATACGAAGTATCATAATTGACAATGGAGAATGGATGAGGGACGATAGTTAACGTGCGATTCTCGCCAATTATTGACAGAAAGATACAAGATACAAAAAGGCCTCGGTAATATTACCGAGGCTTCTCTTTGGGGTGACTAGTGGGATTCGAACCCACGACATTCAGAACCACAATCTGACGCTCTAACCAACTGAACTATAGTCACCATGTTGGTTGCTCTCTTACGAAAGCGGTGCAAAGGTACGACTATTTTCTGAATATGCAAAGGTTTTGCCCGAAAATTTACTCGAAAGGCTCCATTTTGTTGTGTTTGCCAAGAAATTGCTCCTCTGTGGCGATGGCTTGTTGTATGCGCTGGCGGGCTTCGGGCGTGAGGTCGGTGGGGAGGGTGTCGGCAGGGATGATGCGGAAGTCGCCCGTGCGGCTCAGTGCGGCACGCTCAGTCCATACGAGGCGGTGCTCTATGGCCTTGAGGCGTGTGGTGCCGGCAATCTTCTCGAGGGTGAGCTCCACGGCAAGGCCTACGTCGCCGTGGGCGATGCTCATGTTTGACACGTAGTTGCCCAGCGAATACACGATGGCATGGTGAGTGGGGTGCTCGGCCGAGGGCACCAGCTCGATGGGCTGCACCACGTGGGGGTGACTGCCTATGATGTGGTCTACGCCCTGTTGCAAGAGCCATTGGGCGAGGTTGCGCTGCTCGGTATTGGGCTGCTGCTGGTACTCGTTGCCCCAGTGCACGAGGGCGATGATGGCATCGGGGTGCAGGGCGCGGGCACGGCGTATGTCGGTGGCCAATTCATGCCTGTCGAGGCTATTGACGATATTGGGTGCGGTGGCAGGGATGCCGTTGGTGCCGTAGGTAGCGCAGAGGAGCGCTATGCGCACGCCATTCTTCTCTACCATGAGGGGGTAGCGCTGCTGGCGGTCTGTGCTATCGCGATAGGTGCCCATGGTGGGTATGCCGAGGCTATCGGCAAGGGCGAGCGTGCGCTCAAGGCCGCGCTTGCGGCGGTCGAGGCTATGGTTGTTGGCGGTGCCGAGGATGTCGAACCCGGCATCGTGTATGGCATGCAGGTATTCGTCGGGAGCGCTGAACTGCGGGTAGCCGCGGTAGGGCTTGCCGCCCAGTGTGACCTCGAGGTTGCCGATGGCCAGGTCGGCACGGCCGATGTCGTCCTTCACCAGCGAGAAGCAGTGTCTGTAGTCGTATGTGCCGTCGGGCTGGCGGGCGGCATCAATCTGTGCCTGGTGTTGCATGAGGTCGCCCACGAACAATAACGACACCTGCTGCCTTTGCCCATATATACATATAGGTAAAAGCAGCAGGAGTATGGTGTGGAGGATTCACAAAAAATTAAAAGGTAAAAATTAGAAATTAAAGGTCGAAATGGGTAGCAGCTATCCGCAAGTTCTAATTTTCAATTCTCAATTTTCAATTTTCCATTGTCAATTATCTGTACACCGCCTTGGTGCCTGCCAGCAACGTGTTCATCATGAGCGACACGATGGTCATGGGGCCTACGCCGCCAGGTACGGGAGTGATGTAGGAGCACTTGGGGGCTACCTCGTCGAACTTGACGTCGCCGGTGAGCTTGAAGCCGCTCTTGCGGGTGGCGTCGGGCACGCGGGTGGTACCTACGTCGATGACTACGGCGCCCTCCTTCACCATGTCGGCCTTCACGAAGTTGGGCTGGCCCATGGCGGCAATGAGGATATCGGCCTCACGGCACTCCTTGACGAGGTCCTTGGAACGGCTGTGGCAAACGGTCACGGTGGCATCGCCGGGGTAGGCTTTCTGCATCATGAGGGTAGCCATGGGCTTGCCCACGATGTTGCTACGGCCCAGGATGACGCATTTCTTCCCCGAGGTCTCTATGTTGTTGCGCTTGAGCAGTTGCAGTATGCCGTTGGGTGTGGCCGACACGAAGCAGGGGAGCCCAATGGCGAGGCGGCCTACGTTGATGGGATGGAAGAAGTCGGAGGCCAAGCGGTCTTAGGAAGACAAGAGAGACTAACAAC
>JAZNYG010000056.1:0-21228 GCA_045594245.1 Bacteroidaceae bacterium
ATACTGCAAGATTTTTGTTGAACGATTGTGATGGTTTGATTTTTTGCACTATATTTGCAGATGATGGCGAAGACAAATCGTGAAAATACAATCCGTAAGATTCAGCAATTGTCACAGCAGACAATGCCGAAAGGAGCCCAGGTGATGTTATATGGGTCGCAGGCTCGTGGCGATGCTCGTGAAGACTCCGACTGGGATATCCTTATCATCTTGGACAAGCCCAAGGTGGAGCAGAGCGACCACGACAACATTGCTTTTCCTTTCACTATGCTTGGTTGGGAACTAGGCGAAGCCATCATTCCCGTCATCTATACTCGTGAAGAATGGGCAAACAGTAGTTTTATGCCCTTTTACAAGAATGTTGAACGCGACAAAATCATACTGCAATGAGTCTGAACGAAGAGGAACGCAAGATTATCGTAGGTCTTGAATACGAAAAGGCGCAGGCTATCATGGCGCAAATTGAGGGACTAAAATCATTAGGTTATTGGGATAATATAGCCAACCGATTGTATTACGCCCTCTTCCATGCCGTATCAGCGTTACTCATTCGTGACAAACATGCAGTCAATACCCATCGTGGTGTGGTTGTTCTCTTTGGACAGCACTATGTAAGAACAGGGATATTCGACATGGCCGATGGTAAATTGTATTCCCAATTGCAAACCATGCGCGAGAAGGGCGACTACAATTGCATCTATCAGACTTCTGAGGAGGAGGTTTTGCCAATGATTGAGCCTGCGATGAGTCTGATAAAAAAGATTGGTGAGTACATTGCTTAAGCATTAACCGCACCTATATTCTTTTACTATTACCTTAGCATAGCCTTTCATTAACCCATTTTGAACGAAACTAACATAAATCCCGTACAGAAATTTCGTAGCATATTGATAGGGAAATCCTGCGGTTTGCTTACGCGGTATCTAAATTGGAAGTATAGACTTAGCAAACTCAATAACATACAAACTCAAAAACTCACGTTTCGCTTACTTCTTGCTTTTTTCTAACCGCCCGTGGCTGCGTTCTTTTTGATCGGCTTGGGGATTGGGCGGAAAGAGGGCAAGGGTAAGACAATAAATATCCTTGTGACCTTTGAAGTTTTTCTGTTATTTGTATGTAAGGCTTGGATATAGTTAGATTTTATCATAACTTTGTCTATTATCAAGATATAATAATATGACTGTAAAACAATTCACATCCAAACTAGGGGATTACTTATACGCTTTTCGGAGCATATTGTTTACGATACTTATAATCGTTATATTTCATCAGAGTCTATTGGAACTGTTAGATAAGCATATAATACCTATAGTTTCTCGGGTTCCAGACAATAATCCTATCATAGCAGCGTGTGTCCTTGTCCTTTCTATATATGTTTGCTTTATATACTACAGACAATTTTGTAAAGCGAAATATTGGTTTTCATACACCCTGTTAATTGAAATTCTGGCTTTGGGAATATATGCGATATTAAAATATCATTACCACTATGTGTTCTACGGATTCCTAAACTTTGAATATATCTTCATATTCCTGCTCCCCTTTCTGTTTGTAGATGTGTACCGCATTCTTAATTGTAAAACTGCAACCACCAAAAAGACTTCAAATCTTAGTTTCATGATAGACTCACCAAGCAATGATGACAGTCTTGTGAAAGAAAGAAGCGTGTATGCAGAACATTTAATTCAATACATATTTGGCACATTTGATTCATATAAGAAGGATACTCTTTCAGCCAATCCCTTTACTATATATGGGGCATTTGTTATTAATGTAAGTGAAGAATATGGTTATGGAAAAACCTCATTCTTTTCACGATTACATGACGAGTTGGAAGAAAACTGGGCTAATTGCTATATATCGTTCAATTATCAACCTTGGCTATGTGAAGGGAAGGATGCTATGGTGATGGAATTATTCAACAGATTACGTGAAGAACTCTCTCGATATGCACCCCAAATAAACAAAAACATAACAGACTATATACGAACATTGCTTGATAAAAGCGACAATGTTATTGTACACTTCTTTAGAACGACATTTTGCCAATCTTCTTCCATGTATGAAGAACGGGATAGATTGAAAAAAGAAATTGTGAAAATTGGGAAGCCTATTATTATTTTCATTGATGACGTTGATAGGTTGCAAAAGGAAGAACTGTTGATGCTGTTGAATTTGGTACGCGATACTGCGGATTTTCAAAATGTATTCTACATAATGGCAGCAGACAAGGTACATCTTACTAATTGTTTGGGGGATTGTGGTATCAGTAATCCTGACAAATACCTTGAAAAAATTATTAACTATGAGTTTATGTTGCCGGCCAATGACGGAATCGTTATGACATTTCTTCAAGAAAAACTAACCCTGATTTTAAGTGAATATATTGAAGTTGTGGAGGAAGTGAATAAGAACGTTTCTTCTATTGTGAATCATGAAAATATAGAATTCGCCTTTGGTAATATACGAGATGTCAAACGTATATTGAATGATTATATGCTGGCGTTATCTGTAATCAAAAGTGGAACCGAAAAGAATATTGATTATAAAGATTTGTTCTTGTTAACAATTATAAAGGCTTTTAGACCTGAAGTATATAAGTCGCTTAGAGATAATGACGATCAATTATTGTACCTAAATAATGACGATTACATTTTGAAACCAGAATATGCAGATATGTACAATGAAGATTCATTAAATATCATTAGAACTGCTGGGGAAATCAATAATAGGACTGCAAACACTGATAGTAATGATACTACAAAGAATAAAAAATATAAAACAATTGATGAGGTGATGATGGGTTTCCTAAATATTAACGATAAATTCGTCGCGGATTCGCTTAGATATCTTTTTAGTTCGCATTTGGGAGATGACATCAATATCAAACACAAAGAATCTTACTATAGGTATTTTTCAGGTCAATTAAGAAAGAATCAACTAACGAACTTGGAAGTTGAGCAGATTTTACGCTATGATGAAAAGGCGTTCCAAGAACGAATCAAGGTTATTCGTGAGACGAATAAGACTGATTCTTTTATTGCAAGAATAATGACTTGGTCTAAAAAATGGAAGAATTCACCTATTGTGTTTTTACGGAATATTTGTTTATTTATTGAAGATGATTTCCGTGATGAATTTAGCAAAAGTCCTCATGGAGAGGATAAAAGAAAATACGAAGATGATTTTTATTATGCGAGTAGAATAAGGTATTCTCAAATACTGTACAATTTGTATCGCGAGGATTCAACGAACAAGATTAATGATGAAGAGAAAGAACTATTGCATCAGTTTTTAATGGAAGATGCCCATTATGAGTTTTCGGCTAGAACGTTAAGTTTTCTATTGGGACAATATCCTAACCATTTAATAATTGAACACGAAGAACTAGTGGCGTGGCGCAGAGAATTAATCAAACTATTTGTTCAAAATTGCATAACAAATAACGAAAATCCTTTTAATGATGAAACTCTAGATGTTATTCATATTTTAAGGGATGGCCCTTTCAACTCTCAATGTTGGGATAAGGAGTTCGCTGATTATTTAAGCAATACTTCTGATTACTGGGTGTGGTTTGAAAGATTATTTATTTATGAGAATGGAAAATTTATACCAAATACAAAATACAGGAAGCAGTTTGACTTTTATACTGCAGGAAATTTAGATAATATCGTTAGTAACTGTTCTGAAATAATACAACAAGACGAAAGGGTAAAAGATATGAGAAATCTTATTTATGATGATAACTTAGAAAACATAGAAGAACATCCGGCACTTCTTTATATAAAGCGCAAATATGACTTCAATTAGGCAATCGCCGCAAACCTTTGGTTCGCGGCGATTGCTTTTACATCGGCTTTATCATCTTCTCAATGAATTCGATTTCATCTTCGGTTAGATTGTACTTGGCGTATAATTGTTTGTCGATATCTGAGACTACTTCATTCCAGTTTATATCACTCTGATTGGTAAAATCTTGGATTGGAACAAACGCAAAACATTCTCTGGTGACATTAACCGAGGTTACGCCTTGTCTGAGAAGATAGCGAGCAAACTTTGAGCATAGATATTTCTTGTAGTTTGTCGCTTCCTCTTGAGTGGGGAATACGGCAGTGTCTATATATGTTTCTGTATTGATTTGTTGTGGTGAGAGTATTTGAGGTTCTGTAAGCACGCGATAGCCATCACCGGGTTTTACGCTCATTTCTCCATTACTTGGAACGAATCTGCCAACAATAATTTTATACATATCGACATATTCAACTCCTTTTGTGATTTCTGTTCTTTTAACTTTAGCCCATCCCTTACTTGTCAGAATACTGATATCTCCTTTGTCTGAGCCTCGGAAATATGTTCTAAATCCGAAAGGATTGATTGATAGTACAAGGTTGTTGAGATAAGAAGAAGACTTTGAGACAATCTTCTCTAAGATAGGAACGGCTGCGTTTGAACGTATCAGAGTGTCAAATTGATTAAGGTATCGTTTGGCTACTACATCCTTGATTGCATTATAGTTTGTTACTAAGCACGCATCATTGTGTTGCTTGTCCCAAAGATAGGTACATAAACCACCTGCAATATCTACAGTCGGGAATAAGTCTTTGCTTAATTCATAGTCGTATAATCTTGCTAGGCGAGTATCAGACATCATCTCTGCACGGAACTCGTCCAAACCTCTTCCTCCTGCGTACCATCGAGAAGGCATAATTAAACTAATATAATTAGGACTAGTACGTTTCGCTATATTCATAAAGTAATGGTATACAGGGACTGCTCCTCTGTCTGTACCTCCATCCATCACTTGATACGGTGGATTACCCACTATTGCATTGAATTTCATATTATCGTTGTCTATTGCTTTCCAGTATGAACTGCCTTTGGCTACTTTGGCCACGAAGTTCTCTGGTTTATTTTTTATTTGATTGATCAGATCCTCGAAATAGCGTGTATTCACTTTGGCTTTGCGGAAGCCGATGAGGGTGCGCTTGGTGATGCTCTTGGCCATCGGGGTCTTGCAGATGACGAAGATGTTTTCGGCCACCACCTTGTCCCATATTTTCTGCTCGTCCTCTATGCTCGATACGGAGAAGAGCGAGGAGGCTACTCGTGTGCGGTAGATGCTATAGGCCATATACAGGGGGTACAAACCCGACTTGGAGTTAATCTCGAGAATACGCGCATCCTCGGCAAACACCTCGGCGGTCACCTTGCCGTGGTCGATGAAGCGCGGCTCGGCAAGTATGGTTTCATTGTCCTCTGCCAAGAAGCTGTACCCTCCCAAGCAGTCGCCAAGGTGCATGTTCACCACGCGCCACGGAGTGAGCACGGTCTCTTTGTCGGGGTTACGGAAAGTGCTGAAGATGTCGGTGATGCGCTCGATGCGCTCCTCCACGCTCAGCTTGTCGGCCGCACGAGCCATAGCACGGATGCGCTTGCCTGCTGCACTGAAGATGTCGGGGTCGTAGTATTTCTTGATACTCTCGAACTTCTCCTTGGTGACGCCCTTGGGCATGAACTCCTCCCACGACTGGTCGTCGATGAGCGATGAGAAGTTGTCGATGGTAATCTCCTCGTCCTCGTTGCTCACCTCGGCGCCATAGATGAGCAGGGGCATGCGGATGGAGATGCCGCGCAGGATGGAGATGGCGGCCTCGCGGTTCTCGCGTTTCTTCTTCAGCTCTTCGAGCCGCAGCCTCTCCTCCTCGGTGAGCGGTTGCTTGTCCTTGCCCTTCTTCTTGTTTTTCTTCTCCAGACTCTCCAGCTCCTCGTATTGCTCATCGGTGAGTCCCTGGTTGTTGATGTCCACCTGATTGGTCTTGGGCATGGCCTTGGTCTGGCCGATAATCTTCTTCAGGTCGTCAAACTCCTGCAGTTCGAGGTCGTTGAGCTTCATCAGCTCGTCGTTGTAGAGGCTCTTGTCCTCGAATCCGTTGCGCACGACACGCTCCACGTATACCTTCTTCAGCTGTTCGAGCATACGGGGCACATCGAACTGGCTCATTTGTGAACCCTCGACCGATATGATGGGGCAGAAGTTGAGAAACTCGCCCATAATCTTGCGGTCGTTGCCGCTGGTCTTGCCTGCCTTGGCCGATATCTTGGCCGTTTCGGCAATGACCTTCAAGGTGCGGTCGGGGGCAAAGTCGAACACGTAGCACTGCTCCTTCACACGGCCGTTGATGGTGGCGGGTGTCTGCACACGGAAGATGGTCTGCATATAGCTCGATGCCGCCGTATTGTATGAGCCCGACAGCATGAAGACGGCCGTCCATGCCTTGACGCTGACACCCGTCGTGAGTCGTCCACACGAGAGGGTGATGGTGCGTGTGGCATCGGGGTCAGGGCCGATGGCCTCCTCCACGGCCACAAGTGCATCGCGGCTCTCCTCGTCCTGGTCGCCATCGCCAGCCACATTGACAATCCTGAAGTGCTGGAACACGGGATGGCTCTGCAGCATCGTGCTCAGCGCCCGCGCCTCCTTCACGCCAGGCACCATCCACAGCGTGTGGCGGAAGATGTTACGGTACTCCTCATTGGCAAAGGGATAGTAGCTCTCCTTGTCCTCCTTGGTGAGGAGGTTGAGGAATGCCCGCACATCCTTCTCGTGGGTGAAGGTGCCCTCTTCATTGACGCGGAAGAACTCGCGGAAGTTGAATGCCACATCCTCGTCGATAAACTCATGGAGCAGTCGCCCGAGGTCGTAGGTGTAGATGTTCATCGTGGGCAGCGAGGCATAGGGGTTGGGGTCGCCAAAGTGGAGGTCGTCCCACGAGGCCTTGGCCTGCTGCTCCATCACGTAGTCCCAGGTGTATATCTCGCCCTCCTTGAACTCGTCGAGCAGATTGAACGGCGTGCCCGACAGGCGCAGCACCTTGGTATCGCTCTTCACCAGTTCGGTCATCACCGCCTTGCCCAGCTCGGTCTGTGTGCCCTCGTGTGCTTCGTCCACGATGATAAAGTCCCACTTGGTGGCAAACACCTCGTTGTTCTTGTCGAAGTGGCCGCCTACGAGTTCCGAGCCGCGGAGGTCCTGCATGGAGGCGAAGTACACATACTGGCACTTGCCCTGCCGTGCCCGTATCTCCAGTGAGCTGTGGCTGTCGCCATTGTTCTTCGAGCCGTAGGCAAAGTGGGGGCGGTCGTAGAATATCTTGCCGAAATCCTCGAACCATCCGCTGTCCACCACAGGACGGTGGGTAAGGATGAGCGTACGCCCGAAGTCCATATCCTTGACCACCTGCAGGGCCGAGAGGGTCTTGCCGAAGCGCATCTTGGCATTCCACAGCATCTGGTTGCCCTTCCTGAACTGGCGCTTGGTCTTCTCTATGGCATCGCGCTGCTCGGGGCGGAAGACGATGGGTGTGCGGTCGTGCGATATCTCTGCCGTGGAGAGCGACTCGCGCCCCTCCTTGACGGCGGCGATGGCACGCTTCACGGTCTCAAGGTCGGTGATGAACCACTCGTTGGCCTTGTTGGCCGTGTCGAACACCTTCTTCTTGATGCCCGAGCGCTCAAGCACGTTGTGCACCTCCTTGTCGTTGAACGAGCAGAGGCCCCGTTTCTTACTATTATATATGGTAAGCTCCGTATACAGGAGGTCGTAGGCGATGCCTGCCGTCTGGGTGTACTGGTTGATGCGCTTCTTCGCCGAGTCGTTGAGTGCCTTGCTGTTGGGCGCGAGGCCGAAGACGTTGTCGCTGTCGCACGTGGCTTCGCCCACTTTCAGGCAACCCTGGTGTGCTGCATCATTGATGCGGAACACATAGATGAGTTTGAGTTTCAGTGAGGAGGTGAATTTCATAGTCGCACTATTTGATGAGGTCGATAAATCGGATTTTCTTGTGGTCGCGAGTTCCCCAGTCGCGGATGAGGCAGTAGGTGCCGTTGTGGCGGTGGATGTCGTCCTTCGTGCATCCTTCGCATGGGGTTACCCTCTCGATGGGGCCGTCGAAGAGGGTCTGCTCTATCTCTACCCTGTCGGCACACGAGTCGGGCACTACGCCTTTGAGACCGTCCATCTGCCACACGTTCCATGAGATGATATAGGCGATGTAGTTGAGCGATTTGAGCATGGGCTGCTTGCCGAACTTGGCTTCGTAGTACTCGATGAAGGAGATGAGCATGGCTTCGCGGGCTATCAAGAGATTGTCGCCCTGCCACTCGTAGCCGTAGGTGCTCTTGTAGGCGGCCTGTGCCCATTCGAGCCATTCGCCCGAGGTCGTGGTGTTCTCGCTCACCACACGCAGCTTGCGGTCGAGCAGCCCGATGCGTTCTCCCAAGGGGATGGCCTCGCCCGTAGTCGTGTCGTAGCGGCTCACGATGTAGGGAGCCTCGCCACAGGTAATCTCCAGTCGGGTGTCACGCACGTAGTCGCGCCACGTCTTGCCTTCGGGGAAGACGATTTTCTCCGTGGTGGCTGTCCAGCGGTGCTGTCCCTGCTCGTCGGTGTACTCCACGTTGAACACCTCCTTGCGGCCAAACCACGCCTCGTCGATGAGGTTGTTCTGCGCATTGCATATCCACGAGGGGGTGAACACCTCGGCCATGTCGCGTGAGCGGGCGGTCTGGGTGTCGCGACTCTTCAGCACGCGCGGCATGATGACGTGGCCGTTCGTGCCCGTGACAAGATGGGGAAGTATGGGAGAATGGTAGCCGTAGTCCTCGCCCAAATGTTCGTAGTCCGAGGTGGCCCAAAAGATGTTGCGCTGCGGTTCTCCCTCCCGACTCGTGGTGTGGTCCTTGAGCAGGGTGGTGAGCAGCTCGGGGGATATGTTGTAGATATAGTCCTCCAGTATGTCTACTTCGATGGCCATAGGCTATCTGTTTAGGGAAGAGGACGATATGGGATTATTCCTATGCCAACTCCCCCTCTGTTTATAGAGGGGGGGTGCCCGTAGGGCGGGGGCGTTATAAGCGAAGCGCGTAGGGGAACAAAGACTCCGCGCTACGCTTGGAACTCCCTCCGCTTCACTTTGTTCGCTCGTCCCTCTATAAACAGAGGGACAGTTGGTTATGCGTAACCCTTTTTATCGCACTCTTTCTACGGTCGAGGACTACAGCAACCGAGTATTATCAAACAAGGTAATATGAAGACACAAAAAAAGACGTGAAGCCCTGCACTGTCGCTCGCTCCACGTTCTGAGGCTCCTGAGAATTGCCCTGTTTGTCGAAGCGAGCAACGTCAAAGCCCCACGCTGTATGTATACTAACAACCCTGCTGTGCCCAAAGTTGCCATTGGCGTACGAGTACACCAATGGCCTTGACACAATGAGGGCTGTGTATATCACAACCAAGGGGCATTCACCGTTGCTTTGTTTCTGACAAACATTTTGAAATTTTCTCAGGATTTCAGAACGTCAAAACCAAAGCGTAGTAAACGCCTTTCAATATGTCTATCGCGCACCCACGAACATGTTCGGCGTGAGCGATGTGACAAAGATAGTAAATAATTAGGAATTAGGAGTTAGGAATTAGGAGTTATTTTTAATATTTGAGAGCAGATGAAGCAATCGGCGCTTGGCAGCGGAGCTGCAGGTTATGGGTTAAGGGTTATGGGCGAGTGCATTAATAAATCTCCCGACCTCGGGTGAAGTCGGGAGTACTCTGTATATGGGTTTGCACGGATTACATATCTTCCAGCGAGAGGCAAGTGGTGTCTATCTTATATTTGAAGAATAGTTTGGTGCGGATGGCCTCTACCTTTTCCATGAAGGCTTCAGGCTTGAAGTTCTTACGCTGACGCTTTACCTCGGCCAGGAGCACGCGCTTTTCGTTGAGGTGGATGGCTACGATGTCTATTTCGTTTTGTGCCGCATCCTTGCCCTTTGAGGTTTCCCACCATGAGCCGATATTGCGATAGAGCTGCTGCTCGCGTAATTGCTCGCGGAAGTATCGCTCCAATGTCAGTCCTGAGTAGGTGGGATAGTCGTCCTTGATGATTTTGGCCAGGGCAGCGTGCATCCCCGATTGTATGAGGTCTTGATTCTTCACTATATAGCGGAACCAGAAGCGCAGGAAGTTGTCGGCAATCTCATAGCGCACCGTCTGCGTACCCTCCTTGGCAAGGATGGGACGCTTCTTGGCGATGATATCATAATCTGCTTCAAGGCGTTGCAAGAGCCCGCCCACACTGCTCCCGCCCATAGCATCGGAAATCTCTGATGCCGTGTTGCGACCCGAAGCAATGGCCGACAAGATGGCATAGTAGTTGCCGTACTTCTTGCCAAACTCTTGTATGAGCAAGATGTTGCCCTCTTCGAGGAAGATGGAGTTTCCGCTAGTGATGTAGTCGACCATCTTCTCCATCGTATAGCAGCCGCGATCAAGCAATATCTCTATATACTTGGGCACACCGCCGGTGAAGGTGTAGAGTGCCAAGAGGTCGTCGTTGCTGTACTCGGGGGCATGGTCGGCAAGGATTTCCTTGAGCACGCTGGTGGCAAAGGGCTGTAGCTTAATGATGCTGTCAGCGCGGCCATAGAGCGGCTCCTTGTATTCCATGAAGATGCGGTGCATCAGTGTGTATACCGATCCGCTTACGATAAGGTTGACGTGTGTGGTGTCTTTATAGCGGTCCCACACATCCTGCATGCCGCTGTAGACCGACTCGTTGATGTAGAAGAACTCTTGAAACTCATCGATGATGAGGTTGAATGCTTGATGGCGGCCTATGCTCATCAGTTGCTCGAACAACTCTACAAACGAACCGATGCCTTGTGGCATGAACACACCCAACTCTCTGCTTGCCGTTTCAGCAAACTGGCGACAAAGAGCGGCTTCGTTGTTGCGCCCCACGAAAAGGTATGCAGTGGGGGAACCTTCACAGCTCTTGAGCATCAACTTTGTCTTCCCTACACGACGACGACCCGTAAGGACGGTCATCTGAGAATGATTTGAGAATGCTATTTGCTGCGTAGATTGCAGTAGTGTCAACTCATTTTTTCTATCGTAGAACTTCATATGTCAATATTTTACACTTTTTCGCGGTGGATATTTTCGCGGTGGCGAATTTTCAACGACAAAGATAAGTGGTTTGTTCTTAATGGCCAAATAATTATTTGATTTATTGATAAAAATGCAAGGAAACTGGGATTGACGGTTGACGGGGAATCTTTTTGAATTAAAAATTAAAAGTGAACAGAGGAGGGACAGCCTTTGGCTGTACGATGACGATGACTAAGCAGCGGAGCTGCTGGTTTAGAGTTTAGTGTTTAGAGTTGCAGATTTTTAGTGTACAAAAAGTACTCCCGACTTAGGGTGAAGTAAGGTTGCTGTATTTACCCCGCCAATATGATTTTCGTCCCGAAAACGCTGTTTCAGGTGAGAAAAGTTTATTTTTGGGGTGGCAGTGGCAGCGCGGAGCGCTGCGGAGTAGGGGGTAAGGGCTAGTGGGTGAGTGGTGGGAAAAGTGGAATTGGATAAAGGGAAATGCTCACGCCACCGCGGTGGCGTGAATACGTCATCGCGGTGACGGAATGGTGTCACCGCGGTGGCGCGAGGACTTCACCGCGATGGCGTGCGGTATTGGGACTGGAGAACAGGGAAAACGCATTATAGAATATCGCTAATATTCCTACACGAATGATTGAATTTTATAGTCCATTTTCTCGCAAATATTTGATTCTCACGCAGACTCCGCAGACTTACGCAGAACACGCATCGTTGACTTCGCCTTTGGCTTAGTACTCCTTTGGGACCCTAAAGGCTCCGTCGTCGCAACCGACGCTTTTATACCGCGTCGGCGCGTGTACCGTCCGGATGGCAGCGAGGGCGAAGCGACTCGCAAATTCTGCGTAAGTCTGCGGAGTCTGCGTGAGGCAAAAGGTTGATTATCTGCGAGAAATAAACTAAATTTATAATGCGTATTCCCTGGACTGGAGAACAGTAGTCTGCACCTCTCACCAACCACTCACCCTTAACCAATAACCCTTAACCAATAATCCTTAACCCTTAGCGGCTATGCGCTCTAGTGACTGGTACACCTGCATCAGGCCGCGGGGTACGTGGAAGCAGCCTTTCCACTTGCCGCCCTTGAGGGTGAGCAGCACCTCGCCACGGCGGTTGAGGTAGCCGTACCATTCGGGATACTCGGGGTCCATGAAGTGGCTCCACACGTAGTCGTGTACGCGCTCAAACCATTCCAGACATTGGGCGTTGCCGGTGAGCTCGTAGCCCTTGATCATGGTGATGAGGGTCTCGATGTGTACCCACCATAGCTTCTGGTCCCACTCGAGCTGCTGGAGCGGACGGCCCAGACGGTCCATGAAGTAGAAGATGCCGCCATACTGCTTGTCCCAACCATATTCCACTTCGGCCAAGGCTATCTTCACGGCTTTCTCTATCAGTGCTTGGTCGCCCAGGCGCTTGCCGAGGTCCATGATGAACCACATAGCTTCGATAGCGTGGCCGGGGTTGAGCTGACGGCCGTCCATGCAGTCTACCAGCTGGTTGTCGGTGCCCAGATGCTCTACGATGAGGTCCAGCTCGGGGCGGTAGAATACGTCCATCACCTCGTGCACGCAGGTCTCGATGGTCTTGTCGAGGAAGTCTTTCTCCAGGAGCGGCTCAATCTCGAGTGCCACATTGCACAGGATCATGGGTAGGGCAAAGCTCTTGAGCGAGCGTGCTCCGGGCGATGCCTTTGACCAGCGGCCCTTGGGATTGTCTACCTTGGAGAGCACGATGTCGAAGGTCTTCTTGGCTATGTCGGCATACTCAGCGTTGCCTGTGGCGATGGAAAGCTGGCCGAAGGCGATGACGGCAAACGTGTAGGAGAAGATGTTATAGGGCTCTACGAGTGGGTGCCCTTCGCGGTCGAGGGCGAAGTA
The DNA here is from genome assembly GCA_045594245.1 of Bacteroidaceae bacterium. Classification (GTDB taxonomy): domain Bacteria; phylum Bacteroidota; class Bacteroidia; order Bacteroidales; family Bacteroidaceae; genus UBA1189. The sequence continues at coordinate 12,829 of JAZNYG010000056.1, forward strand.
CCAGTTGAGGTTGCCGTCGTGGCCATACCGTTTGAGGAACTCGGCTCCCTGGATGGCGGCGTCGAGCCACTCTTGCCGCTTCTCTACCTTGTTGTAGAGGGTGGCGAGCATCCATACCTCGCGGCCTTGGAGCCAGATGAACTTGTCGGTGTCGAACACCTCACCGTCGCGCTCAAGGCAGGTGAAGTAGCCGCCAAACTCGGTGTCTATACTCTTTTCCATCCAGAAGGGCATCACTCTATCGAGGAGCTCGCTCTTGTATTGTTGGGATAGTTGTTTGAAGTCGATCATAGTGCTTTTTTATTATTGTCAACAGTCAACGGTCAACAGTCAACGGTCGATAGTTTTTTATTATTGAGGGCTAGGATTTTCTAGGATGCTCTAGGATATCCTAGGGATTTATAGGTATTTTCTATGGGTTATAGTTGGCTTTTCTTAAAGTATGTTCCTATTGATAGCAGCCAGGCTACTACGATGCTCACTACCATGCCTGTAGCTCCGAAGAGGAAGAAGTTGGCATCGGTGCATTCGCTCATCCAGAACACGACGGCTTCGCCCACCACGAAACCGATGAGGGCGGCATAGCCCTTGACGCGCTTCATGAATACGGCGATGAAGAACAGACCGCCCAGGCCGCTGGTGAGCAGGCCTAAGGCCTCGTTGAAGAAGTCGAGGAACGACTGGATGTCCCATGTGGCCATGAGCAGGGCGAGGAGCAGACCTATCATACCGCTCACCACGGAGGCCCAGCGGGCAACGACTACCAGCTGCGAGTCGGTGGTGCGGCGGAAGCGTTTCCAGAAGTCGATGGAGAAGGCCGTGGCCACACTGTTGATATTGCTGGATATGGTGCTCATGGTGGCGGCAAAGATGGCGGCAATCAAGGCACCGGCAATGCCGGCGGGCATCTGGCTCATCATGAAGAAGGGGAAGATGGCGTCGGACTGTCCCATGGTGACATCGAGCTCTGTGGGATGGGTCTTGTAGAAGGTGTAGAGTCCGGTGCCAATCATGTAGAAGGCTACGGATACGAACACGCTCATCACGCCATTGACCAGGATGCCACGACCGGCAGACTTCTCGTCGGGGGTGGTGAGGTAGCGCTGGATGACGGTTTGGTCGGAGGTGTAGGAGATGAGGTTATTGGCCAATCCGCCGATGATGATGACCCACCAGCAGGCTTGCGACCAGGAGTTGCTCCAGTCGAACAGGCGCAGCTTGTCGTTGGCCAAAGCAATGTCGATGCAGCCCATCACACCTCCCTCGGTGTTGACTGCGAGGTATACCACGGCAAAGATGGCGCCGAAGACCAGTATCAGACCCTGCACCACATCGCCCCAGATCACGGCTTCTACACCACCCATGGTGCAATAGATGATGGTGACCAAGCCCATGAGCACGATACATAGGTAGATGTCGATGCCTGTAACAGCTGTAAGGGCCAGTGAGGGCAGGTAGAGCACGATGGCCATGCGCACAATCATGAAGATGCAGAAGAGCGTGGAGGCCAGCAGGCGGGTGAAGAGGTTGAAACGCTGCTCCAGTATCTCATAGGCACTGGTGACGTTGAGCTTGCGGAAGTAGGGGAGGTAGTATTTGATGACGGGGAAGCTGATGAGTAGTATCATCCACAGCATGGGGTAGTAGGTCCAGTTGGTGGTGTAGGCCTTGGCTGGGATGGTCATGTAGGTGATGGCCGAGAGCATGGTGGCATAGATACTGATACCCGCTGCCCACCAGGGGATGCGTCCGCCTCCCTTGAAGAAGTCGTCGGCGCCCTTTTCCTTGCGCATGAAGTAGAATCCCATGAGCAGCATAGCTATGAGGTAGAGCGCAAGCACGGTCCAGTTGAGCCAACCGAAGCGCTTGTCGTTGGTCACCTCCACATGGGTGACATCGGCGCTGCGCACGCCCGGCATCAGTTCGCCGCCGCTATAGCTCCATCCTTTGCCTCCCACCTCGGGAGTGAGGCAGGCGCCGGCACGAGCCAGCAACTCATCGCCAGGCAGGATACCCCACGAGTCGGTGATGGTGTGGTATGTGAGCACGTCCTTGCGGAAACGGTACCACTCGGGCTGGTGGCGCAGGTAGAGGCTGTCTTGCTGACCGCTGATGGCACTGAGGAAGATGTCGTGGTCGACTCCGCCAAAGAACAGTACGTGGCTGTAGCCCGATGTGGCGCAGGTGCTGCCGACGATAGCGTGATAAGTTGACGTTGACGTTGACCTTTCCTCCGGATGGCTGTCTTCGTTATCGTTAACGTTGACTACCGCTGGTGCTGTGCGCTTCCATTGGGTGGCATTGCCTTTCTTGAGGGCGGCAATGGGCATGTATACGCCGTCGGTGTGTACCAGGGCTTCTTGGCTCTCGGTCTTGGGCTGGTAGCCGCCGAATATGAAGAGGGCATAGCCTGTGGCGGTGTTCTGCACGGCTATGCAGGGCTGCAGGCGACATTCGTCGGGAAGGGTGGCGGCAAGGGCCCATGTCGTAGCATTGCCTGGATAGGGTAGGGAGTAGACGTCACGGTTGGGCACGCCGTTGGTCTGTCCGCCAGCTACCCAAAGCATGCCGTCGTGGTAGGTGGCGGCAAAGTTGTCGAGGGGCTTGGGCAGCGAGGCGATGGGTGTACTGCTGCCGTCTGTGGCACTGAGGAATGTGCAGTCGCTGAGCGATGCCGTAGCATCCATGCCGCCAAGGAATACGGTGCCTCTGGGCACCTGTACGCTGGCTCCATAGGCTTTGGGGTAGTAGACCTTCTGGCCGCCGTCGGCGCAGGGCACGTCGGGGAAATTGCACCCGCCGTAGGTTGATAGCCCGCCCATCTGCCATGCGGCATAGTGGCCCGACACGGCATTGCCCATAGGTGTTGCCGGAGTCACGGATACTCGGTTCTGCCCCATGCAGAGCAATGAGCAGAGGAGTAGGGGGAGAAGAAGTGTGCGTTTCATGGTAGAGTCTGTTTCTTAAAACTTGTTGCAACGTTCAAAGAAGTTGATGGCCTCCAGCTCCTTGCGGCAGGCAGCCTCCTCTTCGTCGGTCATGTTCTGGAAAGGCGTGCGGTTGGGACCGAGGTCCAGTCCGATGAGCTTCATGATGCGCTTGCCGCACACGATGTTGCCGCGATAGTGGCAGATGACGTTGATCACCTCCTGCGAGAAATTCTGCAGTTCGCGAGCCTTCTCGAGGTCACCGGCATTCCAAGCGTCGATGATGCCCACGAGGTTGCAGCCGTTGTAGTTGGTGGTGCCACCGATACCGCCCTGTGCGCCGCCCATGGCGAGCGAGGGGAGTATGGTCTCGTCCTGTCCGTGGAGCATGTCGTACTTGCCGTTCTTGTAGAGGCGGCACTGGTTGTACTCGTAGATGCTCTCGAAGGTGTATTTGATGCCGGCAAAGTTGGGGATGCGCCCGTCGACCGCCTTGAGGAAGTCGACCATAGAGAAGTAGGCGCCGTTGAAGGCCGGTATATGGTAGTAGTAGAAGGGGAGGTCGGGAGCTGCCGATGCTATCTCTTCGCAGTATTTCACCAGCTCCTCGATGCGCCCGATTTTTGGGAAGGGAGGTGCCATGGTGCCGATTCCGAAGGCGCCTATCTGCTGTGCATGAGCAGCCAGGCGGCGAGCACTCTTGACGCAGGTGCTACCCACATGTACGATGACCTTGAAATCTTTGGGCGCGGCGTGCATCCACACCTCGGCAAGATTGATGCGCTCCTCTTCGGTGAGCATATAGCCCTCGCCCGATGAGCCGTTGATGAACACGCCCTTGAGACCGTTCTTCTGCAGCATCTCGGCATAGGCGGGGATGGGCTCGTAGTTGACTTCGCCATCGGCGTAGAAGGGAGTGAAGGGGGCATCGATAAGTCCGATAATCTTTTCCATAGTATATTTATTCTTGTTGTTGTTTTGTTTACATGTCTCGTGATTGGCGCAAAGGTAAGGATAGTTTTGTATTTGTCAAAATGGTATCTGTTTTTTAATCGCCATCGAGTGACATCGTGTATGAAAAAAGTGTATATTTGCGCTATCTAAATAATTTTTGACAGATGAAGCAAACGATGTGGCAAAGAATGGGAGCCAGTGTGGCTTGCCTTGTAGCTTGCTTGGCCTTGCAGGCACAGCAGTATGACCCGCTTTGTGTGGTAGAGACATGGAGTGATACGACGAAATATGCTTGTATACTCGACGTGAATTTTTCTGATGCCGATATGCCCGATACGTGGACGGCTACAACAGGCCGCGACTGCCCTGGCTATGATGCGGGCGGGTATCATAACGGAGTGCTCGAACTGCCTCTCTATGAGGACGGACAGCGGTCTGGACTGACTTATCCCTTGCTGTTCCGCCATGTAACCTTTGCCAATCGCAACTCTTATGGTGGCTATGCGGCTGCTACGGCTGCCTTTGCACGCCAGTACTACGTGGGCGAGAATGCAACGCAGAAGAACGACTGGAAGCAACCTGGACATACCCGCTATCTGGAAGATGAGATTGAGTATGATGCCAAGGGCCGTCCCACGAAGGGAGTGGCCGGGTATGCTCACTTGTGTCGTGATGGCGGTAAGCACGGATGGATAGAGATAGACCATATACCTTATGTGGAAAGGGTGCAGTGGAGCTGGTCGAGCTCATCGTGGGGGCGCGGAATGAAATGCGACTACAAAGTGGGCGACGGTGAATGGAAACCTTTGGTGTGGATGGGATCGAACCGCCAGAAGAATGGCTATACCGTGTACTCTGACCAAGGATATTTTATGGAGAATGTCATCAATGCGTCCGATGTGAGCCTTCGTTGGCGCATCTGGGATGGTGACCCGGGCACAACCACTTTCCAGACCGATGGTGCTGGAAATCCGCTCTTCAATGTTCCCGTCAACACCGAGGCGCAATGGCAGCCGGTGAAGATACATAAGATACGCATCTATGGCAATCCCGTGACTGCTGAGCAGGCTGCTTATGCTCGGGAAAACCCCGTGAGCGATGTGGGCGAGGTGACCTATATTCCCGATACGCCCGATACGCCTGACACTCCCGATACACCGGGTGATGAGGCTGTGCGGCTCAAGGCTTTCCCTACAGCTGAAGGGTTTGGCCAATATGCTACGGGAGGACGAGGAGGCAGTGTGGTGACGGTGACCAACCTGAACGACTCGGGTGAGGGTTCGCTACGCTGGGCTTTCGACCAGCATAAAGGTGAACCGTTGACGGTGGTATTTGCCGTGTCGGGCGAGATCGTGTTGCAGTCGGAGCTGAGCATCGCACGCAATGACTTTACACTTGCCGGGCAGACGGCTCCGGGACTGGGCATCGTGATATCGCACCATAAGGTAGACTTTGGCGGTTCGCAGAACTTTATCGTACGCAATATCCGTTTCCGTATCGGTGGGCACGATGCAGCGGGCAATGTCATTGCTGAGAATGCCTGTGGAGCAGAGAACTGCTCGAACTTTATCTTCGACCACTGTAACTTCGGTTGGTCGGTAGAGGAGAATATGAATGCTTTCGACAGCCACTTCCATACCGTGCAGTACAGTATCGTGCACGAGGGACTCTATGATGCCGGGCATGCCAAGGGAGCTCGAGGCTACGGATGCCAGTGGGGAGGTTCGCCTGCAACTTACCATCACAACCTGTTGGCCCATAACAACTCGCGTAGCTGCAGATTCAATGGGGCGCGTGGTGAGGATTATGTGGTGTATCTGGAGTATATCAACAACGTAAACTACAATTGGGGCGGCTCATTGGGTTGCTATGGCGGTGAGAATACGGCAGACATCAGTGAGTATAATGGATTGAACTCGGCTCATGAAGTGAATTTCGTCAATAATTACTATCGTCCGGGTCCCAACACAACAAGCCAGACCTTCATTGCTCCCTCGAAAGCACGTGATGGTGCCACTTCGTGGGGCCCTTCGCAGTGGTATATTGACGGTAATGTGATGCACGGTAATGCCGGTGTGAGTGCCGACAACTGGAGTGGTATCGTCACTCCTGAGGGATATACCAAGGCACAGTGCAGGGTGGATACGCTCATACGTCCTGTGCTTAACTACTATCGCTGGACCTTGCCCATGCTCTATGGCGAATATGACTATGATACTTATGCCTATGCGGCAACAGCTTACCAAACGGCTGCTGAGGCCTATGCCGATGTGTTGGCTCGCGCAGGTACTGTTCGGCGCGATGCTGTGGAAGAGCGCATCGTGGCAGATGTGGCGGGAGGTAAGGCAACGTATGGAGGCGCTACCAAGGGGAAAGGTATCATCGATAGCGAGACTGATGCCGAGGGCTTCTATGCTTACCCGACGGACTATGAGGTACCTGCCGATACGGATGGTGACGGCATGCCTGATGAATGGGAGCGTAGTCATGGACTGAATCCTGCACAGGCCGACAACAACGTACTCAATGCTGACGGCTATACGGCGCTTGAGGTATATCTGGCTTCTCTTATGGGCGAGTCGATGGACTCTAAATTCACTTCGCGAACGTATGCTCTACAGGCCTTTCCGTTGCTTTCGTGGAATATAGGTAGCGCTACGCTCTCGTTGGGCGATATGGCTGGCGAGCATGTGGTTACGGTATTCGATACGTCGGGTGGGGTGGTGTATCTGAATCGTACCAAGGCGTGCACACTCTCGCTTGACTCTCTTGCTCAAGGAGTCTATCTGGTGTCGGTGATGCAATCGGAGGGCGGAGTGCCTCGTATGCTCAAGATTGTTAAGCACTGATAGAGGCTTGCCCACATGCCATATGCTCTGGAGCCTTAGATTGTGGCTCTGAGTCGCTCAATAGTCGCGAGGTGCTGGTTGCATTCTTCGCGCATCTTGCACACGAAACTGTTTTCTTCGATGCTTCCGAATACGGCTTTTACCTCTTCTTCATTGCGGCAGGTGAGCTGGCGAAAAGGATTGTCGTGATCCTTCTTGCGCGAGAGGTACACCTGCTCGGCTATGCGGCGTTGTATGCGCTCTTCGTGAGCCAGCGCTTGAAGCCAGAGGTCGGGAGTGAGGCGGTCGGTGCCTAACACGAAGCATAGCGAGAGGTATGCGTGGCGTAGCTTGTCGGTCGGATAGCGGCGCCATATCTCATTGTAGCGGCGATGTATGGCTTTCCAGGTGTCGAGTCGCCCTTCGCGTATGTCGCTGCGCAGGCGGTCGAGATCCGATGTCATCATAAGCTGTCCGCCGAGGTTGATCCACTCGCGCATCCGTTTCGATGAGAGTGTGGCGGAGAGTTGCGTGAGCCATCCTTTACCTGCCTCCTTGTCTTTTACGAAATGGGTCATCACGTTGCTCATGGCATAGTGTATGAGCATATCGCCATAGGCGTGGTAAGCGTCGTAGACTTTGAGTATATGTACCGGGCGGCGGCTCTTCTCCATGCCTTCGCCCAATATGGTGAGACTGTCGACCTGCTGGCGATCGCCGTTGAGGAGCTGGCGGCCAATTTCTCTGTATTGGCTGACGGTCATCGGCTCCTGAGCCTCTTTGCTGGCGGCTTTTCCTACCCACTGCTCCAATAGCTTGCGTGCTGCGATGGCCTCTTCCATCGTGTCGGGGGCAAAGGTGTCGAACTCGATGTTTTGCACTTTGGTTACTCGACGGTCGCGGTTCTGGTACTTCCACGTGTTGCGCGCGAGCGCGTACATATTATATAGCCACCAGTAGGCTGGGATTATCTCCAAGCGGTCGTGGGTGACGTTGTTGTTTACTAGTGAGAAGGGTAGGGGAATGTGCATCTCTACCGGATAGTCGCCCTTGGCCAGTAGGGTGAATGAGGCAAACTTGCTGGAATGCTTCACGGAGGAGCACAAGCCGGGCCAGAATCCGCGTCCGGCCACAATCTCGCCATCGTTGGTTCGGCTGTTGTGATTGCTTCCGACGGTAGCTCCGGCAGCCATATTGCTCTGTCCCATGATGACCGAAGCGATGAGGAACGAGTTGTTGTGATGCTGCTCGTGGGCTGGGAAGATGAGGTTGTTGAGCACCTCGCAGCACGAGATGGTGGAGTTGTCGCCCAGCACCGAGTAGATCAACCTAGCGCCGTACTTGAGGTTGCAGTTGTCGCCCAACACGAATCGGGTGGCCACCACAGAATAGAAGATGTGGCAACCATAACCAGTGATGCCGTTGACCAGGATGACACCCTCGCCGATCTGCGATGGCTCTTCCTTAGAGGAGTTGATGGTGACGTTCTTGAGTTTGCTGGCGCCTTTGATGTAGCAATGCATACCGATCTTGGCATCTTTCAGGATCCAACAGTTTTTGATGACGGAGCCTTCACCAATGGTGCCGTAATAGCCACGACTCTTGTCGAAAGCGTTGTTGGTGATGTCGAACAGCCGTTGTTGCAGCGGTTTGTCGTCGACATACTTGGCCCAAAGATATGCGTCGGCGGT
>JAZNYG010000057.1:0-5745 GCA_045594245.1 Bacteroidaceae bacterium
CGAAGCCAGAATCTCGGCATCGCCAAAGCCCATAGGCACCTCCTCGGCAATGAGCCAGTTGGCAATCTGCGCCCCAAGAATACCCAGCACGATAGTCATCTGATTGAGCGACACGAGTTTGCCACGGATAGCACTGGGCGAAATCTCGGCAATATACATAGGCGACAGGGCCGAAGCGATACCAATGCCTATGCCACCTACGAAACGGGCGATATTGAATAGCGTGAAATCATCAAATACTCCCGTAGCAACGGCAGACACAGTGAAGAGCACGGCCGAAATGATGAGCAAGGGTTTGCGGCCATACTTGTCGGCCATAGCACCAGCAATCATGGCACCCACGAGGCAGCCGATGAGGGCGGTAGTCATGGCCACGCCCTGCATGAGGGGCGAGTCTGATATGCCGAAGAAGAGTTCGTAGAAGGGCTTGGCACCGCCTATCACTACCCAGTCGTAGCCAAAGAGCAAGCCGCCCATGGCTGATACCATACAGATGAAGTATACGAATCGTTTATTGAGGTTTTTCATGGTAGTTCTTGATGATTAAAGCAAGCCCGCTATCCGCCAAGCAGATAGCGGGCTGTGCTTTTATGTGGGTATTATGGTTTACACTGTAGCGAGCTCTACTACCTTGTCGACAGCGCTAATGATGCCGTCGGGGTTCTTGCCGCCTGCAGTGGCGAAGTGGGGCTGTCCGCCGCCGCCGCCCTGGATGAGCTTGGCTGCCTCGCGCACGAGTTGTCCGGCATTGATGCCCTTGGCGGTGAGGTCTTCGCTGGCCGATACGGTGAGCAGGGGCTTGTCGCTATCGACGCTGCCGATGACTACGAGCAGGTTCTCGGGCTTCTCGCCACGGAGCTGGAACACGATGTTCTTCACGGCATCGGCAGGCATGGGCACTACGGCCTTGATGACGTTGATGCCATTTACGCAAGCCATCTTCTCCACGAGGTCGGCCTTGAGCGATGCGGCACGCTCCTTCATGAACTCCTCGATCTGTCGCTTGAGGTCGTCGTGCTCGGCGATGAACTTCACGAGGGTGCCCTTGAGGTCGTGAGCGTTGTGGAAGAGCTGGCGTATCTCGCCCATGCCATCCTGCAGGCGGTCGAGCATCTCCTCTACCTTGGCTCCGGTGATGGCCTCGATACGGCGCACGCCGGCGGCGATGCTGCTCTCGCTGATGATCTTGACCATACCAATCTTACCGGTGGCGCTCACGTGGGTTCCGCCACAGAACTCGATGGAGTTGCCGAACTGCACTACGCGTACGTGGTCGCCGTACTTCTCGCCGAAGAGGGCGATGGCGCCAAGCTCGCGGGCCTTCTCGATGGGCAGGTTGCGGTATTCGTTGAGCTCGACGTTGGCGCGTATCTTGGCGTTGACGAGGTGCTCTACCTGGCGCAGTTCCTCATCGGTGACCTTCTGGAAGTGTGAGAAGTCGAAACGCAATGAGTCGGGCGTGACGAGCGAACCCTTCTGCTCCACGTGGGTGCCGAGGACTTCGCGCAGGGCCTCGTCGATGAGGTGGGTGCACGAGTGGTTGGCGGCACAGGCGGCACGCTTGTCGGTGTCAACGCAGGCCATAAACTCGGCCTCGGGATGCTCGGGAAGTTTTGTCGCGATATGTACGGAGAGTCCGTTCTCCTTCTTGGTGTCGATGATGTCGATGGTCTCGTATTCGCTCACGATGGCTCCGGTGTCGCCCACCTGACCACCGCTCTCGGCATAGAAGGGGGTCTTGTCGAGGACAATCTGATAGAGCTCCTGCTTCTTCTGTGTCACCTTACGGTAGCGCAGGATGCGGGCATCGTGCTCGGTGAAGTCGTAGCCTACAAACTCGCTCTCGCCCTCGGTGAGTACTACCCAGTCGCCCAGGTCGACGGCAGCGGCGTTGCGGGCACGGGCCTTCTGCTTGTCCATCTCGGCGGTGAACTCGGCGAGGCACACGGTCATGCCGTTCTCGCGGAGGATAAGCTCGGTGAGGTCGAGCGGGAAACCGTAGGTATCGTACAGGGTGAAGGCATCTACGCCGCTGATCTCCTGCTTGCCGGCTGTGCGGGCATCGGCAATTACTTTGTCGAGCAGGCGGATACCGGTCTCCAATGTGCGCAGGAACGACTCTTCCTCCTCCTTGATGACCTTCTCGATGAGGGTCTGCTGTGCCTTGAGCTCGGGGTAGGCGTCGCCCATGCTCTCGATGAGTACGGGGAGCAGGCGGTACATGAAGGCTTGCTTCTGTCCGAGGAAGGTGTAGGCATAGCGTACGGCACGACGCAGGATGCGGCGGATGACGTAGCCGGCCTTGGCATTGGAGGGGAGCTGGCCGTCGGTGATGGAGAAGGCGATGGTGCGGATGTGGTCGGCGATGACGCGCATGGCAACATCGTTCTTGGCATCGTCGCCATATACCTTGCCGGACATGGCTGCGATGACCTTGATGATGGGCTGGAACACGTCGGTGTCGTAGTTTGAGGTCTTGCCCTGCAGCGCCATGCAGAGGCGCTCGAAGCCCATACCGGTGTCGATAACCTTGGCGGGGAGCCCTTCGAGGCTACCGTCGGCCTTGCGGTTGTATTGCATGAACACGAGGTTCCATATCTCGATTACTTGCGGGTGGTCGTGGTTGACGAGCTGCACACCGGGCACGGCAGCCTTCTCCTCCTCGGAGCGGAGGTCGATGTGGATCTCTGAGCAGGGACCGCAGGGACCTGTGTCGCCCATCTCCCAGAAGTTGTCCTTCTTGTTGCCGTTGATGATGTGATCCTTGGGCAGGTGGCGCTCCCAGATGGCTGCTGCCTCATCGTCGCGGCTCAGACCCTCCTCCTTGCTGCCTTCGAAGACGGTGGCGTAGAGGTTCTTGGGGTCGAGCTTGAGCACATCAACGAGGTACTCCCATGCCCAGTCGATGGCCTCCTGCTTGAAGTAGTCGCCGAACGACCAGTTGCCCAACATCTCAAACATGGTGTGGTGATAGGTGTCGTGACCCACCTCTTCGAGGTCGTTGTGCTTGCCGCTCACGCGGAGGCACTTCTGCGAGTCGGCCACACGCTTATACTTGGCTGCGGCATTGCCCAGGATGATGTCCTTGAACTGGTTCATGCCGGCGTTGGTAAACATCAGGGTGGGGTCGTCCTTGACCACCATAGGAGCCGAGGGTACAATCTGATGACCCTTGCTCTCGAAAAAGGATTTGAATGATTCTCTGATTTCCTTTGCTGTCAACATAGCTGTGTAATATCTAATTATTTATAATATTCTGCCAAATAGTTTGCAAAGATACGCACGTTTTCGTACTTTTGCCCTAAATATTATGTAAAAAATTCATCTTGACTGTTATAAAAATGCAGTTGAGAGGCCAAAACCGCCTATGCGTAACGTATATTATAAATATAACGACAAGACCAAGACCTACGATCGCGTATATCCGAGCTTACGCAGTCGCTTGCTTACCTACTTGCGTGATATCTTGCTTACCTTGCTTCTAGGAGTGTGCGGCTACTTTATTACATTGCTTGTTTTGGGGACTCCCGAAAGTGTAGATGATTTGCGTGAGGAGAATGCCCGCTTGCTAAGTCAGTATACGGTATTGTCGCAACGTATGGATGATGCTTTGGAAGTAATGGATGATATACGCCAGCGTGACGATAATCTCTATCGAGTGATGTTTATGGCTGAACCTATATCGCGTGATGTGCGCAATGCGACCTATGCGGGAACCAATCGCTATGAGGCATTCTCAGACCTTGATAATGCGGAATTGGTGATCGCTACTACTCATAAAATGGATGTGCTGGCCCGACAGCTGTATATACAGTCGAAGTCATTTGACGAAGTGGTGCAGTTCTACAAGAACCACGAGGACATGCTGCGCCATCTGCCTGCCATACAGCCCGTGTCGAACAAGGACCTCAAGCGCACCGCTTCGGGATATGGCTACCGCATACACCCCATCTATCAAACCCGTATCTTCCACGATGGAATGGACTTCACCTGTGATATAGGTACACCGGTATATGCCACGGCTGATGGCGTGGTGAAGAATGCTCGTTGGGAACGTGGATATGGATATATTGTGACTATCGACCATGGCTATGGCTATGAAACGCGTTATGCTCACCTCAAGAGCTTCAACGTGAAGCGTGGCCAGAAGGTTGTGCGTGGTGAGACTATCGCCCTATCGGGTAATAGTGGTCGCTCTACTGGCCCTCACGTGCACTATGAAGTGCTGCAGCGCGGACGTCCCGTGAATCCCGCCAACTATTACTTCATGGACCTTGATGCTGAACAGTATGATGAGATGATACGCATGGCTGATAATCATGGTAAGGTGTTGGATTAGTGGATGGTTGCGGGATAATGGAGCAGACAATTGATTGTGAAGGATGGGCAAGGAATTGAAACTATATTATAGCATCCGTGAAGTGGCAGCCGAGATTGGTGTTGCTGAATCTACGCTGCGTTTTTGGGAGAAAGAGATACCTAGCCTTCATCCGAAGAAGACTGCTGGTGGTGCGCGCCAATACACGAAAGAGGATATTGAACTTGTTCGCCTTATTCATCATCTTGTCAAAGAACAGGGGCTTACGGTCAAGGCTGCTCGTACGCGACTGAAAACGAGCAAACGTCAGGTGATAGATCGGCAGGAAGTGGTGGCACGTCTTAAGAGTGTGCGCACCGAACTGATGGAGATAAAGGAGAAACTGGATGAACTTTATCTGACCAACTGATACAATTCTCAGTGCGAGCTCCTCTTTGATTCTTTATGCATAAGCGTATTATAGTCTTCGCAGGGCCTCTTTGATGGCAGCCTCTACCGTCACCGACGGCTGCTCCTTAATAATTGCTTTGACCACCTTTTGCGAAGCTGCAGCAGTGTAGCCTAGCATGGTGAGTGCTGCCACAGCACTGTCTAGCACTTCATTGTGCGTGTCAGCAAAGAGGACATTGCTTGCTGCTGCCCCTATGGTGTCGCCTCCTACGGTTGCAATCTTGTCCTTGAGCTCAACGATGATGCGTTGTGCGGTCTTTCCGCCTATGCCCTTCACCATCTTGAGCAGCTTGTCATTGCCTGAGGCGATGACTTCGCACAACTCATTCGGGTTGAGCGCCGAGAGGATGGTGCGTGCTGTATTACCTCCGATACCTGATACTGATATGAGTAATAGGAAGAGTTCGCGCTCACGCTTGTCGGCGAACCCATAGAGTATGTAGGCATCTTCGCGGATGGCTTCGTGTATGTAGAGTTTCACCTGCGGACGGTTTTGTATGGCCGTGTAGGTGTTGAGCGATATATTGGTAAGATAGCCCACTCCGTGGCATTCTATGGTGGCGGTGGTGGGGGTCAGTTCGGTGAGGTCTCCTTTGAGATATTCTATCATGGCTCCGTAGTGTAGGGTGGATAAATAGTTTTTTATTACAACAAAGGGCCGGAAGATGGCTTCCGACCCTATACATATTGTTGTGATAAGGTGTCTCTTAGAGTTTTGCGATGTGTGCGCAGAGCTTAGACTTCAAGTTAGCAGCCTTGTTCTTATGGATGTTGTTAGTCTTAGCGAGCTTGTCCAACATCTTCTGAACAGCAGGGTACATAGCCTGAGCTTCAGCCTTATCAGTGGTTGCGCGGAGCTTACGAACTGCGTTACGCATGGTCTTAGCATAGTATCTGTTGCGCAATCTTCTGGTTTCAGTCTGTCTGATTCTCTTCAGCGATGATTTGTGGTTTGCCATTTCTAATCTTCTATTTTT
>JAZNYG010000058.1:0-18197 GCA_045594245.1 Bacteroidaceae bacterium
GATACGGCTAAACTCTATCTTACGGGTAGAGACACGCATCACTCCATTCTCGAAACGTATCATAGGGACGTATTTCTCGAACGAATAGTAGATCTTAGATCCTCCCGTAAGCTCTATCATCAGGCACTTGGCCGGAAAAGCCGAAGCACACACGAGAAGAAGAAACGCAAGACACAAAGAACGACGCATAGGCGGGATGTTAATTCACAATGGACAATTCACAATTCACAATTCAGAATTAACGATTCACAATTCACAATTCAACTCCGTCCCCTTGAACTTGACCTCGTAGGGATACTGGCGATTGGGTTCACGATTGCGCCACGTGAGCATTTTATGCTCCTTTGGAGCACCCATTACAACCAAGTAAAGATGTTTAACCTCTTGTCCGCGAGGCATCTTCATCTCTGCTTTGCCTGTGCTCACGGGAGTTCCATAGTGAGTCTTTCCATCGGTCGTAACTGCTACAAAAGCATAGCGGAGCGGGGTGTCGCTCTTGATGGTGGCACTCACCTTCTTGCCAGCCTTGACTGGCTGCAAGCGGATGGCACTGAAGCCGTAGTCCTCGGGCAGCACCTCATCGGTCGGGCTGTAGTAGCCTTTCGTTGCAGCGGGCTTCATGGGTGTATCGAAGGTGCAGGCATAGCGGCGTGTCTCGTTCCAGGCATGTCCGAGGTCGAGGGTCACGATGTGCTGACAGGCATCAATCATCTCGTCGCAGAACTGCTCCTGCGAGAGGCCATAGAGGCGCTGATAGGTAATCACGGGATCCTCGCCACGCTTTCCGGCACGGTAGAGGTCGGCAATGCAGGTCTTGCCCCGCTTCATGGCCCAATACTGGAGCACATAGGGCGAGCGGTAGATATTCTCACCATCAAGGTAGGCCTTGTGGATAGCCTTGCTATAAGCCTCGAAGTGGTAGTTCTCATCGGTGAGCCAATCGGGGTTGACAAGCCAGAGCATCCACTGACTGGTCATCTCATAAAATCCCGAGCCGCCCCATGCATCACCTACGCTATCGGCAGGTATCTGCAGCTGGAACGAATGGCCCAGCTCGTGTGCCATGCAGTTGAGTTTCTTATCCTGTATACGGTTGGGAGCAACCCACAGAGCTCCAATGAAGTTGTCGTATGTACCACCGTATGCTGTACCATCGAGCGAGTAATTGAGCATCACCATCATTTTATATTTGTCGGCTTTGGAGCCAGGCAAGGTGAAGCGCAAGGTATCGCGATAATAGGCATAGAATGACTCTATGCGCTCCTTGAGGTTTTCCAAATCGACCTTCATGGGCTTACCCTCAAGCATGGGCGGATTGCTGAGGTCGTGGCCAAAGCCCTTCTCCCAGAAGAATACCAGGTTCTCGGTCTGAGCCGATCGTTTCCAACTCCATCGGCTGTTGTCGTCATCAAGGTCGTAGCAACGGATTGAGTCGGGCAGGAACACCTGCTTCTGGGCAATAGCAGAGAAGCTCAGCCCAACGAATGTCAATAGCAATAGATATTTCTTCATTATATTATCTTACTTTATTGAAGTTCCTTCCACTTTAATCTGATAAGGCAACTGATGGTCGGTGGCCTCCTTCTCGTCCCATGGACACTGGAAATACTTGGTAGGAGCACCCTGAACGACTACCCACAGATAGCGCATGTTCTCAGGCACAGCAAAGGTAGCTGTACCCTCGGCTGAAGGTGTAGCCAGACTCATGTCGCCATATACACGGGTATTGTCCCACATAATACCGACAAAGCCATAGGCCAGCTGCTCATGACCTACCACAGCCGTATTATTATAAGTAGTAACAGTACCCACCTTATTGCCATCGCCATCGACCTGCGTACCGGCATCTCCCGTAGCCAAAGCAGAACCTGCAGCCAAAGGCTTGATAGTAACCTTCACCTCAGTACCCGCCTCGGGCAATGTCAGAGGAATGGCATTGAAGCCTGTGGGCTGCGGACAACTTGCATAGGCCACCTGTTTCCATCCATCGGCAAGGCTGATTAAAGAGGTTTTGTAATTTGAGAACTTACCCATCACGTAGCTACGGATATGGTTGAAGTCAAAGGTGGTAGCCTTCTGGGCATACTCAAAGTATTGCTTCAAGAACTCATTATAATCATTACCACAGAATATACGCATGTAGGCTTGCGAAGCATCTTCGGGATAGTAGCTCTCATTCCAAATGCGGCCAAGAGCCGACAGACCGTTCTTCTCAGTCCAATAATATTGCAACCAATAGCTGGCATAGCGCATCCACTCATGTTCGAAGTGGCGATGATAGTTTCGCATCCATACATCGAAGTGGTAGCTGTTGATAGCCTCGGACGGATAGTCCTGATGTGCCTGCCACTGCGCACACTGTTCCCAGAATCCACAGCCACCATTGCTATTGGGATATCCGTAGCGGAAGCCCGAGCGATTGTCGTTGGCCTTACCACGATAGATATTGTCGCAATAGGTCTGATATTGGAACGAGTGGCCTATCTCGTGAGCTATAGTAGAGCCTACAGGCTGGCAAGTACTGGGATTGACCCACAGAGCTCCCACGGTATTGTCATAACCCGAACCTGTAGCCAGCCACTCGGTTTGATACAAGAGATAAATCATCATCTTGTAGGTATCGAGCTGCGACTTGTTGTCACCGGTAACAACCATGCCCAACTCCTCCACATTGGTGGTGTAGAACTTTTCGGCCTTGAGGAGCAGGTCGTCGATATTGACACGCATATTCGCAGGAACGGTGGAGGCATTGGGGTCGTCACCGAAGCGACTGTCCCAGAACACCACGAAATGCTCCGACTCCTTGCTGTGCTTGAACGACCACTTGGCATTGGGATTGGAATAATCGTTGTTGTAGCTGTTATCCGAAGTGCGAGGCTTCCACAAGATGCGGCCTGGGTCACCGATGATAAGTGCAGCGCCATCTGTACCAGTCATACCCGACAGACGATAGTCGGCATAACCATTATTATATGATGTAGAGTAGCGGCGTATTACAGGCATGGTGCCACGAGCACGGAACTCTATAGAGTCGAACTCAGAGATATCCATCACAAACTTATTGGCCTTGAAACGGTCATCGTAACGTACCCAAAGAGAGTCTTGAGCATACATGCCAAGTATGCCCGACAGACAGAACAGAGCGGTAAGTATCTTTGCTTTCATAGTTATTCCGTGTTTATTATTTGACAACCATTTTCTTGCCGCTCATGATATATAACCCTTTGGGAAGGCCCTCAAGAGAAGCTGCATTCTTGCGCACAAGGCGACCATCCATACCATATATGTCGGCTACTTCAGGCACCTCAACGGGTTTCACTTCGTCAATCACCTCGGTATCTATAAAGAAACGGATCTCACGCACTCGAGAGAGCAGCATGGAGCGTCCTCCAACGACCAATCGCTTATCATCCATATAAGCCTTCGGTCCCCAAAAGTCATCGGTATCATACAGCGACACCGTAACCTCCTGATTATTGGTGCGCACGGCCGTCATCTTCAGCACTTTCACCTCCTCTTGCGCCCAAGCAGAGAAAGAGAATGCAGCCAAACAAACTACTAAAAACAATAATCTCTTCATATTTTCATTATTTTAATACCTATGAAAAAAAATTATCAAGCCTGTGAAAAAAGTTTTTCAAGCCTGTGAAAAAAAATTATCACACCTATGATAAAACTTTATCACAGGTGTGACACTAATTTATTCTTTCATGCCAATCTCACCGTTCCACTGGAGATACCAATTGGCAGGCTCGTACAAATCCTTAGTTATAAAGGATTTCATTTCATCCACCTTGGCTTCACCACGGCGAGCATATACGCGGTCGGCAAGGTAAGCAGGTTCGCCTCGACGCAATGCCACACGCATCAGATCATAGAAGCGGTGACCCTCGAAAGCAAACTCTAATGCCTCTTCATCGACAATCAGGTCTTCTACCTTCTCTATCTGATAAGCCAAGCGTGCATCGGGTGTAAGCGTAGAGTCATCGGGGAACACATAGTACTCATTGTATTCTGTCCAGCCGGAGCCTTTGGAGTGAATACCCATTGTGTTCTCTGTGGTCATCTCAACAGCCGTGCGCAATACATACTGGTTGTTGGGGAAGTTGAACTGGCTAACCCAAGCAGAGTCTGCTGCTGTAGTGCAATAGGGAAGCACCTCTGAGGCAATAACGCTGTTGTTGACACCCTTGCTCAATATCTGGAAAGCAAAACGAGGATAGCCTGCACGATTGAGTGCCTCGGCCATACGCAGATATACCATCGTACGACGATAGAGGTGTACGTTGCGTGAAGAATACTTGTCATTGACTCTTACTGGTAGACGCATACCGTCCTGTTCATAGTAGCGAGTACTCATAAAAGTACTATTCAGACGCAAGTCACCACGATCCATACCTTCGAGAGTGGCAGGAGCATAGATAACATCAGAGGAGATGGTCAGGTGACAATAGACCTGTGATGCAGACAAATCGGCCAAACTCTGCGAATAGGTGATAGAGGGTCTATTGTTGTTGTTCTGCGTAGGATTGAAATAATCATTCAAACGACTATACTGGTTCTCCGAAGGGATAGAGTCACCCGGGAACATTGTGATAAGTTCTGAACTCGAAGTATAAGTCTCATTTGTACCCGAAGAGAACAAGGCCTTACCACGCCAATTTATCTCATCGCGAGACCACTGAATCAACGATGTAGTCAGAGGATAGCCCACATTCACTCCATTGCGTGTGTTCAAATAATTGTAGTAACAAAGAGCAGCTTGCTTATAGTTGCCGGCCCAAAGATTCAGGTCGCCAAGCAAAACATACATCGGGAAGTAGAAGAGGCGCGAATCGGTGTTTCGGATTGTTCCATAGCTGGGGACCTCAATCGTTTCCAATCCCTGTAGATCATTGATGAAGTACTCGCAAATCTCTTCGATACCGTACTTAGGATAGTCGCGCTCGGCCTCCTCTTGCGTAAGGATAGGCTCAGTAACGAAGGGTACTTCACCATAGTTGAGGGCAAGCTGCAAGTAGGTCCACGCACGATAAGCCTTGATCACAGCGTACTCTTTGCGAAAGATATATTCATTACGGTTGTTCTTCATGTCAATGTCGACATTAGCCAGGAAGTAGTTGCAGTTGTTGATGACCGCATAGTAGTCGCGTGGAGCATTGTATGCATTGTTGTCGCTGACATTGAACATGGCAATCTCCAAGAGGTCCGAAGAGGTGACATCGGTCACATCTGCCAGGTCGCCACGCAGTTCGCCCAACAGGATGGTTCTGTCAGAAAGGCTCTGCAGTTTATACAACACACCTATCACTGAGTAGAGTGTATCGGAAGGAGAGTCCAACTTATTGTCAGAGAAGTGCGAGGACTCCGTATCCAGGAAGTCCTGACAACCCGACATCGAGGGAACAATAATCAGTGCAGAGAGCAGCAAGGCAGCATAGCGCTTGCAACATCCGGCGAGTATATCGATTGTTCGTTTCATACTAATATATATATAGGAGTTTAGAGATTTATTTTTATACCAGCAACAATACTGCGGCTCTGCGAGAGCTGACCGAGGTCGATACCCTGACCAATAACACTGGACGTAGCCGCAAACTCGGGATCACTGCCCAGGTACTTGGAGAGCGTAAACACATTGTTAGCCTGCACCCAGAACTGGAAACCTTGAATGAAGGTGGAGTTGATGGGCAGATTATAGCTGAGTGTGGCAGACTTCAGACGCAAGTAGCTGCCATCCTCAATCCAGCGGTCGCTGAAACGGGCATTGCCCATAGGATCCTGGAAGGTAGCACGCGGCATAGTGGTCTGCTGTCCCTCGGCCTGCCAACGATGCAGCATCGCGGTGGTCTGGTTCATGAAACGGTTACCGCCCTCAAGCTGGCTACGCATATAGTTGTATACATCGTTGCCCAGGCTATAGTTGAAGTTGACATCCAGACGGAAGCGCTTGTAGCTCATCGCACTGAACAGGTTACCATAGATGTCAGGATTGGGGTCACCGATGACTACCATATCCTTAGCATCAATGACGCCATCCTTGTGATTATCCTTGAAGATGACATCGCCGGCACCAAAGGGCTTCTTGTCCACACCATTCTCGGCCAAGATATAGAGACCCGACTCAGCAGCCTCCTCGCTCGTAGCAAAGACTCCCTCGGTCTCATATCCATAGAAGAGGTTGGCAGCCTGCCCTACCTCGGTACGGATAGTAGCACCATAGAGCTGTGTATCCATAACGGTCTTGTTATCGGCAAGGCAAGTAATCTCATTCTTGTAATGACCGGCACTTGCACCCACTTCCCATTGGAAATTCTTGGTAGCTATGAGCTTGCCCACTACAGAAGCATCGAAGCCTCTGTTGCTGAGTGCACCGCCGTTACTCCAGTTATACTCCAAGCCCGAGAGGAATCCCAGAGACTGGAAGGTGAGCAGATTGTCGGTGTTGCTAATGAATCCGTTCAAGTGGAGCGAGAGGCGATTCTTCAGCAGATTGGTCTCCAAGCCCACATTGAAGCGACGGGTAATCTCGGCCTGCAGCTCTGAATTACCGATATTATCGAAGGCAATACCTGAGATACTGTTCATAAACTTGAATGCACGGAAGTAGCTGCGAGCAGCATAGTAATCAATGTCATCGTTTCCGCTAACATCATAACCTGCCGAGATACGCAGATAGTCAATAGGCTCTACACCTGCCATCCACGATTCGTTGCTTACTACCCAAGCACCCTGAGCGCCGTAGAACATGGTCCAAGGAGCACCGAATGCTTTGATGCTGTTGATAGCATCCTTTCCAAAGCGTGAAGAGGTCTCGGCAGTAGCATTGAGCTGGAGGTAGTAGCGCTGGAGATAGTTGTACTCACCCTGTGCATACCAAGCCCAAGAGTTCCACTTGTCATCAGAACCGCCATTGTTGGCATTGAGCAATGAGGAGCTCATAAACGGAGTCTTGTCATTACCGGTGTTGTAACCCACCTGTGTATTGAGCGAGTAGCTCTCCATCTGTACACGGGCACCACCAAACACATGCCAGTCATGTGCGCCATAGCGATTGCTCCAGTCGAGACGGGTGTCAGAGAACATGGTACCTTGGTGAGAAGCCAATGCACGGGTTTCATTATCACGGTAGGCGCTCACACTGGCCACATAGTAGCTTGGCACGCCATTCATCGGGATGTAATAGTTCTCCGATGTGTTCACCAAGTTATAGGAGAAGTGCTCGCTCAAGGCCAAGTGTTCGTTAAACTGATACTTGGGAGTTACCGAGATGTTCAGCATCGAATTCTCATAGAAATTCTTGTTCTGGGCATTACCATAGTCATTGACTGCAATCGGATTGGCCAGTTTGTAGTTATAATTGTTGTACTTAGACAAAGCTTCATCAAGGTAGCTCTCATCATTCACATCAATAAAGCTATTGGAGAGCACACCATCAGAATAGGTGTAGGGACTGAGCATAGGACTCTTCACATAGGCCAGGAAGCCAGGTGCGGTAGAGGTGCCTTCGCTATAGTCAAGTGTAGCGCCGTCATTGCGCAAGTTGCGCGACAGCTTGGCAAAAGAGATGTCGAAGCGGGCATCAAACTTGTCGGTAAACTCAATGTCGGTATTGAATCGGATATTGATACGGTCCATATCATTGCCCACCAGCGTGCTCTGCTTGTCTACATAGCCCAATGAGAGGTTATAGTTGGCCACATCGTCACCACCACTTACATTGATGTTGTAGTTCTGACTGATGCCAGTGCGGTACACATATTGCTTCCAGTCGGTATTGTTATGATACTGGGGATAGTAATAATAAGAAGGATTCTCGTTGAGGAACTTGAAGTCCTTGATGGTTGTATTTGTCGTAGACAAGAGATCTGAAGCATAGCTCTTGTACTGCGTTGCATCCATCATATCTATAAACTTAGGTTCCAAGGTAATACCAGAGGAAACACTGGCGGTAATGCGTGTAGCCATAGTCTTGTTGCGACGTGTGTCGATCAAGATTACGCCATTGGCACCCTTGGCACCATAGAGCGCTGTACCGTTGCGTAGCACAGTCACCTTCTCTATGTCGTTCGGATTGATGTTCGACAAGATGTTATTGTAGAAACCCTGATGAAGCATCTGACGGTTGTACTGCTGGTCAACAATAACGCCATCGATAACAATCAGCGGCTGGGCGTTCACATTGAGTGAGTTGAGACCATTCATGAACATGACACTACCGATTCCAGCAGTACCACTGCGTGAAATGGTGTGAACGGCTGCACCAGCCTGCTTCTGAATCTCCTCTTCGATAGAGACTGCATCCGAATAGTCGAAATCACGAACAGTTTGTATGCCCAACATATTGTTGCGCTCGATATACTCGTCGGCAAAAGTCTCTGGGTAGAGATACGATGTTTTCACCTGCTCATCCTCTACTACACCCACCAAGATGCCATTCATATTGGGAGCCGAGATATACAGCTGACTTACACTGAGGGGAATATTCAGCGTATAGGTTCCGTCAGGTTCTGTGAATGTACTGTAACCATCCAGTGCAGCAGCGCTAACCAGCACACCTGACATAGGCTGATGGGTAGCTCCATTAAAGACTACACCTTTTACGACGCGAGTCGGCACTTGCTTTCCAGCCTTCAGGACTGCAATATCTGCCGATTGCTGTCCGTTGCTTGCATCTTGCGCCAAAGCGGGAGCCGACATCAGCAAGCAAGCAGACAAACTATATATTATATAATTCTTCATATCGTGTGAATTAAAATGCAACGTTACTCTTACTCTCCTTCAACTTCATCCACATGCGGCTTGAATATGATACAATCCAAATGCATCGTATTAGAATACTGTGTAGTCTGGTTACGACTCACCTGGCTCAAGATCTGCAGATTCACTACAGGCTCGGCCAATCCGTATGCAGAGGTTGGGAACACCACCTTGGAGCCTACCAAAAGAGTATCTACACTACCCGATGTAGACTCTACAGCGTTCAAACGCTTTGTCTGAGTCTTTCCGTCAAGATTATTGAAGTTCAAGATACCGCGAATACGGTTAGGCAAACGATCCTCATCCGTAGCATACGTATTATA
The DNA here is from genome assembly GCA_045594245.1 of Bacteroidaceae bacterium. Lineage (GTDB taxonomy): Bacteria > Bacteroidota > Bacteroidia > Bacteroidales > Bacteroidaceae > UBA1189. The sequence continues at coordinate 9,084 of JAZNYG010000058.1, forward strand.
AGCCTCTACGGGTGCTGTCACTATATAGATATCATAGGGGATGTTTGACAAGGTGCCAGGAATAGAGAATGTCACCTTCGGAGCTGGGAACTTATCGGGGTCTTCGGATGTATTCTTAGGAATAACATCCACATAGGCATTGCCCGACAACTTATTGTAGAAGGCATTGTCCATTGGGACGGTGCGGATAGTGAGCGGAGTTTCACACTCCAACAGACTCTTCTGATAGATTTGGTTCTCAGCCTCCACCTTGATGGTTTGCAAGAAGGTCTTCGACTTGTCAATGTTGAATGTCTCGGCCTTACGTACATGACCGTTGCTACATACAATATCTTCTGTGCCATCAAATATACCACCCGCCTCAAACGGTTTGTAGTAGATACCCTTCGGCTCGGCATCCTGCAACAAGCGCATAAGAGCAGTTGGAGCGATGGTAGATAAAGCAGAGTCCTGGAATGCAGCATCTGGATTATCGGTCCTATTGAAGAAGGCACCCATCAGGATTGACATCTTGGCATTGTTCTCTTGCAAAGAGTCGGCAGCTGCCAAGGACTTGTCATATACGAAATATTCGCGATATTCATTATACAATTCAGTCCAAACCTTATTGGTAGGAGCGAGCATCCAGTAGGTACTGTCCTCGGAATTGATATATCCATACTGACTGAGGAAGCTGTTGCGGAGTACCACAACTGAATCAAGGTATACGGTCTCACCATCGACAATACCGCCAGCCACACTCTGATTGGGGTCAAAGTCATATACGCTGTAGCTATTGATAAAGTTGTAAACGCTATCCAATTCTGAGTCAAGTCCCAAATACTCGAACACATTGGGGAAATAGTCTACCTTACCGTTCAGTGTATAGAGCACACCGTTGCTATGCAGTTCGTTAGAAACGCCAAAGGCTTTGCCGCCAATACTGGTCTGAGTAAGCACTTGGTACTTTCCGTTCATCATGGAGATGGAGTCATTGGTCATCGACGACACCGACTTACGATATAGCGCAATGTGATTGTGCACAAACTGTGTAATCACTCTATTGTCGTTTGTCTTTACCCCCTGATTCTTCTGCAGAGTATAGTTCTCAATCAAGCTATCGGCCTCTGCAAGTGAAAGATAATCGTTCGTAGGTGCAAATACCGAATAGGTCTGGCTACCATTAAGCACGATATCATATTCACAAGCATCTATCACCTTGGCAAAGTTGCTCAGTTCGCTACGTGAAGAGATTTCCTCCCACAACGTATTGCCACCGGCTGCTTCCTGAGAATAGTGTTGCTCCCAAGTATCAGTACAGCTAGTGCCAAGCAACAAGAGCAATGCAGCTCCTATACCATATATATATCTATTGTTCATAATCATTCTGTTTCTATAGTTCCTCATTCGATTACAACATATCCTCCATAGCGCCCTCGTCGGTCACTCCGTATACACTCTTGGGCACCAGTTCGATATAGTCGAGCATAAACTCATTGTCATTACCCTTCTTTGAAGATACGCTGCGCACACGCAAGAAGTGGTCCTCGTTCGGGTCGATGTGTACTGTACACAACACACGGCGGAAGGTACGAAGCTGTGTAGCAAAGACTACACGGTTGGTAGTACCCATATCAAAGCGATAGCCACCGGCAGCTCCACGATAATAACCCTTGTTCTTCAAAGCCTTCTGGTCGGCAGCCAAGTTTTGAGCGGACATCGTAGTATAGTTGGCCACCCAGTCGGCACCCAAAATAGATGGATCGTCCAAGGTCTTTGTCATATCCAAAGGAATACCTTGGGGTTCGTTGTCAAAGTATACCTGAGCAATACCACGAGTAGGCTCGGCAGCATAGCCCAAGCGAATCTGCCACTCGCCTTCATAAGGTACAGGAGGAAGTTTGAAGGTAATGTCATAGTTACCGAACATATTCATCTCATCACCTTCGTAGCTATCGTAGAAGCTATGAGGACGACGATAAACAAAGAGTCCGTTCACCTTCACGTTCTTCAGATATCCATCGGGGAAGTAGTAGTTACGTCCATACTTACCTGTCTCATCATATTCAGGGTCGTTCACAGTGGGGTCGGTACCGTTCTGGCGGATGTTCATTGTCATCAACTCAGGGAATATGGTAGCCATATCCATACGAATGCGACAGTTGTGCACCACGTCGCGTGTTGTCTCTGAGAATGCGAGCAAATCATCCACATAGAAGTAGCGTCCGTTGATGGCAGCATTGGCATATTCGTTTTCTACCGTTTGGCTAATCATAGCTCCCTTGATCTGATACTCATCGTCGTAACGGCGGTTGATGTAACGCTCACCCAAAGCACTACCGCCACCATACTTCAATACAGTCAGTTTCTCCACTCTTATCATGGTGTGAGGCAACAATGTTTCATACCAGTCGATAGGATTCATGATGGTAGTTTGGATACCAATGTCGTTACGGGGCGTCAGCAAGTTCCAACCAATCACATCACGGTCGAGAATATGGTAAGCAACCAAGCGGTTGAGCGGATTCTTACGATGAGTAAGTGCCACAGAGTCCATACTATAATAACTCTCTCCCTGGTCACCATATACAGCGCCATAGATTTCGGCAGCCTTAGCATAGAGGTCCTGCCAAGTCTCAATACCATACTTCTCCTTCAGCACCTTATCAGTAGGAACAAAGGCGGTGAACCCTTGCTTCTTCTCATCGGGAGCAGTAGCAGTCTCACGGTTTACGTGAGAAGTATACTTCACGCGCTCATAGTCCTTGGGGTTGTAGCTGGGATCACGATAGGCATACAACGAGTCGATAATCTTGGTTCTGCTCAATGCTTCCGTAAAGATGGATATGGTAGGATTCTCCATCAAAATATCGGGAAGCATACGGCTACTGCTCTTCAGCACACCGCTTACAGGATGTACGATACCATTCTCCACCTCTTCGTCCTGTGTAGCAAAGAGGATGTGGGCCGAGCGGTTGAGGTACACCACAGCATTGCTATTGCTATCAACGCCGTGAGTGATTTCAATGTAGCAACGGTTCATATTGGCTGTGGTCAGTGTACCATCGGCCATGTCAGCCACCTCGTAAATATTCTTCACCAAGTGAGTACGTGCAATCGTATCGCAGTCCTCATCGGTCAGTTCATCAATGGAGCTAAGTCCTCTCTCGCTCAGATATGCCTTGAACGCATCATTATGAGGAGCAAAGCAGGTATAATGGCCATATACAGACAAAGGCTCGAACAGTTCGGCTCGCTTAAGAATAGCTGTGAAGTCGCTAAATTGTTCGCGCGACTCGAGATACTCACTCATCATCTCGCCTGTGAAAGTATAGTAGTTCGATGTGTCTACATCATTGCAACTGTAAAAGATGCCCGAAGCCAATATAAACTGTAGCAACAATAAAGCGATATTTTTTTCTTTACGTTTCATAGTATTTCGTTTATATCATTGATTAGTTATTTCGTCATTGTATTCTCGTATGAACCTTCATCCTCAGTCGGATAAGCAGGATTCTGCTTGAGGTAAGGATTCACCTGAAGTTCCTCCTTATTGTACGGCCAATACAAACCATCCATACGTGAGAGTTTACTCTGCACCACACTGGCGTTGTCAGAGCCCTTACGGGTTACCTGTGCTATCAGATAGCTGGTACTGTTTTCGCGTTCGGCACGACGCACGAGGTCAAACCAGCGCTTGCCTTCGAACATCAGTTCGCGGTTACGCTCGTCAAGTACAAGATTGGTCATCTGGGTCTTACTGCTGAAATCACCGTATGATATTCCACCCTCAGTTGAGGCAAAGCTTGAGCGATTGTTGACAACACTGACAATTTCAAAGGCTCCACGGAACAATGAGTCGCGCACTGCTGCGGCATTATCTGTCGAGTCATTCTCGTCAATCAACTGCACCATTGCCTCGGCTTTCATCAGCATCACATCGGTCAGGCGATATACTATCCAGTTAGCATAGCAATTGTTTTTAGCATACAGACTACCATAAGCAGCATTCGGCGTAGATGCCGAAGCATTCACTGTACTACTGTTCGATGCGTACTTATTGATACCATAAGTAGTACCTGTCGACTGCATGTTTTCATAATAGCGGCTATCATACTTATGGGCATACACATTCGGTCTGTCCAGAGTCATGTCGGTAGTGATAAACTCTGCAGGTTTCACAATACCGGGATATGTCTCTTGGTTACCATAGTAATAGCTTACAGCACCATTGGAGGGCATCGTTTCTTCTGAGGAGTAGTTGAGTTCGAAGATGCTCTCACGACTGTTTCCTGTACCAAATATCATGTCGTATGCATTGCCATAATAGCTACTCAGCCTATCAGATATCAGCGGATAGCCGCCAATCATCTGGTCTTCGGCACTGGCATTACCTGCCAGCTTGTCGAGCACTTTCTGGTAATCTGCAGTCTTGGCATCAATCACGAGATCGGCATAACGGACAGCAGCTTCATAATTCTGGTTCCACAGATGCAAGTCGCACAAGAGCGCATGGATAGCATCCTGTGTAACACGGCCAGTCTGATAATTCAGCTTATTGGCCGGGTACTTCTTCACAGCATAGGGCTTGACAGCCTCCAGATTTGTAATCAGCGAGTCGAGCACATCATAGAATGGGGTTGCAGGCAACGCCATCTCCTGTGTATCTTCAATGAAGGGCTCTGTCACATAAGGTACATCACGGAATGCACGAATCAGGTAGAAGTAGCAGAGGGCACGAATTGTCGATACCTCGGCAATCGTTGCATCCAGCTCGCTCTTTGTAAAGGTGGGGTCCTTCTCGGCCACGCCTGGTGCATAGTGCAACACCGTGTTACATGTATTGATAATACTATAGAAGGCATCCCAATTGGTGTATGTATTGTCCGACTTGATGTTCTCCTTGAACACATTCTCCAGACTCTCATTATCACTAATATTGGTACCACCTATTATATTATCGGAACGGAATTCACCCCAAGCCATCATACGCTCCACCACTTCTTGAGACTGCAGTGAGGCATAACAACCTGCCACGATGTTCTCCACATCGCTCTTCTCATTCCAGAAGTTTTCCAAAATAATCTCGTTCAAAGGTTCCAAGTCAAGGAAATCACCACATGACGTAAAAGTGAGTCCCATGCAACCTATCAGTCCTATAATCAATTTTCTTTTCATAGCCTTCATTTTAGAAATCAACCGACAAACCCAATGTAAACGACTTCGCACGCGGTGTCTGTCCACCATCCGATGCAACGCCATAGCCACCATAACCCACTTCAGGGTCTACACCTTTGTAACGTGTCAGGCAGAAGAGGTTGTTGGCACTCATATAACATCTTACACCACGCAGACCGAGACTCTTGACCCAATCTCTGTTCAGCTCGTACGACAACTGTATATAGTTGAGACGGAGGAACGAGCCATCCTCCACGAAGCGGTCGCTAATCAAGGTGTTGTAGTTAGAACCGGCACCAAACATTGCGCGAGGGATAGAGGTATTGTCACCCTCCTTACGCCAACGGTGGTTCACCGCCTTGCTCTGATTGTTATTACCAATCATCGCCTCGGCATCCAAGCGTGCAAGGTTGAGAATCTTGTTTCCTACACGATAATTGAACTGTGTATTCAGTCTCCACTTGGCATACTTGAGATTAAATCCAAATCCACCTGTCAACTTAGGCAATGAGCTACCCAAATAGACGATGTCCAGTGCGTTGATGTTACCGTCGTGGTTTATGTCCTCATAGATAGCATCACCCCCCTTAAACTCATAAGGCAAAGTGGTACCCTCATTAGAGTAGTTATACATCATCTGAAGGGGCAATCCATCCTCATCGTACACCATGCTACCATCGGCATTGAGTACAATAGGAGCAGTCTTACCATCGGCAAGGAACTCTGCACGTTCATCGTGCGACATGTCAGCTACAGTCTCATAATTATATTGGTATACGCCCTTATAGCGGAAGCCGTAGATAGCTCCGAACGGATTACCTATCTGCACACGCTGCAGCACCTCGCGGTTGCCATAGTTAAAGTCACTGTTCAGCGATTTCAGCACGGTGGGGTCCATCTCCAGAATCTCATTGTAGTTGTTACCGAATGCCAAGTTGAAGTCAAATCCAAACTTGCCTCTCTTTACCACCTCACGGGTATCGATATTCAATTCCCAACCCGTATTGCGCATTGACCCCACGTTCTTCACCGGCAATGTTTTGTAACCTGTACTTGAGGGGATTCTCACATCGGGCATCAGCATATCCTCGGTCTTGGAGTTATACCAGTCCAATGTCACATTCAGCTTATCCTCGAAGAAACCGATATCCATACCCACATCGTAGGTCGAAACCTTCTCCCAACGAAGGTCAGAGAGACGGATATTGAGCGGCGACATACTGCTCATGTCCAAGTAACGGTTACCTACACCATATTTACTTTCATAGAGGTAATCAGCATTAGGCGCATTGCCCACACGTCCCCAGCTAGGACGGATTGAGAGCATAGAGAGCCAATCCTTGGTAGGCTCCATCCACTCCTCGTCGATGACGTTCCAACGCAGCGATACAGCAGGAAAGACACCCCAGCGCTTGCCAGGACCAAACTTGGTGCTACCGTCAACACGCACCGAGAAGTCAAACATATACTTACTCTTATAGGCATAGTGCGTTGAGAAAGTATAGTACAACGAACGCCAACGGCTATAACCTGTAGACTGACCAGTAATCACACCACCGGCATTAGGGCTGGTGATACCACCCGTAGGTAATCCGTGACCTGAAGAGGATTGACTGCTCGACTGACCTGTGGTCATCTCCATACGTCCCATCGCCATCAATGAATGGTCAGGGTTATTGAAATGCGGGATCAACGTCACCGTTTGCTTCGTATTGAGTGCTACACTCTTGCTGCTTGCTGCGTATGCAGAGTTTACACCCGCATTCCATGCCACCGTCTTCAGTTCGCTCGGATAGAATTGGTCAACATAGTCATTGAAGAGGTTCATGTAGAAACGTCCATCCCAGTTCAGCTGCCATGACTCGTCGTCAAGACCCAGCAGTCGGTACTTGATTTGCAACTCGGGCATGATGTCGTAGGTCTTCTGATTGTTGATGGCAAGATGAGCACTGGCCACAGGATTCACATAGTCTTTCTGATTAGGATTATTTCCACTTCCATTAAACTCCTTAGATGCTGACTGCAACATCGTATAATAACGGTCCGTGTCAACACCTGTAATAGGATCTTGCTCATAGATACTCATATTAGGCATCTTCTTATAGGCCAAAGACAACAGATTGTCATAGTTTCTGTCGTTCTTCGTATAGGTGAGCGAGAAGTTGGTAGCGATAGAGATACGCTGGCTCACATAGTAGTCGAGAGCCACACGTGTAGAGAATCGGCTCAGGTGCTGTTTGATTACACTACCTGTCTCATTGTCGAAACCTCCAGAGATACGGAAACTGGCCTTCTCACCACCTCCCGATACGGAGATATGATGGTTCTGGCGCAAACCGACCTGTGTCACTGCCTTTGCCCAATCGGTATTGTTGTTGTACTGCTCATACTCTGAGAAGTTCTTGTCGTAGTTGAGCTCACGAATGTTGGCAGCAGCGTCACTCTGTGTGGGATTGAAGTATGACTCCTTCAACAGCATGGTGTAGTCGTCACCATCAAGCAATTGATAGCCTTGGGGCTGGTAGGTGCCAGTCATACGCATCGTATAGGCCAACTGAGGCTTACCCTGCTTACCGCGCTTGGTGGTCAACTCAATCACACCATTGGCACCTTGCGAACCATAGATGGCCGTAGCAGCCGCATCCTTCAGTACGGTGATGCTCTCGATATCCTCTGGATTGATGTTGAGCAATTGGGCAAACTGCTCGTCATTGGCCGATTGCACGTCGAAGTCCGACATATCCACATTCCAGGTATTACCATTCACCACAATCAGCGGATTGCTGCTGGTGAGTGTACTTACCGTAGAGGCACCACGAAGGCGCATGGTAGTACCAGCACCCAAGTTACCTGATACCGATACGATGTCGAGACCCGAGATACGTCCCTGCAAAGCCTCGTCAATCGTATTGATACCCAATCCCTCGAAGCCTTCGGTAGAGAGTGTTTGCGCTGCAAACGACACCTCACGCTCCGGGATAGCCAAACCGCCGGAGTTGATACGGCGTTGCGACACAATGGTCACCTCGGCAATCTCATTCTCCGACTTCATGTGTATGGTATACTGCTCGCGGTCAATAGGGAGCAATACTGTTGTGCACCCCACAAAGCTGAAGCGTATCTTGTTCTTCGGATTCTTCACTCGCATGGTAAAGTTACCATTGAGGTCGGTAGTGGCCGATTCTACAATACGGTCAGTACCATCCATCTCACACACATTCACACCAAGCAACGGTCCCCAATCATCAGAAACAGTTCCGTATACTTGGGTAATCTGTGCCCTAAGCTGCACTGTAGTCAGTAGCAGCGCCATCATTGCGATAGTTCTCAATATGTTTTTCATCTTCGTCTGCTACTTTAGTTATTTGTATTCCAGTTTATCTCTTCTCTCCATGGTTTCTTCTGACTCTTATCATATAGGAGTACGCCATCGATCTGATGAACTACAACGTCCGAAGCATTGTATATCTCGGTACGTTCGTTAGCACCAGAGCCCATGGTCTCAATCCAATACTCGCGTCCCATGATATTGTACAGGCCATTCTCGGTCATTACTTTTCGGGGAGTTTCATTCACTTGATCCTTCATGGTCATCTGATAATCATCGGCATCAACCGTCACGCTATAGAATCGTTTGTTGGCTGTATTCATCTTTGAAGTCTCATACTTGCCATCGCTCACAGGCTCACCACCGATAAAGATGGCATTATCCTGGATGTGATAACGCAAGAAGTCGGTGATGCGGGCTGCCACCTTCGTCTGTGCTGCCTTCAATGCTGCTGCATCGCCACCAAAGTCATCGGCAGTCAGACTCTCATAGTCGTCCCATGTAGGCAACAAGCCTTCATCATGCAACTGCTGTATAGCCTCGTTAGTAGGCACATAGATGGTATAGTTATACGCATCGAACAGGCTGATGTTACGGTCGATACAGGTATATCGTCCACTCATCTTCTC
>JAZNYG010000059.1:0-5871 GCA_045594245.1 Bacteroidaceae bacterium
ATGAATCAAGAAAACAAACAAACGCTCCTGTCATTCTGAACGCAGTGAAACAACCTTTAGGTCGCCGTTAAGGCAATCTCGCATCGAAACTTGAAAGAGATCTTTCACTTCGTTCAAGATGACAAAAGGCAAGCAAAAAAAAGAATTATCAAGCCTATGATAAAAATTTATCATACCTTTGACAAAGTTTTGTCGAGCCTGTGATAAAATTTTGTCAAGCCTGTGAAAATCCTTGACAACAGTACACAAACTAAAAATTCCGTAGCGCAGCGAGAGCAATATATGCTTGCATAATATTGCCGAGCAAGCAAGGAATCTTAAATGTGCAACATTTATAAACTAAAAAACTCAAATGCTACTACATTACATCAAAATAGCCCTGCGCAACCTGCGCAAATACCCCGCGCAAACCGCCATCTCCGTGCTCGGCCTCGCCGCCGGCTTCGTCTGCCTCTCGCTCTCCACCCTGTGGATGCACTACGAGAACACCTACGATACGATGCACAAGGACTATGAGCGGATATATACGTTTATGGATCCATGGGCATTAGGTCGTACCAAGTATCTATCGCCCTTTCATCGCCTGAGAGCACGTCCACAACTATACACAACATTACGCGATGAGTTTCCTGAAGTGGAAGCTGTTACCAGTATCTTCTCTTTATATAGCAGTCCTAGGGCTTGTTGGCAAAAGGTGAATGGTATGGATGTCAACCCTATTATGATTGACAGTACATTCCTTCAGGTATTTGACTTGCCGCTTTTACAGGGCGACTACGACTTTATCACCAACCCCGACAAGATAGCTCTGAATGAAAAGTATGCCAAACGACTCTTCCCCGATGAAACTGATGTTATTGGACGCAAACTGACACTTTATCGAGAAAGGAATATGTGGGGGCATAGGAATACCGAAGGAGAGCGGGAAGTTGAAGTGGGTGCTGTTATCAAGGACTTCGGTGCGCATAGTATCTTTGATTTTGATATTGCATATACCGAGCTTGGCGCTAGAGCCACTGATATGCATCATCTGTATGCAAAGTTGTACGAAGGTGTAGATGTAGAAGCTTTTGCCAAGAAAGTAGCTGACTGGTATGTGCCCGGGCTGTATAGTATTGAGGAATGGAATAAACCATATGGCACGCAAACGATTCAGATTTCTGATGCTCACAAGTCGACAGGAAAGTACACGCTTAGCCTCACTTGGGAGTATCTGCAGGTATTCTTTGTATGTAGCGTGTTATTGGTAGTATGTGCACTCATCAATTATCTTGTACTCTATCTCATCCGTTTGCGCAGCCGTGAGCGCGAGATGGCCTTGCGTATCGTCAATGGCTCTACTGTGGGCGGACTGATGGTGATGTTCCTTGTCGAAGTGTCTATCGTGCTCTTTATGGCAATGGCTTTCGGTTTGCTCGGAGTAGAATGGTTGCACATGCCGTTCTCTCGGTTCACAGCAATTCACACAGGCTATAGCTACATTATGAGCCGTGCGCTATGGATAATGCTCATTACTGGATATGTTTGTCTTACGCTCTGCGTTATTCCGATAGCCATTGTTCGGAATCGTACACTCACGGGGCATAATCTTCGCAACGACAAATCGCGTAAAATCAGTTCGTTTGTTCAGTTGACAGTAAGTATGACCTTTATCTTCTGCTCTGTGGTGATGATACGCCAAGTAGCATTTATGAAGCATACCGACTGGGGACATAATATCAGAGGGCGTGCGCAACTGCATTTTCCCGAATTGGAGAAAAAAAGGGTGTGGAACGCCAATCCTGCTGCAAGGAAGTATAACGAAATAGCACCCCATCTGCGTGAGTTACCTATGGTCACGGAACTTCTGGAAGGTTCTATTGACTTGAGTGTGTCATTAGAACACAATAGGAAAGCATGGAATATTCCAGACAAGATAAGTCTTTCGCCTGGAGAGGATGAAGTGTATATAGAATTCATCGAAGGGGTCTGGGATGTTGCTAATCCAAGCAATGGATTTACCGTGCTCGAAGGAACTTTGCCACGTAAAGAAGAGTGGCAGGCCAATGAGATTGTTGTTACCGATAAGGTGTGTCGTGACCTCGGAATAGATAACCCCATAGGTCAAACGGTATATACAAAACGTACATACGGAAGTAGTAGAGACCCGAAAGACCGTCGAAATGAGTTTACTATCGTAGCCGTCATTAAAGATATCTATTATAATCCTTTCAAGGATACAGAGGCAACCGCAATACTCTCTCTCGGATGCGCCCTCGCGGAATATAACAACGAGAGTGATTACCTCACCATCACCTATATGCCAAATGAACGCAAGGAGTTTGAACATCGTGTACACGAAATTATGAAGACGAAGTTCCCTGACGTGGATTATGATTTGGTTTTCTCGGAAGATGTCTTTAACAATCAATTGAAGAGCGAGACCAACCTCATGCTCATCCTTGGCATCATCACCGCCGTCTGCATCCTCGTGGCCGTGTTTGGCGTCTACTCCATCGTGACGCTTGCCTGTGCCCAAAGGCGCAAGGAGATTGCCCTGCGCAAGATTCACGGAGCCACGTTGGCGGACATCCTCTCCATATTTATAAAGGAGTACGGACTCATCGTCCTCGCCGCCTCGGCCGTGGCCTTCCCCATAGGCTATATGATAATGAAGGAGTGGGTGGCGCAGTACGTGAAGCAAGCGCCCATCGCCTGGTGGATATACGCCGTCATCTTCCTCGCCATCGTCCTGCTCATCGCCCTCTCGGTAGGCTCACGCGTATGGCGCACCGCACGAGAGAATCCGGCGGAGGTGATTAAGAGGGGGAATTAGGGAGACAAAATTATTCAACTTGTCTGTTCATGCTAACAAATAGATAGGAATTATAGGATAATTTACAAAAACTATTGCTAACTTTGCGGTAAGCAAATAAGGAACGTATGAATATCCAGCAATTAGAGTACATCGTGGCGCTCGACAAGCATCGCCACTTCCAGAGAGCCGCCGAAGCGTGCGGCGTGAGCCAACCGACACTGAGTGCACTGATACAGAAACTCGAAGAGGAACTCGACCTCACCCTCTTCGACCGCAAGAGCCATCCTATCGGCACTACCGAGAGTGGGCGCACCGTGGTGGACCAGGCACGCGTGGTGTTGTATCATATAGCACAGCTGAAGGAGATAACACGCTCGGAGAAGGAACTCAGCAGCGGAAGCATACGCATTGGAGTGATTCCCACTGTAGCACCCTATATCCTACCCCGACTCTTCAAACAGATGCAGCAGATGTTTCCACAGATTGAGCTACGCGCCTTCGAGCTGCGCACAGCAGTCATCATAGAACAGTTGCGTAAGGCTGAGTTGGATATGGCTATCCTTGCCACTCCATTGGAGCAACCCGATTTTCTGGAGATACCGCTCTACTACGAGAAGTTCGCTGCTTATGTGTCGCCCAGCGAGGAACTATACGAAAAGGAGGAAATCGTGGCACATGAGATGCCAACTGAGCATCTATGGGTATTGAAAGAGGGTCACTGCATGAGAAATCAGGTGTTCAATTTCTGCCAAGCACAGTCGGCCTACTCTACCACTTATGAAGCAGGAAGCATAGACACGCTCATCAAAATCGTAGACGAGAACGGAGGCTACACGGTAATCCCCGAGTTGCATCTGCCCCTGCTACACGAGAAACAGCAACAGCATGTGCGCCTACTATCAACCCCCACTCCCGTACGCGAAATATCGCTTGTCATCCGTCAAGATTATGTTCGCGAACGCCTTATAAATTCGGTCGCAGATGCCGTAAAAGCAATCATACCGGAAGAAATGCTTGATATGCGGTTAAAGAAGTTCGCTATTAGACTATAAAACAATATTATAACAATATTTGATTAAAGGATTTTTCAGGGGTAAACATTGTTATGATTTTGTACAATATTACACCCGATGAACATATTGCCTCCTAACAAGTATCGCCATGTGAAATCATTCGTATTTACATGGCGATAGCCATACAATAACACAAGCCTAACAAGCCAATAATCTGCTATGGCAGCGGATAGGCATTGATGATGCCGTCAAGGTAGTTAACGCGTCGTACTAGCCAGTCGTGCATGGCATATACATCATTCATATAGGTCTTGCCACGGAGGGGCCAACGGGTAAACTCGCGAGTGATGGTGCCGCGATGCAGTTCGTCAAGATAGAGTTCCATCTGCTCCCAGTTACGATCCACGATTTCGCCTTTCATGGCATTCCACTCCTCCTTGAAGAGAGTGACAAAGCCGTGATTGCCGAAGAGGCGAGTGAAGAAAGGAGAGATACCACCATCGTAGCAACCGCGGTGGCGATAGGGATCGGTACCCAAGACTAGCTCTTTATAATTGGAGAAGTAATTGTGCCCGGTAGTCATCGTGGCCCAGTCGAAATCGTAGCCGGCATCGAAGTCCCACAGAGGTCCCATAATCCACTTGCCATCTACATCCTTATGAATGAAGACGCTGCGCGGAGCTACCAGTTCCACGTTGAGCACCAGCTCCTGCAGGATAAGGTAACGCACGAAGGAGCGGAGGTCCATCAGCTTATTGGTCTGCGAGAAACTCTTGTTGTTGATGGCCGTCTCCAACTCGGCAAACACCTGCTTGATGGAGTCTTTCAAGGCATCGGTGAGGTCATCCTCATCGGGATGCTTAATGCATACAGGCAAGTCGAACACCTTGGAGTAGAAATTGTCTGTAGCACCGGGTGAGAGTCCGGGACCATCGTCGAGGTCGAGAGCAAGGAGTATACCTCGCTGCTCATCTACATCAACGCGGCCCTTGCCCTGCTCTACCTGCTCGGTAAGCTGATAAAGCCCGATATACTCTCCATTAAGGAACACCTCGGTGTAGCGTGTGTGGTTGGTGCAAGGCATATCGAGCCAATGGCCAGCCTCGAAGACAAAGGTATTCATCAGGTCGGTAACATCACGATAGTTGGCCAGCAATACCCAGTCCTTATTGGCTTCGAGTCCCAAGATAGAGGCCTTCTTGTCGAGCTTGATGCGATAGGGTTTCTTGTCGTACCATTCCCACGTGCTGTTGCCACGGCCACGAATCTTGGCCTTACCCGAATAGTGAGGATAGCTACCACGGCCATTGACAGAGACATAGCATGTAACATACTCCTCCTTGGAGGTCACTGCCTCGCCACTATTGATGGTGATGTACATCTGAAACACCTTGTAGCGGTTCTCCGTGAAGGTGGTGGGGGCATGCTGAAACGTGATGGTATCGACCTCGCTACTGCGGAAGGGCACTACTACCCCACCCTGCACATTGGCATGAAGGCGACTCTGGTCGGCGTTGAAGTCAAAGTAGTTGACATCGTCCATTGCGAGCGGGAACTCCCAATAAGAGCCGTAGGAATGGGTGCGGATATGGATATTGTCTTGAGCCACAACCGTAGATGCAAGAAGCATCATCAGAAAGAGTAAACGGAATATCTTGCGACTCATACCTACTTCTTATATATGGTGAATGACTGCTCGCCACACTGCACCACATAGGTGCCGGCAGGGAGCTGTGTGAGATCTACATGCTGAGCCTCATCGGATGCAGTGACAACTGCTTGGCAAGGAACGCCAACGGTATTGAATACACGTATCGGTTCGAGTGAGGTGATGGTGAACTGGTATCCATCGGCCGAGAACTGCGGAGCAGTCTCTACGGCCTCAATACCCGAAGCATCATCAATCACTGCAAACTGCACGATACGGCTAAACTCTATCTTACGGGTAGAGACACGCATCACTCCATTCTCGAAACGTATCATAGGGACGTATTTCTCGAACGAATAGTAGATCTTAGATCCTCCCGTAAGCTCTATCATCAGGCACTTGGCCGGAAAAGC